>NZ_JBNAFJ010000042.1:0-208 GCF_049707015.1 Microbacterium sp. CH-015 | reverse complement strand
TGCAGGGAGACGCCAGCATTGACCAGCGCGGTCGCGTAGGTGTGTCGCAGCTGGTGGGAGGTGACGTGCCCGAGCCCCGCGGTCTCGGCGGCGTGATCGAGCTCGCGACGGACGCCTTGCTGTGTGAGCCGGCGGCCGAGGTAGGTGAACAGGAACTGCGCGGGTCGCCGGTAGCGGGGGTGCGGGAGTGGCCTGCCGTGGGAGCGGA
>NZ_JBNAFJ010000041.1:0-211 GCF_049707015.1 Microbacterium sp. CH-015 | reverse complement strand
GGGAGTTTGGGGATGTCGTCGCGGAACAGCACCTTCCGCGGTGGCGCTGCGTCCCAGCCCCATTCGGTGATGTCGCGCAGGAACGTCGCGACCGCGACGACCCGCCGGTTGCGGTCCCCGATGCTGATCGGGGCCCCGTCCTTGTCGCTGACCGCGTCGACCAACGACGCGAGGAACGGCTCGATGTGACATCGCCGATCCAGATCCCTCA
>NZ_JBNAFJ010000040.1:0-230 GCF_049707015.1 Microbacterium sp. CH-015 | reverse complement strand
GGTGAACAGGAACTGCGCGGGTCGCCGGTAGCGGGGGTGCGGGAGTGGCCTGCCGTGGGAGCGGATCTGGGTGACCCGGTCGATCACCTCGAGGGTCTCGGGATCGAGAGGGACCATGCGTTCGGTAGCGAGCTTGCCGAGCGGGACCTTCAACCATGCCCCGTTCCCATCGAGCTCGTGGACGCAGTCCAGCTCGAGGTCGAGCAGTTCCCCGATCCGCAGCCCGCAAG
>NZ_JBNAFJ010000039.1:0-341 GCF_049707015.1 Microbacterium sp. CH-015 | reverse complement strand
TTATCCGGCTAATTGGCCTCGGGTTTGCGTTTGGCCGGATAAGGCTCAGCCGCGGCCGAGTTGTCGGAGTTGCGCGTCGTGGTGGCGGACGGTGTCGGCGAGAGTCTGGACGGCTTGGCGGAGGGTGGCTAGTTCGTCGGTGATCGCGGTCATGCTGCCGTCCGGGGCGACCTGCCGGTGGTGTTCGATGAGGGCGCGGAGTTCGGGGTTGCGGTAGATCGTGGACCTGGAGATCCCGGCGTGTTCGGCGACCTTGGCGATTGTGTGTTAAGACGGGGCTTCGGGTAGCGCGGATGTAACGATCTGGTAGCACGCGCGCGGGGACACGGTAGCGCTCTGAT
>NZ_JBNAFJ010000038.1:0-423 GCF_049707015.1 Microbacterium sp. CH-015 | reverse complement strand
GGAGAATGCCGAGCTTGGTCTCGACCTCGCGCAGCCCGAACTGGTACTCCAGCAGGAAGCGCTGGAACTCGTCGCGCATCGCGCGGAGCTGCTCCGGGGAGAATGTCGCGACCCCCTCGTCGGTGAGGACGGAGAGGGGCTGCGGCGTCGCGTGCATGATCCGACCGTAGCCGGGACGCATAGGCGGATGCTGGGAGTCGCGGCGCCCCGGCATCCGCCGAGCGTCAGCGCACGCGCCGCACCGGCCGGCAGGTCGAGCATCTGACGGGCGCCCACCCGCCGCGCCCTCACGCCGTCGCTGAAACTCCTCGTCTACCGTGGGAGATCATCGAGCAGGGAGACACGACCTGACTCGTGCCACTTTTGGTCTGGGGAGTCGTTCGGGGCCTTGTGATCGTTGATTTTCCGGGGTTCCGGGTGTGT
>NZ_JBNAFJ010000037.1:0-619 GCF_049707015.1 Microbacterium sp. CH-015 | reverse complement strand
GGGCTCGGGCACGTCACCTCCCACCAGCTGCGACACACCTACGCGACCGCGCTGGTCAATGCTGGCGTCTCCCTGCAAGCCCTCATGGCCCTCCTCGGCCACCAGTCCGCGGAGATGAGCCTCCGCTACGGGCGGTTGTTCGACGCGACGGTCCGAACCGAATACGAACGCGCCCTCGACCTCGCGAAACAGAACACCACCGCCGCCGCTGCCGGAGACACCGGCGGGCGCACCCAGCTGCCGCTCACGGCCATCACCGGCGGACGCGACTGGAAAGACGCCCCGCTGCTGAAGTCGCGGATGGCCGGCGGGTTCTGCCTCCGCGCCCCAGCGCAGGGAGCATGCAGCTACGCGAACATCTGCGAGCACTGCCCGTCCTACCGATCCGAACCCTCCTCGCTGCCGATCCTCGCCGCACAACGCGTCGACGCCGACGCTCTCGCCCGCGACGCGGAACAAAGAGGATGGATCGACGAGGCCGACCGCCACCACAAGCTCATCGCCCGCCTCGACGCGCTCATCGCCGACTCGGAGACACAGACCGGATGACCAGTCCCACGCTGAACCAGATCGAACGCGCCTGCGCCGATCTCGCCCGAAACGGGCATCCCATCACAAT
>NZ_JBNAFJ010000036.1:0-969 GCF_049707015.1 Microbacterium sp. CH-015 | reverse complement strand
CTAGGGCGTGTCTCCCATATGGGTTGTGATTGACGCGCGATTCTGGGTACATGGCTTCGGTTGTGGATTCTCGGACGCGTCGATTGACGGATGCGCAGTGGGCGTTGATCGCGCCGTTGCTGCCGTCGAACGTGGGGCGTCGTGGGCACCCATTCGGTGATGATCGCCGGGTCGTGGACGGGATCATCTACCGGTTCCGGACCTCGACGCCGTGGCGGGATGTGCCGCGCGGCGAGTTCGGCCCGTGGCAGACGATCTGGAAGCGGCACCGCCGGTATGCCGGAGACGGGACATGGGATCGGGTGCTGCAGGCGCTGCTCTCGCAGGCAGACGTGGCGGGCCTGATCGATTGGGATGTGTCGGTGGATGCGACGATCGCGCGTGCGCATCAGCACGCGACGAACACCACCCGCCCTGACCAGGACACAGGGGGCACGATCGAATCACAAGAATCTGCGGCTGGATAAGGTCGAACCCGCCGGTCACGGTATCGGTCGCTCGCGGGGCGGGCTGACCACGAAGATCCATCACGCCGTCGACGGGAACGGTCTGCCGTTGGCGATCGTGGTCACCGGCGGGCAACGCAACGACGGGGCGATGCTCGAGCAGGTCCTTGACGACATCCGTGTTCCCCGGATCGGCGGCGGGCGCCCCCGCGCCCGGCCGGACGCGGTCCTCGCGGACAAAGCCTATGGGTCCGGCGTGAACCGGCGCATGCTCCGCGCCCGTGGCATCCGGGTCGTGATCCCCGAGAAGAGCGATCAGATTGCCACCCGCAAACGCAAGGGCAGCAAGGGCGGCAGGCCGCCCGCATTCGATGCCGAGGCCTACAAAGACCGCAACGTCGTCGAGCGGTCCTTCGCACTCGTCAAGCAATGGCGCGGCATCGCCACCCGCTACGACAAGCTCGCCATCACCTACCGCTCCGGCGCAGTGCTCCACGCCGTCCTCACCTGGGCCACCCTATTG
>NZ_JBNAFJ010000035.1:0-1098 GCF_049707015.1 Microbacterium sp. CH-015 | reverse complement strand
CTGTACTTCCCCGTGACGTTGTGAACGCGGGCTGAGGGGGTCTGGCCGCCGATCCCGGTGTGGGGTCTGTGGTGATTGTAGTGATGCAGCCAGGTCTCGTAGGCCGCGGCTCGCTCTGCTTCGCTGGCGTAGGGCTTGGCGTAGGCCCATTCGGCGGCGAGGGTGCGGTTGAAGCGTTCGACCTTCCCGTTGGTCTGCGGCCGATACGGCTTTGTCCACTTGTGCTTCACACCGTCGCCGAGCGCGTCCGCGAACGCGTGTGACCGGTAGCACGCGCCGTTGTCTGTCATCACGGCGGTGACCGTGACTCCGAGGCTCGCGAAGAACGCGTTCGCGCGGGTCCAGAACCCTGCCGCGGTCTCCTTGCGTTCGTCGTCGAGGATCTCCGAGTACGCGACTCTCGAGTTGTCGTCGACGGCGTGGTGCAGATACCGGTAGCCGCGGGATCCTGCCGCTCCTGACCGTGCGGCCTTGTCACGGACGGATCCCGCGGCACGGTCCTGCGCTGATCCGCGGCCGAAGGCGCGCCAGCCGCCGCCGTCAGGGATCCGGCCCTGCTTCTTGATGTCGACGTGGATCAGCTGGCCCGGTCTTGCGACCTCGTACCGCTTCGGCGTCGGCTTGCGGACTGGCAGCCCGGTGGCCTGATCGATGTTCACGAGCTTCGGCATCCCATACCTGGCCAGCACCCGGCCGACCGTCGAGCGGGCAAGGCCCAGGTGATACGCGATCCGGTGCGGACCCCACCGGCGGGTGAACCGCAACGACACGATCCTCCGCTCCGTCTTCCGCGGGAGCCGGTTCGGCGAGGTCTGCGGCCTGAAGCTGCGGTCCGTCAACGGCAGCCCGGCCCGATACCGGTCGACCCACCGTTTCGCCGTCGCGGGCGAGCACTGGAACCGTTCCGCTGCCCGCCGCAACGACCAGCCCCGATCCACGACGAGGACAGCAAGACGACGACGCCCTTCCGGCGTCAAAGGCGCGTTAGCGTGAGACACGAAGACCTCCGTGGTCAGGATGCGAGTGTGGTAACCCACATCCTGCCCGGAGGTCTTCGCCTACCTCACCCGTTCACAACCTCCCGGGGAAGTACAGCTA
>NZ_JBNAFJ010000034.1:0-1247 GCF_049707015.1 Microbacterium sp. CH-015 | reverse complement strand
TGGACTGACCCCGTTTTGTAGGTCCAGTCGTTGTGTGAGTCGTCCTGTCGCCCGAGGGTTCGGGCAGGGAGACTGGTCAGATCATGACGAACAGCAGGAAGCGTCACACCCCGGAGCAGGTCGTCCGCAAGCTCGGGCAGGCCGACAGGATGCTCGCCGACGGCGCGGACGTCGCCGCGGTGTGTCGGGAGCTCGGCGTGTCCGAGCAGACGTACTACCGGTGGCGGAACCAGTACGGCGGCCTGAAGGCCGACGACGCGAAGCGTCTCAAGGAGCTCGAGAAGCAGAACGCCACTCTGAAGCGGCTGCTGGCCGAAGCGGAGCTGGAGAAGGCCGCGCTGAAGGAGTTGGCTGAGGGAAACTTCTAGGCCCGGGCAGGCGCCGCGCCGCCGTCGCTCACCTGATCAGGACACTGCAGGTGAGCGAGCGGATGGCGTGCCGTCTGGCCGGGCTGAGCAGGTCCGCGTACCGTCGCCCGCTCAAGGGCGACACGACCGCCGACCCGGACAGGGCGTTGCGGGACTGGCTGCGCGCGTACGCGAAGAAGCATCCGCGGTGGGGATACCGCAGGGCCTACCACGACGCTCGCGGCGAGGGGTGGGTCGTGAACCACAAGAAGATCCAGCGGCTCTGGCGCGAGGAAGGCCTCCGTGTCCCCCAGCGGCGGCGGCGCAAACGCGTCGGATCCTCGACCGCCGACGCCCCGGCAGCGGTCGCACCGAATCTCGTGTGGGCGGTGGACTTCCAGTTCGATGCCGACGAGCAGGGCCGCCCGATCAAGATCTGCTCCATCGTCGACGAGCACACCCGTGAGTGCATCGGAGGGCTTGTCGAGCGGTCGATCACCGCGGACCGACTCACTGCCCACCTCGAGGACCTCGTCGCCGTCCGCGGCGCGCCCGCGGTGCTCAGATCAGACAACGGCCCGGAGTTCATCAGCGACGCGATGGCCGACTGGGCCGGCACCCGCACCGGCCTGTTCTACATTCCGCCCGGCTCGCCCTGGCACAACGGGTACGTCGAGTCGTTCAACAGCAGGCTCCGCGACGAGTGCCTGAACATCAACAGCTTCTACTCGCTGCTGCACGCCCAGGTCGTGATCGGCGACTGGAAGACCGAGTACAACCATGACCGCCGGCACTCATCGCTCGGATACCTCGCACCGGTCGACTACGCTCGGCAATGCACCCATCAACTGGAAACCGACGACTCGCACAGCGACCGGACCGAATGAAGGGGGCGGCCCA
>NZ_JBNAFJ010000033.1:0-1255 GCF_049707015.1 Microbacterium sp. CH-015 | reverse complement strand
TCCCTCTTAACCGGCTATTCCATCCTGGATCCCTTGCGGCGACACGCCGAGCACGATGAGGTGCGTCGGTCTTCTGGGTCGCGGGTGCAACATGTGTCGCATGACGGACAAGGAAGTCCTGCGGCTCGAGCAGCGTGACGGCGAGTGGGTGCTCGCCGGTGAGCACGCCGCCCGGTTCGGGTTGGTGGACGAGTACCTCGCGCATCTGCTGGATCGGAACTACTCGCCGGCGACGGTGAGGTCGTATGGGTATGACCTGCTCGCATTCTGCCGCTGGCTGTCCGGGCAGGACCGCCCGCTGGAGGGGGTCACGACCGATGACCTCCTCGGGTTCCTCCGCGCATGTCGCGAGGCGACGCTGCCCGGCAGGGCGGGACCGAACGTCGTCGGGATGGACGGCCGCCGGCTGGATCGTTACGCGGCGACGACGATCAACCGCCGGCTCGCGGCGATCTCAGGGCTGTTCACGTATGCGGGACTGCGGGACCCGGCCAGACGCAACCCGGTCCCGCGGGGCAGGGAAGCACGTTGGCGGACCAGCGGGGAGCGGTCGGGGATGCTCGCTCACACGGTCCGACGCCCCGCAGCACGGTCCGCGTTGCGGTTGCGGGAGCCGCGACGGTTGCCGGTCGCGCTGTCGCCGCAGGACGCGGCGACGCTGGTGGGGAGTCTGCGGACCTGGCGGGATCGGGCGATCGCCGGGCTGATGCTGTGGTGCGGGCTGCGGTCGATGGAAGTCCTCGGCCTCCACGTGAAGGACGTCGATATCGGCGGCCGCTGGATCACTGTCACCGGGAAGGGCGCGAAGCAGCGTCGTGTCCCGCTGGATGCGGATGTCGCGTCGGTGATCGATGTCTACCTCCTCGCCGAGCGGCCCGAGTCGGACTTCGAGATCCTGTTCCTGGTCGGGAAGGGCCCGCATCGGGGCGGCCCGTTGACGGCGGCGGGGTTGCGGACGGTGTTCCGCTATCACCGGGGCCTGACCGGGGTGACCGGCGGGCACCCGCACGCGCTGCGTCACACGTTCGGAACAGTCCTCGCCGAGGCCGGTGTCGATCTCGCGGTGATGCAGGCGCTCCTCGGTCACGCTCACGTCGATACCACCGCCCGTTACGTCCACCTCGCTCCTGCTCATGTGAAGGCCCAGTTCGATGCGGCACGCGAACGCATCCGCGCTCAGCAGCGGTGACCCTGGGATCGCGTCGCTGCGAGGCGATGATCTCCGGGATGCGTATCTGCGTCATCTGACGGCGAC
>NZ_JBNAFJ010000032.1:0-1354 GCF_049707015.1 Microbacterium sp. CH-015 | reverse complement strand
GGGGCCTTGACCCGCGATCGTGGACACGGTGTCGTTTCGGTTATGCCGCTTCCGCGAGGGTAGCGGACGTGGTCGCCGCGTAGGCGTTCTCGTAGCTGTTCGGGGTGATCTGGCCGATCGCGGAGTGCCGCCTTCGGGTGTTGTAGCGGTTCGCCCACCGGAACACGGCCCGGTAGGCGGTGGCCTGATCCGGGAACGCCGAAGCGCCTTCGAGGAGCTCCCGCTTGAGCGTCGCGTTCACGCTCTCCGCGAGTGAGTTGTCGGCGCTCGTGCCCACCGTACCCATGGACTGGGTCACCTTGAGCTGCTCGCAGAGCGTTGCGTAGGCCTTCGACGTATAGACGCTTCCGTGGTCGCTGTGGAACAGAGCGCCGGCCAGTGACCCGCGGTCACGGGCGGCGGCGCGGAGGGCGTCTTCGACGAGTTCGGTGCGCATGTGGTCGGCCACCTGCCAACCCGCGAGCTTCCGGGAGCCGAGGTCGATGCAGGTCGCCAGATACAGGTTCGACCCGTCCGCGATCGGCAGGTAGGTGATATCGCCGACATACCTGCGGTTCGGCTCCCCGATGCTGAAGTCCCTCCCGATCAGGTCGGGAAACTTCCGCCCGGACTGGTCCGGGATCGTGGTCTTCACCCGCCGTCGCAACCGGATCCCCGCCAGCTGGTGCTCCCGCATCACGCGGGCGACCCGCTTGTGATTCACCCGCCCGGAGGCGGGGACGCCGTCGTTGAGGTCGGCGGTGATCCGCGGCGCCCCGTAGGCGCGGTCACCGCCCTGGGCGGGGTCCTGCAAAACCCGGATCCGCGCCGCGAGGGCAGCGTCGTCGGCGGCCTTCGCGGCGCGCCGCGGGGCCGCGTCCAGCCAGGCGTAGAACGACGACCTCGCGATCTCGACGACCTCACACAACCGCTTCACGCCGTAGGCGTCCTTGTGATCCTCAACGAACTGGAAGCGGTTCACCAGTTCGTCTCCCCGGCGAAATACTTCGCCGCCTGACGGAGGATGTCCCGCTCCGTCTCGAGCTTGACCTTCTCCGCTTCCAGCCTCGCGTTCTCGGCCTCCAACCGGAGGGCCTTCGCCGCCTGCGACTCCGCCCGCCGCGGCGCGGGCGTCGATTCCGTGCCGGCGGTCGTCGTCCCGGAGCCGTGCTTCTCGACCCACTCCCGCAGCGCACCGCGGGAGATCCCGAGGTCCGCCGCGATGCCCTTCAACGTCGCGCCGGGCGTGGACTCGTACAGGTCCACCGCCCGCTGCCGGAACTCGTCCGTGTAGTTCTTCCTAGCCATCCCTTGGATTCTCGCTTCCCCAGCGCCGTGCTGGAATCAGCGTGTCCAAGATCAGGGGTCAAGCGCC
>NZ_JBNAFJ010000031.1:0-1457 GCF_049707015.1 Microbacterium sp. CH-015 | reverse complement strand
AGCAGCGGTGACCCTGGGATCGCGTCGCTGCGAGGCGATGATCTCCGGGATGCGTATCTGCGTCATCTGACGGCGACCGGCCGCGGAAATCTGTCATACGAGTGGGCTGCGCGCCGGTTCTTCGAGACCTGGCCGGACCCGCAGGACTGGGCGGCGACTCCGCTTCAAGAGCGGTTGTCGGCGGGGTCGGCGACGCGTCCGGTGATCACGTTCCTGATGCTGCACGGCGGGTTGCGGCCGGGATACGACTACCTGCTGTCGCGGAAGCTGTCACCGCTCTGGCGGGAGATCCAAACCAGCCCGCTGCGGGCTGAGATCGACGAGTTCCTCGACGAGGCGGAACAGCTCGGGTTCACCGCCCGCACGCGACTCGCGACAGGCTCCCAGGCCCCGATCCGGCTGCTGATCCAGACCGGAAAGCCAATGCGGCAACTTACCGTCGACGACCTTCAGGAGTTCGCCGCAGCCTGCCGGGAACGCGAGCACGCGACGGGGATCTCACATCGCCACTACTTCTCGGCGATCAGCATGGCGCACATGGTGCTGTTCCATCTCGGCGTCCTCGATTCCCCGCCCCGGACCGGCGGCCCGATCCCTTACGAGGAGCGGCTCGCCGAGGTCTCCGCGCCGTTGCGGGCGGAGCTGGTCGGCTACCTGGAACGAAAGCGCGCGACCTGCGACCGCAAGACGGTATCGGCGATGGCGACCCGGTTGAAGCACTTCGGGGTGTTCCTCACCGAGACCGACCCTGCCCTTCAGAGCGTGAGGGATCTGGATCGGCGATGTCACATCGAGCCGTTCCTCGCGTCGTTGGTCGACGCGGTCAGCGACAAGGACGGGGCCCCGATCAGCATCGGGGACCGCAACCGGCGGGTCGTCGCGGTCGCGACGTTCCTGCGCGACATCACCGAATGGGGCTGGGACGCAGCGCCACCGCGGAAGGTGCTGTTCCGCGACGACATCCCCAAACTCCCGCAGATGTTGCCCCGCTACCTCCCCATCGATGCCGACCGGCGACTCGCCGCCGCTTTGACCGAGCATCCCGACAACGAGCTGGCCGCACTGGCGCTGCGGCTGCAACGGGCTTGCGGGCTGCGGATCGGGGAACTGCTCGACCTCGAGCTGGACTGCGTCCACGAGCTCGATGGGAACGGGGCATGGCTGAAGGTCCCGCTCGGCAAGCTCGCCACCGAACGCATGGTCCCCCTCGATCCCGAGACCCTCGAGGTGATCGACAGGGTCACCCAGATCCGCTCCCACGGCAGGCCACTCCCGCACCCCCGCTACCGGCGACCCGCGCAGTTCCTGTTCACCTACCTCGGCCGCAGACTCACCCAGCAAGGCGTCCGCCGCGAACTCGATCACGCCACCGAACTCGCCGGGCTCGGGCACGTCACCTCCCACCAGCTGCGACACACCTACGCGACCGCGCTGGTCAATGCTGGCGTCTCCCTGCA
>NZ_JBNAFJ010000030.1:0-1474 GCF_049707015.1 Microbacterium sp. CH-015 | reverse complement strand
GGGGGTGCCCCTATGTCTTCTGTCAAGCGGCGAGGACCGGTTCGGTGATGCGCGACTGGTAGAGGGTGCCGTCGCGGAGCATCGCGAACAGGACGTCGGAGCGGCGCCTGGCGAGAGCGATGAGTGCTTGGTTGTGGCGTTTGCCTTGGGCGATCTTGCGGTTGTAGTAGGCCCGGGACTCGGGGTCGCGGAGCGCCGCGAACGCGGAGAGGAACATGGTCCGTTTCAGGATCTTGTTGCCCCGTCGGGAGGGATGTTCGCCGCGGATCGAGCTGCCCGATCTCCTGGTGACTGGTGCGAGGCCGGCGTAGGCGGCGAGGTGCCCTGCGGTCGGGAAGCTCTTCGTCGTGACTTCGGTGAGGAGCCGGGCTGCAGTCCTGACGCCGACTCCGGGCATGCTCGTCAGGACCGGCTGAAGAGGGTGAGCGTCGACGATCTTCTCGACCTCGATGGCGATCTCGTCGCGTTGCCGCCGCAACGCCTGGAGCTGCTCTGCGAGCCTGGGGAGCACCAGCGCGGCGGCGTCGGTGCCGGTCACCACGACGGTCTGCTCGCCGAGCGCGGTCATGATCTCTGCCGCCCAGACACGACCTTTGCGGGGCGCGTTCTTCAGCAGCCGGTTTCCTAGCCGCTTCTCACCCGCAGTCTTCATCGCCGCCGGAGACGGGTAGTGCTGCAGCAGGTCCAGGATCGCGGGATGGTCCAGACGCGGCCCGACCACTCGCTCCAGCGCGGGGTGGATCTGCGTGAGCAGGCCCCGGATTCTGTTGGAGACCTGGACGATCTGACCGGCGAGGTCGTCGTCGAACCCGCAGAGCATCGTCAGCTCCGCGACGTGCTCGTCGGCGATCTGGATCGACCGCAGCGTGTGCGGCATCGTGCGGGCCGTCTCGGCGATGATCGCCGCATCACGGGCATCGGTCTTCGCCTCTCCGGGGTGCAGATCCGCGATCCGGCGCATCGCCAGCCCGGGTAGGTAGCCAACCAGCACGCCTTCCGCTTGAGCGACCGCGACCGGCAGCGCTCCGATCGTCGCCGGCTGATCAACGACCAGGAGGACCTGGCCGTGTTGCGCGAGCTGGGTCAGCACCGCGCGCAGCTTGGTCTCGTCGTTGGGCAGCGCCTTGTCGAACAATCGCCCGCCGGCTCTGCTTAGCGCCACGGCGTGATGTTCGCCCTTGCCGACGTCGAGCCCGACGAACACGTCGACGTCGTCGTATCTGTCGATGCTTGTGATCACTGCTCCTCCGTTCGTGTCGACGACGGCGTCCGCGACGGTGCGTCTCGGCATCCACGTTACGAACGGCCTCGAGCAACGCTCGGGCCCAGCCCCTATCAGCGATCACACACCGCCAACCGGGCCCGGTGACAACACCCCCCGGATCATCGAGGACAGGGGGCAGCAATCATGCCGGGCCCGGCAGGCCGTCACCACCCAGCATGCTCACCGAGCGGCCACGAAGAAAGTAACGGG
>NZ_JBNAFJ010000029.1:0-1645 GCF_049707015.1 Microbacterium sp. CH-015 | reverse complement strand
CCTGACTCGTGCCACTTTTGGTCTGGGGAGTCGTTCGGGGCCTTGTGATCGTTGATTTTCCGGGGTTCCGGGTGTGTGAGCGGGGCACTAAATCGTGGCTCGTAGACTGCCGGGGTGGGGTTGTTCGTGCGGCGCGTGAAGACCGCGTCCGGGGCGACGGCTGTGCAGATCGTGTCGAAGGACCGCGGGGTACGGCGGATCGTTGAGCACGTCGGCTCCGCGCATGACGCGGAGCAGCTCGCGGTGCTGTTGGAGGTCGCGAAGACGAAGATCCAGGGCGGGCAGCTCGCGTTCGATCTCGACGCGCTCACCCCGACCCCGGTGACGGCGCCGCCTGCGGTGGTCGGGTCGCAGTCGCGGGTGTTGTGGGAGGTCCTCGAGGACGCGTATGCCGTCCTCGGGTTCGACCGGGTCGGGACGGACGCGTTCCGGCGGCTGGTGCTGGCGCGGGTGATCGAGCCGGCCTCGAAGGTCGACACGATCCGGGTGCTCGCCGACCTCGGGATCGGGTCCCCGTCGTTGCGGACGATCTGGCGCACTCTCGCCCGCAGCGTCGAGGAGGACTGGCGGGCCGGGTTCGCGAAAGCCGCCTACGCCCACGCCGCCGGGCGCGCCGGCGGGACGCTCACGATGGTGCTCTACGACGTGACCACCTTGTATTTCGAGGTCGAGAAGGAAGACGGCCTCCGCAAGGTGGGGATGAGCAAGGAACGGCGCGTGGACCCGCAGATCCTCGTCGGCCTGCTGGTCGACCCGTCCGGGTTCCCGTTGGAGGTGCACGCGTTCGAGGGGAACAAGGCCGAGACTCGCACCCTCCTGCCCGTCCTGACCGCGTTCCGCGACCGGCACCAGGTGACCGACCTGGTCGTGGTCGCCGACGCCGGCATGCTCTCCGCGGCGAACCTGGACGCGCTCGAGGATGCCGGGTTCCGGTTCATCGTCGGCTCCCGCACCAGCTCGGCCCCGCACGACCTGGCCCCGCATTTCAACCGGCACGGGAACCTGTTCGAAGACGGGCAGGTCATCGAAACCACCCGCAGCATGGGCAAGGGCGTCGACGCACGCCAGCGGCGGGTGGTGTGGCAGTGGCGGTTCAAGCGGGAGAAGCGGGACAACCTCACGCTGAACAAGCAGATCGAACGCGCCGAACGCATCGCCGACGGCACCCGGCCGATGCGCCGTGACCGATTCGTGAGCGTGGACGGCACCACGGTCGGGGTGAACTGGGAGCAGGTCGAGAAGGCCCGCACCTGGCTCGGGCTGAAGGGCTACGTCACCAACATCCCGCAGCTGGCGCTCGACGGTGACGGTGTCGTGGCCGCCTATCACGCCCTGTTCCAGGTCGAAGCGTCGTTCCGGATGGCGAAGACCGACCTGCGCGCACGGCCGATGTTCCACCACGAGAAGGACTCGATCGACGCGCACCTCACGATCGTGTTCTGCGCCCTCGCGATCAGCCGACACCTACAAGACCGCACCGGACTCAGCATCAAACGCATCGTCCGCGCGCTCCGCCCACTGCGCGATGTCGTGATCAGCGTCCAAGGACAGCAGATCACCGCCACCACACCCGCCGAAGGCGAAGCCGCCGAAATCCTCACCGCACTACGACCGCGCGTGGGGCACTAAAATGGCACGACTCAGG
>NZ_JBNAFJ010000028.1:0-2503 GCF_049707015.1 Microbacterium sp. CH-015 | reverse complement strand
AGAGACACGCCCTAGACAAAAGTCGCTTGCGGTCACGCCCTGGCGGCGAGGATTGTTCATCGCACGATGACATTCCAACCGCTGGAGGGAGAAATCAATGACGATCGCATCGCAGTCACTCGAGTCCATAGGTGATCACTTCGCCGTTACCACGGGCCGGTCGAAGCGACATTGGCTTTCGTTGATCCTGGTGGTTCTTCTCGTACTCGTGGGAGGACTTGTCGCCCCGGTGGTGATGGCCGCGCCGGCCGAGGCAGCCACCACACGGGTGTGCTCACCGAGCGGAAAGTGCGTGAACGCGACGATTTACTGCCCGCCCGGATCGTCGTGCGGATCAGCCATCTATCGGAAGGCCAACCCTGGCGAGTATTGTTCTTCTTCCGTCGGATGCTTCACCTGGAACGGGACAAACTACTTCGCGATCGGAGCGCGGCCCACCGGCGCGCAGGACATCGCAACGAAGAAGTGTGTATCGTCACTCGGATACGTGTGGCTAACAGCGATCGCCGGCACACCGTGGGGTTGGACCGTTGGCGGAGTACTGATAGCAGTGTGGGGGTGCTCATGATGTCTTCAACGTCGGGTCAAAGAACGGGGCCCGGATTCGGCACGTACATCGGGATCGCAGTAGTCGGAATCGTCCTAGCGATCACGATCGGCATCCTCAGCCGCGACTTCATCTGGGCTGGCGGACTGTTGGTGTTGTCCGTGGCGATGGCTGTCTACGCGTTCGTCGCCCGTCGCCCCCACCGCAGGATCTCTCAGGGCAAGGCTAAAGAATCCGATTCTCCCTGAACCTTACTCAGAAGATCACCCTCTGGACGGGGATGATCTTCTGGTGAGCCGGAGTTCGCGGTTCCGCCGCCCATCCACGCCCGCACCGTAGGGTGCGGGCGTGGATGCGGCTGGCACTCCGGGTCAAGGCGAGTGCGCGCGTTCTGTGCTGCACTGCGGTGCTTGAAGGGAGCGGCGAGACCTCGTTCCGCGTCGGCTCGTACGGCCGCGATAGAACTGATCCACCCACCCTCGGCCTCCGCGATGCTAACGGGCACCGACTGGCGCACGAGTGGGTCGCAAGCGGCTGGGCCCTACTGGCAAGATGTTCCGGGCTCACCTCGCACGCGCGCTGTCAGCTGTACTGAATGAGCACACGGGTGTGCGGTCGCTGGATCACTCGCCCAACGCCGAAGTTCGCGATCCGCCGCGGAGGGTGGCGTCTCGCGACGCGGCGTCGCCTCCCCGAGACGGCATGATGGGCTGTTGAGTGTGACGACATCTGAGTGACGGGAGGGCTGCATTGCAGGAGCTTGAGGTTGACCTGGAAGCGTTCGGAGATCTCTTCGCGACCGTTCAAAGCAGCCCGTTCACTCGCGTCGAGATTCACGCGGAGCAGGCGGCAGCGCTTGCAGGGCAGCTAGAGTACGAACGCCGCCAGCTCGCGCTGGCAGCCTGACCAACCAACCACCTGTCCGGGATTCGGGGTCAACCTCACTCCCGCAACTAGGTTTCGATACGGGACACGATTACGGCCGCACTCACTCAGCTGATCGCGCACGGTGCCGCAAACGACCGTTTACGGCCGACAGGCCGAAGCAGTTAGTCGTCGATGTTGGCCCACAGATCGGGGTTGTTGGTGAGGGCGTCAGCCAAGTCCCGTGAAGAGATCACAGCAGGGTCCTCGGTCGGCCACGTCGCCGGCAGCACCGCGGCATCGGCCGTCGCCGGACGTTTGAGGACCTGCCAGTCATCCCATCCACCGCCGGGCTCCTTGCGCAGCTCTGCGATGGTGTTCGTCCTGGCTCGGCCTTTGTCCTTCGTGTAGACCGTCAGCCTGGTTCCCTCGGGCACGAATTTGAGGGCTGCATAGATCCCTGTTTCAGCGTTGAGCACCGTCATGGTTAGACCCTACTGAGCGTGGCGCGTCTCACAATCTGCGACGCGCCTGGTCGCTACTCGTTCCGCGACCTCGGATCGAGAATGTCCGCGACGTCACGGAAGAGTGCAGCGAGGTTCTCGTGCTCACTCTCTCCGATCAGTCGGACGCTGAAGTCGCTCGACTCCTTGCCCTTGAACAGCTTGTGGTGCAGATAGGCGTAGACGTGGCCGTTGGTCTCGATGTGCACGACCGTCTCGCCGGAGTTGCCGTCGAGGGGCGAAATCCGGTCGACGGTGCACTCGATATCCGCGAAGCCGTCGTACGTCAGCGTGGTCTTGGCGGGGTAGCTCTCTGTCATTCGTAAATCCTGGCAGAGCGCCGCCGGCAACGGTCAGCGGGTCGCCGCGCATACGTGCGTATGCCAACGTCACGTCGCCGCCATTCGCCCCGCGCAGCCTCTCGCAGGGTACGGGGCATGCAACAGATCCCCCGTAACCCCCGCCCGCCCCTCGACCGCACCAGGAGGTGGCTCAAGGCTCTCGCCCCCATCGCCGCCAGCACCGCCACCATCGTGGGCGCAGCTGCGACGATCGCGTCTCACCTTCCCCTCGGCTAGGGCGTGTCTCC
>NZ_JBNAFJ010000027.1:0-2632 GCF_049707015.1 Microbacterium sp. CH-015 | reverse complement strand
ACCAGTCTCCCTGCCCGAACCCTCGGGCGACAGGACGACTCACACAACGACTGGACCTACAAAACGGGGTCAGTCCAGATGCCTTTCGCATCGCACAGCGACTCAACCTCCCCTGGAAGCGAGAGCTCGCCCGCCCCATCATCAACGCCGCAACCGTCGCGGCTGCGGGAGCGGCTGCGATTCCCCTCCCTGTCGCAGATGCCGTTACCTTGGCGCCGATCCAACTCGGAATGATGGCACGCATCTCGGTCATCTACGACATCGAGATGAAGACCGCGCTGTCGACGAGCGCCCTCGCGAACCTCGGCGCACAACTCGCGGGCCGCGCACTCGCGAGCAGTCTGATCAAGCTCATCCCCGGCGCGGGCAGCGTCATCAACGCAGGAGTCGCCGGCGCGCTCACCGGGGCCACCGGCGAGGGCTGGCTGCGACTGTGCGAGCAGGTGCACACCGGCAAGCTCGACCTCGACCAGATGAACGAGGCCTGGGGTGACTACGTCCCCGGCTTCCTCGACGTCATCCGCAAGATGGCGACGCAGCGGTTGGGAAAGTGAGCCAAGCCGTGTGCAGACGACAGAAGAAATCTAAAGGAGTATAAACGTGGCCGCTGGCCTGCCCTCAGGCGCCGACGAGCTGCAGGGCGTCACGTGCGATGACGTCGAGCTCGGTGCTCGGGACCGCGCTCACGCCGAGGCCCGACCAGGCTTCGAGCGCCGCTTCGAACACGTCTGCCACGCGTGGCTCACGTCGTGTCGGCTCCTGGAAGGCGACAGCGACGGCGACATCCCCCGCCGCGTCGAGCGACCGGCCACCCTGAGTGATCACCCCGCCGTCGTTGCGCAGGCGAGAGACGATGAAGTTCCACGACTGCAGCTCGCGTTCGAGCGAATCGGTGTCGCGTACATCGAATGCGAACGCGTGCGACAACTGGTCGACGCTGTCGTCGACGACGGCAAAATCGAAGCGGCCGCGCTGGCGGCCGACGTGGGCGCGCGGCGCGCGCAACAACGAGCCGCCGGTCTCAAGGCTCGCGGTGCGTTCATACAGCTGCCCGAGATCGTGCACCAGGCGTGCGCGCGTGCGCGATCGCGCAATCGGCGCAGGCGTGGCAACCAGCAGAGGGAAGAGGAAGTCAGCACCTTCGGTTGCCGAGTGGGCGATCACCGGCGTCGCAGTGCTCACCTGGAGAACATTGTTGAAGCGGTGCGAGAGCAGTTCGAGCCAGGCTCTGCTGACCCTCACCTCGTCCGTGGGAGCGAAGAGTTGCAGGGCCGGGTGCTCGTAGTCGTGGATCGCCTGCGCGAGTTGATCGAGCCAGGGGCGCAGTGCGCCCGCATCGCCGCCCAGCCGGCTTGCGCGTCGCAAGTCGGGCGCGACACGGATCGCCCAGTCGCCCCCGTCCTGCCCGACGATGACAGCGACGTTCACCTGCTCTCCGCGCACGACATCAGGCACGTACCGGACCAGCCAGTAGAGGTATGCGCCGTTCATGATGCTCGTCCTGTCGGTTGTCGATCCGAGCGGTCATCAGCACGTCGTTCGAGCCGGTCGGCCACCGGCCCGCGACGGCGGAAGAGGAACCAGGCCATCGCTTCGAGGTCCCTGTCGTCGGTCCCCCATTCTACGGGCACCGCCGACATCACGGATAGGAGCGCCCCCGGCGTCAGGCCGCGAATGTCTGCAGCCATCGCGCGCAACCGAGGCTTGTCGATTGCGCGAGGGATGTTCGGTAGCGTCGCCACCACGTCGAGCAGCTTGGCAAGCACGCCCTCATCCCAGTCGCCCTCGCCGGTCGTGAACCACAGCCCGTGGTCGTATGACCAGACGGCATCCGCGGCGCTCGTGTCGTACAGCCACTGCGGGTCTTCGCCGACACAGAGATCCCAGAGGCCGACGAGCGCTGCCTGTCGTTCTGTGTTCTGGCCGCGCCGCGTGTGGCGCAGTTCATCGGCGTCGATTGCATTAGGAAGGTGGAGCGACCCGTGCGCCAGCAGGGGCCTCGCACTCGATGGGATCGGGAACTCGGCCCAGCCTGTGATGGCCGCCGGGATCGTGACGAGCACCCGCTCCCTCACCGGAGCATCCAGCAGCCGCCCGAGCTCACCCACGATGACCTCGTTCACGAGCACCTGGTTGCCTTGCTCATTACCGGGAACCTTGACCCAGTACTGCCGCCCGTCGTCGGCGAGCGCGAGAAATGCGCCGGCCCCTGAGGATTGCGCACGCTCACGCGGTGCGCGCACGCTCGTGGTCGCCGTCGGTGGGGTGCGATTCGACAGCCGACCCCGCCACCAGGAGATGTCGTCGGGAGTGGCCATGGCGCGACACTATCGAGCCGGCTCCCAAGCAATGTCGAGGCGCGACGACGCGCCGCGACACCTCTGCCCCGCCGAAGGAGCAATGAAGTGACTGCGCTACCCGAATCTGCATGGGAGAACGACGCCCTCGAGACGCTCGCCGAGCCGCTCGGGTGGCGGCCGGCCAAGGGTGAGGAAGTCGCGCCTGGCACAGGGGAGCGCGACACGTGGGATGACTTGCTGATCCGGCCGCGCCTGCTAGGGCGTGTCTCCCATATGGGTTGTGATTGACGCGCGATTCTGGGTACATGGCTTCGGTTGTGGATTCTCGGACG
>NZ_JBNAFJ010000026.1:0-2640 GCF_049707015.1 Microbacterium sp. CH-015 | reverse complement strand
GTGTTAAGACGGGGCTTCGGGTAGCGCGGATGTAACGATCTGGTAGCACGCGCGCGGGGACACGGTAGCGCTCTGATGGTGGGTTCGAGGATGGTTCTCGCCGCGGCCAAGGGCTGGTCGCTGGTGGAGAGGAACGTCGGCGATGACGGACTACCGGTTTGTGATGGGCCTGCTGTTGCAGGGGTATGCGTATAGGCAGATCGAGGCGATGGCGGGGTGCTCGCATCGCGCGATCGCCAGGGCCCGGCGGGTTCTCGACGAGGAAGGGTTCACGACGCGGGAGCAGGTCGACGGGCTGTCGTTGGAGGACATCGATCGGCTGTTCACCGATGGCCGCAAGAGCGTGGTCGACGAGTTCGTCCCGGTCGACATCGAGCGGGTCGTCGCAGCCCGGCTGGGGCGGAACAAGCCGCCGTTGAAGGTGTTGTGGGCACGGTATCTGGAGACCGACGCCCCGGCCGGTGCACGGTTCTATGGGTATGAACGGTTCTGCCAGATCGTCGCGGAGCACGTCCGCGTCAACGACCTGACCCTCCCGATCGCGCACGTCCCCGCCCATACGATGCAGGTCGATTGGGCTGGGACGCAGATGCAGCTCACGGACCCGATCACGAGGGAGACGACGCGGGTGTCGGTGTTCGTCGCGTCGTTGCCGTTCTCCGGGATGGTGTTCGCGCACGGGTGTCTGGACGAGAAGCAGCCGGCCTGGTTGGACGCGCACCGGCGCGCGTTCGAGTACTTCGGCGGCGTCACCCAGGTCGTGATCCCGGACAACGCGTCGACCGCGTCGAACCAGATCTCCCGGACCGAGAAGGCGAGGGAGGTGAACTCGTCGTATGCGGAGTTTCTGGAGTACTACGGCACCGCCGCGGTCCCGACCCGCTCTTTCAAGCCTCGCGACAAGGGGCATGTCGAGGCGGGGGTGAAGGTCGTCACGAACTGGGTGATCCACTACCTCGCCGATCGGGTGTTCGCGTCGTTGGACGAGCTGAACACCGCCGTCGCCGCCCAGGTCGACGCGATCAACGACCGGACCCCGTTCCGCGGCGAATCCCGGTCGCGTCGCGACTGGTTCACCGAGCACGAGCAGGGTGAGCTGCTCTCGCTGCCGGTGCGGCGTTGGGAGCCGGTGATCTGGCGGAAGGCGAAGGTCCACCGGGACTGGCATATCCAGCTCGACACGATCAAGTACTCCGTCCCGTCCCGGTTCGCCGGGCTCAGTGTCGATGTCCGGGTCATCGGGGAGCAGATCGACGTGCTCTCCGGCGGGGAGATCATCGCCACCCACCAGCACGGGCCGCGCCGCAACGGGTATGTCACCGACCCCGAGCACGCGCCCGCGCACGCCGAGGCGGTGTCGGGGCTCTGGACGCGCGGGTACTTCCTCCGGCAGGCGTCGAAGGTCGGCCCCGGCACGGTCGCGGCATTGACGCGGCTGCTGGATGGGAAGGTGATCGAAGCGCAGGGCTACCGGTCCTGCATGAACATCCTCGATCTCGGCAAACGCGGCAGCCGGGTCCTGCTCGAACAGGCCTGCCGCGGCTTGGTTGATGAGGACCCGCACCGGCAGATCACCTACACCGCCGTAAAGAACCGCATCACCGCGCTCCGCGCCGGCCTCGACGCCCGCCCCACCACTGACGGTGACATCGTCGGCGGCATCGTCGCGTCGCCGACGGTCGGGGCGCCGGGACGTCGGGATACCAGCCGGGCGCACCTGGCCGGCGCGGGAGCGTTCAGCCTTGACGCGCTCCGATCAGCCGGCGACCAGGCGCGAGGGGACCGCTGATGCAAGACCTGCACCTCACCACCGACGACATGCCGCTGTTCACGAGGTTGCGGATGACCGCGTTCGGGGAAGCGGTGATCGATATCGCGAACGACCCGACCTACGACCAGTGGACGTTCTCGCAGAAGATCCGCCACGCCCTCGAGCAGGAGACCGCCGCCCGCACCGAACGCCGCGTCCTGAAGCTGCTGAAAGCATCACGGACACCGAACCCGGCGGCCTGCGTCGAGGACATCCGCTACCTCGACGGGCGGAACCTGAACCGGGAGCTCGTCGCCCGGCTCGCGGCCTGCCGATGGATCGACCAGACCCACAACCTCGTGATCCTCGGCAAGTCCAGCGTCGGGAAGTCCTACCTCGCCCAAGCGCTCGTGAACGCCGCCTGCCGACGCGACTACACCGCCCGCTACTTCCGGCTCGACGACCTCGCGAACCAGCTCGCCGTCTACCACCGCCAAGACGCGCAGCGGCTGACGTTCCTCACCGGGCTGCACACCTGCGATCTGCTCGTGCTCGACGACTTCCTCACCACCCCGATCCCCGGGGAGACCGCCGCCGAGCTGCTGAACATCCTCGCCGCCCGCGAAGGACGCGGGTCGACGGTCGTGACCAGCCAGTTCGATCCCGAGGACTGGTACCGGTCGCTACACGACGCGGTCATCGCGGAGTCCATCCTGAACCGCATCGTCAGCAGCGCCGAACTCGTCCAACTCGACGGGCCGAACATGCGCCGCCACACCCACGCTGAGACCACCAGCTGAACCGGTCGCGCGGGCGCGGGCCGCTATCCGATCGCCGCGCCCGTGCTACCGGATCACTACAACCGCGCTACCCGAAGCCCCGGCTAAACA
>NZ_JBNAFJ010000025.1:0-2640 GCF_049707015.1 Microbacterium sp. CH-015 | reverse complement strand
TGTTAAGCCGGCGCTTCGGGTAGCGCCGGTGTAACGATCCGGTAGCGTGCGTGCGGGGATACGGTAGCGTTCCGACGGCGGGTTCGAGTATGACTCTCACCGCGGCCAAGGGCTGGTCGCTGGTGGAGAGGAACGTCGGCGATGACGGACTACCGGCTTGTGATGGGCCTGCTGGTGCAGGGGTATGCGTATAGGCAGATCGAGGCGATGGCGGGGTGCTCACATCGCGCGATCGCTCGGGCCCGCCGGGTCCTCGACGAGGAGGGGTTCACGACGCGTGAGCAGGTCGATGGGCTGTCGCTCGAAGACATCGACAGACTGTTCGCTGATGGCCGCAGGAGCGTGGTCGAGGAGTTCGTCCCGGTCGACATCGAGAAGGTCGTCGCGGCCAGGTTGGGGCGGAACAAGCCGCCGTTGAAGGTGTTGTGGGCCCGGTATCTGGAGACCGATGCCCCTGCTGGCGCGCGGCTCTATGGGTATGAGCGGTTCTGCCAGATTGTCGCGGAGCACGTCCGGGTCAACGATCTGACGCTCCCGATCGCGCATGTTCCGGCGCACACGATGCAAGTCGACTGGGCGGGCACGCAGATGCACCTCACGGACCCGATCACGAGAGAGACGACGCGGGTGTCGGTGTTCGTCGCGTCGCTGCCGTTCTCCGGGATGGTGTTCGCCTATGGGTGTCTGGACGAGAAGCAGCCGGCCTGGCTGGACGCGCACCGCCGCGCGTTCGAGTACTTCGGCGGCGTCACGCAGGTGATCGTGCCGGACAATGCGTCGACCGCGTCGAACCAGATCTCCCGGACCGAGAAGGCCAGGGATGTGAACGCGGCCTATGCCGAGTTCCTGGAGCACTACCGAACGGCCGCGGTCCCAACTCGCTCATATCGGCCGCGTGACAAGGGGCATGTCGAGGCGGGGGTGAAGGTCGTCACGAACTGGGTGATCCACTACCTCGAAGGCCGGGTGTTCACGTCGCTGGACGAGTTGAACGTCGCCGTCGCCGCCCAGGTCGACGCGATCAACGATCGGACTCCGTTCCGTGGTGAGCAGCGGTCACGCCGCGACTGGTTCACCGAGCAGGAGAACGGCGAGTTGATCGCATTGCCTGCTCGTCATTGGGAGCCGGTGATCTGGCGGAAGGCGAAGGTTCACCGGGACTGGCATATCCAACTCGACACGATCAAGTACTCCGTCCCCTCCCGGTTCGCCGGGCTCAGCGTCGACGTCCGGATGATCGGGGAGCAGATCGACGTGCTCGCAGGTGGCGAGATCATCGCGACCCACCAGCAGGGGTCGCGCCGCAACGGCTACGTCACCGACCCCGAACACGCGCCCGTCCATGCCGAGTCGGTGTCGGGGCTTTGGACGCGCGGGTACTTCCTCCGGCAGGCCGCGAAGGTCGGCCCCGGCACGGTCGCTGCGCTGACCCGGTTGCTGGATGGGAAGGTGATCGAGGCGCAGGGCTACCGGTCCTGCATGAACATCCTTGACCTCGGCAAGCGGGGCAGCAGGGTGCTCCTCGAGCAAGCCTGCAAGGGGCTGGTCGACGAGGACCCGCACCGGCAGATCACCTACACCGCCGTCAAGAACCGCATCGCCGCGCTCCGCGCCGGAGTCGACGCCCGCCCCACCGTCAGCGGCGAGATGGGGATCGTCACCGCGTCGCCGGCGGGCGTCCGCGCGCCGGGCCATCGGGACACCAGCCGCGCGCACCTAGCCGGCGCAGGGGCGTTCAGTCTCGACGCGCTCCGATCAGCCGGCAGCCAGGCGGGAGGCGGCCACGATGCTTGACCAACACCTCACCCCCGACGACATGGCCTTGTTCACCCGGCTGCGGATGACCGCGTTCGGGGAAGCGGTGATCGACATCGCGAACGACCCGACCTACGACCAGTGGACGTTCTCGCAGAAGATCCGCCACGCTCTCGAGCAGGAGACCGCTGCCCGCACCGAACGGCGCGTGTTGAAGCTACTGAAAGCGTCGCGGACACCGAACCCGGCCGCCTGCGTCGAGGACATCCATTACCTCGACGGGCGCAATCTGAACCGGGAGCTCGTCGCCCGGCTCGCTGCCTGCCGCTGGATCGACCAGACCCACAACCTCGTGATCCTCGGCAAGTCCAGCGTCGGGAAGTCCTACCTCGCACAAGCGCTTGTGAACGCCGCCTGTCGGCGCGACTACTCAGCCCGCTACTACCGGCTCGACGACCTCGCGAATCAGCTCGCCGTCTACCACCGGCAAGACGCGCAGCGCCTCACGTTCCTGACCGGCCTGCACACCTGCGACCTGCTCGTACTCGACGACTTCCTCACCACCCCGATCACCGGGGAGACAGCCGCCGATCTGCTGAACATCCTCGCCGCTCGTGAAGGACGAGGCTCGACTGTCGTGACCAGCCAGTTCGATCCCGAGGACTGGTATCGGTCGCTGCACGACGCGGTCATCGCCGAGTCCATCCTGAACCGCATCGTCAGCAACGCCGAACTCGTCCAACTCGACGGGCCGAACATGCGCCGCCACACCCACACTGAGACGGCCAGCTGACCACCGGACGCGCGGGCGCGGACCGCTACCCAGTCGCCGCGCCCGCGCTACCCAGTCGCCGCATCCGCGCTACCCGAAGCCCCGGCTAAACA
>NZ_JBNAFJ010000024.1:0-2822 GCF_049707015.1 Microbacterium sp. CH-015 | reverse complement strand
GGGCAGATCCAGCGTCCCGTGAATCGAATTGTCCTCGAAAAGACGGCTAACAAGCTCTGGAAACTTCCGGACCCCGAGCGTCTGGTTTCGATCCCGGCGCTCAAGGACCGAAAGCTGATCACCTCGCTCGAGGACGGCGAGCTCGGTGAATCACTCACCGAAACTCTTCACCTGCTCACACCCCACCTTCAAGCGACGCACGGGGTGTCTCTTGCGACCCTGTGGGCGTCTGCTGAGGCTCTCCTTGGCCGAACCCAGCAGGGTGGACATCTCGTGGCACACCGCATGGCATCGATCATCACTTGCGCGTACCCTCGCACCCTCGCTGATGATCTATATCGTCGGGTCAAGAAGTTGAGCAAGGCCGGCAGGCAGTTCCCGTGCCGGACCGACTCGTTCGCGAGTTTCTCGAAGGGGTTGCGTCCAATAGCGTGGTGTACGGATCCGGTGGCCACGTCGCTGTGAATGTGGCGACGGTCACCGTGTGATCCTTCGAGAGAACTCTTCACATCCGTCTCGAAAGGAACCACGACGATGACCGTCGTACCAAGTATCGACCCTGCCCGCTTCCTCGATGAGCAGCTGTCCCAGGCGTCCCCGGATCTGCTGCGGGAGATGCTGTCCACCTTCATCAACGCGTTGCTTTCCGCGGACGCCGACCAGGTCTGCGGCGCCTCCTACGGCACCGTGTCCGACGACCGGGTGAACCGTCGCAACGGGTACCGGCACCGCGACTTCGACACCCGCGCCGGCACGATCGACGTGAAGATCCCGAAGCTACGGGCGGGCACCTACTTCCCGGAGTGGCTGCTCGAGCGCCGCCGCCGGGCGGAGGCCGCGCTGACCACGGTGGTCGCGACCAGCTACCTCCTCGGCGTGTCCACCCGCCGGATGGAGGACCTCGTCAAGACGCTCGGGATCACCGGGCTGTCGAAGTCGCAGGTGTCCGAGATGGCGAAGGACCTCGACGAGCAGGTCGAGCAGTTCCGCACCCGCCCGCTCGACCAGGGCCCCTACACGTTCGTTGCCGCGGACGCGCTCACGATGAGGGTCCGGGAGGGCGGCCGTGTCGTGAAGGTCGCGGTGCTCGTGGCGACCGGGGTGAACGCGGACGGCTACCGCGAGATCCTGGGTCTGCAGGTCACCTCCACCGAGGACGGCGCCGGCTGGCTGAGCTTCTTCCGCGACCTCGTCGCCCGCGGCCTGAACGGGGTGAAGCTTGTCATCAGCGACGCGCACGCCGGGCTTGTCGCCGCGGCCGGCGCGACCCTCGGCGGCAGCTGGCAACGCTGCCGCACCCACTACGCCGCGAACCTGATGTCCGTGACCCCGAAGAGCTCGTGGCCGTGGGTGAAGACGCTGCTGCAGACCGTGTTCGACCAGCCCGACAAGGAATCCGTCAACGCCCAGTTCGACCGCGTCCTGGACGCCCTCGAACACAAGCTCCCGCGCAGCTTCGAACACCTCGAGGCCGCCCGCGACGAGATCCTCGCGTTCACCGCCTTCCCGAAAGAGATCTGGAAGCAGATCTGGTCCAATAACCCGAACGAGCGCCTCAACCGAGAGATCCGCCGCCGCACCGACGTCGTCGGCATCTTCCCCAACCGCGACAGCATCATTCGCCTCGTCGGCGCCGTCCTGGCCGAACAGCACGACGAATGGACCGAGCAACGCCGCTACCTCGGCCTCGAAGCCCTCGCCAAAGCCCGCCGCGTCGGCGAACCCGAACCCGCCCCCGAGGAGGTGACCGAACCCGATCTCCAAGCCCTCACCGCCTGACCCCAAACCATCGAAGGATCACGAATCAGATACACCACTCAAAAGGACTTGACCCTCGAAGGATCTCATGGTGAACGAGCTGGAGTTCACCGACCTGACAGACATTGCCGCGTACTACCGATACCGCGCCGTGATTGATGATCCGAAGACAGTCCTCAAGCGTGTGAGGCAGTACCTCACGACGCTGTTCCTGCGCGTGTACTACCACCGCAACTTCGTGATGCATGCCGGCAAGACGAGCAATGTCTCGCTCGAGGCGGTGTCCGGCCTTGCGCCGTCTCTGGTCGCTGCAGGGGTAAACGAGATGGTGAGTGGCCTAGCACGAGGCTTGACGCCTCATGCCCTTGCGGATCGTGCCTCGATCGAGTTGGACCTTCTGGGTACAGACGCCAGCAGGCCGGTACTGAGCCTGCTCGGCTGACGGAGTGCGTCGGCGCTACTTGCGCGCTACACAACGAACGGGCGTCCGCCCTCATCGATAGTGTTTCCGCGTGGGCCACAAAGAACCGATGACGATCGCTACCGCGCTGAAGCTGATCCAGAAGAACGAGTTGATCCTCCCCGCGATCCAGCGTGAGTATGTCTGGAAGCCGTCGCAGGTCATCAAGATCTTCGACTCCGTTCTGCGCGGATACCCGGTCGGCAGCTTCCTGTCCTGGAAGGTGCTACCTGAGACTGTGGGCGCCTTCAAGTTCTACGGGTTTCTGAAGGACTACAGCGGCTACGACAAGAAGCACAACCCGGTGGTCGATATCCCGACCGATCGAGAGGTGATCGCTGTTCTCGACGGCCAGCAGCGGCTCACCTCGCTGAACATCGGACTGCGGGGCACCTACGCCTACCGCAACCCGCGCGCGTGGGCGAACAAGGCGTGGTCGTACCCCGAGCGGCGGCTTTACCTGAACCTGCTTGGCGAGGCGCCCGAGAACGAGGCTGGTCTGAAGTACCACCTTGCGTTCCTTCCCAAGGAGCAGATCACGCAAGCCGCCGAGGACGACGCGAAGAAGTGGTTCCCCGTGAGCGACATCTTCGACGCCAGCGAG
>NZ_JBNAFJ010000023.1:0-2825 GCF_049707015.1 Microbacterium sp. CH-015 | reverse complement strand
AATCACCACAGACCCCACACCGGGATCGGCGGCCAGACCCCCTCAGCCCGCGTTCACAACGTCACGGGGAAGTACAGCTAGCCGACCTGACATACGACTCGCTCGCCAGGGCGTGGCCCCGGGTTCCGATGAGTCACGTGCTCGAGCCGGTCCTTGGCGGTACCCCAGCGCGCGCGTGTGCCGGGTACTGGGATGACGGAGACCAACTCTGGATTTCCGCTCGCGACATCACATCGGCTCCGAGCCGAGTGATAGTCGACACCACAGAGAAGATCACGTCGGCGGCGGTGTCAGAGACGAAGGCAAGGCCGCTTCCAGTGGGATCTGTGATCCTGACGGCGCGCGGAACTGTCGGTGAGGTGGGCCGGCTAGCGCGGCCGGCATCTTTCAACCAGTCGTGCTATGGGTTCCGCCCCGATGCGCTCTCCCCTGGGCTGCTCTACTTCTCAGTACTGCGGGCAACGGAGCGAGCCAAGGCCGTCGCGCACGGCTCGGTGTTCGACACAATCACCATGGCAACGTTCGATCATCTGGACCTCGCATGGGAGCCAACGAGGGCAGCCGATGCGGAATCAAGGATTGCGCCGCTCCTTGATGCCATCAGTGCGGCCGTTGAAGAGAACCGTACCCTCGCCGCGACACGCGATGCGCTGTTGCCGCAGCTGATGTCCGGCAAGCTCCGCGTGCGTGACGCCGAAGCTGCGGCATCCGCCGTGCTCTGAATGTACGAAAGCCACCCGAACCGACTCCTCTCAGCGGACAGGAAACCATGTACACACTCGCATTTCTCACCCCGCTCGAGGTCGCGATCGAATACGACAAGGACTGGGACCTCTGGTGGTGGATCGGCGCCGGTGTCGTCGGGGTCGTCGCGATCACGATCGCACTGACGGTCATCCCGCTGTGGGGCTGGACCGACAGATTCGATTCCGAAGTCGGCGTGCTCATCGGGCGCATCGTTCTCGCGGTGTTGGCACTGGCGGCGGCGTACACGCTCGTCGTGCTGCCCGGGACGATGATGCGGCACGTTCAGGCGCACGAGAACGTGTGGTGGGTCGTGATCGGGTGGCTGGTCGGCGGGGTTGCGCTGATCACCATTTCCCGTGAGTACGGATGGCTACGGTGGCTTGCGCCCTCACTCGTCGGCGCTGGGCTGCTCATCGGCGCGGCGAACGATGCGCTACAGCGGTTTGCGTCGTGGATTCCGACGACCGCCGCTGCTGTCCTCGCAATCATCATCCTCGGCATCGGCCTTCTCTGGTTGAAGAGCCGGTAGATCGTGTCGCGACCGAAAAATGTACTGCCGTCGCCGACGCCGTGTGGCGCGCGCGTACACGAAGCTGTAGCCAACGCATCCACCGCCGACCAGTGACACTCCACCGCCGAACCGCGATGGCCACCGATAGAAAGTACCCACATGACCAGCACCACCGCTCCGCGCCGCAGAACGCCGGTATGGGCGAAGATCCTTCTCGTTCTGTTTGTCCTGCTTCTCGTGGGCGCAGCCGCTTTCGGCGGACTCTCCGTGGGTAAGGCGCTCGGGGCGACCGAGTCGCGCGACACCCAGGTCATTCGTTCGATCCGGGGGGAGGAGCAGGTCGTCCTGCTCACCGCTGGAATGACGGATGTCAAGCAAGAGCGCGGCGACGGCCTGAAGCTCGCGATCGGAGACATCCAGCTCTTCACACTTCCCGGAACGGAGCGCTCGATTCTCGTGCGCTACGAGTACGACGCCAAGTTCGGGATCGAGGGGAAAGACGTCGAGATCGTCCAGACAGGCGACAACTCGTACCGGATCACCATCCCCGAGTTCATCTATCTCGGCTACTCCGATCCCGACCTGAGCGTGGCTGATGAGGAGAACGGCATCCTCAGTTGGACGACGCCGGAGATCGATACGAGCGAGATCTTCGAAGAGCTGCTTTCGTCTCAAGTCGTGAGCGAGCACATCGACGGCTTCCGCTCGGTGCTCGAAGAGCAGGCAAAGACCTTCTACACCAAGATCGTGACGGCCATCGATCCCGATATCGTCCTCGAGTTCACGTTCGCAGAGTGAGGCGCAGGAGCACACCATGACTGACGAGATCGAACCGTCGAATATTGACGAGACTCCGTTCATCGAAGGAACCGCGAACGCCAAGTCGCGGTACGGCCGGTTCAACCTCGCCGTGATCGGCGGCACGGGAGTCGGCAAGTCCTCGCTCATCAACGCGGTCTTCGGGCGCGAACTGGCGAAGGTCGGCAAAGGGCTGCCCGTCACGCGTGGCGTGCAGTACTACAGCGACGATTCGCTCGGCATCTGGGACATCGAGGGGTTCGAGATCGGCTCGACTGTGCCGCCGGCCGAGCAGCTTCGCGGACACCTCGAAGAGATCGCCCGGCACCCCAAGAACCAGCAGATCTCGGTCGTCTGGTACTGCGTGAAGTCGAACGACGACCGGCTGACGCCCGCTGACGTCGCGATGATCGGCGAGCTGAGCCGTGCGGGGCTGCCCGTCATCCTCGTGCTCACAAAGGTCGACTGGTCGAAGAACCCCATCACCGGCCAGCGTGGCGTCTCGAAGAGCGTCGAAGAGTTTGTCGACTGGCTTGAGAACCCCGTC
Source organism: Microbacterium sp. CH-015 (assembly GCF_049707015.1). Classification (NCBI taxonomy): domain Bacteria; kingdom Bacillati; phylum Actinomycetota; class Actinomycetes; order Micrococcales; family Microbacteriaceae; genus Microbacterium; species Microbacterium sp. CH-015. The sequence continues at coordinate 222 of NZ_JBNAFJ010000023.1, read as the reverse complement.
GACGAGAACGGCCAGCCGATCTCGATCGGCTACGAGCGTGTCATCCTCACGTCGACCAGCGACAAGCACGGAAAGGGCAAGGGGCACGGGCTCGGTGAACTCGTCGCGGAGACTCTGACCCTCTCGCCCGAAGACGAGAAGGATGTGGGCCGCCCCCTTCATTCGGTCCGGTCGCTGTGCGAGTCGTCGGTTTCCAGTTGATGGGTGCATTGCCGAGCGTAG
>NZ_JBNAFJ010000022.1:0-3725 GCF_049707015.1 Microbacterium sp. CH-015 | reverse complement strand
GACCGCCGGTGGGGGCGATGGCGGTGACGACGGGTTCACCCTTGGTGAGGGTTCCGGTCTTGTCGAACAGGACGGCGTCGATGGTGCGCATCTGTTCGAGCGCGAGACGGTCTTTGATCAGCACCCCGCCGCGGGCGGCGCGTTCGGTCGCGATGGACACCACGAGCGGGATCGCCAGTCCGAGCGCGTGCGGGCAGGCGATGACGAGGACGGTGATGGTGCGGATGACGGCGTCGTCCGGGCTGCCCACGAGGGTCCAGACGACGGCGGTGACCGCGGCGGCGCCGAGGGCGAACCAGAACAGCCAGCCGGCGGCGCGGTCGGCGATGCGCTGGGCGCGGGAGGTGGAGTTCTGCGCGTCGGTGACGAGTCGTTGGATGCCGGCGAGGGTGGTCTGGTCTCCGGTCGCGGTGACCTGGACGCGCAGGCCGGAGTCGGTCGCGACGGTCCCCGCGGTGACGGTGTCGCCGGTGCTGCGGGAGACGGGGCGTGATTCGCCGGTGACCATGGACTCGTCCATGTCCGCCCGCCCGTCGACGATCCGGCCGTCGGCGGGGACGCTGCCGCCGGGACGGACCACGACCACATCGCCGACACGGAGGTCTGCGGGGGAAACCGTCACGATCTGGTCGCCGTCGACGCGCTCGGCCTCGTCAGGCAGAAGCGCGGCGAGTGAATCCAGGGCTGATGTGGTCTGGGCGAGGGAGCGCATCTCGATCCAGTGGCCGAGGAGCATGATCACGATCAGCAGCGCGAGCTCCCACCAGAACTCGAGTTCATGGTGCAGCAGGCCCAGACTGGCGCCCCAGGATGCGAGAAACGCGACGGTGATCGCCGCGCCGACGAGCAGCATCATCCCGGGCGTGCGTGCCCGCAGTTCGCTGACCGCGCCGGACAGGAACGGCCAGCCGCCCCAGCAATACATGACCGTACCGACCAGCGGAGCGACCAGGTTGATGCCGGGGGCGTCGGGCAGCGAGTACCCGAAGAGCATGGCGAACATGCTCGAGAACGCGACCACCGGCACCGCGAGGATCAGGTTGATCCAGAACAACTGCCGGAACCGTGCCACATGATCGGCCCCGTGCCCGGCATGCCCACCGGGGTGATCATGCTCGCCGTGAGGGTCGTGCCCGGCCGGGTGGTCCATGCCGTTCACGTGGTGGCCACCGTGCTCAGCGACGTGAGAGCCGACCGGCGCCTCGCGTGTTCCCCGTGATGGGTCGTGGTGGTGTGCGTGCGGATCGGTCATGACGAGCCTCCTCGCTGGTCTGTGGTCGGATGATTCCGGCGTCCGGCGGGCCGCGCTTCCTCGGATTGCCGCATATCACCCATCAAACGGAATACCCCCCTGGGGTATTCCGAGGGTCTCGCGTCCGACAGGGCAAGACCCCCGGAATGCCTCCTCAGTTCTGGGTGAGCAGGTTCTCCATCGTGGCGATCTCGGTAGTCTGCGTGTCCAGGATCGCTTGCGCGAGCGCGATCACCTCCTCGTTTGCTCCCTGGTCGAGTTCGGTCTGCGCCATCTCGATCGCGCCCTCGTGGTGCACGATCATCTGCTCCAGGAACAACCGCGCCGCCTCCGCGCCGTCGGCGGCTTCCAGCGCCGCCATGTCGCCATCGGACATCATCCCGTCACCGTGCCCCATCCCGCTCATGTCGCCGCTGGAGCTCCTTCCCCAATTGGTGAGCCAGGACTGCATGAGCTCGATCTCGGGGGCCTGCGCGTCCTTGATCTGCTGCGCCAGGGCCTGCACCTGATCGTCGATGCCGTCCTTGCCGAGGATCGTGTCGCTCATCTCCACCGCCTGCTCGTGGTGGGGGATCATCATGATCACGAACATCTCGTCCGCCGCGTTGACCTGGACAGACGGCGACGTGGGCGACATCATCCCGCCCTGGCCCATCCCCGGCATCGATCCGCCGCCGACATAGGCGCACCCTGCCAGCGACACCGCCACCGCGAGCGGCACGACGGTCAATACCGTCCATCGGAACTTCTTCACAACCATTGGTCCTTCTCCATCGATCGGTGAACTTCGCCCGCGTGCGGGCATGACTCAGCCCCGGCCACGAGGGCCGGGACAGTCGGTTCACGTTCGACTGATGGACAGGTCCAGCAGCGACGGCGGACGGGGCAGCACCGACAACAGCACCCCGACCACACGCGCCAGCGGGCTCGGCCCGCGGCTTCGGCCGCGGATGACCCCGGGGCCGGAGCGCGCCGCCCACAGCACCACCGCCAGCAGACCGAGCACGCACGCCGCCATCAACGCGTCATGCGCCGCACCGGGCGCGCAGTCCGCACAGGCGGTCTCGGCGACGACACCGGTGTCCGACGAGGGGCCGTGGCCGTGTTCGGCGCCGATGCTCGAAACGGCCGTCATCGGCGCTTCGGGGTGCCCGGTCATGAGCGTGTGCATGCCCAGCAGCCCCACCATCACCAGCGCCGCGAGCAACACCGACAGCATCCACCGCCACAGCATCGGCGGATGCAGACGAGTTCGCGTCGTGTCCAGGGCCACAGATCTCCTTGGTTCGCAGAGTACCCCACCGGGGTATTCACCCCCACCCCGCCGCCAGCTGATTTTTCCTGTCAGAAGGCTGGGCGGGGGCACGCGATCGTCGTGACATCCTGAGGGAGTCATGACCTCGTCCGCGATCACCAGCTCTCGCCGCTACGCGCGGTGGCGCAGCATGTGCGCGGTCATCGGGCTGGTCCTCGTTGCTCTCCTCGCCCTGCATGTCTCTCCCGCGACGGCCGCGGATGCCGCGCCCGCGATGTCGACGCAGAGCGAGAGCACCCACTCCCCGGATCTCTCGGACTGCGCGGGGTGCGCGGTGTGCCCGGATGGAAACGGCAGCCCGCACGCCGCGATGGGCGTGCACTGCGGGATGACGTTGCAGCCACCCACCGTGCATGCGGGCGTGGTGCCGACGCGAGCCTGGTTCCGCGCGCTGTCTCCCGGCGCACGACAGCCGTCGCCCGCCGAAGGAGCAGCTGCGCCGCGCTCCCTCACGCTCTGGGAGCTTTCAGTCAGTCGAACGTGAGTGCGGCCCGCCGGGACTGTTCGCCGGCAACCGCATCGCCCGTGTCCGGGCGCCCACACAACCTTCGACGAAAGTGAACCCTGCCATGCCTCGCGCATCGAAAACCAACCTCGGCGTGATCCTCGCGACCACCCTGCTCCTCGTCACCGGCTGCGCAGCCGCCACCCCCGACAGTACGACCACCGATCCACTCGCCGCCGCCGGTTTCCCCGACCAGACCATCCACCAGGTCATCGACGAGCTCGAAGCGACACCGGTCGACGACCGACGCGACGACCTGATCGCATCCGTGCGCCCGAACGCCGTGCTGTTCACCATCGACGGTGGGCCCGAGACCTCCGTCCCACTCGAGGACGAGTTCTACCTCTCCGTCGCGCCGTACCGGAACACCACGCACGACTGCTACTTCCACAGTCTGACCACCTGCGTCGGAGAGCTCGGCGACGAGCCCCTCCACCTCACGGTCGTCGGCGACGATGGCGAGGTGCTGCTCGACGAAGAACGCACGACGAACAGCAACGGCTTCGTCGGACTGTGGCTTCCCCGCGACATCGACGCCACACTCACCATCACGCACGAGAACGGCTCGATCACCACCCCCATCTCCACTGGCGCGGATGACCCCACCTGCCTCACCGATCTGCCTCTCACGTAGAGGGCCCGAGGAAGCGACC
>NZ_JBNAFJ010000021.1:0-6745 GCF_049707015.1 Microbacterium sp. CH-015 | reverse complement strand
CGCCGTCCTGTTCGACAAGACCGGAACCCTCACCAAGGGTGAACCCGTCGTCACCGCCATCGCCCCCACCGGCGGTCACGACGCCGACACGGTGCTCGCGATCGCCGCCGCGGCCGAAGCCGACAGCGAGCACCCACTCGCCAAAGCCATCGTCCGTGCCGCGCAACACCGTGGCCTCCAGATCGAGAACGTCACCGGATTCACCTCCTCCCCGGCGGTCGGCGTGACCGCCACCCTGGACGGTCACGAGATCCGTGTCGGCGGTCCCCGCCTGCTCGAAGAGCTCGGCGCATCGGAAGTCGATGAAGCGGCATCCTGGCGCGCAGACGGCGCAATCATCCTGCACGTCGTCCAAGACGGCGCCGTGATCGGCGGACTCGAACTCGCCGACGAAATCCGTCCGGAATCCCGCGAGGCCGTCGACGCGCTCCACAAGCTCGGCGTCGAGGTCCTAATGATCACGGGCGACGCCGAGGCCGTTGCCCACGCGGTCAGCACCGAACTGGGCATCGACCGCGTCTTCGCCGGGGTGCGCCCGGAAGACAAGGCCGCCAAGATCGGTGCGCTCCAGGCCGAGGGGAAGAAAGTCGCCATGATCGGCGACGGCGTCAACGACGCCCCCGCCCTCGCAACCGCCGACGTCGGCATCGCGATCGGTGCCGGCACGGACGTCGCGATCGCCTCAGCCGGCGTGATCCTCGCCAGCTCCGACCCGCGCTCCGTGCTGTCCGTGATCGAACTGTCCCGCGCCAGCTACCGCAAGATGAAGCAGAACCTCTGGTGGGCCGCAGGCTACAACCTGATCTCTGTACCGCTCGCCGCCGGCATCCTCGCACCCATCGGATTCGTGCTGCCGATGGCCGTCGGCGCGATCCTGATGTCCCTGTCCACCCTCGTCGTCGCCCTCAACGCCCAACTCCTGCGCCGGCTGGACCTCGACCCCGGGGTAAGCACGCGCGCGATCCTAACGAGATAGCTCAGAAGCGCACCCGGTACGCGGGATCCTCATCCGGGCGATGCGCGCGGACGGGGCCTCAGCGCGCGGTGGATTCGAGCTACGTCCGCGATCAGTGCCAACTTGGCCTTCACGCGCCCCTCCTATCCAACCTCGGGTTGTGGGATGAGCGTGGCCAATTCCTCAGAAGCGGACTTCATTCGGACTCGAATAAGTCCGGCAGATCGCGAGTGTGCTCGAGCACCATGCCCGGGGGCAGGGTCGCCACGATCTTGCGCGCCTTTATGCGCTGGCGTGGTGCCTTCCTGCGGCTCTCCTCGAGACCGGACTGGAACTCTTCAGGGCCGTAGAGATCAGTCTCGATTCCCGGCAGAAAGAAGTGAGGAAAGCTCTCGTAGTACTCGTCGTAGTCGTCGGGGGTCTCGTCGTCCGACGACAGCGGCGAGTCGGGTTCCTCGATTGGTGGTTCGGTCGTCGGTGAGGTCTCGCCGCTCGAATCTTCGCGCGCGAGCCAAGGTGAGAGCAGTGCGATCAACACGTTCGTGTATCCCTCTAGGTACGCGGCGTCACCGAAGTTTCCCCGCGCGGTTGCTCGCTCCGCCGCGGAAGCGTACTTGCGCGCCAGCCATTGCACCCTGTGAGCGTCTGAGTACTCGCCTGAACCCCGCCGCTGGAGAATCCGAAAACACAGGTCCAAGACGGCGTCGCTGTAGAACCAGGTGTAGATGACCGCCGGGTACTTGTGTGGATCGATGTCCTTCGCGATCTCGTCGGCGCGTTCTGCTCGTTTCTGGATTCTCTCGATGAGGTCGTATACGTCGTCCGGCAAGATGCAGTCGCTCTGGAGAGATCGCTTCAGTTCCCGAACGAAATGCACTCCACTCGTGCGGATGTGGGCGAGGCCGAGGGCGTTTGCTTCTGGCACGTCGAATGGGCTTACTACGAACGCCCGAGGTGTGAACTTGCCCATGTCGGCTCGCAGCGTGTCGAACAGACGGCGGAAGTTCCAGTCGGTGAGGGAATAGCCGACGAAGACTACCGTCTTGGAGGCGAGAATATTCCGCACGTGCGAGCCGAGGACATTGGCGCCGAGTTTGACGAGGGACTCCGCGTAGTCGTCTTCGGTGGCAACCAGTGTTGCGAGATTCGTGATGCTCCCGTGGAGCTTGTAGACCCGCCGCTCGTATAGATCGTGATAGGCGATGTCTTCCCCGATCACGAAGGGTGTTGCTAGGCACTCTTCTTCGAAGTAGGTATCCCAATTTGTCGTGATGATGTCGCGGATCTGTGGCAGGGTCGCGAGTTCGGCATGGAACTGGCGTGAGGCGCGTCGGGCGGTAGGAAAGGAATCCGCGTAGGCGAATCGGGATCGAATCTCCTTGACCAAGGTCGCTCGATCGAACTTGTCCTGGAAAGCCTGCATAACCTCCGGAAAAGAATCGGCGTCAGTTTCCGCCAGAGCGCGAGCGCGCTGATAGAGAGTCTCAGACAGCACGGTGGGCACCTCGGTGCTGATTCCCGCCCCCGCGAAGATCACTAGCTTGTCGCGCCGATAAGCTCGAACTAACTCGTCCGGCATCACGAATTCCAGGTCGAGCGCGCACCATTTGCAGCTCGCGGTATGCACGTGGTCGGACATAGCGTCATGCTAACGGAGCGGTCTTCGAGGGCGACTCGCATCCAGAGATCGCGGCCACTGCGGATCTTTAGTGCCAGGCGATCCTTTCCGGTCCGTCTGTTCGCTGGGCGGCGTTGCCGTGCCGTAAACGGTCAACAAAAGGGAGCGCGGCCTGCGGCCTTGAGCCCCGAATCGACGACGTCGTGCAACGCTCAGACGAGGTCCGGCCATGTACTTGGTGAACACACCTAGGAGGACGCCATGGACACATCGATCGATGACCTGCTGCGGGCAAGCGCCCCGAACTCTGCATCAACGGATGGGGTGATCGCAGGTGAAGTTGCTCGGGTTAGCGTCGCGGCTCGCGCTCACGCGTCGCGCCGGCAGCGCATCCGGCGGTTGTCGTGGGTCGCGGTTCCCGTGCTCGCTTTTCCAGCTTTCACGCTCGCATCTACTGCCGGTACTGACCCGCGAATGGTGCCGGACTTCGAGATTCCCGTCTCGTATGTCACGGATACAGGTAAAGAGATTTCCTGCACGCTCGAGTTCTTCAACGGCGAGCTCAACTACGTCGAGACCAACACCAAAGCCGTCGACTTCATCGCGGCCCAGGACTGGGAAGGCGTTGGTCAGAAGATCTATGAAAGAGCGTTGGAGCGCGAGGCGGCCGGACTTTCCTCATCATGGTTCGCAGCTGAGGACGATGTGATCTTGGCGGGTGCTGGCGACGACCTTTTCAACGACGGTGGTCTCGGCCGCGACAGCGACTGCACCGGACAGCTGCACTGATCATGGCGGCTGAACACGTCTCGACCAACGATGAGAGAGTCGGGCAGTTGGTGAAGGACCACGCTGGCTCGATTCTGGACTACTTCATCAGGCGGGTACCTGATCGAGAGGATGCTGCCGACCTGCTGGGGGAGACGCTCGTCGTGGTGTGGCGGAAGGTGCGCTCGATCCCCGCCGATCCGGGTGAGGCCAGGATGTGGATGTTTGGCGTCGCGCGCCGCGTCCTCTCCCAAGGCTGGCGATCTAGTGCCCGCAGGCGCGCGCTTACCGACAAGCTCGCGCGACACCTCAGCGAGAGGGTGCCGACCGCTGACCAGGATCACGTCGCCGACGTGCGCGCAGCAATCGCCAAGTTGCAGGCGGTCGATCAGGAGATCATTCGCTTGGTCTATTGGGATGGCTTCACGCTGACGGAAGTCGCGCAGCTTCTTGGGATGAACGCTGCGACGATCCGAAGTCGTCACGCGAGAGCAAAGGCCCTGCTTCACACGATGATGCTCACTGCGCGCGTTTGAGCATGCTCGCGCGAGTTCGCGCCCGCCGAAAACGATCGTTTACGGCACGGCCGGCGCCGACGTGGATCAGCACTCAACACGCCGGGCGATGGAACCGCCGAAACCCCCCCGCCGTAACGGCCACTGGCCGAAGCCCTCATAGGACGTTTTCGGTGGGTCGAACGTGAGTTCGGGAAGGGCTGCTATATATGACCGCAAGGGGATCGCCCCGCCGATCACGGGAGTTGCGACTTTCGGTGGATGCCACGACGGCGCTGCTATCCATAGCGTTGCCAACGCATAGCAAATACTCAGAGCAGTGACCGCTGATCGTACATGAATGGATGGAACATCGTGAATCAACGTCTCAGCAGTATCGCCGTCATCGGGGTGGTGTCCGCCACATTATTGGTGGGAAGCCCCGCCAGTGCAGACGAGGTGACGGACCCTTCGCCTGCTGCCGCTGTCGCAGAAGTCGCCCCTGACTTTGTCGCGGATGCCGTGCAGCTGGAATCGATGGGTGGTGTGATCAGCGCGGCACTAGATGAGGGCTCTGTGGTCGTTCCAGAGAGTTCCACGGACCCGCTGAAGATCGAGGCTGCAGATGGGACCGCGGTCCAGATCTCACTGCCGCCGGGTGAGATATCTGCTGACGCGGTCATTTCACCTGACGGTGCCGCCAGCTACGATCACGGCGACGGCAGCGCCTCCGTGGTTCTCGTGAACCCGGACTCAAGCGTGCGTATCGCGAGTGTGCTGGACGGTGAAGATTCTCCCACCGAGATCGACTACAACTACGACGGTCTCCGACTTGTTCAATTCGACGACGGTGGCGTTGTCGGATACGACGAAACGGGGCCCTCGCGGTCACCGTAGCGATCCCCTGGGCCCTTGACGCGAACGGTGTCTCCGTGGACACCTGGTACACCGTCGATGGCTCAACTTTGACTCAGCATGTCGCCCACCGGGTTGCTGGGGTTGCCTATCCAGTGGTCGCAGACCCCGTCAACTACGGCGGGAACTTCATGTACACACAGATCCTGCATGAGTCAGTGCCGCAGGGAATCACGATCGCTGTATACCCTGCGGCGATCAACTTCTCGCACTATACAAACGACACCATCTTCGCGAACTACGCGGCTATCGTTCCCTCTAACTATGAGCAACAGAAGTATCGCGATCAGCTGATCTGCCACGTCTGGAGCGTGGGGCGTGTGAAGATGCCGTGGAACCTCGACTCGTGGCGACCTAACGTGGGGTACAACGCGACAGTTCTTGCTCTGTGCAACCCGTAGGAAGGAGCCGGCACATGCGTTCCACTCACACGTCCCGTACCGCGCTATGGGGAATCCTCCTCCTTGCCTCGATCGGGATCGCTGCGGCGGGAGCCGTCAGCCTGTTCAATGCGGGGATGATTGCCGACGCGACCGGCAAAGCCGCCGAGGTTCCGATCGCCGGAGTAGTGGCGCTTCTGGCTGGTGGAGTGACTGCGCTCGTCTGCTTCATTCGCTTCGCGACAGCACTCGCCCAACGCCGTTGAGAGCACAATCCGTAACTTCTATGAAGTGAACAAGTGCGTGAGGATCCCCGAATAGTCGGGGGTCCTCACGTTGTTTCTCCTCTAGCGACTGAGTGCGGGCCACGTGTTCGTTGGAGGATCCCTATCAGCGCGATGCACGCAAGTGGGACGTTCGCGTGCGCTCGCTGGATGCTCGGTCGTCAACGGCCCACCCAGATCGAAACCGCATGGGCGGGCCTAGATCAATTGGCGCGCGGGCGGTCATCCAGATCGAATACCTCGATGGCGTGGTCCTCGCTGAGCTGCAACCTGCTGCCGACTGCTTTGCCCCGCCACCTCAGGTGGAGGTCCCAACGCGCCGACATCTCCGAGAAGTCTACGTCGTCGCCGTCGACATCATGAATAATGAGGACCCGCGCATCGACATCAGCCGTCGCCTCAGCGTAAAGCTCGTATACGTCCCTGCCGTACTGCTTTCTAACTTCAACGGACTGATCCACAAGGTTGACGCTTCCTACGACATGCACCGTGGCGTGGTCGACGCCAGGCGGGCTCCAGCGCGAGATGTCCGAATCCTGGAGGCGAGCGATAATCGCATCGACTATGTGCGTTTTCTCAACACTTGTATCTGCCAGTGAGAATTCGCCGTCGTCGAACTCGCCAGGGAAGTCAAGCTGCTCTATTCGTCGCACGACGCGCAGCGCTGCTCCGAAGTCCTGGCGGAGCTCGCCAGCGAGCACGTCAGTGCTCTTAGTGAAGATGCCGTCGTCCGAAACCAGAACGAGATTGTCAAACGGAGGCTCGTCGAGTTGCTCCAGCGCGCTCAGCCAAAGCAACGTGTCGCGATACCCTCCGCCGTCCTCATCGAAGGGGGGCGTGCGTCCAATCGCTCGTTCGGTCAATTCGGTATGTGAGTGTGAAGGGACGTCGGCGATCTCGATGCCCAACTCGGCGAGTCGATCATTGAGGATCGTTTCGTACTCGTCGATTTCCTGCTCGTAGACTGTCTGAAGTCCCTCGGCAGCATCTTTCGCGCGACCGGACGATCGCCGCAAGATGCGCTTGAGTTCCAGCATTTTGGTCTCGTGCGCGCGATGAAATGCGCCCACCGCTTCCAGCCGCGCGGTCTCCGGTAGGACCAGTCTCAACCGATCGGCTCGTATGGCGTCTCGGGCGGCGTCCCACTTGTCGCCACGTAGTAGGGGGTTTTTGACGACGATGTTGGCGTCCACGACAACGAGCACTGGTGATCCCCTTCGCATTCATCCGCACTAGCTGCGACTACGCGGTCTCTGTTTAGCCGGGGCTTCGGGTAGCGCGGATGCGGCGACTGGGTAGCGCGGGCGCGGCGACTGGGTAGCGGTCCGCGC
>NZ_JBNAFJ010000020.1:0-8058 GCF_049707015.1 Microbacterium sp. CH-015 | reverse complement strand
GAGTGTGGTAACCCACATCCTGCCCGGAGGTCTTCGCCTACCTCACCCGTTCACAACCTCCCGGGGAAGTACAGCTAACGGGCGTCGAAGATCCTGGAGACGAGCACCGAACAAAAGCCACGCGGTTGGCGGGCGTTAGGGCGAGTCGCGACGCGATACGGAGCGGGTGACAACTCTTGACCCGCCGATCCGACAAGCAGGGGATGCCAGCGCAAGCCAGGCCCCTCGGGGTACTTTGCGGGGCAACTAGTAACGAACTGGCGCGACGATACGAAGTGCCGAGCGCGGTTAGAACTGCGAGAGCATCGCCTCACGAGCCTTCTCGACGTTCATGTTTTCCCGTATGGGCCACAGACTTGCGCCGCTCACCATCGGGGCCAGGCTCAGACCCAACGGATGCTGCTGCTCATGCACCATCGATTCTCCGACGATGCGACCGATGCCAGCGATCAGATCAGCCACTTGGACACGCGGATCATCCTGCGAGTTGACGAGTCGGACATCAATCAGCTCGCTGGCCAAGCCCTGTCGCGAGGGAGCAATGCCCTCCGGGTGAGCGAGAAACCGCTTGGCCCATTCGACCTTCACCGGGGTTAGCACCTTTGCGGCATCGTGGACCAGCTCCACCGGCCGGCCGGAGATCGACGCCCAGAAGTGCACCGCCGCCCCGACGGCGGAGATGAGCGGGTCCATCGTACGAAGGCGTTCCTCGACGCCCTCACCGAGCTGCAGCTTCGACAATGACCCGAGGTGGCCGAATCCGGCGAACACTGTGCCCAGCACATCTCTTGCGAGCGCGTCCCCATCGGCCAGCAATTCCACCATGCTTCGGATCAACCGAGCCAGATACTCCTGCGCCTGAACGACATCCTCCGCTCGCATGAAGCGCTGGAAAGTCATAAGGAGCCTGTCCCACTCCGTCCCGTAGCTCTGTGGCGCAAGGAAGAAGAGGAGGTTCGCGCCCGCCAGCGCGACGCCGGTCTCGTAGATGTCTTCCCCAAGTTCGTGTGCGAGTTCCTCCGCCGTCGAGTCGAATAGTTTCGAAACGACGAAGTACTTCTTGTGGGTGAGGTGCACGGATGCGCTACCTTCGATCGAGGGGTGCGAGAGCAGCCACTTCGCCGCGCCCTGGTGCCGGGGCTGGAGGATGGTTCTCGATTTCAGCTCCGTGGCTTGGCTGCGCGTGCGTGCGCGGATCTCATCCATCAGCTCGGCAGCGTGGTCTGGCGACAGCGTCACGCTGGCGTGGGCAAAGACCGTCGATCGCCCGGAGAGCATATTCTCGCCGTCGTTGCCGGACTCATCACAAGCCACTACCAAGGGCGCAGTTGCAGTCACAGCGTCAGCCTCACGTCGGTTCATCTCGAAGTCACCATCTTCGTCGATTGCGAACCACCTGAAGCGTGTGCAATTGGCGACCGACGATCGGGTCGGATCCCGATACGTGCAATGCGCGTTGAGCGGATGGGCCATGAGTAGTCGCGTTCAGTGTCACCCGCCTTTCCGAGGCCGCGCCTCAGCCGAGGGGACCTCGGCGCTGGTTGGGCTGCCCTCGTAGTGAGCCGCGGGGCGCTGGAGTCGCCTCCGGGATCTGTACGATTGCCGGCGGATGTCAGGTCAGTGAACGGAGGATGTTGCGTGGCGACATTGTTCGTACTGGGCAACGGGTTCGATCTTCAGCACGGCCTACCGACCAAATATGATCCGCACCTGAAGGACCTCGTCATCGGAGCGGAGAGATTCCCCGGAGAATGGGAGAGCTACGGGATCGAAGGAGATTCCTGGTCGAGGGTCGAGGAGAGCCTCGCTGAACTAGACGTGGACTACGCATTGGAGCACTTGGAGTCGTGGCCTCCGGATCTCGCTTCCGTTCGGGAGAGCGACCGGGACGCGATCATCCACGAAGCGGAACAGCTTCTTGGGTTCCCGCTCGTGTCGTTTGCGGAGAACGCCGATGCCAAACTCGCGGACACTCAGCCGCAACGGAAGTTCTGTACCCTGTTCGGTGCCGACGACTTCTTCCTGACGTTCAACTACACGCACACGCTCGAGCGTTTGTACGGCGTGGACCCTTCCCGCGTTCTGCATCTGCACGGGGAGGTGGGCGTGTCCACACTCATCCTCGGGTACGCACCCGGTTCTCTGCGAGAGAACGCCGCCCTGCGCCAGTGGGATGACGAGGAGAACTTCGAGTTCTATCGCTCCCGCGCCTATGGCGCGATCGCTGATCGGCTTGCCGCGTTCGAGAAGACCTACCAGCTCGAATCGTTGCGTGCGTACACAGATCGGATGTCGCCCAACGTGGAACGGGTGTTGGTCTACGGGCATTCGTTCGGCGTGGTCGACCGACCGTATTTCGAGCATCTGGCGCGGATGTTTAGCGGTGCGCGTTGGGGTGTGCGCGCTCATAGTTTCGGGTCCCTGGTCGAGGTCGGTCGGGCGTTGGACGACTATCGGCTGCAGATCGCCTTTGACGGTGACGTCATCTGAGTGGCGCCTCATGGCCATCCCCTTCCGGGCGTTGCGCGGTAGCGGGCACCGTGTACCCGCTGAGGAGGGGAGATGTCGCGGGTACTTGTAACAATCAGCTTTGTGAACGAAACACGAGTTGCTCGGCGCACGTCGCAAGCTGTCGCGCGCATGGTCGTGGTTCTTGCGATCGCGTTGATCGCCTGCACGGTGGCCGCGTCGTTCGGCTTCTACGAGCCTGGCGTTTCACTCCTATCGTTCGTCGTCGTGGCTAGCGTTGTTGTATTCGCCGTGCTGGCAATCGTGATCGCCGCGAAGCTGCCTCGCCCAGCCCCATTCGCTGAGCGGTCGCTTCTCGCGGCACGTCTCGCGTCGGCGGGTAAGGCGCTCACCGGGACCTTAATCCTTGCGTTCGGTGGGTACGTCGGCGCGGTAATCGCCACTGATCTAACGTCACCAACGCTCAACTCACTCGAGCGAGTTGTGACCTACTTCCTGTCTATCGCGATCGCCCTGTTGATCCTCTGCTGCTGGGTGGTCGTTCTTCCAATAGCGATTCTGACGGGCGTAGGAGTCGTTCGAGCGGGCAAGATCGAACGACGCAAAGCGCTTCGCGCGGCGATCAGCAAAGCCGCTCTCGGCGCCGGTGAGATTGAGTTGCTCGCAGGCACAAAACTTGCTGTGGGCGCCCTGATCGGGCTCGCGCTCTTGGTCCCGTTGCTCGTGGCAGCCACGTTCTGGGTTGTTCAGGCCCTTCTGGCAATGTAGACATCACACTCGTCATCGCCGGCCTTCCGAATCGATCCCGTATCGGGCGGTGCCCGGAAGGGGTGCCGAGACGTTCGCGACGCGAGATCGGTACGGGTACCTCCCCGAGCCCCCGGACCCAAGCGATGGCGATGCAAACACGGTCCCATTCCACCGAGGTCAGCCGAGCTGTAGAGTCTCCGGGCACCGCCGCAGCACTGACCGATTCCCGCGTCGATCCGCTCTCGGAAGGGCATAGCTGCACTGCTGAGTCCGGCAGATCAACTGCAGCCGCGACTGCGACCCGAGTGCAGACAACTCAGCTCGAGTCACACTGCTGCGACCGTGCAGTTCGTATGCACATGGCCGGCTACTCGCCCTGCATCTCTTTTACGGACCGGATCCAGGTGATCCACTCCTGAGAGTCTGGGCCGTGTTCCACAACGAGAAACGTCGCGCAGACCTGCCTGTCGATCAGATCGAGGAGCTTGTGGGCGTCCTCTTGCTTTCCGTTGAGCTCGACCGTGAATGAAAGCGGCAAAGTATCGATGGAAACGTCCTGTAGGGGCACCGAACCTTTGATCCGGGCCACCTCGTCGCCGTCGCGGAGACCAGATTCTGGCGCGACCCATTCGAATTCGCCAAGCGAGGAGCTATCCGAGAGATCGGCGTCGGGGTCGACGGGACGAAACTTAGTCCCAAAGCTCGTCTTGTCAGCGGCGATGAGAGCCGTCGCTATCGAAGCCTTGTGCTTATCGATGATGTCGAGGGCATGGAGGAGAACGCCGATGCCTTCGACGGCGTTCTCGCCGTGATAGGGCTGCACGCAATCGAGACGGTAGAGCATGAACAGCGGGACGCTGGCAAGCGTCGTTCGCATGATCCGCTGCCATTCATCGCGCGTCGTAGCGAACGGGAACGCGACACGCTTGGCGACGGCCTGTGCGGGTGCATTGCCATCGAGGTGCGCTAGGCCCCACGCGAGACCGTCTAGCGCGGTTCGGTAGTTGTGGATGATGTCCCCGAACAGCAGAGACCATTCATAGAGCGGTGGCTCGTGCGCAATTCGCGCGTAGAAAACGACGTCTCTACGATCTTGGCTGAGCACAGCACGAGACTCACTCCCGAGCGTGTGTCGCCAAAGGCTCATGGAGGCATTGAGTTCGCTAGTGAGCTGTCTCGCACGCGCCACCTTCAGAATGGGCCACTCGGAGACTTCCTCCTGTATGTCGACGACTCGATCCTGCTCGGCCTCCACAACGCCCTCCTTGGTATTTCCAACATCACATGCGGGGGTCCCACATCGCCCCATCTGAGGTGGAGACGGCCCACTCGCTCGAGGTACACGATATGCCCGACGCCGGACAGAGCACGGCCCCCGCCGCGCACGCAACACCATCCCCTTGCGGGCATCACCCCACTACGGGACCTGTGCGTGCGCGAGGACGGCGACCGGAAGGTGTCCCGCCTCTTGCAATGACCATGCGCTGACACCTAGCCGTGTCGTCTCGCGTTGATAGGTTCAGTGTTGGCGCCGGTACTGGGGTTTCGACGCTAACTCGACGACGAGGATGGCATCCGATGATGGGGAGCAGATGAGCAACACCACCGAGATCGCGGCGGACTGGTTTCCGGATCCCACCGGCAGGCACGAGCGACGCTACTGGAACGGTACCGAATGGACGGCGCACGTTTTCAGTGCTGGGTCTCAGAGCACCGACCCCATGCCCACCGTGGCGCCGGCTGCGACGGAATCCACCATCGTCGAAGCGCCCGCGTCACGTCGGAGCGCTCGCGAATCTGCGGCTGCTCACGTCACCGCCGCGGCGGTGACGCCGCCAGTGCAACACGCCGCGGTAGAAGCTGACGCTAAGTCCCGCAAGGTCTCATTCTTCGGCGCCAAGAAGCAGGCCGAGTCGTTGATCACCGAGAACGAACGACTCGAAGCACTCATCTCGCAGTATGGCCTCAACGACGTCAGCCAGCTCGACGAGATCAAACGAGCCCTTCACGACCAGATCGCGGCCGCCGAGCAGGAGCTTGCACGGGTCCAGGCTGAAGCACGTGCCTGCGAGGTCGAACGGTCACAGGTCCAGGACGAGATCGTCAATCTTCGCGATACCGCGAACTTGCAGGAGTACGGTCTGTTCGATTTCGAGAATCCTGCCGAATCGTCGGTCGCGCTCGCGACCGAGCTCGAATCGGTGCGCTCCGAGATCAAGCAGCTCGTGCGGACCGGCGACGCGACCGTCGCGGCATCGAACTTCACCTTCAACAACAGTGCAGCCAAGGGCAGGAAGTTCGTCAACGACATGTCCAAACTGCTACTCCGCGCGTACAACGCGGAGGCCGAGAACTGCATCAAGACTGTGCGCGCAGGAAACCTTGACGCCGCCCAGAAGCGCCTTTCAACCGTGTCCACCCAAGTGGAACGGCTGGGGACAATGATCGATCTCCGCATCACGTCGGGCTACCACCGTCTGCGGTTGAAGGAGCTGGAACTCGCAAGCCGACACCTTCAGGCCCTGCAGGTGGAGAAAGAACTGGAACGCGCTCGTCGCGATGAGCTTCGAGAGCAGAAGAAAGCAGAGCAAGAACTCGCACGCGAGAAGGAACGTCTCCAGAAAGAACGCGCGCATTACCTGAACGCCCTTGCCGCTCTCCAGGCAAACGGCGACCTCGAGGGCGCCGAGCGACTCCGCGCGAAGCTTGAGGATGTCGAGCACGCAATCGAGAATGTCGACTACCGCGCAGCCAACATCCGCGCCGGATACGTCTACGTGATCAGCAATATCGGCGCCTTCGGACCCGACGTAGTGAAGATCGGACTCACACGGCGACTCGATCCAATGGACCGGGTGAACGAGCTTGGGGATGCCTCGGTTCCGTTCCGATTCGACGTGCATGCCCTCTTCTTCGCGGACGACGCCGTCGCAATCGAAACGATGCTCCATCAGGAGTTCGCGGAGAAGCGACTCAACAAGGTGAACCTCAGGCGCGAGTACTTCAGAGCAACCCCGGAACAGGTGCTCGGCGCACTCAGGGAGCACAACGTGGAAGTACTGGAGTTCGCCTTGGAACCGGCCGCCGCTGAGTATCGAAGTTCCATCGCTCCGCACGCCTGATCCGCCACCCGATCCCTATCCGGGCGATGCCCGGTGAGCGGGCCGCTTCGTGCAAGCCAGATGAGTTGTCCCCACTAGTGCAGCAGTCCCAAGTACGGGCACCTGGGAGTCAATCGTGACAAACACGGCGATGTGCTCACGGGCAGTCGCAGCCGCCTTCCTCATCTGACTGAGGAAGAGCAGGAGTGCTATGCGCGTCGCGACCGCGGGCGACGTCGAATTCCGGAGGATCGAGCAGGAGCGCATTCCACTCGCTGATGCCGAAGCGGCATTGAAGGAACTGACATCGGGGTAGTCGCGGTTGATGCTTCGGAGGCGGGTGAACTCGCCCGTCCACCGAGTCGAGGATCGCCCGCCGCGCAGCGCAGTGGCCGTGGCGCGCTGGGGTCATCTTCTCTCGCCCATTCGCGTCGTCCAGAAGGGCTCACCCGCGGCTACCGCGAAGCGAGCGCCGTTACGTCCGATAGCAACTGCGCGAGGTGTTCGTCCGACATGTCGAGGATCGGTTCGTACATGAAGCTGTTCACGTGGATATGCTCTGGCGTCATAAGGACGGGGCTTGACCCCTGATCTTGGACACGCTGATTCCAGCACGATGCTGGGGAAGCGAGAATCTGAGGGATGGCAAGGAAGAACTACACGGACGAGTTCCGGCAGCGTGCGGTGGATTTGTACGAGTCCACGCCGGGCGCGACGCTGAAAGCGATCGCGGCCGATTTGGGGATCTCCCGTGGTGCGTTGAAGGAATGGGTCGACAAGCTCGGATCCGGGACCGCTGCGGCCGGTTCGGTGTCGCCGCCGGTGTCGGTGCGGTCGGAGTCGCAGGCGGCGAGGATCATCCGGTTGGAAGCCGAGTTAGCGGTCTCGAGAGCGGAGCGGGTCAAGCTCGAGACGGAGCGGGACATCCTCCGTCAGGCGGCGAAGTATTTCGCTGCGGAGACGAACTGGTGAACCGCTTCCAGTTCGTCGAGGACCACAAGGACGCCTACGGCGTGAAGCGGTTGTGTGAGGTCATCGAGATCGCCCGGTCCTCGTTCTACGCGTGGCTGGAAGCCGCGCCAGGGCGAGCCGAACGTCAGGCCGCGGACGCGGCGTTGGCGTCGCGGATCCGGGTGCTGCAGGACCCCACCCAGGGTGGTGACCGGGCCTACGGGGCGCCGCGCATCACCGCCGACCTCAACGACGGCGTGCCTGCCGGTGACAGGATCAACCGCAAGCGGGTCGCGCGGGTGATGCGGGAGCACCAGCTCGCGGGGATTCGGCTGCGGCGGCGCGTGAAGACGACGATCCCGGACCAGTCCGGACGGAAGTTCCCCGACCTGATCGGGCGGGACTTCAGCACCGGGGAGCCGAACCGCAGGTATGTCGGCGATATCACCTACCTCCCCATCGCGGACGGCAGCAACCTGTATCTGGCGACCTGCATCGACCTCGGGTCGCGCAAGCTCGCCGGCTGGCAGGTCGCCGACCACATGCGCACCGAACTCGTCGAAGGCGCTCTCCGCGGCGCGCAGCGCGACCGCGGATCGCTGGCCGGCGCAGTGTTCCACAGCGACCACGGCTCGGTCTACGCGTCGAAAGCCTACGCAGCACTCTGCGAGCAGCTCAAGGTGACCCAGTCCATGGGCGCGGTGGGCACGTCCCTCTTAACCGGCTATTCCATCCTGGATCCCTTGCGGCGACACGCCGAGCACGATGAGGTGCGTCGGTCTTCTGG
>NZ_JBNAFJ010000019.1:0-18292 GCF_049707015.1 Microbacterium sp. CH-015 | reverse complement strand
TGATCAGGACAACGCGCTCACAGACGAGCAGATCGTCGCCGCCGCGCGCGAGAAGGGGATCGCCGCGACCGTCGACGGCGACACGGTCGTGTACACGATGACACGAGCACAGCAAGCGGAGATGCTGGAGCAGATGCGGTCGTCGGCCCAGGATGCCGCGGACGACCTGGTCGCGGATGAGACGAACGCTGTGACCGCCGTCGATTTCGACGAGGCGATGACATCGTTCACCGTCTCCGTCGATGGGGCCCGCCACGGCACGCTCCAGAGTCTGCTCGCGCTTGGCTTCTATCTGCAGGGTGCCCTGTTCCAGCAGTTCAACGGAGTCGGTGCGGACGATACCGATGTGGTGGTGAGCTTCGTCGACGACGCGACCGGCGAGGTGCTCGACACAGGCTCTTACCAGGAGATGCGCAAGAACCTCCAGCAGTAACGTCCGGCCGCTCGCTCTCTCCCTGCCATGCTTGACCAATGCCCCAACCCGCTGACCTGCTTGCGGTTCTCATCGACGCCGACAACGTCTCGGCATCCAAGATCGACGCGGTGCTCGCGGAGGTCGCCCGCTTCGGAACGGCATCCGTCAAGCGAATCTACGGCGACTGGACGAACACACAACTCAGCACCTGGAAGCAGGCGGCCAGCGAGCACGTCATCCAACCCGTGCAGCAGTTCGCGAATACTGTCGGCAAGAACGCGACGGACAGTGCGCTGATCATCGACGCGATGGATCTGCTCTACACGCGGCGCTTCAGCGGATTCTGCATCGTTTCGTCCGACAGCGATTTCACTCGACTCGCCACACGCATCCGAGAAGAGGGCGTCACGGTGCACGGGTTCGGGGAGCGCAAGACACCGGCGGCGTTTCGCAACGCGTGCGATACGTTCACGTATCTCGACGTTCTGCAGGAGCCCCAGGCCGAGCCGACCGTGGCGGCTCCGGCGCGCAAGTCGACGCCGGAACTCCGGCAGGACACCAAACTCGTGTCAGGCCTGCGCACATGCATCACAACAGCATCCGGCGAGGACGGCTGGGCGAACCTGGCAGTTGTCGGCTCCTTGATGCGCAAGCAACAGCCCGACTTCGATTCCCGCAACTGGGGCTACGCCAAGCTCTCTGATCTCGTGAAGGCGATCGGATTGTTCACCGTCGAACCGCGACCGGGCGGTGGCCTGCAGATCCGGAACAAGGCGAAGTAAGGCGCACGCAGGTCATCGTTCGTAGCACCGCCGTAGATGCGCCGAACCATCAGACGAAGAAATCGGCGGTCGCCATCTCAGCCGTCCTCGCGAAAAAGCGCCAATAGCTCAGAGGAGGCGCCAGCACGCCCGTACACAGGGATCTGGTCGATGGGAGCCTCCACTTCGATCGACCGCCTTCCACTCGTCGATTCACCGGTCCACACGTCGATCCAGTCGCCCTCCGGTAGGTAGACGCGTCTGCGCTCCGAACCCTCCTCCAACACCGGCGCCACGAGCAGATCGGCCCCGAGCATCCACTGCGTGGGCGCGGTCCACACTTCGGGGTCGGCTGGCCAGTCGAAGAACAGTGGGCGCATGAGGGGACGGTCGGTGGTGATGGTCTCTCGTGCGGACCGCTCGAGGTAGGGCACCAGCGCCTCGCGCAGCTTAACGAATCGCCGCGAGAGGGTGAGCACACGCTCGTCGCCGCTGCGCTCGGCGATGTTCCATGGTGTCCGGTCGCGCGACGGGGTGCGATGATGGTTGAACTCGGAGTGGTACTGCATGATCGGCACGAAGGCGGATGCCTGCAGCGCGCGGATGTACAGTTCGGCGGACGGGACCTCCCCTGAGAAGCCGGCGATGTCCCATCCCCAGTAGAC
Source organism: Microbacterium sp. CH-015 (assembly GCF_049707015.1). Lineage (NCBI taxonomy): Bacteria > Bacillati > Actinomycetota > Actinomycetes > Micrococcales > Microbacteriaceae > Microbacterium > Microbacterium sp. CH-015. The sequence continues at coordinate 16,451 of NZ_JBNAFJ010000019.1, read as the reverse complement.
GATGCCCGATGCGGCAGCGGTGAGCCCTGCGTTCATCGACCAGCGGAAGGCGTTCCACGTCGAGTTCTCGTCACCTGCCCAGAACGCGCCGTGGGCCTGCGACCCGGTGAAGCCGGCGCGGCTGAACGTGACGGGGGGCTTGCCCGCCGACTCGAGCAGCGCTCCGTATGCCTTCGGGTAAGCCACGGGGAACGTGTTGTTCTTCTTGTCGCCGCGACGCCCGTCGAGGTAGACGAGCTCGCTTCCCCACGCGTGTTCGCCACCGTCTGTCTTAAAGCCGTCGATGCCCACCTCCTCGACGAGGTACCGGCGCTTCTCGGTCCACCAGGCAGCGGCCCGCTCGTCGGTGAGGTCGGGCATGAGACCAAGCGGGAACCACCAGCCGCGGTTGCGATACGGGCGCGTTCCGCCGCCGGGCTTGGGCTCGCGAATGAGCACATCGTCGCGGATTGCCGCCTCCGCATCCGCCTTCAGCTGCCCGTGCGGGTGCGGGCGCATCTTCAAGAGGGGAATCTGCCACAGGTGCAGCTTGATGTCGCGGGCGTGCAGTTCGTCGGTCATCCCCTTCGGGTCGGGCCATGCCCCCTCCGCCGGAAAGGTGAAGTCCGCCAGCCGATGGGGCGCACCGTCGGCGTGTACCTCGTACTCCGCATCGCGGAACGCGGTGAACGTCGACTCGTCGCTCCACGCCTCGATCACGACGGAACCGACCGGGATGTCATGCTGCGCGTGAAGGTCCATCTGGCGCATGACTTCGGCCTGTGTGTTCCATTCATTGCCGCTCGCCCAGAGCCGGAACACCCATGCGGGCAGCTCCTGCGCGCGACCGATGACATCGAGAAACGCCCTGAGCACCTCGGTCGGTGTTCCATCGAAGAGCCGGACGCGGAGCGGCGCATCGTCGCCGATCTCGGCTTCGACGACGATCTCGTCAGCACTGCTCGCGCCCACGTCGAACCACACGCGTCGCGAGGTGTCGACGTGGAATCCCCATCCCGATCCGCCGATCACGTGCGCGAAAGGCATCGGCAGGTAGGTCTTGCGCTCCGCGCCCTGTGACTTGTACTGCTCGAACACCATCGAGTCGAGCGTCGTTCCGCGCTGGTCGACGGCGTCGTAGCGCTCGCCGAAGCCCGTGACGTGCTCGTCCGGCGACAGCGGCAGCGTGAAGCGCACGCGATGCGCGCGAGCGCCATCGTGGAGCACCCGGACGCTTCCGGGATTGACCCGGGCGCTGCCGATCTCGTCGATCGCTCCCGCACCGGTCTGCCACTGGGCAGCCCGGAACTCGAACCAGCGGGTGCGCTCCTGCCTTCCGTCGTCGTGCGTGCCGGTGAAGCGGTAGCGGTAGCGTCCGCCGGTTTGCAGGTCGGGCGTCTCGACCTGCCATCCGCCCACGGCCCGCGCGAGACGTGCGGCGGCGGATGCCAGATGCCCACCGTCCGTGACCTTCCCCCGCGATGTCGTGGCGACGCGCTCGAGCGGCAGTTCGGTCGTGGTCGACGCGCCGTCGTCGGGCTGCCACTGCAGCGTGCACGCGACGGAGACCACACGGGCGTCGGCGCGCACGCCCAGCAGCACTCGTTCCCCCACGAGCGGAGTGACGGGGGAGCGCTGCTCGGTGTCGACCGAGTACGGGTGTCCGGACCCTTCGGGGCGGTGGCGGAGCATCAGATGTTTCCTTCGGGGGTGATGGACGGACGGTGCGCGGAGATGCGACCAAGTTGGACGCCGAGCCGCAGAAGCATGGCGTGACTCCACAGGAGGGGAGTCGCGACCGTGCCCCAGCGGTCGATCCATTCCTGCTGCATGCCGGGAGCGATGAGATGGCGATCGACCTGCTCCGGCATGTCGAGATCCGTCGTCGCGGTCGACGCCGCCCAGTCGAACAGCTCGTTCGCGCGGTCCCGATCGCCCGCCGCGTCCTGGGCGAGGCCGAGGAAGCAGCTCAGCAGCGGCCATTGTCCGCCGCCGAAGAAGGTGTCGCCAAGATAGCGGTGGGTGCCTCCCTCGACGGTGAGGTGTGCCTCGAGCAGTTCGATCGTGCGCCGTGCGAGCGGGGATGCGGGATCGATCACGCCCAGAGGAGCGACGGTTGAGGCGAGGCTGCCGTCGACGGCCGTGCTGCCCACCCACTTGATGAGGTGACCGTCGCGCACGCCGTCGGAGAGCAGGTGCGCACGGAGGTCGGCGAGTTCGGCTTCCACTCGCGTGCGGCGCTCGCCCGAGATGAGGCCGTGCCGCAGCACCGCCTGGAATCCTGCAGCGACGCAGCCGAGCGTCGAGATGTGCACGTGCTCGGCGTGCTCTTCCCACCAGTCGTAACAGGGGCGCTGCCAGGAGGCGAGCAGATAGTCGACCGTCAGTGCGACGGCCTCGCGATACGGCTCAGCGACGAGGCCGTGACGCTGCAAGTGCTCGCCCAACGCCCAGATCCACGTGCCGTAGCCGTCGAGCTGGAAGTCCCACCACTCGTCGGTGCCGTCCTCGCCTCGAAACGTGAAGCGGGCGGGCAGCATGTGCTCGCCGCTTGGGGGGCGGCCTGCGTTCGTGGCGCGGACGATGCCCTCGATCTGGTCGGAGCGGGCGTTGAGCGTGCGCGCACACCAGTCGAAGAAACGCGACGCGGATTCGGCCGCGCCGGCGGCCGATGCCGCGTCGGCGATGAATGCGCCGTCGCGCAGCCAGCAGTATCCGACGTATGCCGAGAAGGTGGGGCTCGCCGGGTACGCGCCCTCGGTCGTCTGCAACTCGGTGATCAAGGTCAGGCTGTGATCGGCGAGACGTCGGATGACGTCCTGGTCGAGCGCGCGTGTGGCCACGGTGTGTCCTTCGGGGCAGTGGTCGCGCCCGCGACGAGCGGGCATCGCGGGCGCGACCAGGGTGTGCGGGTGATTACTTGAGCAGACCGTCGACCTGGGTCGCCAGGGTCGGGATTGCGTCGGCGGTCGTCGCGCGGCCGGCGGCGATCTCGCCGAGCGAGTTCGTCACATCGTCCTGGATCTGCTGGGCGTTCGTGCCCAGCTGAGGAGCGATCGCGATGTGCTCCAGCGAGTCGAAGACCGCCTGACGGTTGGCCGGAGGTGTCTTCTCGAGGTAGGGCTGCAGCAGCGAGTCGTCGGCAACCGGAGGAAGCTCCCACCCGGCGGACAGGCGCGTGTCGACCATGGTCTTCGAGCTCGTCAGGTAGTCGGCCCACTTCTGCGCGGCTTCCTGATGCTTCGAGTTCTTCGAGATGACGACGGCGTTCGAGAAGGTCGCGCTCGCCTTCTGGGTGTCACCGGGCTCGACCGCGATGTCCCAGCCGAAGGGGAGGTCGCCCACGAGGCTGATCATCCAGATCCCGGTGTGCCACATGGCCAGCTTGCCCTCCTTGAAGAGGTTGGTGTCGAAGTCTGCGGTGCCCGCGCCGTCCGCGGCGGTCGGCATGACTGTGCCGGACTTGCCGGCGATCCAGTCCGCGGCCTTCTTGCCGGCATCGGAGTCGAAGGCGGAGGCCGTGTTGTCGTCGTTCAGGAATGTTCCGCCGGCCTGCTGCACAGCCTTGTAGTACTCGTAATAGCTGACGGGCTGGTAGTTGCCCCACACGCCGGCATCCTTGTTCGTCAGTTTCTCGGCGGCAGCCTTCTCATCCGCCCACGTCCAGTCCGACGTCGGGTACTCCACGCCTGCCGCGTCGAAGAGGTCCTTGTTATAGAAGAGCACGACGTTGGAGAACGACGTCGGCAGGCCGTACTGCTTGCCGTCGACCTTGTAGCTGTCCAGGACCGACGTGCGGTACTTCGAATCGTCGACGCCGTTCATCTCCGCGAGGACGCCGTTCGCCTGAATGTTGGCGAAGCTACCGGCATCCACATCGAACACGTCGGCCTCGGTCCCCGCGGCGAGGTCCGTCTGCAACTTCGTGAAGTAGTCGGCGTACGCCGCGGTCTGGACATCGACCGTGATGTCGGGGTTGTCCTTCTCGAAAGCGTCGACGATGGTCTTGAGGTTCTCCTCGTTGCCGCCGTTGGAGATGAAGTTCGAGTAGGTGATCGTGACCGGTCCTGCGTCGTCACCCGACGGCGAGGACGAGCAGCCGGTGAGCGCAGCGGCTCCGAGGATCGCGACGGCGCCCGCCGCGACGAGGGTCTTCTTCATGGTGCTATCTCCTTTGATGTGATGGTGGTGCGATGAGAGGTCATTTGAGTCCGGTGCCGGCGACGCCCTGGACGATGTACTTCTGGGCGAAGAGGTAGAGCGCGAACATCGGGATGATGCTGATGACGGATCCCGCCATCAGGACGTCCCATTGGGTGGAGAACTGACCCTGCAGGGTCGACAGGGCGACGGGGAGCGTCTGCATCATCGGGTCACGCAGGATGATCAGCGGCCACAGGAAGCTGTTCCAGGTGTTCAGGAACGCGAACACCGCAAGGGTTGCGAGCGCCGGTCGGACGAGCGGCAGCATGATCTGGAAGAAGATGCGGAAGTGCCCGGCGCCATCGAGCGTCGCCGCCTGATCGAGGTCGTACGGCACCGTGCTCATCGCCTGCCGCAGCAGGAACACGCCGAATGCCGAGGCAATCGTCGGGAGGATCGCGCCGAGGTACGTGTTGATCAGGCCCAGAGCCTTCATCTCCGCGAATAGCGGCACGATGAGCACCTGGAACGGGATCATCATCGTCGCGAGATACAGAACGAAGATCGCGCCGCGACCCCGGAAGGGCAGGCGGGTGAATGCGTAGGCCGCCATCGAGCTGGTCACCAGCTGCAGGATCGTGCTGACGATCGCGATGATCAGTGAGTTGGCGATGACCTGGGCGAACGGGACACGGTTGAACAACTCGGCATACGGCGCCAGCGACGGGTTGTCGGGGATGAGCTTCGGCGTCGATGTGAACGTGGCGCCCGGGGTGATCGAGGTGACGACCGTCCAGATGAACGGGAAGAGCATGATCAGTCCACCGACGACCAATGCGACGTAGAGCAGGGTTTTTCCGACGGGGAGGCGGCGGCGAGCGGTCTCACTCATAGTTCACCCACTTCTTCTGGCCATAGAACTGGATCAACGTGATGACGAGGATGACGAAGAACAGCAGCCAGGAGAGGGCGGATGCCATCCCGGCCTGGCCGTATCGGAAGGTGAGGTCGTAGACCTGCTGGACGACCACCCGGCTCGCGTCGTTCGGGCCGCCGCCCGTCATGACGTAGACCTGGTCGAACACCTGGAACCCGTTGATGAGCGAGAGGACGATCACGAAGAACGTCGAGGGGGAGAGAAGCGGCAGAGTGATGCTGCGCAGGCGGCGCCACCATCCCGCCCCGTCGAGCTCCGCCGCTTCGTACAGATCGGGGTTGATGGTCTGCAGGCCCGCGAGGAGGATCACCATCACGAAGCCGAGATCCTTCCAGGCGGACGCGAGGATGATCGACGGCATTGCCCACGCGGGATCCGCCCACCACCCGGGACCCTCGATCCCGACCCAGCTGAGGACGGTGTTCACGACGCCGTTGCTCGGACTCAGCAGCCAGCGCCAGACCAGCGCCACTACGACCCAGCTGGTGATGACGGGGAGGAAGTAGACGCCGCGGAACACCGCTCGTCCGCGCAGTCGTGAGTTGAGAGCAAGCGCCAGGGCGAGGCCGCCGACATAGACGAGCGGGAGGTATCCGACGATGTAGTAGACGGTGTGCAGGAACGCCTGATGCGTCGCGGGGTCGCTCAGGAGGTACGCGTAGTTGTCGAGACCCACCCACTGCATCGGGCCGATCAGGTTCCACGAATGCAGCGATGTCCACGCAGCGGAGATCATCGGCCCGATCACGAAGGCGAGCAGCGGAATGAGGCTCGGCAGGAGGAACACCAGGACGGTGAGCACGTACTTCGCTCGAACGCGGGCCGGGGGTCGGCGTCGGCGCTGAACCACCGGTTCCGCGGCGATCACCGTCACGGGGGTGGCGTAGGTCGTCATTCACTCGCCCCCGTCGTGGCGACCATCCGCTCGCGCACGAGCCGGCCCTGCTCACCGGCGACGCCGTCGGCATCGAAGGGAGTCGCGAGGACGAGGGCAGCCGCGCCCTGTGCCCAACGGTCGTCCTGCCAGCTCTCAACGACGACGCTGGTGCCGCGTTTGCCCGGCACCAGCGCATTGCGCAACGCCTTCTCGAACGCGCCCGCCCAGTGCGGCCACGCCTGCACTCCCTCACCGAGGAGCACCACGATCGACGGATCGAGGAGGTTGATCGCCCCGGCGAGGGCGCGACCGAAAACGTGACCGGCGTTGGCGAAGATCTCGACGGCGCCGGCGTTGCCCGCGTCCGCGAGGGCGCGCAAGTCGTCGATGGTCTCGGAAGGGCCGATGAGGCGGATCGAGCGGGCGTCGTTGACGAGCGCCGCCTGGCCGATGATCGCTTCGAGGCATCCGCGATTCCCGCACTGGCAGAGCGGCCCATCCTCGCGCACCGGGATGTGTCCGAGGTCGCCGGCGCCGCCCGCGCGCCCTCGCACCAGCGCACCGCCCGCGATCAGGCCGGCGCCGACACCGTTTCCGATCGTCACGACCAGTGCATCATCGTGCTCACGCCCCTGGCCGTAGAGGCGCTCGGCGGCGCTCAGTGCGTTGACGTTGTTTTCCACCACAACTGGCAGGTCGAGCGCGCGGCGGAGGATCTCGCCCAGCGGCACCTGGCTCCAGCCAAGCTGCGTGGAGTCGACGATGCCGACACCCTGCTCCGCGACGTTGCCGGGCAGCCCTACGCCCACACCGAGGAGGCGGGTCCCGGACCCGTCGGCGATGAAGTCGGAGACCAGGCCGACGAGAGTAGATGTCGCCAGGGGCGAGATCGCCTCGAAGGGTCGTGTGTCGGAGCGGACGACATCGCCGTCGATCCCGACTTCGACCATGGCTACATGATCGGGGGCGACCTTCACTCCGAGCGCCGTGAAGTTCTGAGAGACCAGTCCGAGCAGACGCGCGGGGCGTCCGCCGTTGCTGCTCGTCTGCTCGAGCTCTTCGATCAGGCCGTCGTGGAGAAGGTCACGAGTCAGCTGCGTGAGGAGGGCGGGGGAGAGGGTGAGCTCTCGCGCCAGATCAGCTCGTGATGCGCTGCCGCGCGCACCAAGGCGCGCAAGGACGGCGGTCCGATTGACATCCGCCTGATTGCGAGACGTCGAAGCCGTTTCACGACTTTGTTTAGGCATGAATTAAAGCTAGAACAAAGTGATGGGGCCGTCAAGAGTCCAGCGTGGGGCGTGAGGTCACGCTCTCCGATGACACGTCCCCGGACACTCTCACTGGTCCGAGATCCGCAGCGCGATCGAGCGCATCGCGGAGCAGCCCGATCGAGGTCGTGCAGTTGACGAAACTCGCACGGGGTACCGTCGCTACGCGATCGGGAGCCATCTGATCTTCTTCACCGAGAGTGACAGCGGCGTCGATGTCATTCCCATCCTTCACCAGCGGATGGATTCGACGCGACACCTTTAGTGCGCGCTGAGATCGCTGCGGACGGTGGGTCGCCGCTTTCTCGTCTGCCAGTTACAGCACGTAGACGGCGACGTAGCTGCCGCCGACGATCAGCGCAACCAGCGCGCCGACCGTGGACCACGCGACGACGCGTGGCCAATCGATCCAGCGGCGGGTTCGTAATCCGGGGCCGAAGCCCTCGGCATCCGACGCCCTCACGAAGTCTTCGAAGCGGATCGTGACGCGCGGCGCCTCTGAGCGTGGACGGGACTCGCTCGTGCGAGGGCGGGCGCGCTCGCGCTGAGGTGGGGGAGCGGTCGCCGTGCGGGGTTGGTCGCCGCCCGGCGCGGTCGTCGGAGTGGTGCGCGGCGGGGCATCAGAGCGCGTCGTCGTCCCGCCGGCGGGCGACGTGCCGCGTGCCGCGTCGCTCGTGAACTTCACGAGGATGTCGTGTGCCTGGCGAGCGAGGTCGAACTCGCGGCCGAGCTGTCGGCGGCGAGCCTCAGTCTCCGACGGATGCCGATCCGGATGCACTTCGCGAGCGCGCCGACGGAACGCGTCCCGGATCTCGGCCACGCTCGCACCGCGGTCCACGCCGAGGGTCTCCCGCGCCTCGTCGAGTGTCACGAGGCATCCACGAGGTATCGCTGATACTCGCGCGCCAACCGCTCGTTCCGCGCGCGCTCAGCGCCCGCCGTCACGTGGGTCAGCAGCTCCGTCGTCATGCGTCGCTTCTTCACCTCGTGCACGATGAGGCACGCCAACGCGAGCAATGCGAAGGCGACGCCCGCCACCCTGAGCACGGGAAGATGCGCGAGGAAAGCCGTGACGAACGTCGCCGTGGCGGCGAAGCTGGCGATGTTGAACGACCGCATCCACCCCTGCAGCGGCGCGTAGTACTTGCGCGCCGCAATGTCCCACGTCTTGTTGGTCGTCCAGAACCGCCAGCCCTTCGGCGCAGGCCTCAGCCCGGGCACCGGTGTCCAGCCCTCCGGCGGCTGCCAGAAGGTGTTCGCGCGGATCCAGCGGTCGGTGGGCGTGGGCCAGCCGCGGGGCGTCAGAAAGTCGCCACGCACGCCGGCGACACGGATTCGTCGGGGGGTCACGAATCGGTCCTTCGGTGTCGGGTTGATGCTGATCAGCAGAGTAGCGGGATGCGGGGGCCCGGTCGGTGACGCGGGCGGTGTTGCCGGGTCGATACGGTGGATCCCATGCCCACGCCGCGCCGCCGCATGCTCCGCCTCCGTGTGACGATCCAGGGGATCGAGCCGGAGCTCTGGCGGACAGTCGACGTCGACGAGAGCCTGTCGCTCGCCGACCTGCACCGCGTTCTGCAAGAGGCGTTCGCCTGGCGGAGCTCGCACCTTCACCGCTTCAGCGATGGCGATCCGTGGGCGCGGGAGAACGGCATCCCGCGCATCGGACGCCGGCCTCGCGCGTGGACCGAGACGTGGTCGCTGGCCGAGAGCGACATCGAGGGCGAGGAGGACGAGGCCGACACGACGATCGGCGACGCGATGCGCGATGGCGGGCCGCTCTGGTACGTCTACGACCTGGGCGACGACTGGGTGCACCGCATCGAGCTCATCGACCGCGACAACGCGCGGCCCGGAGAACCACGTGCGAGCCTGGTGATCGGCGAGCGACGCGCGCCGTTCGAAGATTGCGGTGGCATCACCGGGTACTCGGAGACCCTTGAGATCCTCGCCCAGCCCGCCCACCCCGACCATGCCTCGACGGCGAGGTGGGTCCGATCAGCGGTCGGACCGTGGGGGAGCACAGACCCTGACGACGCCGACCTCGACGGTGCCAACGCCGAACTCGGCATCCTCTTCGGCGACGGCGTCGACGACCTGTCGGGACTGGTGAGCGACGCGTCCAAGCTTGCCGCCGACGCGCCCGTGGCGACGTTCGCCGCGTGGCTGCGGCCGGGATTTAGCTCCGAGTTGCGCCGCCACCTGCGCCGCACGGACCTCCTGACGAGTGAGCCTCTTCCCGACGAGGTCGCCGAGATCATCCGCCCGTACGCGTGGCTGATCGACCGGATCGGCGCGGACGGTCTGACGCTGACGAAGGCAGGGTGGATGCCGCCGGCCGCCGTTCTCGAAGGGATGACGGAGCTTGGGTGGCGCGACGAGTGGATCGGCGAGGCGAACCGCGAAGACCTCACGATCCCGATGCGCCACCTCCGGGAAGCCGCGGAACGGCTGCGTCTCATCCGCAAGGTGAAAGGCCGTCTCGAGGTCGTGGCCCGCGTCCGTCCGGCGATCGGGAACCCTGCCCTGCTCGGCGAGCACGTCGGGCGGATGCTGCTGCGCCAGCGGATGACGGATGTCGAGCGCGCCGCCTGCGTCAGCGTCGCGATCGCGCTGGCCGACGGATCGGTGAGCACACGTGATGATGCCGAGGAGCATGCCGCGTGGATCCTGAGCGACCTCGGCTACGTTCAGGCGGACGGCGGCATGGTCGACCGTCGTTCCGGTGCCGCGGTCATCGCGCCGCTGACGACCGCGCTCCAGCCGGTCGGTCTGTGGCGTTGGGGCTACCGGCGTCGTGATGTTGCGGCATCCGACGCGCATCGCGTGCTCGCCCGGCTTGCCTTGCGGTGAGCGAGGGGCATCCGAAGCCGCGGCCGGGCGGTGCCTTTCGGGGGCGCGTGATCTCGCCGACGTGCCGTCGAGAGACGCGGTGCGCGTCACGGACGCGCTTTCGCTCATCGGACGCGTCGACCGTAAGGATTGACTATGGCTGCGATTCCGAGGGCAGTTCGCCCGGCCGTGCTGCACGAGCTGGATGCGCTGGTAGCCGGGGAAGGACCCGAGCTGCTGTACTGGGTGCGGCGATACGGGACGCGAGGAACTTCGCTCGTGCGTCAGCCGGAGTCAATCTGGGATCACCCATTCACCGACTTCCTGGTTCGCGAAGACGGCTCCTGCTATGGCGCGGCGCCGTTGTGGACGGTTGACGAGTCGCCGAGCGATCTCAGCGTCGAGTTTGAGATCAGCGCTGACGGAACGGTGCTTCTCACCAACGTGCACGTCATGTAGCCCGCCGTCTGCGAGCGATCGGCGACCGCCATCTAACGCGGTTCAGTCGTCCGGATGCTGGCTCTGATCCTCCAGGTCGGGCTCGGCGCGCAGGACGAACACCTCCAACCCTGGAGCTAATGAGACATAGGCTCCTCTGCTGCGCCTACCCGCCGATTAAGCGACTGTAGTAGTCGAGCGCTATCGGAACGGTGACACCGAGGATCACGACCAGCAGTGCGGCGCCCCACAGCATCCGAACTCGTTCCGCGCCCACGACTTCGCGATGCAACGCGTCGAATTCGGACACATCGGGGTCGTGCTGCGGCTCGCTCGTCCAGGTCGCGGCATCGCGGACGAGCGCTGACACTGCGGCCGTCTGCGCCTGGTCGAGGCGAGGCTTCTGCTTCTTCAGCCACCGGGTGAGGCGAGCGGCGTCCAACACGGCGACGTCTGCGGGCCGCCCTCGCATCGTGATCTGCTTGGCCCCAACGATGGCGATGACTCCAGTGACGGGGACCGGCGTTCCCGCGGCATCCGTCAAGAGCTTCTGCGTTCTCGTCGCCTCGTAGCGGGTGTTGCGCAGATGGTCCGTCGCCTGACCGTTGACGAGAAGCCGGCTGCTGCCCACCCACACTCGCGCGCCGTTGTGCGCCTTGGTGTTGATCGTGAACACGCCCGCCGCTCCGACGACGACGTGGTCGATGTCGCTGCCGCGCGTGCCGATCGGGACCGAATGCACGACCGTCCACTCTTCGCCGAGCGAGGCGAGTCGGCTCGCGACGTCGAGTTCACCGAGCGCGCCGAGGTACCAGGGGCGCGACTCGTCGGATAACGGCGACCGGCCGAAGGTGCGCGCGATTGCGCCGCGCGGTGGGACGTCGGCCTGGACGCGCAGGCATTCGGCCATGACGGATGCCGCGGCGACCGTCCCGAACGACGACAGGGTCGGGGCAGGGGAGTCGAGCGGCAGCTGAGGGGGGATTTCAGATGTCATCGAGGTGAGTCTAGGGAGGATCGTGCTGCCCGCGGGCGGGTAGAAGAGCGAGCGCAAGGCGCCCCCGCATCGTTCATTGAGCCGAGCGGGTCATACGCGCAATTGCTGCCGTGCAACGGTCACGAGACTCGGCGCTGTCGTCAGCAGGGCGGACATCGACCGTTCTTCGGGTGGAAGGTGTGGGGGACGCGGGGACGTGCGAGGCCTTGTGCGGAGGCTGCTGAGGGCGTGCATAGGGTGTAGTTCATGGTCCGGGAGAGTCTGCTGAAGGAGATGGCGGAAGATGTCGCCGCGGTCGACGGCGTGGTCGCGGTCGCGTTGGGTGGAAGCCGGGCACGCGGCACTCACCGGACCGACTCCGACTTCGACCTTGGGGTCTACTACGACCGCGGGCGGCTCGACCTCCTCGCGCTGGAAGACCTCGCGCACCGCTGGAGCGGCCGACACGTCGACATCGCCGCACCCGGAGGGTGGGGGCCTTGGGTCGATGGGGGCGCTTGGCTCACAGTCGACGGCAGCGACATCGATTGGATCTTCCGCGACGTCGCACGCGTGAGAGAGCAGTGTCTGCGCGCGCAGCGAGGTGAGTACGGGTTCCACTCGCAGCCCGGTCATCCCTTCGGATTCCTGGATGTCGCTTACGCGGCCGAAGCGGCCACCGCGGTGCCCCTCTCCGACGTCCGGGGGGTCCTCGCCGATCTGCGGGACCTTGTGACGCCGTATCCCGAGGCGTTGCGCGCCGCGATGATAGACGGCCTCTGGCAGGTCGACTTTCTGTTGGACGCCGCGGTGAAAGGCGCGAAGCGCGGAGACGCCGTCTATGTAGCGTTGTGCTCCGCTCACGCAGTGCTCATGGTCGCGCACGCGTGGCACGCAGCAGCGAGCGAATGGGTCACCAACGAAAAGGCCCTAGCCCTGCACGTGGCCGAACTTCCCATCGACTCCCGCGGATTCACTCAAACCGTGACGATCGCGCTCGCGAACCTTGGTCAGAAGCCGACCGACCTAGCATCGGTGATTTTCGACCTCAAGGCGATGCCGCGACCGAACGCCGACACGCGTCCGTAAGTCGACCGTGATCCCGCGCGTGCATCGCTTTCATCCGGACGGTGGACCGGTGTCGAGCAACCAATCGTCGCCGTCTCGGAGTTCCATGTAGTTGAGATCCCTACGATCGAGGCTGGTTGCGGCGGCTCGCGCGGTTTCGGTTCCTGCGTGAGGTATGACTCTGGTGTCGATGAGGCGCAGAGTGCTCGGCGGCATCTCTGAGCCGTATCCGGGAGGAAGAGTTTCCGCGTCGTCCATCAGCTCGATTCCCAGAAGGTCGGTGGACGTGAGGCAGGCTCCCGCTGAATAGCCGGCGTACGTCAGTTGTGGGTTGTCCGCGAGAGCGTCGGCGAGACGGGCTCGAGTTGCGGCTCGGGCGAGTACGAAGGCGTTTCCGCCGACGACCCAGATCAGGTCGGCGCGGCTGAGCGTAGTACGCAGTGCTGTTGGGCTCGCGCCCCAATAGTCGCGGAGGTCGAGTTCCGTGCTGCTGTAGCCGAGCTCATTGAGGTCTCCTGCTTCACGCTCCCAGCTGGCCAGACGCTGTTCGAACTCGTCGAGGGCGTTCATCACGATCAGCGCACTGCCGCCTCGTCGACGGAGGGCACCAGCGCGTGCCCCCATTCGATAGGAACTCAGGTAGACCCGCATGCTTCACCGTATTCAGAGCATTCAGACCCGCAGAGTGGTCCGCCATCCCTGTCTGGCCGCGCCGTGCCCACGATCTTGCCTCGTAGGATCCAGGTGTGGTGAGCGATGATTGGCAGAGGATAGCTGCGGATTACGAAGCGGTCCGAGCTTCCGGCGTCTCGTTGGACGCTCTTATTGAGTGGCCGGCGCAACAACGAGTTGTCGGAGACGTGACGGGTCTCGACGTCCTCGACCTCGGCTGCGGTAGCGGTGAGAAGGCCGTCTGGTTCGCGCATCAAGGTGCTCGTCGGGTTGTGGGGATCGACATCGTCGACGCGTTCATTTCGATTCCTGAAGGACTCGACGTCGAGTTGCGGGTAGGCGATCTCAACGGAGTCGGAAAGGTCATTGGAGACGAGCGTTTCGACGTGGCGATTGTTTTCCAGGCGATCGGCTACGCAGCGGACGAGAGTGCGCTGCTGACCGACGTGTGGGACGTTCTGCGCCCAGGTGGAACTCTCGTCGTCGCCCGGTCGCACCCGCTCCGCTTCGCCGTTGAGCGGTCCAAGGCCGAAGGAGTTCCACTCGCCGCGGCGTACCGGGCAGACACGCCTTTCACCTATCCCGCAACGTGGGGATCCGGAACCGTCACTCATCGAACCTTCACATTCGGACAAACCGTACAGCCGGCGCTCGATGCCGGATTCGTCCTTGAACGTATAGACGAACCTGCACCGACGGACGAGTTGCGACGAATCAGTCCGGATCGAGCAGCATGGATGGACGAGCACGCTGGCATCATCATCTACCGCTTCCGCAAACCGCGCTGACCCGCACGCTCGTCGACCCGCATACGGGCCGCAGCTGGAAGCGCAGGTGCGCGGGTACCGTAGGTTGTCGATCACGACGATTCGCGAGCCGAACGGCCCAATAGCCGCGCCGACCAACTCTGGCAACTCGCAAGATGCAAGCTGAGGCGAGATGAAGAAACTCAAGATAGATCTCACAAACTGTCATGGCATTCATCGGCTAGATTCCGAGATCAGCTTTAAGGACGCTAGCGCCGCTGCGATATACGCGCCGAACGGCCTCATGAAGACTTCGTTCGCGCGCACCTTCGGCGACCTTTCCCGTGGTGTCGATTCCTCCGATCATCTATTCCCAGATCGCCCGAGCTCACGGAAAATCACCGACCAGGACGGTGTGGCCCTCGACCCCAGCCAGGTGGTCGTGATCGTTTCGTACGACGAGGAGATGGGACCTACCGAAGAGACATCGACGCTACTCGTAGATAAGGTTCTTCGCGACGAGTACGAGCAGCTGCAGCGCGGGATCAACGAGGCGCGGAAAGAACTCGTCGCAGCACTCAAGATACAAGCTGCCACAAGGAAAGACGTCGCCCGCGAGGTTTCGCTCGCTTTCACGCGGGATGATCAGAGCTTCTTCCGCTCACTGCTGCGAGTGGAGGAGGAACTGCAAGACGAAGAAGCCCCGTACGCGGAATTGCCCTACGACACACTCTTCGACGACAAGGTACTCGCGCTCCTCGCCGCGACGGACTTCGCTGAGACTCTGGCTGACTACGTGCAGCGCTTCGAGGAGTTGCTCGACGCCTCCACATACTTCAGCCGTAGTACTTTCAGCTACTACAACGCCGAAACGATCGCAAAAAGTCTCGGCGCCAACGGCTTCTTCGACGCGAAGCACGCCGTGATCCTCCATGACGGTCTGGGAGGCACATCGGTCAACAGCCAGACGGAACTGGTCGACCTCATCAACTCAGAGAAGGAGCGAATCAGCGACGATCCTGCGCTCCGTAAGAAGTTCGCCGCGATCGAAACCAAACTTACGAGGAATGCGGAGGTCCGCCGCTTCTGGGACTTCGTTTCCGAGAATCAGTCGATACTGCCAGAGCTTGTCAATGTTGATCGGTTCAAGGAGCGGGTGTGGAAGTCCTATCTCAAAGCAAACGAGGGGCTCTACAGCGAGGCTGTCGCACGATTCCGTGGCGCTGAGGCCCGGAAGAAGGCGATCCAGGCGGCAGCCGCTGACCAGCGCGGCCAGTGGGAAGAAGTCATCGAGATCTTCAACCGGCGCTTCTTCGTTCCGTTCACACTGACCGCGAAGAACCGCACCAACGTCGTCTTGGGCCTCGAGGCAGTCGCGAAACTCGGCTTCGAGTTCGAGGACGACGGAGACAGCGTGGAAGTAGAGCGCGACGACCTCCTCGAGGTGCTCAGCACGGGCGAGAAGAAGGCGCTCTACATCCTAAACGTGTTGTTCGAGGTGGAACGGCGCAAGAACCAGCCAGGCGAGACCATCTTTATCGTGGATGACATCGCGGACTCTTTCGACTACAAGAATAAGTACGCGATCATCCAGTACCTGAAGGACATCGCGGACGTCGACAACTTCCGCCTCGTCGTGCTGACGCACAACTTTGACTTCTACCGGACGCTCGAGAGCCGATTCATCCCCTACAACCAGTGCCTGATGGCCCAGAAGATGGAGGAGGGTGTGGCCCTCGTGAAGGCCGCGGGGATCAAGAATCCGTTCATCAAGGACTTCAAGCCGAACTTCTTCATCGACGCAGGTAAGCGGATTGCGGCCATCCCGTTTATCCGCAATCTGCTCGAGTACACGCGCGGGGAGGATGATCCCGACTACACGAAGCTCACGTCGCTATTGCACTGGAAAGCCGACACAGCATCGATCACCCAGGCGGATCTCGATGCCATCTTCAATACGCTATTCGGCACGTCCGAGGAGTGGAGCGATCCAAACGAGGCTGTCATAGACATGATCATGGATCAGGCCGATACTTGCATCGGCGGCAGTGCGAGCCTGAACCTGTCGAACAAGATCACGCTGTCGATCGCAATTCGCATAACTGCCGAGAAATACATGGTCGAAGCGATCAACGATCCTGAGTTCCTCGCCACGGTGCGCGCGAACCAGACACCGCAGCTTCTGGCGCGATACAAGAGCGACTTTCCTAGTGATGTGCTCGCGATCAGGACGATCGATGGCGTTGTCGGGCCTTGACCCCGGATCGTGGACACGGTGTCATTTCGGTTATGCCGCTTCCGTGAGGGTAGCTGATCTCGCGGCCGCGTAGGTGTTCTCGTAGCTGTTCGGGGTGAGCTGGCCGATCGCGGAGTGGCGTCGGCGCGTGTTGTATCGGTTCGTCCACCGGAACACGGCCCGGTAGGCGGTGGCTTGATCGGGGAACGCCGACGCGCCTTGGAGGAGCTCGCGTTTGAGCGCGGCGTTGAAGCTCTCGGCCAGCGAGTTGTCGGCGCT
>NZ_JBNAFJ010000018.1:0-20107 GCF_049707015.1 Microbacterium sp. CH-015 | reverse complement strand
GCGACGGCACCCTCTACCAGTCGCGCATCACCGAACCGGTCCTCGCCGCTTGACAGAAGACATAGGGGCACCCCCCGCGGCGCGTACGACGATTACGGCCGCGGCAATTGGGGCTTCCCCCTCGGTGCGGATGCGTGGGTGTCGAAGTTGCTCGGACGGAAGCTGACCCTGTGCGGCACGCGGGACGACGTCAAGCCGCGCTCGAGACGATCGACGTCTACGGGCCGCTGGCTTGGTTGTCATTGCTCCGGGCCGAGAACACGCTCAATGAGCCGTCAGACGTTCGGGTCGATGCCGACATCATTCAACGCACCTGGCTTAACGCCTAGCGTTATTGACGCCTAGCGTTATATCATTGGACTCGTGATCCGATCGTTCGGCAGCAGGGACACCGAACGACTGTGGCGTCGCGAACGGGTGCCGTCGATCGATCCTCGGATCCACACGACGGCGTTGCGCAAGCTGCGTCAGGTCGGAGCCGCCGAATCGCTGGACGATCTCCGGGTTCCACCGGGAAACCGGCTCGAAGCGCTGAAAGGCGATCGGGTCGGACAGTACAGCATCAGGATCAATGACCAGTGGCGGATCTGCTTCGTGTGGACCGACGCTGGACCCGAGGAGGTGGAGATCGTTGACTATCACTGAGAAGATTGCCCCGATTCATCCTGGTGAGGTTCTCATGGAGGACTTCATCAACGGGTTCGGGATCACGCAGCACAAGCTCGCCCTCGCCATTGGAGTTCCGCCCCGCCGGATCAACGAGATCGTGCACGCTAAGCGGGGGATCACTGCAGACACGGCGCTTCGTCTTGCGAAGTATTTCGGCACCTCGGCAGAGTTCTGGATCAATTTGCAGAGCCACTACGAACTCGATCGGGCCGAAGACCTCTCGGGAGAGCAGATCGCCGCGATCACTCCGCTGCAGGTGGCGTGAATTCGAGGCCGGAACGCCGTCTCGTTCGGAAGGCCTTCGGCTATGTCGTGCACGAGGGGCGCTCGGCCGCGCGCCGCCGATGCTTTCAGCGGCCCTGTCGCTTCTTGTAGGGCTTCGGCTGACCTTTGACGATCGGCGCGCGGCCCGTGCCCTTCGACGCCTTGGCCTTGCCGCCGCCGGTGGTGCGAGGCGGCGCGGATGCGGGTAAGTCCGCGATCCTCCGCCGTGCCTCGTCGAGCAGCAGCTCGCCTGCCGGTGTCAGCCGCCACGGCGAGACATCCCGCCCGATCAGCGGGTGCCCGACCTCGTCTTCGAGCTTCTCGAGCGAGGAATGGATCGACGCCAGCGGCACTCCCAGTGCCTGCGCCGCCCGCGGCGCGTGCATTCCGGCATCCACCACCGCGACGAACGCCGTCAGGTTCTTGATCTTCACGTCGCCTCCGCTCCGCTCGACCGTACCGCGATCGGCGGGATGCTCGTCCGCCGCCCCGCCGCCCCGCCGCCCCGCCGCCCCGCCGCCCCGCCGCCCCCGTCCCCGCCGGGCTCCGAGCGACAGGGAAGGTCCACCTAAGATGGAGAACCGTGACAGCAACCGAGCGCCAGATCTTCGAACCCGACGGCCGCGCCGTCCCGTACCTCGACGAGGGCGCCGGCCCCGTGGTCGTCCTCCTGCCCGCCGCGGGCCTCGACTTCGCCTACCTCGGCACGTTGGGCAGCATCCTCGTGGAGGAGGACTTCCGCGTCATCCGCATCGGCACGCGAACCGCGCAGACGGATGCCGTCACGCTGCACGACCTGGCCCAGGACGTCGTCGACGTGCTCACGGGGCTCGGCGTCGACGACGCGTGGGTCGGCGGGCACGCCTTCGGTGGCGCCGTCGCGCGGACCATCGCCCTCGACCATCACGACCGCGTGAACGGCGTGCTGCTGCTCGGCGTCGAGACCGGCGACGCCCCCGCCGATGAGCTCACGGGCGAGCTCACCGCCGTCTTCGGTGAGAGCTTCGCGCCGCAGGCCGAGCTCGCCGCCGTCCAGACCGCGGCGCTGGCCGCCACGCCGGCCGACGAGTGGGCGCCCATCGCCGACGGCACGCCGGTGCTCGTCATCCAGGGCGCCGATGACCGCGTCACCCCCGCCGACAACGGTGCCGCGCTGCAGGCGACGGCGCCGGGCCTGGTGAGCGTCAAAGGCGTCGAAGGCGCAGGCCACTTCTTCGCACTCACGCACCCCGGCGAGACCTCCTGGTTCATCGAGGACTACCTCGACTGGGACTGACCGACACGCAGACGGATGCCGCGGCGAGATCGATCTCGCCGCGGCATCCGTCTGTCGGTCGCAGGTGTCAGGTCGTCTGACCGGCGTGCTCGCCCTCGGCGATCTCCTCGACGACCTTCGCGTTGAACGCGGGCAGATCGTCGGGCGTGCGGCTCGAGACGAGCCCCTGGTCGACGACGACCTCCTCGTCGACCCACTCAGCCCCGGCGTTGACGAGGTCGGTCTTCAGGCTGGGGTAGCTCGTGAGCGTGCGCCCATCGACGACGTCGGCCTCGATCAGAAGCCACGCCGCGTGGCAGATGGCGCCGACCGGCTTGTGCTGCGCGAAGAAGTCGCGCGCGAACGCGACCGATGCCTCGTCCATCCGCAGATGATCGGCGTTCACGACGCCGCCCGGCAGCACGAGCGCGTCGAAATCCGACGCGCTGGCGTCGCGCGAGGCGAGGTCCACCGACTGCGAATGCCCGTTCTTTCCCTCGATGCTTCCGGACTCGGGGGAGACCAGGACCGCTGTGGCGCCGGCATCCGTCACCGCCTTCCACGGCGAGGTCAGCTCACTGTCTTCGAAACCGTCGGTCGCGACGAACGCGACCTTCTTCCCTGTCAGAGTGCTCATGACCTCGACGCTACGTCCCGGTCTGCCGCCGCGCCCGGGGGTTGACAGCGACGTATCATCGATTCATGGCGACCTCGAACCTCTCCACCCCGCAGCTCCAGCCCGTCAGCGATGACAAGAACCTGCTGACCGTCGTCGAGGACGGCGCGTCCTGCTGCGGCGGAGGATGCTGCAGCACGAACTGACCGCCTCGCCTCACGCCTCCGCGGCGGCGTCCGCCTCCAGTCCTCCGGCGGCGCGCAGCACGCGGCGCAGGTGCGGATCGAGCCCGGCCAGGCCATCCTCCACAGGAACGGCGAGCGCCTGCAGCGCGCGACTGAAGTAGTTGCGCGCGGCGGCCGCCAGGGTGATGTCGACGATCTGACGGTCGTCGAATCCCGCGTCGCGCAGCGCCTGCGCGTCGGCGTCGGTCATGTCGCCGGGATCGGTCGACAGTCGGCGAGCGAAATCGAGGACGGCGTGGTCGGCCGCGCTGAGCGTCTCATCGTCCGCTCCCGTGACGATGTTCGCCAACTGGGTCTCGTCCACCGCCTCGGCACGCAGCGCCTTGCGTCCGTGGGCGAGCAGGCAGTGGGGTGAGCCGATCGCGGCGGCCGCGGCCAGCGTCGCCAGCTCGTAGGTGCGAATCCCGATCGAAGGCACGATCGCGTGGATCAGCGTCTCGAATGCCCGCAGCGCCTCCGGGTTCACGGCCATGGCACGCGTGTGACTGAAGACGAACCCGTCCGTCTCCAGGTCCTCGCGATAGAGGTCGGCAACGTAGCCGGCGGCAGCAGCGGGGTCCGGGGTCGTGATGATCATGACCGTCTCCTTCTCGCACCGCCGATGGTACGCCGGTGTCGTCGCTGAGAGGAGTGCGGGCAGTGCCCGCCGGATACATCGAGCCGCGTCAGTGCGCGGCGGGCATCCCCTCGGGGGCGTCGGCCGGCTTGCGGATGAGGAACGCGCTGATGAGCAGCGGGGTCCCGATGATCGCGGCCAGCAGGAACGCCGCGCGCGCCCCGGCCGCACCCGCGGCGGCATCCGCCGCACCGGAATCCACGGCGGCCTGCGACACCGACGACATGACGGCGATGAGCACCGCGATCCCCGCAGCCCCGGCGACCTGCTGCACGGTCGAGACCGTGGCGCTGCCGTAGGAGTAGTACTTCGGCTCGAGTGAGCCGAGGGATGCCGT
This sequence comes from Microbacterium sp. CH-015, assembly GCF_049707015.1. Taxonomy (NCBI): domain Bacteria; kingdom Bacillati; phylum Actinomycetota; class Actinomycetes; order Micrococcales; family Microbacteriaceae; genus Microbacterium; species Microbacterium sp. CH-015. The sequence goes on along the minus strand of NZ_JBNAFJ010000018.1, from coordinate 16,105 downwards.
GAACAGCGGCGTGAACGACATCGCCAGCCCGATCGAGAGCACCGTCTGCGTGACCACGAGGATCCACACCGGCGTCGACTCGGTCAGCGTCGTGAAGCCCCACAGGATCGCCAGCACGATGATCGTCCCCGGCAGCAGGAGCACACGCGTGCCCCAGCGGTCGTAGATGCGCCCGATCACGGGCCCCAGCAGTCCCATCGCCAGCGCACCGGGCAGGACGACCAGACCCGACTCGCTCGCCGACAGCCCGACCGTGTTCTGCAGGTACAGCGGCAGAGCGGTGATGGTGCCGAAGAAGGCCATCGACATCACGGCGAAGTGCGCGACCGACAGCGAGAAGTTGCCGGATCGGAAGATGCGGAGGTCCAGCAGCGCGTCGTCCTTGCGCTGCAGCGCGACCTGACGCCACAGGAAGAGACCCAGCGTCACGGCGCCGATCACGAGGGCCACCACGAGGGTCGTGGTGGCGGCGGTCGCCGCGGCCAGCGCGGCGGGGTCGGTGCCGTGGCCGCCGCCGCCGATCTGGCTGAGACCGAACACCAGGCCGCCGAAGCCGAGCGCCGACAGCACGACCGACAGCACATCGATGGGCGCGTGCGTCTGCTCGCCGATGTTCGGGATCCAGCGCACGCCCGCGATGAGTGCCGCAATGGCCACCGGCAGCACGATCGCGAAGATCCACCGCCACGTGAGGTTGTCGAGGACGAGCCCCGCCATCGTCGGTCCGATCGCCGGTGCGAGCGAGATGACGACGCTCACGCGCCCCATCATGCGGCCGCGGTGCTGAGCCGGCACGACGCTCATCAGCGTCGTCATGAGCAATGGCATGACGATCGCCGTGCCCGACGCCTGGATGACCCGGCCGGCGAGCAGCACCTCGAAGCCCGGTGCCAGAAGGGCGACGAGCGTTCCGGTCGAGAACAGCCCCATCGCCGCGCCGAACATGGCGCGGGTCGTGAAGCGGCGCAGCAGGAAGCCGGTGGTCGGGATGACGACGGCCATCGTGAGCATGAACGCCGTCGTCAGCCACTGCGCGGCGACGGCGGTGATGCCGAGGTCGTCGATGAGGTGCGGGATCGCGACGCCCATCGTCGTCTCGTTGAGGATCGCGACGAAGGCCGCCGCCAGCAGCAGCCACACGACGCGGTTCTGCGCCGGGGTGAGGATCGGGCCGGTGGTCGTCTTGACGGTGTCGGTCGCGGTCATGGCGGTGTCTCCTCGAGTGTCGTGCAGGCAGGGGGAGCGCGCCGCGGTCAGCCGGGCGGACCTCAACGATAACCGCGCGGGACGACATCGCATTCCCGCCTCCAGTGGCACGATCGGTCCATGAAGACCCCGCCGCACCACACCCTCGTCCTCCGCGGGACCGTGAGCATCCTGATCGGCCTCGCCGTCGCGATCGCGGTCGCGCCCTGGCTGGGGCTGGCCGCGGCGCTGCTGAGCGGCTGGTCGTCGCTGGCGCTGACGAACACGGCGTGGATCCTGCGGGTGACCTGGCCGATGGATGCCGCGGCCACCCGTACCCACGCGACACGCGAGGACCCGGGGCGGCGGGTCGGGCGGCTGATCGCGCTGGTGGGAAGCCTCGTGAGCCTCAGCGCGGTCGGCATCGTGCTGATCCAGACCCGCGATGCCGACCCGGTGCGCGCCTCGGTGCTCGCCGGCCTCGCCGTCGTCGCCGTCGCGTCGTCGTGGGCGCTCATCCAGGTGGACTACATGCTGCGCTACGCGCATCTGTTCTTCTCCCACCCCTCCGGCGGCATCGACTTCCACCAGAACGAGGACCCGAGCTACGTCGACTTCGCCTACTTCTCGGTGGGGCTCGGCATGACCTACCAGGTCGCCGACACCGACGTCGGCTCGACCGCGATCCGGCGCATCGTCATCGGGCAGACCATGCTGGCCTACCTGTTCGGCGCCGTCATCCTCGCCACCGTCATCAACCTCGTCGCGGGGCTCGGCTGAGGTGCGCGTGATGCGGCCGGGCCGCGCTGTCGGCATCCGGCCGTAGGCTGGCGATCATGGCAATGGGCGGAGGGGGCGGCGGTCCCGCCGCCCGCGGTGGCGCGGCCTTCCGCGGGGTCGACGAGGCGGCCCAGCGCCGGCTCAACGCGCAGGCGCCCGAGATCCCCGACCTCGGCGCGCGCGTCATGGCACTGTTCCGGCCGTACCTCGGCCGGATCGTCGTCACCGGCATCCTCGTCGTCGCCGGCGCGGCCATCGGGGTGATCCCGCCGCTGATCGTGCAGCGTATCTTCGACGACGCGCTGTTCCCGACCGCGGGCGGCGCGCCCGACCTCGGTCTGCTCGTCCGCCTCGTGGCCGCCATGATCGGGCTGTTCCTGCTGTCGGCGGTGCTCGGCGTCGCGCAGACGTGGCTGACCGCCACCGTCGGCAACCGCGTCACGGGCGATCTGCGGGTGAAGCTGTTCGATCATCTGCAGGCGATGGAGCTCGGGTTCTTCACGCGGACGAAGACCGGCGTCATCCAGTCGCGCCTCCAGAACGACGTCGGCGGCGTCTCGGGCGTGCTCACGAACACCGTCACGAGCATCCTCGGCAACGCCGTCACCGTCGTGTCCGCACTCGTCGCGATGATCCTCATCGACTGGCGGCTGACTCTCATCGCCGTGATCCTCATGCCGGTGCTCATCTTCGTGCAGCGACGCGTCGGTCAGGTGCGGGCGCGCATCGCGGGACAGACGCAGGAATCGCTGTCGGAGTTGACCAGCATCACCCAGGAGACGCTGTCGGTCAGCGGCATCCTGCTGTCGAAGGCGTTCAACCGGCAGCGCACCGAGTCGCAGCGCTATCGCGACGAGAACGTCAACCAGGTGCGGCTCCAGGTGCAGCGCGCCATGAGCGGCCAGGGGTTCTTCGCCGTCGTGCAGGTGCTCATGGCATCGGTGCCCGCGGTCATCTACCTCGTGTCGGGATACCTGATCGCCGGCGGCAGCGGCGCGATCACCGCCGGCACCGTCGTCGCGTTCACGACGGTGCAGGCACGGTTGCTGCAGCCGCTCATGGGGCTCATGCGCGTCGCCTTGGACCTCCAGACCTCACGCGCCCTGTTCGCCCGCATCTTCGAGTATCTCGATCTCGTGCCCGCCATCAGCGATGCCCCCGACGCGATCGACGTCGCCCAGGCGCCGGGACCGGTCGGGCGCATCGAGTTCCGGGACGTCGTCTTCCGATACCCCGACGCCGCCGCCGACGCACGCCCCACGCTCGGCGGGGTATCGTTCGTCGCCGAGCCCGGACAGCATGTCGCGTTCGTGGGTCCCTCCGGCGCGGGCAAGACGACGGTGCTCTACCTCGCACCGCGGTTCTACGAGGCCTCCGCCGGCAGCGTGCTGTTCAGCGGCGCCGACGTGCGGTCGCTGCGGCACGAATCGATCATCGACCACGTCGGCATCGTGTCGCAGGAGACCTACCTCTTCCACGCCACGATCCGCGAGAACCTGCGGTACGCCAAGCCCGATGCGACGGATGCCGAGGTGGAGGCGGCCTGCGTCGCGGCGAACATCCACCACATCATCACCGGGTTCGAGCACGGCTACGACACGATCGTGGGGGAGCGCGGCTACCGGCTCTCCGGCGGTGAGAAGCAGCGGATCGCGATCGCACGGGTGCTGCTGAAGGACCCGCCGGTGCTGCTGCTCGACGAGGCGACGAGCGCGCTGGACACCGTGTCGGAGCGCGTCGTGCAGGAGGCCATCGACAGCGTCGCGCAGGGCCGGACCACGCTGTCGATCGCGCACCGGCTGTCCACGGTCATCGGCGCCGATGTCATCCACGTCATCGAAGCCGGCCGGATCGTGGAGTCCGGCACCCATGCCGAACTGCTCGCGCTCGACGGTCTCTACGCCGAACTGGCCGCCCAGCAGATGGCCGCCGCGCGCATCGAAGGTCTCGAAGAGGCTCAGCCCGCGGCGGACCTCCCCGACCGGCGCGCGGACCGGGCGCCCGCGGGCGCCGCCGGGGCCGACGCGGCGCGGCTCGTGGCAGATCCGACGGGCGCAGCCGACAGGGCGGTCGACGAGGCGGGGTGGCCGCCGCTGGAGTGACCGCGGCTCAGGCGGGCTCGGTGTCGTCCCAGTCCTCCGAGCCGATCGGGTCGGTCGGCGCGGGCGTCGGCTCGTTCTCCTCGACGATCTTCGGGGCCGGGCTGACCAGCTCCTCCGTCGACTGGGAGGCGAGCTCGTCGATCTCCGCACGCAGCTCGGTCAGGTCGGGGCCGTGGGGTTCTTCGGGGATCGCGTGAGTGTCGCTCATGCGCACACTCTAACGGCGCGATGCGGCGGCGCACCCGGGGTTGTCACCACAGCGCGGCGGCGCTACGCAGCGACTCCGTCGCATCATCGAGAGCGATGTCCTCGGCATCCGCCCGCGTCGCGAGTTCGGCCACGAACGCGCCGAGCACTCGCCGGTAGGCGTCGTCGGGGTGGCGCTGCGCGATCGCGACGAGGGGCGGTACGTCCATGTCGAGGATGAGGCGCACGCGGGCGCGGACGGCGGCGCGATGGCCGGCGGCGTCGAGCACGGCGATTCCCGCGCGCATCGCCTCCAAATAGTCCGACAGCACGGCGACGGAGTCCTTGTGCTGGGTGATGGACGAGCCGTCGGCGCGCTCGCGCCAGTGGACCACGACGTCGGGGATCACGTCGATCGCCCGCGCGGTCGTGTACAGGCGCTGCGCGACCACCTGGTCCTCGTAGAGCCTGCCCTCCGGAAAGCGGATGCCGGCGCGGCGCCACAGCTCGACGCGGCTCACTTTGGACCACGCGACGATGTTCCCCGACACGTCGGGATGCTCGGCGAGTGAGACGCCGAGCCGTTCTGGTTCGGTCGCCGCCCGCACCCACGGCTGCACCATCCCGGGGGTGTAACCGCCGGTCTCGTCGGGCCGCAGCCGCACGTAGGCCCCCGCCACGATGTCGCTGCCGCTGCGGGTGAGCGTCGCGGTGAGCCGTCGCAGCGCGTCGGGGGTGAGGACGTCGTCGCCATCGAGGAACCCGACGAAGGGCGTCTCGACGAGATCGAGCGCGGCGTTGCGCGCCGCGCCCAGTCCGCGCGGGGTCGGGTGGGTGAGCACGGTGAAGCGGGGGTCGGATGCCGCGGCATGCGCGAACAGCGCCCCGGTGGCATCCGTCGATCCGTCGTCGACGAGGATCGCGCGCCAGGTGTCGAGGGTCTGCGCCTGCAGCGAGGCGAGAGCGTCGGCAGCGTAGGCGGCGACGTCGCGACCCGGAACGATGACGGTGACGATCGGGTCGGCGGGTGTCGGGCTCACGCGCCCGATCGTACCGCCGCGACGGCAGCGGCGACCGCGTCGGCGACGGCGGCGAGGTCCGCCGTGGCGGCGTCCCGGGCCTCACTCGGCATGCGCGGCGCGCCCGCGGCGCGGTGCGGTCCGGACCGTCCGAGGTCGTGACCGAACGTGAAGCGGACCGCGGTCTGCGCGACCTCGGGCGCGATGCCGAGCGCGAGCAGCACGTGCGAGGGCTCGTCGCTGCCGGCCGCGCACGCCGAGCCGCTGGAGCTGACGATGCCCCGGCGCTCCAGCTCGAGCAGCACCGCTTCGCCGCTCGTGCCGGCGAACGCGAAGCTCGCTGTTCCCGGCAGACGGTGCACCGGGTGCCCCGTCAGCCGCGCGGAGGGGACCCGGTCGAGCACTCGCGCGATGAACCCGTCGCGCAGCCGCGCCACGCGGTCGGCCGCGGCGGGGCGCTCGGCCTCGGCGAGTTCCAGCGCGGTGGCGATGGCAACGGCGCCGGCGACGTTCTCGGTGCCGCTGCGCCGGTCCCGTTCCTGACCGCCGCCGTGCAGGAGCGGCTCCAGCGGCAGGCGGCCGCGGACGGCGAGCACGCCGATCCCCTGCGGCGCACCGACCTTGTGGCCGGCGATCGACAGGGCGTCGGCGCCGGTCCCCGACAGCGGCAGCCACCCCGCCGCCTGCACGGCGTCGAGGTGAAGAGGGACCGCCGCGGATGCCGAAGCGAGCGCGGCGGCGATGGCCGCGGCATCCTGAACCGTGCCGATCTCGTTGTTGGCGTAGCCGACGCTCACGAGCGCCGTGTCGGGCCGGAGCGCCGCCGCGATGTCGGCGGGGTCGACGCGACCGTCGGCGTCGACGCCGACGCGGGTGACCGCGAAGCCGTGCACGCGCTCGAGGTAGTCGCACGACGCGAGCACGGCCTCATGCTCGATCGTCGTGGTGATGACGTGGACCGGCGCACCCCGGTGCTGGGCTGCGCCGATGGCGAGCCCCTTGATCGCGAGGTTGTCCGCCTCGGTGCCCCCCGAGGTGAACACGATGTCGCCGGGGCGCATGCCGACGATGCGCGCGACCCGACGGCGGGCGTCGTCGAGGGCGGCTGCCGCGGCAGCATCGCTTCGAGGACCTCGGGGCGCACCGGCGTGGTTGCGGCGTGATCCAGGTAGCGCATCGGCGGTTCAGCCCCGCAGCGCGATGCGGACGTCGAGGCCCAGGTCCAGCGCGCGGGCGGAGTGCGTGAGCGCCCCGATCGAGATGACGTCGACGCCGGTCTCGGCGATCGCGCGCACGGTCTCCAGGCTCACGCCCCCGGAGGCCTCCACCGTCGTGCGGCCGGCGATCAGCGCGACGCCGGCGCGGAGGTCGTCGAGGGAGAAGTTGTCGAGCATGATCGTGCCGATTCCGCGCGGCCCGGTTCCTGCGGCGAGCACCGGCTCGATCTGGTCGATCCGGTCGACCTCCACCTCGACGTGCGCGGTGTGGGGGAGCGCGGCGATCGCCGCGCGCAGCGCGTCGGGAATGCTCTGCCCGTCCGCGGTGAGCACGGCGAGGTGGTTGTCCTTCGCCATGACCGCGTCCGACAGTGAGAACCGGTGGTTGTGACCGCCGCCGCTGCGGACGGCGTGCCGTTCGAGGGCGCGCAGGCCGGGCGTGGTCTTGCGGGTGTCGGCGATGCGTGCGCCGGTGCCCGCGACGGCGTCGACGTAGCGGCGGGTGAGGGTGGCGATGCCGCTCATCCGCTGCACGAAGTTGAGCCCGATCCGCTCCGCGGTCAGCACGCCGCGGGCGGGGCCCGTGACGCTCGCGAGCACCGCGCCGGCGGCGAACCCGTCGCCGTCCGCGACGGGCAGGTCCACCGCGATGCGCGGGTCGGTCAGCGTGAAGGCGGCGGCGAACACGTCCCCACCGCTGAAGACGCCGTCCTCGCGCGCGACGAGGTCGGCGGTGGCCGCGGCCTCCGCCGGAATGAGGGTCGTGCTCGTGAGGTCGCCCCAGGGCGCGTCTTCGTCGAGCGCGGCGCGCACGACCGTGTCGATGTGGCTGCGGTTCAGCATGCGGCCGACTCCTTCTGCGCGGCGGCGGTGATCGAACTCCACGGATCCGTGCGCTCCGCGGCCGTTTCCGGCCCTTCTGCGGGTGTGAGCGCACGAATCCGTGGAGTCTCGTCGCGCCGGACGTGTGCACCCACCGAGTCGGTGCGCGCGAGAGCGGCCGCGACGAGGGCGGCGGCGACCTGCAGCAGGTTCTCGTCCTCGACGTCGGCCTCGGTGGCCGGCGTGCGCGGCCGCGCACGCCACCCCGCGATGACGGCGGCGGCGAACTCCAGACCCGCCGCGTCGCGCACGAGTCCGACGTGCTCCCACATGAGCCCCTGCAGCGCCGGTCGCCCGAACGCCGGCGCGTCGGCGGGCGCGGTTGCGGCGGGCGTGGGTGTGGCGGGGGTGGCGGGGCGGGTTGCGGCAGGCCAGAAGGCCCCAGCGACGTCGGACGCGATCGCGTCGCCGGCGCGGGCACCGAACACCGCTCCCTCCAGCAGGGAGTTCGACGCCAGCCGGTTGGCGCCGTGCACACCGGTTCGGGCGACCTCGCCGACCGCGTACAGCCCGGGGATGTCCGTGCGCCCGTGCAGGTCGGTGTCGACGCCGCCCATCAGATAGTGGGCGGCGGTCGTCACGGGGACGGGCTCGCGGGCCCAGTCGAGGCCCCGCGCGCGGACGGCCGCGTCGATCGTCGGGAAGCGCTGCGCGAGGAAGGATGCCGTCTGCTTGCGCGTCGGACGCAGGCCCGTGGCGTCCAGGAGCACCGGCCGGCCACCCTGCCCCGCCATCACCTCTGCGATCGCGCGGGCCACGACATCGCGGGGAGCCAGCTCGGCGTCGGGGTGCACGTCGAGCATGAACCGGCGCCCCTGTTCGTCGCGGAGCACGGCCCCCTCGCCGCGGACGGCTTCGGACACCAGGAAGGCATCGCCGTCGGCGAGCACCGTCGGGTGGAACTGGAAGAACTCGAGGTCCGACACCGTCGCCCCGGCGCGGAGCGCCGCGGCGATGCCGTCGCCGGTGGCGACCGACGGGTTCGTCGTGTGCGCGTAGAGGCAGCCGGCGCCGCCGGTGGCGAGCACGACGGCATCCGCCTCGATCGCCGCGCGGCGCCGGTCGTCGACGAGCAGGTCGACCCCCGCGACCCGGCCGCCGCGAAGGAGGAGGTTGACGAGGAACGCGTGCTCGATGATCTGCGCCCCGCTGGCGTGCACGCGCGCCACGAGAGCCTTCTCGATGACGCTGCCGGTCGCGTCGCCCCCGGCGTGCAGCACACGCGGATAGGAGTGAGCGGCCTCGAGCCCCTTGACATACGTGCCGTCGGCGGCGCGGTCGAACGCGACTCCGAGCGCGATGAGCTCACGGATCCGCGTCGGCCCTTCGGTGACGAGAACCCGCACCGCGTCCGGGTCGCACAGGCCCGCGCCCGCGATGAGGGTGTCGCGCTCGTGCGCGGCGGCGCTGTCGTCGTCGAACATGACCCCGGCGATCCCGCCCTGCGCGAAGCGCGTGTTGGCGTGCTCGAGCACGTCTTTCGTCACGACGGTGACCGCGCAGCCGGATGCCGCGGCATGCAGCGCCGCGGTGAGCCCGGCGATGCCCGAGCCCACGACGACGACCCGCGGCGATGTCGGGTCCTCGCCGGGTTGCGCCCGCTCGAGGTCGCCGCGTGTCACGGCTTCGCCGCCAGCATCCGCTCGAGGGCGAGACGTGCCGGCTCGGCGACGTCGGCGGGCACCGTGATCCGGTTGACGACCTCGCCCGCGACGAGTCGCTCCAGCACCCAGGCGAGGTAGCCGGGGTGGATGCGGTACATCGTCGAGCACGGGCACACGACCGGGTCGAGGCAGAAGATCTCGTGCTGCGGGAACTGCGCCGCGAGCCGCTGGACGAGGTTGATCTCGGTGCCGATGGCGAACGTCGTCGGCTCGGTCGCCGCGGCGATCGCCTTGCGGATGTAGTCGGTCGAGCCGGCCTCGTCGGCGGCATCGACGACCGCCATCGGGCACTCCGGGTGCACGATGACGCGGACGCCCGGGTGCTCGGCGCGGGCGCGCTCGATCTGCTCCACGGTGAACCGGCGGTGTACCGAGCAGAAGCCGTGCCAGAGGATGACGCGGGCGTCGGCGAGGTCCGCGGCGGACGACCCGCCGAGGGGCTTGCGCGGGTTCCACATCGGCATCTGCTCGAGGGGGACGCCCATCGCCTTCGCGGTGTTGCGGCCCAGGTGCTGGTCGGGGAAGAACAGCACGCGGCGGCCGCGGGCGAGCGCCCATTCCAGCACGGTGCGCGCGTTGGACGACGTGCAGACGATGCCGCCGTGCCGGCCGACGAAGCCCTTGATCGCGGCGGACGAGTTCATGTACGTGACGGGGATGACGGGGACGAGCCCGTCCGCGCCGCGGACATCGAGCGGTCCGTAGAGGTCCGCCAGCTGCTCCCAGCACTCCTCGACCTCGTCGATCGAGGCCATGTCGGCCATCGAGCAGCCGGCGGCGAGGTTCGGCAGGATCACGGCCTGTTCGGGACGCGAGAGCAGATCGGCGGTCTCGGCCATGAAGTGCACGCCGCAGAAGACGATGGCCTCGGCGTGCGGATGCTCGAGCGCGGCGTTCGCGAGCTGGAACGAGTCGCCCACGTAGTCGGCGTGGGTGACGACCTCTTCGCGTTGATAGAAGTGGCCGAGCACCACGACCCGGTCGCCGAGCACCTCCTTGGCGGCGGTGATGCGAGCGTGCAGCTCGGCCTCCGACGCCTCCCGGTACTCCGCCGGCAGCTCGCCCTGGCGGGGCGCGCCGCCGGGGATGACGTCACCCATCGACGAGCCGGGACCGTAGCCGGGCCGCGTGTCGAAGTCCCAGGGGCCGGCGGCGAGGTCGGTCGTGCAGGTCGCCGCGGTCGAGGCTCCGGAGACGATCGCGAGGATCGCGTGGTCGACGCTGGGGTCGACGGGCTCCGCGGGGCGCGGCTGCAGGGTGAGGGGCAGGGCGGTCATGACAGCACCTCCGGGTGGGGTTCGGTCGGCAGCGGCCCGCGTTCGGCGAGCTCGACGTCGTGGTTGTAGCGGTACAGCCGCGCCGGACGGTGACTGCCGGTGCGGAACTGCTCGGTGGAGATGAGGGTGCCGGAGTTCTCGACCTGGCGCCGGAAATTGGCGGGGTCGAGGTCGCGGCCGAGGATCGCCTCGTACACCTCGCGCAGGTCGGCGAGCGTGAACAGCTCCGGCAGCAGCCCGTGGGCGATGCGGCTGTAGCCGACCTTGTTGCGCAGGCGCCACAGCGCGTAGTCGACGATGTGGTTGTGATCGAAGGCGAGGGGCGGCAGCGTGGCCGCGTCGAACCACGCGACGTTCTCGGATGCCGGCGCCAGCAGCGGTCCCTCCCGCAACAGCGCCCAGTACACGATCGACACGACGCGCGTGGGGGAGCGGTGCACATCGCCGAACGCGTACAGCTGTTCGAGGTAGCTCGGCGCCAGTCCCGTCGTCTCGGCGAGGGTGCGGGATGCCGCGGTCTCCAGTTCTTCGGCGGCGTCCAGCCAGCCGCCGGGAAGCGCCCAGGCCCCTTCATGCGGATCGCGGGTGCGCCGGACGAGGGGCAGGACGACACTGGCGCGGTCGCTGCCGGGGTCGCGGCGCAGGCTGAAGATCACGGTCGACACGGCGACGCGGATGTCGCCGGCGGCAGTGGGGGCTGCGTGTGTTTGAGTCATAGTGACCATAACCTCTCGTCGATCTTATAGTCACCTCGACCTGAAGGGCAAATCCCGCGTCGTGTCCGGCGCCGCCACGAGATATGCTGGCCGGACAACCGAACACAGGCCGCATGACGAGTGCGGGAGAGCCCCGGCATCCGCCCCTGGTGGACCGGGCACCGAAGGAGCAAGCCTCCCCGCCAATCTCTCAGGTCCGCGTACCGCTCTCGTCCGGCCGCTCTGAAAAGCGATTTCGAGCGCAGCGGGACATCTTCCCGCCACGCTCCCGATCCGCCGACGGTGAAAGCCCCACGGGGTGAAGCTCTCAGGCCCATGACAGAGGGGGAGTTCCCGGCTGCCGGTCCCGGCATCCGCCCGCCCGCGACGGGAGAACTCATGTCCGCCACCCGCACCACCCCTCTGCACGAGCGACACGCCGCGCTCGGCGCGTCCTTCACCGACTTCGGCGGCTGGGACATGCCCGTCCGCTACACCTCTGACCTCGGCGAGCACCACGCGGTGCGGCAGGCGGCCGGCCTGTTCGACATCTCACACATGGCCGAGTTCCTGGTGACCGGCGCCGGCGCGGGCGCCATCCTCGACGACGCGCTGGCCGGCCGGATCTCGACCATGAAGACCGGCAAGGCGAAGTACTCGCTGCTGCTGACGGATGCCGGTGGCGTTCTCGACGACGTCATCGTCTACCGCCTCGCCGACGAGCGGTTCCTCGTGATCTCCAACGCCGGCAACCGCGAAGCAGTGGCCGCGGCGTTCGCGGAGCGTGTGCGCGGCCACGCCGCCGACGCCGCCGTCGAGGACGTTTCCGACGCGTACGCGCTCATCGCCGTGCAGGGACCCCGCGCCCTCGAGATCGTCGAGACCACCGCGGGCATCGCCGACGTGGCCCCGACGCTCGCCGATCTCGGCTACTACGCCTGGTCGGGCGGCACATTCCAGGGGGAGCCGCTCTTCATCGCCCGCACCGGGTACACCGGCGAGGACGGCTTCGAGCTCATGATCCCGAACGCGCTCGCGCCGGCGCTGTGGGACGCGCTGCTGGTGGCCGGTACGCCGCTCGGGCTCGTTCCCGCCGGTCTCGCCGCCCGTGACACGCTCCGCCTCGAGGCGGGCATGCCGCTGCACGGACACGAGCTGTCGACCGACATCCTTCCGGCGCAGGCGGGTCTCGGCCGCGTCGTCGCGATGGACAAAGCGGACTTCATCGGCAAGGCGGCGTTGGCCGCGGCATCCGACGACCTGCCGGTGCTCGTCGGTCTCGTCGCCGACGGACGCCGCGCCGGCCGTGCCGGCTACGCCGTGCTCGATGCCGACGGCGGCGCGCCCGTCGGCGAGATCACGAGCGGTGCGCTCAGTCCCACCCTCGGCTACCCCATTGCGCTGGCGTTCGTCGCCCCGGCATCCGCCGCGGTGGGCACCTCACTCCTCATCGACGTGCGGGGAACCCGCATTTCCGCAACCGTGACCGCACTGCCTTTCTACCGGAGGACCGCATGACCGAGCTGACCGACCTCAAGTACACCGCCGAGCACGAGTGGGTCGCCCTGTCCGGCGACGTCGCCACCGTCGGCATCACCGACTACGCGGCCGACAAACTCGGCGACGTCGTCTACGTCGACCTCCCGGCAGTCGGCACGACCGTCACCGCCGGCGCGGTCTGCGGTGAGATCGAGTCGACGAAGTCGGTGGGCGAGCTGTACGCCCCGCTCACCGGCGAGGTCGTCGAGATCAACGACGCCGTCGTCGACGACCCGTCGCAGGTCAACGCCGACGCGTTCGGCGCCTGGCTCGTGAAGATCCAGGTCGACCCCGCCGACGTCGCCGCGCTTCTCGACCGCGCCGCCTACGTCGCGCTCACGGGCGGCGAGGCGTGACCGCGTTCGTCGACCGTCACATCGGCACCGACGCCGCGGCACGGTCCGCCATGCTCGGTGCGCTCGGCTACGACAGTGTCGAGGCGCTCGTGGAGCGGGCGGTCCCGGCATCCATCCATGCCGCACCGATCGCCGATTCGGTGCTGCCGCCGGCGGCGACGGAGTCCGAGGCGCTCGCGGAGCTGCGGTCGTTCGCCGCCCTGAACCGCCCCGCCCGGCCCATGATCGGGCTCGGCTACTACGACACGATCACGCCGTCAGTCATCGCGCGGAACGTCTTCGAGAATCCGTCCTGGTACACCGCCTACACGCCGTACCAGCCGGAGATCTCGCAGGGTCGCCTCGAGGCGCTCATCAACTTCCAGACGATGGTGACCGACCTGACCGGTCTCGCGACGGCGAACGCCTCGATGCTCGATGAGTCCACAGCCGTCGTCGAGGGGATGCTGGTGGCGCGCCGCGCCTCGAAGTCGACGTCGAACGTCTTCCTCGTCGACGCCGACGCGCTGCCGCAGACCAAGGCGCTGCTCGCGCATCGCGCCGCCGCGCTCGGGATCGAGCTCGTCGAGACCGACTTCGCGGGGTCGGTCGTGTCGGCCGCGGCGGGGGCGCCCGCACCGGTCGTTGAGCCCGCGGCGGGGTCGGCCGCGGCGGGGGCGCCCGCACCGGTCGTTGAGCGAGCGCAGCGAGACGAAACGCCCGCGCCGGTCGAGGTCTTCGGGGCGTTCATCCAATACCCCGGCGCCACCGGGCGGGTCTGGGACCCGTCGGAGGCCATCGCCACCGTGCAGGCCCAGGGCGGCCTCGCTGTCGTCGCGGCCGACCTGCTGGCCCTCACGCTCCTGCGGTCGCCGGGTTCACTGGGCGCCGACATCGCCGTCGGAACGACGCAGCGCTTCGGCGTGCCGCTCGGCTTCGGCGGGCCGCACGCCGGCTACATGGCCGTGCGGGCGGGTCTCGAGCGGCAGCTGCCGGGCCGGCTCGTGGGCGTGTCGCAGGATGCCGAGGGCAAGCCCGCCTATCGCCTGTCGCTGCAGACGCGGGAACAGCACATCCGCCGCGAGAAGGCCACGTCGAACATCTGCACCGCGCAGGTTCTGCTGGCGGTCATGGCGTCGATGTACGCGGTCTACCACGGCCCCGACGGACTCCGCCGCATCGCCGGGGAGGTCGCCGCAAAGGCTGCGCTGCTGCGCGACTGGATTGTTGACGCCGGGGGCCAGGTGCTGCACGAGGCGTTCTTCGACACGATCGTCGTTGCGGTGCCCGGGCGGGCCGAGGCGATCATCGCCGCGGCTCGTGAGCGCGGATTCCAGCTGTGGTTCCGCGACAGCGACTCGGTCGGGGTGTCGGTCGACGAGACGACGACCATCGGCGAGCTCGTCGCGGTCGCCCGCGCGCTCGGGGTTCCGGACGACGCGATGCGCGGTGTCCGGAGCATGGGTGAGGCGTTCGCGGTCCAGCCGCTCGTCGCGGCATCCGAGCCGAACATTCCCGACGGACTCCGTCGCGAGGACGAGTTCCTGACGCACCCGGTCTTCCACGTGCACCACTCCGAGACGGCGATGATGCGCTATCTCAAGCAGCTCGCCGACCGTGACTATGCGCTGGACCGCGGCATGATCCCGCTCGGGTCGTGCACGATGAAGCTCAACGCGGCGACCGAGATGGCGGCCGTGTCGTGGCCGGAGTTCTCCCGCGTGCACCCGTTTGCGCCCGCCGAGGACGTCGCCGGCTACCTCGTACTGATCGAGCAGCTCGAGTCGTGGCTCGCCGAGATCACCGGGTACGACGCGGTGTCGCTGCAGCCGAACGCCGGGTCGCAGGGCGAGCTCGCGGGCCTCCTCGCGATCCGCGGATACCACCACTCGCGCGGCGACGTGCAGCGCGATGTGTGCCTCATCCCGTCATCGGCGCACGGCACCAACGCGGCATCCGCCGTCCTCGCCGGCATGCGGGTGGTCGTCGTGGCATGCGACGACGCGGGCAACGTCGACCTCGGCGACCTGCGCGCCAAGATCACGGCGCACGCCGATGCGCTCGCCGCCCTCATGATCACCTACCCGTCGACGCACGGCGTGTACGAGCAGGACGTCGTGGACATCACGACCGCCGTGCATGAGGCGGGCGGCCAGGTCTACGTCGACGGGGCGAACATGAACGCCCTGGTCGGGTTCGCGCGCTTCGGCGACCTGGGGGGCGACGTGTCGCACCTCAACCTGCACAAGACGTTCGCGATCCCGCACGGCGGGGGCGGCCCCGGGGTGGGGCCGGTGGCGGCGAAGGCGCACCTCGCGCCGTTCCTGCCGTCGCACCCGCTCGCGCAGCGTGCGGAGCACGCGGGCGGGTACGTCTTCGACGGCGGGCCGATCTCGGCGGCGCCGTACGGGTCGGCATCCATCCTGCCGATCTCGTGGGCGTACATCCGGATGATGGGCGCGGCGGGTCTGCGCGAGGCGACGGGAGCCGCGGTCCTCGCGGCGAACTACATCGCAACGCGGCTGCGCGAGCACTATCCCGTGCTCTATTCGGGCGAGGGCGGGCTCGTCGCGCATGAGTGCATCCTCGACCTGCGACCGCTGCGCGAGGAGACCGGGGTCACCGTCGACGACGTCGCGAAGCGGCTGATCGACTACGGCTTCCACGCGCCGACGATGTCGTTCCCGGTCGCGGGGACGCTCATGGTCGAGCCGACGGAGTCGGAGGATCTCGGCGAGATCGAACGGTTCATCGAGGCGATGATCGCGATCCGTGCCGAGGCGTCGCGCGTGGGCGCGGGGGAGTGGGATGCCGCCGACAACCCGCTCGTGAACGCTCCGCACACGGCATCCTCGGTCATCGAGGGCGCGTGGGAGCATCCGTACTCGCGCGAGGAGGCCGTCTACCCCGTGCACACCCTGGTTCGCACGAAGTACTGGCCCCCCGTCCGCCGGATCGACAACGCCTACGGCGACCGCAACCTCGTCTGCGCCTGCCCGCCGCCGGAGGCCTTCGCCTAGGCCGGCGCGGCGCCCCTGGTGCCGGCGCGGCGCCCGGGGACACCCCTCATCGCGAGACACCGTCCCTGCACCGAGACACGGGTGCACAGAGCGTGTCTCGGTGCAGGGACCGAGTCTCGCCGCGCGCCGACGCCCGCACTCTGCGCCCCGCGCCCCCGGCGGCCGCACCCGCGCCCCCGGCGGCCGCACCCGCGCCCCCGGCCG
>NZ_JBNAFJ010000017.1:0-28239 GCF_049707015.1 Microbacterium sp. CH-015 | reverse complement strand
CGCGGACCGCTACCCAGTCGCCGCGCCCGCGCTACCCAGTCGCCGCATCCGCGCTACCCGAAGCCCCGGCTAAACACGTTGGCGTGCGGTGCTCCGTCGCGCTCGATCCACACCGTCGCGTCGCCGTCGGAGACCTGCGGCCACTGTGCCGCATCCCCCTCCGGAGCGACACGGCCGTCGGCATCCACCCGTGTCGTGCGGCCCCCGATCCGCGCGCCCGCGATCGTTCCGCCCAGGACCGCCGCCGCGCGCACGAGCGCCTCGATGCCCACGCCGCCCGCGACGAGCGCGTCGAACGAGGCGATCACCTTGAGCGACGCGCTCGCTTCGGGATCGAGCGCGGTGAGCCTGCCGGCCAACTCCTGCATGGCGCCTCCTTGCGTGCGCCCAGCCTATGGCGGGTTCGCGAGGGCGGGCAGCGGCTCGGGCCGCCCGCCCCGGGGACGATCAGTCGAGGATGCGGCGGATCCAGTTGTCTCGGGCCGCGGTCATCTCCTGCGCGAGACGGGACTGAGGCGCGAAGCCCTCGAACGCGTGGTATCCGCCCGGCCACACGTGCAGCTCCGCGTCGCCGCCGTCGGCCCAGATGGCGGTGGCGTACGCGACGTCCTCGTCGCGGAACACCTCCGCACTGCCGCAGTCGATGAACGCCGGCGGCAGACCGCTCAAGTCGGTCGCGCGCGCCGGCGCGGCGTAGATCGAGACATCGTCGGTTCCCCGCCGGTCGCCGAGCGGAGCCGTCCACCCGGTCACGTTGCTGCCGCGATCCCACACTCCCACGCCGTCGATCTGGACGGTCGAGACCGTGCTGTCGCGGTCGTCGATCATCGGGTACATCAACAGCTGGCCGCACAGGGCCGGACCACGACGGTCGCGGGCGAGCAGTGCCGTGCCGGCCGCCAGACCCCCACCCGCGCTGCCGCCCACGATGAGCAGGCGGCCGGGCTCGATGCCCAGCTCGTCGGCGTGCTCCGCCGTCCACACGAGGCCGGCGTAGCAGTCCTCGACGGGATACGGATCGGGGAACTCGGGCGCCAAGCGGTATTCGACCGTGACGGCGACGCCGTTGTACCGGTGCAGCCATTCGGCGAGCGCCGCGATGCCAGTCCATCGGTCGCCGATGATCATGCCGCCGCCGTGCGTGTGATAAAAACCGGGCCCCGTGCCGGTGCGGCCGGCGGCATGGACGACGCTCACGACGATGTCGTCGCCCTCGTAACCGGGGATCGTGACGTCGCGCGCGACGAGCCCCGCTGCCTCGAGGATCTCGCTCGGCGTCGGCATCCCGGGGATGACCGCTCCGCGCATCGCCGGGATCATCTCGGGCGTGATCGTGGGTGGCATCGCCTCGGCGAGGACGGTCAGCATCGCCTCGAGTTCGGGGTCGAAGCGCGGGCGCGGCATGTCGGTGGTCGTCATCAGAACTCCTTCGTTCGGATGGGTTGCGATCCATGCTCCCGGGCGCGAACTCCGCCTGGACCCGCCGCGCGGCGGAAAGCCCGGGGCATCCACCCGCCATCTGGCGCCGTATGAGCGGATGCCCCGGCCTTATCCTTTGACGCCGGTCGACGCGATCCCCTGAACGAACACGCGCTGAGTGAGCACGAAGATGATCAGCGTCGGCAAGGATGCCACGAGGGTTCCGGCCAGCACCACGTTTCGGAAGTCGAAACTCATCGTGTAGGCCATGAGACGGTTGACGGTGAGCACCACGGGGTAGAGCTCTTCGGACTTCAAGAGGGTCACCGGCCACAGGAAATTGTTCCACGCGTAGACGAACATGAACACGGCCAAAGTGACCATCGCGGGCTTGATGAGCGGTACGACGAACTGGAGCACGATCCGTATTTCGCCCGCACCGTCCACGCGCGCGGCTTCGATGATCTCATCGGGGACCCCCATGATGAACTGCCGCATCAAGAAAATGCCGAACGCGTTGGCGAGCCACGGAAGCATGACACCGATATAGCTGTCTCCGACGCCCATCGCGTTGACCATCGAATACAGCGGCACGAGTGTGACGACGGGCGGCAGGAACATCGTCGCGACGATCGCCCAGAAGATCGCATCACGCCCACGGAATGAGTGCTTCGCGAAGACGTATCCGGCGAAGACGCTCGTGATCAGCACCGACAGGGTGCTGCCGCCCGCGATGATCACGCTGTTGAGAAGCGACTGCGCGAACGGAACCGCCGTCAGCGCCGTCTCCATCTGGCCAAGCGTCGGATCTGCGGGAAACCACGTCGGCGGAATCTGTGAGAACTCCTGCGGTGTCTTGAACGACGAGATGACGAGCCAGTAAAGAGGAAAGAGCGGCACGACGGCGACCCCGACGAGGATCACGTAGAGCGCGACGCGCTGGATGCGGGGGCGGGCGGGCCGACGGCGGACGGCGGCGGGCTCCGGGATGACTGTCGCGGTCATCTGAGTCACTTTCTTCTCCTCACCACGAGGACGGCGATCGCGCCGACGAGTACGACGATCATCAACAGCGACACCGACAGCGCTGCGGCATCGCCCGCCTTGCCGTACTCGAACGCCGCACGTTGGATCTCGTAGGAGAGAACGTTGGTTGCGTTGGCGGGGCCCCCGCGGGTGAGCAGATAGATGGGGTCGAAGACCTGAATCGAGTTGACGACGGTCATGAGGAGCACGAAGAGCAGCGTCGCACGAAGCAGGGGCAGCGTCACCGACCACGTCTGGCGGAAGATGCCGGCTCCGTCGATCTTCGCGGCCTCGTAGAGCTCTTCGGGGATCTGCGTCAGCCCCGCCGTGATGAGGATCACGTAGTAGCCGAGCATCTGCCACACGTTGAAGATGACCACCGAGAAGAGAGCGATGCGTGGGTCGCTCAGCCATCCCGGCGATGGGAGCCCCACCGCCGTGAAGATGGCGGAGAAGGGGCCGTACCCGGGGGCATAGAGATTGCCCCAGACGATCACGACGGCGATGGTCGGAATGACGTAGGTGGCGAACAGCGCCACGCGGACGAAGCCCGCCCCCTTGAGCTTCGGGAAGTACAGCAGCATCGCCACGAGCGCAGCGAGCGGGACCGTGAAGACGACGGACAGGACGACGTAGGCGACCGTGTTCCAGATCGCCTGGAGACGCGTCGTGTTGGCCAGGAGCGCCTCATAGTTGCGCAGACCGACGAAATTCCAATCGCCCAGCGCTCGGAACACCGACCAGTCGGTGAAACTGATCACCACCGTGATGATGAGCGGAATCACCGTGAACAGGCCGATCACGAGGATGGTGGGGCTCAGGAACAGGGCCGACCAGAAGCCGACATGTTGCCGGCCGCCCGTGCGTCGGCCCCTGCGGCCGGTCGTGACCGTGACGGTCGCCATGCGGTCTCCTTCGATGTCAAGGCGCGGGGGAAGGGGCACCGAGATGCCCCTTCCCCCGAGCGGGTAGGGAACTCAGCGGGCGGCGGACAGTGCGGCGTTCACCGCGGCGTCGGCATCCTTCATCGCCGTGGCAGCGTCCTTCTGGCCGTTCAACAGCGCCTCCAGCTCCGTCTGGAGGGCAGTGGTCGCCTCGGCGACACCGTTGACCGTCGGGAAGGGCGTTGCGGTGGCCTGTGCCTCGACGTACGACGTGAGGAACGGGGTGTTCAGCTCAGCGGCGTGCGCGTCGAGGTCGCTGGTGCGGCTCGGCAGGATGCCCATGCCGACCAGGATGTCACCCATGGCCGACGAACCGGCCGCCCCCGAGTCCGGGCCGTTCAGATAGGTGAGGAACTCCCACGCGGCCTTCTGCTTGGCTTCGTCAGCCTTGCTGCTCACGACGTTGGCCCACGTGTACGAGATCGACGACGACACGTCGCCCGACGGACCGACCGGGATCGGTGCGCTGGCGATGTCCGAGAACCCGTCGCCCATCGCCGACTCGAGCGTCCCCTTCCACCAGTTGGCCATCACGATCATGCCGGTGAGGTTCTGCGAGAACGAGTCGAGATACGGACCGGTCGTGTTGGCATCGGCCGTCGACAGCGAGATGTCGGTGAGCCCCTTGTCCACGAGCTCTTCATAGAGGCGCGCGACTTCGAGCGCTTCGGGCGACGTCAAGGCCGATGCGGTGCCGTCTGCATTGAGGAACGATCCGCCGTTGGAGGCGAGCAGCGACAGGAAGGGGTGGACGACGCCGTTGCCCCACGCCGTGATGAAGCCGTACGGGTTCTTCACGCCCGCGCCCTTCAGCGCCGCCGCATCGGCGATGAGGGCGTCCCAGTCGGCGGGCGCTTCGCTGATCCCGGCCGCCTGGAGAAGCTCCGTGTTGTAGTTGAGCTGGTAGAGCGCGACCTCGTTCGGCACACCGTAGACGCTGCCCTCGGTGGATGCCGCGGCCGCGAATCCCGCGCCGTAGTTCGCGGTCACGTCAGCGGCGACGTCGGCCGGTGCCGGGCCGACGATCCCATCGGATGCCAGCTGGGGGAGCCAGGCGGTGTAGATGTTGGTGATCGTCGGGCCATCCGGGCCGCTTCCCTGAGTGGCCAGCGTCGAGAGCAGCTGATCGAACGGCACCGACTGAACCTTGATAGTGACATCAGGGTTCTCCGCCGTGAACGCGGCGGCCGCAGCCTCGAGCTGAGCCGTCTGCTCGGGCCCCCAATGGGTGAGGTACGTGATCTCGACGCCGCCGCCGTTACTCGGCGCGGACGAAGTGGTCCCGGCGCAGCCGGCGAGTGATGCGATGGCCACGAGGCCGATTCCGGCAGCGGCGAGCTGGCGTTTCCTGTTCATGGTGGTGCCTTCCTGTGTGAGTGCGACGTGACTGCAGCGAGGGTGAGAGGGGGGATCAGGGGCCCGCGAGGGTGAACTTCTCCGTGCCGGCGGACTTCAGCGCAACGGCCCGCTCGGCTCCCACGAGGCATCCCTTCACCGTCATGAGGGCCGAGTAGTAGTCAATGAACCGGAACCCGTAGGTCTCTCCCCGGGCGAATGCGTGCTCGCTGATGCCTTCGAGCCAGCGGTCGAAGGCATCGGGCGGGATCTCGATGTAGGTGTCGGCCTCGAACCCCTCCATGTCCTCCCAGTTCTCCGCGTGGAGGATCGTGGGCACGGTGTGACGGGGTGCCGAGATCTCCTCGCGCGGAATCGAGGCGAGGAAGACCGCACGCAGCGCGGCCTGGGCGGCACGCTCGTGATCACGGTGCATCGACGACAACCAGTGGGTGATGACGACATCCGGTCGCGCTTCGCGCAGGATGGCGGAGATGTGCTCGGCCACTTCTTCGTCGTCGGGGAGGAACCCGTCGGAGTAGTCGAGCACGTGCAGTTCGGCCCCGATCGCATCTGCGAAGAACTGCGCTTCGTGCAGTTTCTGGGGGCGGTACTCGCTCGGGGTGAGGCGGGGGTGTCCGCGCTCGCCATAGGTGCAGTCGATGATGATGGCGCGCCCTCCTTCGAGAACGACCTTGGCCAGCACGGGACCGGCCATCAGTTCGGCGTCACCGATGTGACCTCCGATTGCAACGACTGTTTTGTTCATCGGGCTCTTCCTCTCACAGCTCAGCGCTGAGGATGTCGAACGTCCGGGTCGCGATGAACCCGGTCTTTGCGTACAGGCCAGATGCCGTCGATCCCTCGTCGGCCCACAGGAACCACGCCGAGTGGGCGCCGAGGGCGACCATGTTCTGCATCGTCAGGTGCAGGATGACTTTGCCGAGGCCGAGGCCGCGGCTCGACGGCAGGACTCCGAAGGGCCCGAAGCGTTCGATCACCTGTTCGTAGGTGCCGTGCTGCGCCCACCCGATCAGGGCCCCGGCCGGATCTTTCGCGATGATGATGCGTTCGAGCGGCAGGGAGCCAGCCACCACTCCTTCTCGGATGGCGCGGGCCCAGTCGGAGTTGAACTCTGTGCCGGCGAGCCGGATCAGGGCGACGAGATCGTCCGACGTCGGGTGACCGAGGTACCACCCGGCCTTGCGGAGTTCGGTGATGCGGTCGGCGACGTCATCGGGAACGGCGTATCCGATGAGGGTGCGGTCCATCGCACTCGGGTGTTCGAAGCGGGTGAAGCCGAGCGAAGCGAGGAGCGCGGACGCCTGGGGATAGCGGTCGGCGTCGAGCCCGGGGAGCACGTAATTGGGGGTGTAGGCGGAGAACACGACCGTCGATCGATCGTGCGTCCGGAGCCAGTCCATGGCCGCAGTGACCAGAGTGCGCCCGAGCCCGCGACCTCGGGCGGAGGGCACGACGAAGAAGAACGGAATCCAGCCTGTGTCGGGCTCGAGATCATCGCCGTCGTGGGCGACGGTGCGCCGCACAGCGTAGGACGCGCCGACGATCTGGCCGTTCTCTTCCGCGATGAACAGGCCGGTCTCGTCGAAGTTCCGATCGAGCAGGATCACATCGCGCAGACGCGTGGGGGTGATGGCGTCTTGGGGTGCGGCGGCCGTCCACGCGGCAGCCAGATCGTTCAGATCGCCGGCACGAAAGCGCCGGACGAACGGACCTGCTGAGCTCACGAAAGCCCTCTCTGATCAAGTTTGTGTTCGGGTGAACCCATTCTGACAAGAATGTTCAGAAATTACGAGTTGAACGGAGAAGTTTTACATGCCCGTTACCAACAGAGCCGTTCCTCAGGGCCGGCCGGAGCCGTGCGTCGCGGCGCGCGTCACCCGCAGCGCCTCGAGCGTCTGCTGATAGCGACCCTGCGCGATCGCGGTGAAGAGACAGTCCACGAGCGCCAGTTGCGCAATGCGACTGACCATCGCCCCGGCCCGGAAGTCGGTCTCACGGGCTTGCGTCGTCAGCACGATCCCCACGTTCTGTCCGAGCGTCGAATCACGCACGCTCGTGACGCCCACGGTCGAACCCGCCGCATCACTCGCGATCTGAACGAACCGGTTGGTCTCGGGGGTCTCGCCGCGGTGCGAGAAGGCGATGGCGACCGTCCCCGGTTGCGGGAGTGCGGCACAGGCCCATGCCTCGTGCGGATCGCTGAGCACGACGGCGGGGCGGCCGATGCGCAGGAGTTTGTGGCCGAGGTCCGCAGCGATGAACTGACTCGCCCCGACGCCATACAGCAGAATGCGGTCCGACGCACTGATGAGCGAGGCGGCACGACCGAGGTCGTCGACGTCGAGCGCCGCGAGCGTCTCCTCGATGGCGAGAATCTCACGGGAGCGAATCTTCGCGACGATGTCGCTGAGCGAGTCCGCATCGGTGATGTCAGAGCCGAAGCTCATCCCGTCGCCGAACTGCGCGCGCTCCTTGCCTATCTCGGAGGCGAGCGCCATACGGAGCTGCGCATAGCCGGAGAGGCCTATCGAACGGCAGAACCGCACGACGGAGGCGACCGAGGTGTCGCACAGCGCAGCCAGTTCGTTGATGGTGTTGTCGACGACGGCCGCCGGGTTGGCGCGAATGAACTCAGCTACCCGCGCGAGCGACGGCGAGAGCGTGCCCGCCGTCGCGTCGATCGTGGATTGTATGCTCATGGTTCCTCCCGCCCCAGTATGTCGCCAGAGCGCGCAAGGCCGCGAAGCGCGCCGTTACTTCTGGCAATGAATTACGCAGAAGGCTAGTTCAATGTAGAGTTCTTACGAACTTCCGAGCACCCCTTGAGCAGGAGGCCCTCCATGACGGTACGCACGGTCTTCCTCGCCGACATCGGCAAGTCCACGACGCGCGTCGCCCTCGCCCGCAACGGCGTCATCGGAACCGTGCTCTCGGGCGCCGGAATTCCTGGCCTGGCCGAGAGCGGTGGGGCGAGAGCCGCGCAGGCGCGGATCGACGCCCTCACACCCGGGCTCGGGTCCCATGCCTTCCACGCGGTCTCGGTCGGAGCTGCTGGGGCGCTCAGCGCTCCGGAGGCCGCAGAAGAGCTCGCCCGCCTGCTCGCAGATCGGTGGTCGACGCCGGCCAGCGTCACCTCCGATGTCGTCGCAGCCCATGTCGGAGCGCTCGACGGAGAGGTCGGCACCATTCTCATCGCCGGCACCGGCGCCGTGGCACTGGGGGTGCGTGACGACGGCGGCTTTGACCTCACCGACGGGCTCGGGCCCGAGCTCGGCGACCACGGCAGCGGATACTGGATCGGTCGCGCGGGACTTCGGTCGACGCTTCGCGCGGGCTCGGAGACGATTCTCGCTGCGCGAGCCCTCGAGCACCTCGAGCACCTCGATGCCCCTCGATGGCTGGCACAGCAGGAGCATCCCCTTGCCGCGGTCGCGCGCTTCGCGCCCGTCGTGCTCGACTGCGCCCGCAGCGGCGACGATGTCGCCCGAGGCATCTGCGACGCGGCCATCCGCGAGCTGACCGCGACGACCCGCGACGCGTCGAGTAGCGGCGACAGGGTGAGCGTCCTCGGCGGACTCGCCTCACACGCGTGGTTCGCGAACCGGCTGCGAGAGTCGCTCGCCCAGGCCGGATTGCGACCCGAGGGCGCGCGCGGATCTGCGATGGACGGCGCACTCCTCATCGCCGATCGCGCCACCCTCCCCCACGAAAGGCTCATCCATCGTGTCCTCTGATTCCCCCTCGCTGCGCGCGATCATCTCCGAGCTCGAATCGCTCACGACGGAGTCGATGCTGGTCGACCGCGCCGACCTCGACACTCTCGCGACGCGCGATCTCGTCGATGCGATGAACCTCGAGGACGCCCGCGTACCCGCCGCGGTCGCTGCAGCCGGCGACGACATCGCGCGCGCCGTCGACGGCATCGCCGACCGGCTGCGCCGAGGCGGCCGCCTGATCTACCTCGGCGCCGGTACCGCGGGGCGCGTCGGCGTGCTCGATGCAAGCGAATGCCCCCCGACGTTCGGCACGTCACCCGACCTCGTCGTGGGCATGGTCGCGGGGGGCCCCGGGGCCATCCAGACTGCCGTCGAGGGTGCAGAGGATGACCCCGACGGCTCCGCCGCGGACTTCGATCGTCTTGCGGTCGGACCCATGGATGTTGTGGTCGGGATATCTGCCTCCGGCCGCACCCCGTACGTCACCGGCGCACTCGACCGCGCCCGCGCACGCGGCGCTCTGGCGATCTCGGTGGCCGCCAATGCGGACTCGGTGATCAGCAGGCATGCTGACGTCGCGATCGAGACGGTGGTCGGTCCGGAGTTCGTGTCGGGGTCGACACGGCTGAAGGCAGGCACCGCCCAGAAGCTCGTCCTCAACATGCTCTCGACCCTCAGCATGATCAAGCTCGGCAAGACCTATCACGGCGTCATGGTCGACCTGCAAGCGACCAACGAGAAGCTCCACGCGCGCTCCGTTCGGACGGTCGCCACGATCACCGGGTGCGACTACGCCACGGCCGCTGATGCCCTGACGGCCGTGGGGGGTGGGGTGAAGCCGGCCATCCTGACGATCCTGACCGGGATGCCGCCGGCCGACACGACCGCTGCCCTGGATGACGCGCAGGGCATCTTGCGCGTGGCGATCGGCAAGGCCCAGGCACGGTGACGACCCCGTCGACCACCGTGCCAGCTGGATCGATTGCGCCGGCGGTCGCGGCGGCGGTGGCGGACGCATCCCGCATCAAGACCCGTGCGATCGACCGCGTCGCGTATGCGAGCGACGCCTCACACTTTCTGCTGACGCCGCGCGCCATCGTCGTCGCGGAAGATGCGGCGGAGGTCGCCGCCGTGCTCCGAGCGGCGAGTGCGGCCGGCTCGCGCGTCACGTTCCGATCGGGCGGCACGAGCCTGTCGGGACAGGCATCGGGTGACGACCTCCTCATCGACACGCGCCGCGGGTTCCGCCGGATCGACGTGCTGGACGGCGGGATGCGCGTGCGTGTGCAGCCCGGGGCGACCGTGCGACAAGTCAATGCGCGCCTCCTCCGCCACAGCCGGCGCCTCGGACCCGACCCCGCGAGCGAAGTCGCCTGCACGATCGGCGGTGTCGTCGCGAACAACTCCAGCGGCATGGCGTGCGGCATCACGGAGAACACGTACCGGACGCTCGAGTCGATGGTCATCGTGCTTCCGAGCGGGACGACGATCGATACGGGTGACCCCGACGCCGACACCCACCTGCGCAACCGCGAGCCCGACCTCTTCGAGGGCCTCATACGCCTGCAACGCCGTGTCCGGTCGAACCCGCAGTCGGTCGCGCTGATCGAAAGCCAGTTCGCCATGAAGAACACGATGGGCTACGGCATCAACGCGCTGCTCGACTTCGACTCCCCCGTTCACGCACTGGCACACCTCGTCATCGGCAGCGAGGGGACTCTCGCGTTCGTCGCCGAGGCGACCTTTCGAACGGTGCCGATCAAGCCCAAGACCACCACGACGCTCGCCGTGTTCCCGACCCTGGACGACGCGACGCGGGCGCTCCCGGCACTCGTGGCGACGGAGGCCGCGACCCTCGAGCTCATGGATGCCACGAGCATCCGGGTCGGCCAGTCGTTCGCCGACGCCCCGGCGCAGATCCTCGGATTCTCCCCCTCGACGGAGGCGGCACTGCTCATCGAGTACCACGCGACAGGGGATGACGAACTCGCAGCGCTCGCGGCGCGCGGCGCGGACGTCCTGGGCAGCATCGCGCTCCGCGCTCCCGCGGTCTTCTCGTCCGAGGTCGAGGCGCGCGCGACGGCATGGAAGCTCCGGAAGGGCCTCTACACATCGGTCGCAGGGGCGCGGCCCTCCGGAACGACGGCGCTCCTCGAAGACATCGTCGTGCCGGTCCCCTCGCTCGCATCGACGTGCGACGGGCTTCAGCTGCTTTTCGAGAGGTACGGCTACCGCGACTCCGTCATCTTCGGCCACGCGAAGGACGGCAACATCCACTTCATGCTCACCGACCGCTTCGAGGGCGCCGAGGCGATGGCCCGCTTCTCGGGCTTCACGGAGGAGATGGTCGATCTCGTGCTCGACGCGGGCGGCAACCTCAAAGCCGAGCACGGCACCGGGCGCGTCATGGCGCCGTTCGTACGGCGTCAGTACGGCGACGAGCTGTACGGCGTCATGCGCGAGCTGAAGCGGCTGTGCGACCCGACCGGCATCCTCAACCCCGGCGTCATCATCGGCGATGATCCGCATGCGCACCTTCGTGACTTCACGCACGCCGAGCCCATCGAGGCCGAGGCAGATCGGTGCGTGGAGTGCGGATACTGCGAGCCCGTGTGCCCCTCGAAGGACCTGACCCTCACACCGCGCCAGCGCATCGTCGTGCGACGCGCAACGGCACGGGCCGAGGCATCCGGAGACCACGCCCTCGCGCGCGAACTCGACCGCGACTACGACTACGCGGGCATCGACACGTGTGCCGTCGACGGGATGTGCGCCACGGCATGCCCCGTGCTCATCGACACGGGTTCGCTCATCAAGCGCCTGCGCCGCGAAGAGGCGAACCCCGTGCTCGCGGCCGGGTGGAAGGCCGCTGCGAAGGTCTGGGGACCCATGACGCGGGTCGGGTCAGTCGCACTGACGGCCGCCGATGCCGTGCCGGCGCGCCTCGTGACGGCGGCGACGACGGCAGGGCGCGCACTTCTCGGTGCGGATACGGTGCCGACCTACGCCGCAGATCTGCCGGGCGGAGGGCCCGCCAGGCGCGGACGGGCGGGCCTGCTCGGCGCGGGCGCTCGCGCTCCGATCGCGGTGTACCTGCCTGCGTGCGTCAACAGCATGTTCGGCGCGGCGGGTGACGGCATCGGCGTGACTGCGGCGTTCACACGACTCCTCGCACGCGCGGGCATCAGCGTCGTCGTGCCCGAGGGCATAGAGACGCTGTGCTGCTCGACGCCGTGGACGTCGAAGGGCTACGCGGCGGGCCGCGACGTCATGGTGCGGCGAGTCGTCGACTCCGTGCGCGGTGCTTCGCGGAACGGCGAGCTCGTCATCGTGAGCGACGGCGCGAGCTGCACAGAGGGCTTCGCACATATCTTCGACGACGCGGGGCTCGCCTACCGCACGGAAGACGCCGTCGACTTCGTCGCGCGCGAGGTGTTGCCCGTTCTCGGCGACATCTCACCCATCGTCGACACTCTCGTCCTGCATCCGACCTGTTCGTCGACGCAGATGGGGCTGAACCCGGCACTTCATACGGTCGGGGACGCCGTCGCCCACGAGGTGAGGGTCCCGGATGCCTGGGGATGCTGCGGTTTCGCCGGTGACCGCGGGATGCTGCACCCCGAACTCACAGCATCGGCGACCGCCGCTGAAGCCGCCGAAGTGCGTGCCCTCGACGCCGATGGTCACGCTTCCTGCAATCGCACGTGCGAACTCGGCATGACGCGGGCGACCGGGAAGGAGTATCGTCACGTGCTCGAACTGCTCGAGGAGGCCACGCGCTCACTGCCCGCCCCTCAGTCGCGGTAGCGACGCTCAGGGCGCTTGGCGGAGCGCTGGAAGCGATCGGGCTTGATCTCGATCAGGCGACCGCTGATCCGCGTGTTCTCCAAGCGCTTCAGCGTGCCCGGGGGCAGGTCGGCGGGCAGCTCGACGAGCGAGAAGTCGGGGCGGATCTGGATCGCGCCGAAGTCCTCCCGGCGGAATCCGCCCTCGTTCGCGAGCGCGCCCACGATCTGCCGCGGCTCGACCTTGTGCCGGCGGCCGACCTCGATCCGGTAGGTGGCCGTGGGACCGCTCGACCGGCGGCGGTCGCCCCCGTCGCGCTCCCGACGCCCGTCACGGCCGCCGTCGCCGCGGCCGCGGTCGTCGCGGTCCCGGTCGAAGCGCTCACGGCGCGGCTGATCGGCATCCGCGTCGAGCAGCAGCGGCGTCTCCCCCTGCGCGACGACGGCGAGCGCGGCGGCGACATCGGCCTCGGGCACGTCGTGGTGCGTGACGTAGTGGGTGATGATGTCGCGGAAGCGGTCGATCCGCTCGGTCTCGGCGAGCGCGGCGGTGATCGCGTCGTCGAAGCGGGTGAGCCGGGTGGCGTTGACGTCGTCGACGCTCGGAAGGGTCATCTCCGTCAGCGGCTGTCGCGTCGCCTTCTCGATGGAGACCAGCATCCGCCGCTCGCGCGGGGTCACGAAGCTGATGGCATCGCCCGTGCGGCCGGCGCGGCCGGTGCGGCCGATGCGGTGCACGTACGACTCGGTGTCGATCGGCAGGTCGAAGTTGACGACGTGGCTGATGCGGTCGACGTCGAGGCCGCGGGCGGCGACATCGGTCGCGACGAGGATGTCGAGCTTGCCGGCCTTGAGCTGGTTGACGGTCCGTTCGCGCTGCGCCTGCGCGACGTCGCCGCTGATCGCGGCGGCGGTGTAGCCGCGGGCGCGGAGTTTCTCGGCGAGCGTCTCGGTCTCGTTCTTCGTGCGGGTGAACACGATCATGCCCTCGAACGGCTCGACCTCGAGGATGCGGGTGAGCGCATCGACCTTCTGCGGATACGACACCACGAGGTAGCGCTGCGTGATGTTGGTCGCGGTCGAGGTCTTCGCCTTGACGTTGATCTCCTCGGCATCCTTCAGATACGTGCCCGCGAGGCGTCGGATCTGCGCCGGCATGGTCGCGGAGAAGAGCGCCACCTGCTTGCCGGCGGGGGTGTCGGCGAGGATCGTCTCGACATCTTCGGCGAAGCCCATCTTGAGCATCTCGTCGGCCTCGTCGAGCACGAGGTAACGCAGCTCGGACAGGTCGAGGGTGCCCTTGTCGAGGTGGTCCATGATGCGGCCCGGCGTGCCGACGACGATGTGCACGCCGCGGCGGAGTGCCGAGAGCTGCTGCCCGTAGCCCTGCCCGCCGTAGACGGGGAGCACGTGCACGCCGCGCAGGTGCGAGGCGTACGACTCGAACGCCTCGCACACCTGCAGCGCCAGCTCGCGGGTGGGCGCGAGGACCAGTGCCTGCGGCGTCTTCTGCGACAGGTCGAGTTGCGACAGGATCGGCAGCGCGAACGCGGCCGTCTTGCCCGTGCCCGTCTGCGCCGTGCCGAGCACGTCACGGCCGCGCAGCAGGGGCGGTATGGTCGCGGCCTGGATGGCGGACGGCGTCTCGTAGCCGACGTCCTTCAGCGCCTTCAGCACCGCGGCGTCGAGCCCCAGGTCGGCGAAGCCGGGAGCGTCGGACGGGGCGGTGGCGCTCTCACTAGTCATGCCCCCACGCTAGTCGCGCGGGCGGCTACTCATGCGTTCCGTCGTGCATGCCGATGGATGCCGCGTCAGAAGATGCCACGCCAGGCAAGGCATCCCCCGCCGGTCGCTGCCGTTCGCGCCGCGTCGCTTGGCGTTCCTTCGCCCACCGTGTGAATGCCTTCGAATCCGGGATGCGCGCCAAGAAAGGCCCCGCGACGATCGTCATCAGCACGTACGCGGCGGCGAGCGCCGCAAGCGATGCGTCGATGCCGGCGCCCACGGCAAGCCCCGCGATCACGATCGAGAACTCGCCGCGCGGCGTCAGCGCGAACCCGGCGCGCCAGCGCCCGGCCTCGGCGATACCGGCCTTGCGCGCGGCGAGGTAGCCCATCAGCACCTTCGTGGCCATCGTGAAGACGGCGAGCACGAGCGCGGGCAGCAGCATCGGCACGAGGTGCGACGGATCGGTCGACAGCCCGAAGTAGAGGAAGAAGACGGCCGCGAACAGATCGCGTAGCGGGGTCAGCATCCGTTCTGCAGCGACGGCCGTCTTGCCCTGGATCGCGATGCCGACCAGGAACGCTCCGACGGCCGCCGAGACCTTCACCTCGGAGGCGAGGCCCGCGACGAGCACCGTGACGCCGAGCACGGCCAGCAGCAGCGCTTCAGCGTTGCGCGTCCACAGCATCCGCGAGAACCACCGCCCGTGCCGCAGAGCGAGATAGAGGATGACGACGACCGATGCCAGGGCCACGACGACCGTCACAGTCGCCGCCCCGAAGTCAAGCCCTACCAGCAGCGCCGTGAGCACGGGCAGATAGAAGGCCATCGCGAGGTCTTCAATCACGAGGATCGACAGGATCGTCGGCGTCTCGCGGTTGGTGAGGCGGCCGAGCTCGTGCAGCACCTTCGCGATGACGCCCGACGACGACACCCACGTGATGCCGCCCAGCACGAGCGCCGCGACCGGACCCCAGCCCATGACGAGCGCGAAAACGATGCCGGGAATGGCGTTGAGCGCCATGTCGAGCAGGCCCGCCCGCGACGACGTGCGCAGGTTGCCGATCAGCTCACGGGCGTTGTACTCGAGCCCCAGCATCAACAGGAGCAGGATGACGCCGATCTCGGCGCCGACGGCGATGAAGCCCTCCGCGTGGTCGATCGGGATCAGCCCGCCCTCGCCGAGGGCGAGTCCGCCGAGCAGGATGAACGGGATCGGCGAGATGCCGATGCGCCCCGCGATGCGGCTCAGGATCGCGATGCCGAGCAGAAGCGCGCCGATCTCGATGAGGTCGAGCGCTCCATGATCCATGCGGGGTGGGCTCCGATTCAGTCGCCGGCGATGATGTGCACGAGTCGGTCGAGGCCCTCGCGCGTGCCGACGGCGACGAGGACGTCGCCGGCGTCAATACGATCGCCCGGCTCGGGTGCGGGCACGACGCCGGTCTCGCGGACGATCGCGACGATCGAGCAGCGTGTCAGGGTGCGCGCGTGCGTGTCGCCCAACGTACGCCCCACGTACGGCGAGTCGGCGCGCACGGGGATCTGCTCCATGTACAGGCCCGCGATCTGCTCGCGCAACCCGGCCATCTGGGTGAGCAGGAGCGACCCGCCGAGCACTTCCGACAGGGCCGTCGCCTCGTCGTCGCTGAGCTGGATCGTCTCTTCGGCGCGATCGGGATCGTCCTCGTCCGACAGTGCGAGTTCGCGTCCCCCGTCGCGGAAGTTGATGATCGACAGCCGACGTCCACCCCGCGTGAGGATGTCGTGGCGAACGCCGATACCGGGAAGCTCGGCGCGTTCGACATGCACTGGCATGCGTACATCATGGCACCGGGCCGTCGATAGTCTGAGCTCGCGTCGCGATGTGGCGACGTCGGATGCCCGTGTGGCATCCCTCACGTCACCCGCGCGGGCCCGCCGTGACCGACTGATCACCCGCTGTTCACCAAAAGGATCCAGCATGACGGACATGTCGCATCCCGATTCGCCCTCCCCCGACGTCGCTTTCGGCGCGACGGCCGCCCGGCCCATCCCGCGCAAGCGCGTCATCTCGTGGGCGATGTGGGACTGGGCGATGCAGCCGTTCAACACGGTCATCCTCACCTTCGTCTGGGTCGCCCTGTACCTGACCTCGCGCGAGTTCCTCGACCCCGCCGTGCGCGAGTCGGGCCTGCTCGCCGACGGCTCGTACATGAGCTGCAACGAAACCGCGAATCTCGCGAGCGCGTATTGCCAGGGGCTGACCGACCTGTCGGAGTGGTGGGGCTGGGCGAACTTCGTCGCCGGCATCCTGATTCTGCTGCTGGCGCCGGTGCTCGGTCAGCAGGCCGATGCGCGCGGCAGCAAGAAGAAGTGGATCATCGGTGCAACCCTCGCGATCGGGCTCATCCAGTTCTCGCTGTTCTTCGTCGAGGCCGACCCGAAGTTCTTCTGGTTCGGCGCGCTCGCCGTCGCGATCGGCGCCGTCGTCAGCGAGATCGGCAACGTCAGCTACTACGCGATGCTCTCCGAGGTGTCGACGCCGAAGACGGTCGGGCGGGTCTCGGGGCTCGGCTGGGGCCTCGGATACATCGGCGGCGTCGTCGCGCTGATCGTGTGCATCCCGGTGCTGTTCGGGCTCGGCCAGAGCAACCCGCTCGCGTACAAGCTGGTCGCCGTGATCTGCGGCCTGTGGACGCTCGTCTTCTCGATCCCGTTGTTCCGCAACGTGCCCGAGTCGCCCGCATACGGCGGCGCGGGCAAGACGGGCTTCTTCTCCTCGTACATCGTGCTCGCGAAGAACCTGAAGAAGCTGTTCGTGTCGAACCGTTCGACCTTCTGGTTCCTTGTGGCCTCGGCGGTCTATCGCGACGGACTCGCCGGCGTGTTCGCGTTCGGCGCGGTGCTGGCGGCGCAGGGCTTCGGATTCTCGTTCATCGAGGTCATCCTCTTCGGTCTCGCGGCGAACCTCGTCGCCGGTATTTCGACGATCTTCGCCGGCCGCCTCGACGACGTGATCGGCCCGCGCCGGCTGATCCTGATCGCGCTCACGGGGCTCGTTGCGATGGCGCTCGTGGTGTTCGTGCTGCGCGACTTCGGCACGATCGTCTTCTGGATCTGCGGCCTCGCGCTGTGCGCGTTCGTGGGCCCCGCCCAGGCGGCGAGCCGCGGACTGCTCACGCGCCTGACCCCGCCGAGCATGCAGGGCGAGATCTTCGGCCTGTACGCGACGACCGGCCGCGTGGCCTCGTTCCTGTCGCCGCTCGCGTGGTCGCTGTCGCTCGCCTGGTTCGGCGGCATCGTCTACGGCGTGCTCGGCATCGGGGTCGTCCTGCTGCTCGGACTCATCCTGCTGCTGCTCGTGAAGCTGCCGCCGCACGTGCGGGCGTAGCGCGCGGCGGGGTAGCGCGCGCCCGCGCGGCGTCAGCCCTGCGGCCAGGATGCCGCGAGCTTGGTCAACAACCGGGCGAGGTCGGCGCGCTCGGCGGGAGTGAAGTCGGCGAGCGCTGTCTGCAGCTGCTCGCGGCGCTGTCCGCGGAAGCCGCGCGCGAGGCGCTGTCCCTCGTCGGTCAGCGCGACGCGGGTGCGGCGGGCGTCGTCGGGGTCGGCCTCGCGCCGCACGAGCCCCAGCTCGACGGCCTGCTGGATGAGGCGCGACGCCCGCGGCTGGTCCACTCCGATGGCGTCCCCCACTTCGCTGACGCTCAGGGGGTGGGATGCCGCGGCGAGCGCATCGAGCAGGCGCATGCGCGCGGGTCCGCCCAGGCGGATGCCGTCTGCCCACGGCGAATGGCGGTGCCCGTCGTCGCCGTCGGGGCCGTGCGCCTGGGGTGACCGGGGTGGTCATGGGGTCCGCCGTGCACCACGGCGGCAAGAAGCTCCGCCCGCTCATCGAGCGGGGCTGGGTCGCCGAGGACGGCGACGGCTGGACGCTGACCGACGAGGGGCGCGCCGCCAAGGAGCGTCTCGGTGAGATCGTCGCGGGCATCCGCGCACGGGTCGCCGCCACGGTCTCCGACGAGGACTTCGCGACGACGCTCGCGACTCTCGAGGCGATCGCGACCGAGCTCGGCTGGGATCCCGACGAGTGGATGCCGCTGGGACGCGGCTTCGGCCGCGGCCGCCGCGGGTTCCGCCCCGAGTTCGGCCGCGGGTTCCGCGCCGGGCACGAGGTCTTCGGCCCCCACTTCGGCGAGGGCTACGGGCACGAGGCGGATCGCGAGTGCGACCACGGCGGCCCCCGCCACGACGGACCCCACGGCCAGCGCCACCACGGCGAGGTCCACGGCCACTACCGCGGGCACGGCGACCACGCCGCGCAGCACGCCTACGAGCGAGGCTTCGACGCCGGCTTCAGTCGCGGCGCCGAGGCGCACGGCGCGTGAGGCTCCGGCAGTATGCATCGGCCCGACGCATCCTGCCGCTTCCCCTCTACAAGACCGACAACGCGCGTCGGGTCACAGAAGGCCGCATCCGCGGGGAGGCGGCCTTCGCCGTGGATCGCGCGGTCAGGCCCCGCGGGCACCGGCGTCGGTCGAGCCGACGTCGGTGCGGTGGAAGTTCTGGAACGAGCGGGATGCCGTGGGGCCGCGCTGACCGTGGTAGCGGTTGAGATAGGGGCCCGTGCCGTACGGGTTCTCGGCCGCCGACGAGAGGCGGAAGAAGCACAGCTGCCCGATCTTCATGCCCGGCCACAGCTTGATCGGCAGGGTCGCGACGTTCGAGAGCTCGAGCGTGACGTGGCCCGAGAATCCGGGGTCGATGAAGCCGGCGGTCGAGTGGGTCAGCAACCCCAGGCGGCCGAGCGAGGACTTGCCCTCGAGGCGCGCGGCGATGTCATCGGGCAGCGTCACCTGCTCGAACGTCGAGCCGAGCACGAACTCGCCCGGGTGCAGGACGAACGGCTCGTCAGGCGCGACCTCGATGAGGTGCGTCAGGTCGGGCTGGTCTTCGGCCGGATCGATGAACGGGTACTTGTGGTTGTCGAACAGCCGGAAGTAGCGGTCCAGCCGCACGTCGACGCTCGACGGCTGCACCATCGACGCATCCCACGGGTCGATGCCGACCCGGCCGGTGGAGGTTTCGGTTCGGATGTCGCGGTCGCTCAGCAGCACGCGGCCAGCCTATCCGCGGGCCGTGCTCTCTCGTGCAGAGTGCACCACCGACACGGCGCACGCATCCTCGGCGCTTTCTCAGAAAGACTGAAGGCGCGGTCGCTAAACTCTCGACAGTCCAGGGGGAGTATTCTGAGACGGCCAGTTCGTCACTACGTGTGCAACGTCGCGCGCCGGACGGCCGGTCTTCCGACACAGGGAGATGGAAGAGACTCTGGGCGCTGACCGCGTCAACGCCCAGATCTCGGAGCCCCCGTGAACATCACTCCCCTCGTGTGGATCATCACGATCGCCGTCACGATCGCCTTCTTCGTGTACGAGTTCTTCGCGCACGTGCGCAAACCCCACGAACCCACGATCGGCGAGTCAGCGCGGTGGTCGGCCTTCTACATCAGCCTCGCGCTGCTGTTCGGCGTCGGCATCGGCGTCGTGTCGGGGTGGACCTACGGCGGCGAGTACTTCGCCGGCTACCTCACCGAGAAGGCGCTGTCGATCGACAACCTGTTCGTCTTCCTGATCGTCATGACGAGCTTCGCCGTGCCGAAGATCTACCAGCAGAAGGTGCTGATGATCGGCATCGTCATCGCGCTGATCCTCCGCGGCGTCTTCATCGCCGTCGGCGCGACCCTGATCTCCAACTTCTCGTGGATCTTCTATCTCTTCGGCGCGCTGCTGCTGTTCCTCGCCTATCGGCAGGCGTTCTCGCACGGCGAGTCGAACCCCGCGGACGGGCGGTTCATGCGGTTCGTCCGTCGCCACCTGCCGGTCAGCGATGAGTACGACGGCGACCGACTCACCGTGAAGCGCGACGGCCGGCGTTTCGTGACGCCGATGCTTCTCGTGATCATCGCGATCGGCTTCGTCGACCTCGTCTTCGCCGTCGACTCGATCCCGGCGATCTACGGTCTCACCGAAGAGGCGTACATCGTCTTCACGGCGAACGCGTTCGCCCTCATGGGCCTGCGCCAGCTGTACTTCCTCATCGGCGGGCTGCTCGAGCGCCTCATCTACCTCGCGCAGGGCCTGGCCGTCATCCTCGCGTTCATCGGCGTCAAGCTCGTGCTGCACGCGATGCACGTCAACGAGCTGCCGTTCATCAACGGCGGCGAGCCCATGCTGTGGGCGCCCGAGATCCCGATCTGGTTCTCGCTGCTGTTCATCGGCGCGACGGTCACCGTGGCGACGATCGCGAGCCTCGTCGTGACCCGCCGCCGGGGGCGGCTCGGACCCCCGGATGCCGACGCCATCGCCTCGGCTGATGACACCGCGCCCGCCGACACACCCAGACGCTGATGGGCGATCTTCTCTGGAACATCGCGCTCGTCTTCACGTTCGTCCTCGTCGGGGGCGTGTTCGCCGCGACCGAGATGGCCCTCGTCACGCTGCGCGAGAGTCAGATCAACGCGATCGCGGCCCGCGGCCGGCGCGGCGCGAAGGTCGCCGGGCTCGCACGCAACCCCAACACCTTCCTCTCCGCCGTGCAGATCGGCGTGACGGTGGCCGGATTCGCCTCGGCCGCGTACGGGGCGACCTCGATCGCGCCGTCGGTGGCCCCGCTGTTCGTGGGATGGGGGATGTCGACATCCGCAGCCCTCACCCTCGCGACGACCGTGCTGACGCTCGTGATCGCCTACCTCTCGCTCGTGCTGGGCGAGCTCGTGCCGAAGCGGCTGGCGATCCAGCGCAACGCGCAGTTCGCCTACGCCGTCGCCCCCGTGCTCGACGGCTTCGCGACCGTCATGAAGCCGGTGATCTGGCTGCTGTCGGTGTCGACGAACGCGCTCGTGCGTCTGCTCGGCGGCGACCCGCTCAAATCGGGCGACGAGCTGAGCGACGATGAGGTGCGCGACATCGTCGCCACCCACCAGGGCCTGCCCGAAGACGAGCGGCGGATCCTCGACGACGTGCTGTCGCTGCGCGGACGACAGATCAGTGAGGTCATGCGCCCGCGGCCCGAGGTCGTGGCCCTCGACGACAACGCGACCGTCGGCGACGCGGTCGTCCGCGTGAGCGAGCTGCCGTTCTCGCGCTACCCGGTCGCCAACACGTCGATCGACGACATCGTGGGCTTCGTGCACGTGCGCGACCTCTTCGAGGCGGCGGCCGCCGACCCCGCGCGGCTGCTCTCCGACGTGATGCGGCCGATCTCGTACGTGCCCTCGTCGGCGCGGGTGCTGCCGACTCTGACGCGCCTGCGCGCCGCGGGCGATCAGATCGCGGTGGTCGTCGACGAGTACGGCGGCACTGACGGCATCGTCACCCTGGAGGATCTCGTCGAGAAGGTCGTCGGCGAGATCTTCGACGAGTACGACACCGCCGAAGACGCGGATGCCGCGAGCGGCATCGTCGACGGCCGCCTGAACCTCGGTGACTTCGAAGAGGTCACGGGTCTCGCGCTGCCCCGCGGGTCGTCCGACACGATCGCCGGGTTCGTGACGGAACGGCTCGGCCGCCTCGCACGGGTCGGCGACTCGGTCGAGGTGCCCGGTGCGACGCTGCAGGTGACGTCGATGGATCGCCGGAGGATCGCCGGCCTGCGCGTCGTGCAGACCGTGGACGACCCGGCGGAGCCCTCGGCCTCCGCGGGCACCTGATCGTCGTTGCACGGGGCAGCCGCCGCGCAGGGGGCCTCACTTCTGGGCCTCGTCCTTTTCGTGGTCGGGCTGACGACGGGCGCCCTCGAGCCGATCTAGAGGAGCGATCTCGGCGGAGTGCCCGCACATCGTCGGCTGACGTCAGTCAGCCAGTCGATCACTGACGTCAGCGACTGAGTCGACTCTTGTAGTTCGACGAAGCCCCCTGTGTCCTGATCGGGGCGGGTCGGGTTCGTCGCGTGCTGATGCGCCCGCGCGATCGTCGCGTCCACCGACACGTCCCAGCTGACCAGCACTGCCGCGTCGGCGTGCGCGATCAATGACTGCGGTACCCGATCCCAGGTCACGTCCCCGGCATAACGGCGGTGCCGTTTCCAGATCGTCTGCCACGGCCCGAACTCGAACGAACCGCCGACGCTGACGTCGCTCGAACTGCAGCTCGATCGGAGCGCGGTGACGACCGATCCCCAACCGGAACGAGCGCGCGCCTGGTGCGCTTCGGGCCGGCGCCCGTTGTCGCCGATGCCGAGGTGTGCATGTGGACGGGCAATGCCGTCACCATCCGCTTCCGCGCCGATGGCAAGGAGTTCCGCTGCTGGGTCTGGCGCGGCGCCGTCGAGCAAGCGCCGGCACGCCGGCTCAGTTAGCCGCAGTCGTACGCGCCGAGGCTCTCGCTCCCCAGTACCAGACTCGTCACCTGCGGCTCGGCGCCGCCCGATGTGTTTGCCACGTAGGCGGTCAGCACCACACCGTCCACAGAGCTCCACCAGAACTCACTGTCGACGTTCGAGTAGAACCCCGCGGCCTTCAACTCGGAGAGCGTGGTGCCGATGGTGATGCCGCTTTCTGTGCGTGGAGCGGGAACGTCCCCGCTGACTTCGCTGGCAGCGCTGATCTGGATCCATGGTCCGCGTTCACCGCCGCCGATGTTGCCGTCTGCGCCCCCGGCGACAGCCCACGCCACGTCCGCACCGGAGCAGAGGTATCGCCGCTCACGGACGAGCGCGAAGTCCTCCTCGATGTGCGCGAGACGGATCGGCCCGACGCCTTCCGCGGTGATGAGCCAGGGCTCGTCGGGGTCCGGCGCCGTCACCTCGGCAGCCGAGATTGTGAGGGATCGCGCGTTCTGCGGGAGTGCCATCTCGGCGATGTAGTCGATCGTGTTGATGGCGGCGGGTAAGAGAGCCAGAGCGACGCTGATCTTCCCCACCAACTGCCCGGCTAGCTTTCCCGCGGCGTTCTCCTGCATCCCGTTCGCAAGGAGTGCGAGACCAATCATTTGCGCGATCTTCTCGTCTGCCGACTGGAGGCATCCGAGGACGGCACCCGCGCCACTGCCGATATCCGTGACACCCGCAAGCGATGACCCGCAGTTGGCGACCGCGAGAGCAGCCGCGAGCGTGCCGTTGACCTTCGACGCGCCCCAGGCAACAAGCTGTTGCGCGATCGTTGACATCAAGACTTGCGAAACGGAAGGTAGCCGCATCTCAAGCAAGTACTCGCCCTTGAAATCTGCTAGGGCGGAAGCGGGGATGCCGAAACTGATCTCCTCGCCGGCGCCGACGAACCGGCCGCTGTTCAGGAGTTGATATGTCGCGTCCGCGACGGCTTGGTCGAGGCTCCCGACCTGTTCGAGGAGCTTGCCGATCGAGTTCTCTGAGGTGGAGTTATATTCCCACGCGGACGGGACGTTCAACACCGCGGGGAACCCGTAGCCGCGGTTTGCGCGGGCTTTCACGACGAGCAGGTCAGGGTTCGCTTTGTCGTATCCGGCGCAGAATCTGACGGGGTCATCAACGCCGACACCGACCGGGAGGTCGATGACCCAGGTGGGAGTCGGGAGCTCGCATTCGGGGAGGTCGACGCGCTTCGTGAAGATGTTGCCGAGCGACCAGTGCAAGGCCTCGCTCGCGGTATTGACCGCGCCTGTCGTCCACTCTGCGACCGCTTGTCCGGCCTTTGCCGCGTTGTCACGGATGGTGGTCAGCGCTTGCTGAGACCCCGAGATGAAATCGGTCCAGATGGAGAAGTGGTCGACGTCAGCGGTGACCGTGAGACGGTCCTTCGAGATGGACGTGGGAACCGCCTGCCAGGTCTCGAAATCCTTGTCCCAATACGCGAACGTCGCGACGACATCTTCGGGCAGCGGTTGCGCGTACGTGCGCGTGAGCGTGGCGCCACCCGAGGGCAACTCTCCGTCGAGCTCGATGCTCATGGGAGTGCCCATCACGAACTCTGTCGCCTGCCCCAGCCCCGTGATTTCGGCGGCCGCGGCCTCCGGGAGAGCAGCGACTTCGACAGTCGGCTGGACCCCACCTGCAACCGTGACATCCAACGAACCCGGGGTCACCGACTCCACGGCCGGTGGCGTACACGAGACCAGAAGCCCCATCGCTACAACGGCGGTGACGATGGCGGCGACGAACCGTCCCCCGAGTACATACATGTGATCTCCCCAGAACAATGAGCGTGTGTTCAGCATTGCGCATACACACGACACCGCGCGATCGTCGATCAGGTCTCGGGGACAGCCCACACGCACGAAGAGGGCAGGAGTGCGTTGACTCCTGCCCGCTCCTGTTGTGATGGGTCAGCGTGCGATCCCTGCGTCGGTATACGAGACCGGCGCTACGACCGGCTTTTGGGGCGCGGCTGACAGCCACGTCCGCGAACTTCAGTGAGGCTCCGACGTTGTCCGCGATGACATCGCGGGTCGCGTGCGTGCGCCCCGATCCCTTGTCGACGTACGTTCTGAACCGCAGTTCTCCGGCGACCATGACGCTATCGTCCTTGTGCAGCGAGTTCGAGACGTGCCGTGACTGCTGGTTGAACACCACCACACTGTGGAACACCGTTCCGGCATCTTCCCGGGTGTCAGAGAGAGCCGCATGCAGAAATGCCCAGATGGACACCACGTGGACCTCTCAACCCCGAAATGGACAACTTCTGACCGGAACCTCCACGAGTACGCGTCATCGGCCTGCAGGAGCACCGCCAGTCGACAATCACGATCGGAAAACCACGCCGTATCGAGCTTGACGCCGCGCGGACCGATCGCTGGTTGATGAGATGAGCCTGCCGATCCACGTCGAGAGTCCAGCGTCAGCGGCTATGCTGATTGAGGTTCGATCGCCGATCGAGCCGGAGTCAACAATTTCATATGTGTATACCAATGTGTATAGCAAGCCTTACGGGGAGCCCGACTTCCCAGTGTTTTCAAGGCCTCGGGGCTGTAGTTCAATGGCAGAACTTCTGCTTCCCAAGCAGACAGCGCGGGTTCGATTCCCGTCAGCCCCTCCACTTGTCAGCGTGCCGCCCCGCCCACCGGGTCGCCACAGCCGGGCGACCCGGTGGGCGCTCTGGGCGCGCTTCGCGCGGGGCGAGCGGCTCGGCGCGGAGGACCCGCTGGAGTTCCTCGCGCTGCGCGGGTGAGCGAGGCCGCCCGCGCCCCACATGGGCCCGGGATCTACCCGCCGGCTCTCTCGCCCGCGTACCGCGGCGCCATCGATTCCATCTGGGCCATCACGAGCTTGATCGCCTCGGGCTGCTTGTCGGGCGGGTACTTGTACTTGACGAGCAGCCGCTTGATCGAGGATCGCAGCTTCGCGCGCACGTCGTCGCGCACAGTCCAGTCGGTGCGCACGTCGCGGCGCATCACAGCGACGAGTTCGCGCGCGATCTGCGCCAGCACGTCCTCACCCTGCACCTCGATCGCCGAATCGTTCGCGGCGACGGCGTCGTAGAACGCGAGCTCGTCACTTGACAGCGGCGGCGAGAACGTCGAACCGCGGGATGCCTCGGCAGCGACGTCCTTCGCCAGTTCGACGAGCTCGGCGATGACCTCGGCCGACGTCAACTGCTGGTTCGTGTAGCGGTTCATGATCTCGGCGATCCGCTCCGAGAACGCCCGCTGGCGTACGAGGTTGCCGCGCGTCGCGCTCGACCCGGCATCCGTCAGCGACTTGCGCAGAGCTTCGATCGCGAGGTGGGCATTCGGCGCGGCCTGCGCCTTCGCGAGGAACTCGGGCCCGAGATCGTCGAGCGCCAGCCGCGGCAGCCCCGCCGCGTCGTAGATGTCGAGCACCTCGCCGGGGGCGATCGAATCGGCGACGAGCGTTCCGAGCAGACGCGAGATCTCCTCGGGGATGGGCTCGTCGCGCGCCTGCCGCTCGGCGGCGTCGAACTTCGCCATCCAGACGCGGACCTCTTCGTAGAACGCGATCTCATGATGCAGCTCTGCCAGGCCCGCGCGCCCCGACGCGAGCGCCCAGGCTCGCGCGAGCTTCCCGGTCGCCGCCCGATACCGCGCCGCCAGCCGCTCGGCGCCGAGGTCGGGCGCATTCGAGGGGTTCGTCACGTCACGCAAGAAGTTGGTCGCGGTGGTCGCCGCCGTCCGCCACGCCCGTGAACCGCCCTCCTCGGCGATCGCCTGCCAGTCGCACCCCACGAGCATCTCGCGGATCTGGGCGACGAGTTCCGTCGCGATCGCGACGGCTTCGTCGACGTCACGGCCGATCGGCTTGTTCTCGCGGTCAGACACCGTGTACTCCGACAGCGCTTCGGCGAGGTTGTCGGCGAGCGGTGCGTAGGCGACGAGCAACCCGTCCTGCTTGCCTTCGAACGTGCGATTCACGCGGGCGAGGGTCTGCATGAGCAGCGCCCCCTTGAGCGGCCGGTCGAGGTAGAGCGTGTGCA
Source organism: Microbacterium sp. CH-015 (assembly GCF_049707015.1). Taxonomy (NCBI): domain Bacteria; kingdom Bacillati; phylum Actinomycetota; class Actinomycetes; order Micrococcales; family Microbacteriaceae; genus Microbacterium; species Microbacterium sp. CH-015. The sequence goes on along the minus strand of NZ_JBNAFJ010000017.1, from coordinate 1,880 downwards.
GCGGCGGCGCATCGAAGCCGGTGAGCATCATGTCTTTGACGATCACGAGTTCGAGCTCGTCGTCGGCGTTCTTCAGCCGCGCCTTGATCGCCTTGTTCTCCGAATCGCGCCGCACATGGGCGCTCACCGGAGGCTGGTCTGACGCCGACCCCGAGTACACGACCTTGATGCGCCCGGCATCCAGGGCATCCGAATGCCAATCGGGTCGCAGCGCGACGATCTCGGCGTACAGTCGCGCACAGATCTCACGGGTACCGCCGACGATCAGCGCCTTGCCGGGCGTGCTCAGGAACGGCGTCATCCGCTGGCGGCGCTCTTCCCAGTGCCGCACGAGGTCGGCCGCGAGCGTCTCGATGCGCTCCGGCGCACCGTAGACCGCGTTCACGACGGCGACGGATGCCTCGAGACGCGCCCGCTCGGTGTCGTCGAGCCCGACCGTGTACTCATCGGCGGCACGGTCGATGTCTTCCTCGCTGGCCTCGGCGGCGAACGCGACCTTGATGAGCCGCGGCTCGAAGTAGACCGGTACGGTCGCCCCATCATCGACGGCGCGGGTGAGGTCGTAGATGTCGATGTAGTCGCCGAACACGGCGCGGGTGTCGCGCTCGGCGAACGAGATCGGTGTGCCTGTGAACGCGATGAGTGTCGCGTTCGGCAACGCGTCGCGCAGGTGCCGTGCGTATCCGTCGAGGTCGTCGTAGTGGCTGCGGTGGGCCTCGTCTACGACGACGATCACGTTGCGGCGGTCGGTGAGCAGCGGGTGCTGCGTGCCCGCCTGCTTCTCGGCATCCGTCAGCCCGAACTTCTGGAGCGTCGTGAAGTAGATGCCGCCCGTGATGCGGTTGCGCAGCTCGTCGCGCAGCTGCGCGCGCTCGCGCACCTGCACCGGCTTCTCAGCGAGCAGAAGGCTCTGGTCGAACGTCTGGAACAACTGCCCGTCGAGCTCGGTGCGGTCGGTGACGACGACGACGGTGGGGTTCTTGAGTTTCGGATGCCGCGACACGAGGTTCGTGTACAGCTCCATCTCCATCGACTTGCCCGACCCCTGCGTGTGCCACACGACGCCGGCCTTGCCGTTGGTCTCCACCGCCTGCACGGTGGAGGCGACGGCCTTGGTCACCGCGAAGTACTGGTGCGGCTTGGCGATGCGCTTCGTGAGTCCGTCGGCGTTCTCGTCGAATGCAATGAAGTTGCGCACGAGCTGCAAGAAGCGCTCCTGATTGAACAGCCCGTCGAGCGCGTCATCGATCGGTTCGACCGAGATCGCGCCTTCGAGCCTCGGTTGCTGCAGCGGCGCACCGTCGTCGTCGACGTTCCACGGCGCGAAGTGGTTGAGCGGCGTGAAGGGCGTGCCGTACTTCGCCTCGAGTCCGTCGCTCGCGAGCGTGAGCACGCAGAAGCGGAACGCCATCGGGAACTCGCGGAGATAGGTCTGCAGCTGGGCGTGGGCGGGGGCGACACCGGTGGATGCCGAACCGGCACGCTTGAGCTCGATGATGACGAGCGGCATCCCGTTGACGAACAGCGCGATGTCGAGGCGGCGGTGCAGGTCACCCTGCCGCAGCGTGAGCTGGTTCACCGCGAGCCAGTCGTTCTCGCTGGGGTCTGTGCTCAGAAGGCGCAGCCGCGGGTTCTGCTCGACGCCGTCGGGGTCGATGTAGCTCAGCGGGTACCCGCCGACGAGGTACTGGTGGATCCGGTGGTTCTCGGTGATCGCGTCCTGCGATTTCGGCGCCGCGATCTCGGCGACAGCCTGCTGCAGGTACTCACCGGGCACCGCGGGGTTGAGGCGCCGCAGCGCTTCTAGGGCGTGTCTCCCATATGGGTTGTGATTGACGCGCGATTCTGGGTACATGGCTTCGGTTGTGGATTCTCGGACG
>NZ_JBNAFJ010000016.1:0-37833 GCF_049707015.1 Microbacterium sp. CH-015 | reverse complement strand
CGCGACGGCACCCTCTACCAGTCGCGCATCACCGAACCGGTCCTCGCCGCTTGACAGAAGACATAGGGGCACCCCCCGAACTAGCGGAGCACGGGTGAGCAACCGCGGTCCTGCGCTCAGAGTGAATGCCTCTGCGCAGAATGGGGAAGATCGCGAGAATGGTGACATGAGGATCCTCGTTCTTGGCGGCACAGCATGGCTCGGGCGCACGGTGGTCGAGGCGGCCCTGGCCTCTGGGCATCAGGTCACCTGCATAGTCCGCGGCCGCCAGGTCCCGCACGGTGCCCGACTGGTCAACGCGGACCGCGATCAGAACGACGCACTGACCCGTGCACTGTGGTCGGTTCACGACGACGCGGGTCGATGGGATGCGGTCGTGGACGTCGCCACTGAGCCCGGGCACGTGCGCCGGGCGGTGCGGGATCTCGAACCGCACGCCGCCCGCTATGTCTTCATCTCCTCCTGCAACGTCTACGCCTCCCTCGCTGCTACTGGAATCGACGAAGACGAGCCCCGGCATACGCCTCTCTCCGCTGACGAGATGGCCTCACCCGAGGAGTACGGCCCCGCGAAGACCGCAGGAGAAGACGCGGTGCGCGCAGCCTTCGGACCCGACAGATCTGTCATCATCCGCCCCGGCCTGATCGGAGGCCCGGGGGACCCCACGGGGCGGACCGCATACTGGCCGTTGCGCTTCCGTCGGCCCTCCAATCCGCAGGGCCGCGTGCTCGTTCCCTCCGCGCCGACACAGGACACCGCGGTGATCGATGTCCGCGACCTCGCGGCCTGGGTGATCCAGTTGATCGAGCGCGCGCGAGGCGGGGTGTTCAACGCAGCGGGCGAGACGGTCCCGTTCGCCCGCTATATTGAGACGGCGCGCAGAGTAACTCGTCATGATGGACCGCTGGTTCGTGCGCGACCGGAGTGGCTCGCCGCCCACGGTGTAACGCAATGGATGGGGTCACGTTCCCTGCCCCTGTGGATCGATCAGCCCGACGTCGCTGGGCTCGGATCGCTGTCCAACGCACGAGCTCTCGCCGCCGGCCTGAAGCTCCGTCCCATCGACGACACCCTTACAGACACACTCGACTGGGCCACTGCTCATCATGTCGACACCGTCATTGGTTCGGGGCTGACCGACGACGAAGAACACGCACTCCTCGAAGCGCACAACGAGCCGTAATCGGGCATCGACCTTTCCGGTGGTTGGTTGAAGTTGGCGGCTCGGGTGGAAGGACAGTCCTCTCCGACACCTGGTTGCTGCGCTGACGCAGATTCACCTTTTGCGCCGGTAGTCATCGTTGTCACCGCTTCGCGGTGGCTGTATTGGTTGGGCAATCCTGCGGATTGCCTTTCGGCTGCTTGATTGTGCGGGACCATTCCCTTCTGCGCAAGGCACGCAAAAATTCTCCCCTGCAAACAGTCTCCTTCCCCTGGTGTGGGGGAGGAGATTTTTTGACTCTTCGGCCTTGCGCATTCATTCCTGGCCCCTTTTCTCGGCATGTGCCGAAAGGCAATGGCAGGGAGGGGAAGAGCACACTACCCGGTGTGACACCCCTCCGGGAACAGGAAAGGAACCGAAAGCCATGACCATCATCGACACCACCCAGACCCGTCCCGCCGACCTCGCCACCGTTGAGGAGGCGGTGCAGGGGCCAGAGGTTCGCCGGATCAGCCCCCACGACCTCATCGTGGAGGACAACATCCGTTCACACATCGACCTCGACCGGGCATTCATCAACTCGATCAAGCTCCACGGCGTGATCGTGCCCATCCTCGCCCACCCCGACAGCGGCGGGAACATCGTCGTCCGCGACGGACAGCGCCGCACCCTCGCCGCCCGCGAAGCCGACGTTGAGGACGTGCCTGTCTACGTTGTGGATGCTTCCGACGAAAAGCGCATCCGCATCATCCAGCAGTACATCACCAACGAACACCGCACCAGCCTCACCGACGCCGACCGCGCCGAGGCATGGCGGCAACTCGCCCTCGACGGGATGAGCGTCACCGCAATCGCCAAGCAGACCGGAACCAAACGCACCACCGTCAAGACCGGCCTCGCCGTCGCCGAAAGTGACGTCGCCAAGACCGCCGTCACCCAGCACGCCCTCACCCTCGACCAGGCGCTCATCCTCACCGAGTTCGAGGACGACCCTGACGCGCTGGACGAACTCACCAAGGTCGCCGCGCACGACCCCGAGGCATTCGACCACTACGCCCAGCGGCACCTGGACGACAAGGCCACCAAACAGAAGATCGCCAGCCTCCGCGCCCAGTACGAGGCCGACGGATACACCGTCGTGGACTACCCGGCATGGGATGAAGAGGACGTGGCGTTCTTCCACGACTTGCTCAACGCCGACGGAGAGCGCGTCACCGAGGAAACCTACGCGGGCAAGGACGGGCACGCCATCGCCATCGGGGAACGGTGGGGGAGCGTCGATGTCGCGCACGTCGTGGTGAACTGGCGCGAGCACGGCCTGACTTCCATCCGGCACCGCCAGAACACCAGCCGGGGCGGGGCGATGAGCGAGGAGGAGAAGGCAGAGCGTCGCCGCGTCATCGCGAACAACAAGGCATGGGTCAGCGCGGAAAAGGTGCGCCGCGCATGGGTGACGAAGCTCCTCGGACGCAAGCGCCTCCCCGCCCAGGCACTCACATTCGCCGCGACGGTGATCGCCGACGACCGCCATGTGGTTGCCCGCGCCGCGAACGACGGCCACACCATGGCCTCCACTCTGCTGGGCCTCAACGCCGATCGCTACTACGCCACGCCACACCCGGTCACGGCGATGACGCAGACCACACCGACCAAGGCCGGTCACGCCCTCCTAGCCCTCGCACTCGGAGCGCTGGAAGCAGACACCGACAAGAGCAGCTGGCGCAACCCCAACGAAGCAACCCGCCGCTACCTCACCCAACTCGCCGCATGGGGCTACACCCTCTCCGAAGTGGAAACCCTCATCACCGACCCCGACAGCGCACACCCCACCGATGATGAGGCCGTCACGGAGGACATCGCCGAGGAGGAGCACAGCGCCGAGGACGATCAGTGCGTCGAGGCGGTGACCGGCGATGTGGCGGGGGAACCCGAGGAAGGCGACCCCGCCGACGACGGCGGCGACCCAACCGGGGGCGATGTCTCGCCGGAGAACAACGCTGAGGCCGCCGAGGAGACGCACACCGAGGACGGTGCGGTTGCGGAGGGGATGCACGCAGAAGGCGCATAACCCGCAGTCGTTCGCACCGGGTGCCGGTCACCATCCCCAGGGTGACCGGCGCCCCACCCCCGACTATTCATTCTTCCAGCCAGGAGTCACCATCATGAGCAACCACCTTCTTGACCACCTCACTCACGTCGACCCCCGCGAGCAGGAGAGATACGGCCGCGTTGCGCTCGCCCACGCGACCATCCCCGGCGAGGCGGCCTTCACGCTTGACAGACTGGACGGCTCCAACGCGCTCAGCCTTGTCCGCCATCTCATCGACACCTACCCGCACCCCATCAACGAGACGGACATCCTCGAATCGCTCAGCCAGATACAGCAGGGAACTCACCAGGTGCTCATCCCCACCGACGCCGAATGGCCCACCGGACTGCGCGACCTCGGCTCCACCCAACCCCTCGCCCTGTGGGTGCGAGGCGACGTCAGCCTCGCGCAGACGCCGCCCAAGACCGTCACCATCACCGGTGCCCGCGCTGCCACCAGTTACGGGGAGAGCGTCGCTACCGAGTTCACCAGGCATCTCGCCGACACCGGCCACAGCATTGTCACCGGGGGAGCGCATGGCATCGATGCCGCCGCAACCCGTGCCGCAGGACCACGCGGTGTCGTCGTCCTCGCCTCCGGCATCGACCGGGCATACCCAGCGGGCAACGCCGAACTGTTGCAACGCGTTGCACACAACGGCCTCGTGCTCACCGAGGCACCCCCGCATGTTGCACCGACCCGTGCCCGGTTCATTGCACGCGCCCGAATCCTCGCAGCCCTCAGCGATGCAACCGTGATCGTGGAAGCAGGAGCACGCTCGGGAGCCATTGCCGTCGCGAACACCGCGCACTGGCTCGGGCGCACCGTTGGAGCCGTCCCCGGTCCGATCACCAGCGCCGCCAGCACCGGATGCCACATCCTCATCCGCCAGGGCACCGCGCGCCTCATCACGCACGCCACCGACGTGACCATCACCCCCGATCAGTAATCACGGGCGCCCTGGGATGGTGCCGCTCCGGACACATCCACCAGACGGCACCATCCCCACCGGCCTCACCACCGAACAGACCATCAGCACCATGTCCCTCCAACGAGGTCCCGCCGCGCGCCCACCCGCCCGCTCAGCTCACCTCGCCATCCGCAGCGACACTCGCACACCCAGCCGACCTCTACACGCCCCGAGTCCTATCTTCTCTCAGTCGGATACACGTCTTGCATTTACGCGCCGTGCCCTCGATCCGACCCCGCCTCACGGCGTGCTCCGGCCTCCGGATCTCATCCGAATCGAAGAGAGTCTGCTTGAGGCACTCAGCCCCGAGGTTTGGAGGTTCTCTACCTCGCGAAAGCGCCTTGACTGGCGTCGATACGGCGACCTCGTCCCAGGGAAGCGAAGACGGCAGCATGGTGGACAAGACCCGGGCCCGGCCGCGCCGCATGTCGCGAGGGGCTCCACGGGAGCAACGCCTCTCGCTCCCCGCTGCGCCGGAGAGCAACAGGGGGCCCGAAGAGTCGGGTACGACGGTCGCCGAGCCAACCGTCGGTTACATGGACCCAGCATCCACGCAGCAATCGCTGACGAAGGCACGATGAAGCAGCAGGGAGTTGATTGCCCGTGCAACGCGACATCGTGCGCCTCCCCACTCCGCCGGGCGTTGCATCGTTGCAGCGGCTGCAAGAGGGCTTCACGAACCGTGCAACAGGCGGTAGTGTGGAAGATACCTGGCGGGCAATTCGTACTTCAGGTTTCAGGACGCACCATCCGGCGCGCAGGGGCCCAGCCACCAACAACACACGCGAGCAGACAGCTGTTCGCCCGTTGAAGGAGGCCTCCTGATGTTTCTCGTCTCACTCGCAATGAGACCCGCCGCAGCCGTCCACTCTTGGTGCCAGCGTTGGCTCCCCAGCAACCGACTCGTCACCCTCCTGCGCACCAGGCGCGGCTACCGGTGGGGCATGCCCGCCGTGCTCCTCGGCGCGATCTACTTCGTCGCCGGCATCGCGTGCTACGGTGCTGTTCAGCTTGGACACACCGCGTGGTTCTACCTCGGCATGCTCATCTGCTGGTGGAGCGCAGCCAAACTGGTTCTCCACGGGATCGTAGCGACCATCCGGCTCCTGACCGCCCGCACCCACGAGAACCTCTCGGTGCGGCGAGCGATCCGCGACCGTGAGAAGGCGATCGCCGAGGCAGGACTCGCCCCGCTCGAATACACCACGGCCGACCGCCGCCAAATCACTCGCGAGGTCAGAGAAACTCTCCTCGCGCAGTAGCTGACGACTCCCGCCGAACCCGTACCCCGAGCGAGCGTATCTTGGTCGTCGCCGACAAACGCGGACGCGTCAACGGGGTCTCCCCAGTCGCACGTCGTGCCTCAGATGACAGCCGGAAGACGAGGGCGTCGGAGACGTGTGATCGCGAGGACCGTCAGCGCGGTTCCGGCAGCGGCCCAGAGCAGCAGGGTGGCGAGGACTGACCAGTTGGTGTGGTTGGTGACGATGCCGACGAGCGCTCGTGCCAGTGCGCCGAGGGGGCTGGCGGCGTCGATGGTGTGGAGCAGGGCGGGGGTTGTGGAGATCACTCCGAGCGCGCCGGTGACGATGGCCGCGATCGCGGCGAGGATGATCCCTGCCCGTCCGAACAGGGCGATGAGGCCCTGCGAGAGCAGCGTGAAGGCGAGCCCGCCCGCCATGAGCAGGAGGAACGCGGAGAGACCTTGCGCCGCGGTCAGGCCGAGGGTGGCAGCGAGGAGCACGGTGAAGGCGATGGCCTGGACCGCGGCGACCACCAGCGCGGGCACGGCTGCGCGTAGTGCTGTGCTGAGCGGGGACCGGGTCGAGGAGGCGGCGGTGATGGGGAGTGGACGCCGCACGGCGAAGATCGCGAATGCGCCCGCCCACAGCGCGAGCGCCGCGATCAGGGGGAAGGTGAGGTCGTTGGTCGGGTTGCCGTTTTCGTCGGTGAGGACGGGCTGTGAGGCGGCGTCGATGAACTGCGCACGTTCGGTATCGGTGTAGTTGGGGACTTGGCCGGGTGCTTCGGCGAGGTTTGAGGAGAGCTCGGCGGCGCCGTCGGCGACCTGCTGGGTTCCGTCGGCGAGGTCGTCTGCGCCGGTGGCCAGGTCGCTTGCGCCGGTGTTCAGTTCGGATGCGCCGGTGGCGAGATCGTTCGCGCCGGTCGCGACTTGGCTTGCGCCGGTGTTCAGCTCGGTTGCACCGGTGACCGCTGATGTGGCACCGGTTTCGAGGTCGGTGAGTCCTGTGGTGAGGTCGGTCGCGCCCGTGGAGAGGGTGCTGGCTCCGTCGGCGACGTCTTTCGCGCCTTCGGTTGCCAGGTGGAGGCCTTCGGCGGCTCCGGTGGGGATGCCGTTGGCGGGGTCGCCGTTGAGGGCGGCGTTGGCGGTGTAGATGTTGGTGGCGAACTGTGTCAGAGCGTCTTCGTCGGGGAGCTGCTGGAGCGCGGTGAGGAGCTGGGTGACGCACTCCGGATCGGTGGTGAAGTCGCAGCTTTCGAGTCCCTGGAGTTGTGCCAGGACGGGGGCGAGCTGGTTGAGTTGCGTGGCGGCGTCCGCGGTGGAGGTCGCGGCGAGATCGACCCCTCCGGTCAGGTCGACCAGGTTCGTGTGCAGGTCGCTGCTGCCGGTGGCGAGCGTGCTCGCGCCGTCGGCGAGACTGCTGGCACCGTCCTTGGCGGTCGTGGCCCCGGTGTGCAACTGCTGGAGTCCCTGGAGGAGCGTTGCAGCGCCGGCGCTGAGTTCTCCTGTACCGGTCTTGAGATCGTTTGCGCCGGTGGAGAGCTGGGATGTGCCGGTGGAGAGTTCTCCGGCACCGGTGGAGAGTTCCCCGGCTCCGGTCGCGGACTGGTTCGCGCCGTCCGCGAGCTGGTTGGCTCCGGTGCTGGCGTCGGTGAGCTGGTGGTGGATGTCACCGAAAGCGATGTAGACGTTGTCGAGATGCAGTTTCGCGTTGGAGCGGTTGAAGGCGGCGACGGCGGCATCGTTCACGGTCTGGAGGATGAGGTCGTCGCCGGGCCGGTTGGTCGGTGCGAGAGCGATGTCGATGCGTGCTTGCTCCGGCCGGGTCGGAGTGGTGACGGTGGACATGGCGCGGTTGGAGAAGTCCTCAGGGATCGTCACGACCGCGGCGTAGGTTCCGTCGTCGGTTCCTGTCGCAGCGCCTGCGGTGTCGGTGAGTTCCCAGGTGATGCCGCCGGGTCCGTTGGTGATGAGTTCGTTGGCGAGTTCGCGGCCGTAGGGGACGTTCTCGCCGTCGATGGTGGCGCCTTTGTCGTTGTTGACGACGGCCGCGGTGATCTGCGGCAGCCGGGAGGAGGGGTCCCAGAGCCCCCACATCAGCAGGCCCGCCATCAGCAGCGGGGCGAGAACGAGCGCGGTGGTCTTCATCCAGGCGTGCAGCCCGGGTCGGGTCGTGGTGGTCATCGGAGAACCTCCTGAACGGCCGCGCCGAGGGCGGTCGTGGTGTAGCTGAGAGCCGGGGGCAGGACCGCCGCGGCCTTGTCGGGGGTCGCGGCAGAGCACACGATCGTGATCCCGCGCTCATGCGCTTGGGCGAGCAGTGTCTGGAAGCGGGGCTCATTCGGGATGGTGTCGATGCCGTCCAGTGCGAGGATGCGCGGCTTCTCGGCCAGGACCGCCGCGAGCAGCTCCTCGGGCTGGCTCTGCCCGGTGAGGGGCAGGTAGGCGACGCGGCGACGCACAGCCGAGGCGCGTTCGGGTACGAGGTATCCGGCCGTTCGTAGTCGCCCTGCGGTGGGTGCGAGGCGGCCGGCGACGATCGCGAGGAGCGTGGCGCGTGCCCGTGCGTCGGGTCCGTGAACGAGGTGGGTGCTTCCTTGTTCGACGCGCAGATCGACACCTTGCAGGACCGGGTGGTCGTCGAGGTCGGTGTAGGTGAGGTCGTCGGCGGCGATGGCGTAACGGTCGGCGTTCTCGGGCCAGTCGGCGAGCTCGATTTCCCGGGCGACGCCTTCTCCCTCGACGTCGAAGTGTGGCAGGCGGCGTTCCAGCCAGCGGGGGATCCACCAGGCGCGGTCGCCGAGCAGTTGCAGGGCGGCGGGGACGAGCATCATCCGCACGATGAACGCGTCGACGAACACCCCGACCGCAAGTCCCAGGGCGATGGGTTTGATGTATGTGTCGCCCTCGGGGACGAACGCCGCGAACACGGCGAACATGATCACCGCGGCAGCCGTGACGACCCGCGCGGAGCCGAGGAACCCGGTACGGATCGCTTGCCGCGCGTCGCGGTGGTGGACGTAGTCCTCCCGCATCCGGGAGACGAGGAACACCTGGTAGTCCATCGCGAGGCCGAACAGCACACCCATCAGGATGATCGGCATGAAGCTGATGATCGGGCCGACCTTCGCCACGTGGAGCAGGTCGGCGAACCATCCCCACTCGAACACCATCGCCACGACCCCGAATGACGCCCCCACCGACAGCAGGTAGCCGAGGGTCGCCTTGACGGGCACCCAGATCGAGCGGAACACGATCGTCAACAGCACCAGTGACAACCCGACCACGAGCAGCCCGAACGGGAGGAGGGCTGCGCCGAGCCGGTCGGAGACATCGATGCCGACCGCCGTGAACCCCGTGACTTTCAGGTCGACTCCGTACGCGGATTGGAAGTGCTCGTTGGCGTCGCGAAGGTCACGCACCAACTGCGCGGTCTCCTCCGACGTGGGTCCGCCCTCGGGGATGACCTGGATGATGCCGGTGTCGCCCTTCGGGTTCGGGGTTGCCAACGGGACGGCCGCGACTCCCGGCATCCGCTCGATCTCCGCAGCGATGTCATCCATCAGCTTGACGGGGTCCTTGGAGTGGATGATGGTGCCGGTCACGATCAGTGGGCCGTTGTAACCGGGGCCGAAGTGTTCGGACATCTGGTCGTAGCTGATCCGGGTCACCGACCCCTGGGGCTGACTGCCCGCGTCGGGTAGCGCCAGGCGCAGGTTGACCGCGGGGGCTGCGACCGCGACGCACGCGATCACGATGGCGATGATCGTCAGCAGAGGGCGGCGGGTTACCGCGCTGATCCAGCCCGTGAAGAACCGTGTCGCGAAACTCGGCCGCGTCTCAGCAGGCGTGCGCTCACGCTCGGCCTCGGGTGCCTCGTCAGGGTCGTCCTGGTCGGCGGCGAGCTCGGCGGTCGCGGGAGCCTCGTCTGCCTGCTTCGCCTTCTTCAAGCGGGGCTTGCGGATGATCTTGCCGCCGGCGAAACCGAGCAGCGCGGGGGTGAGGGTAAGGGAGATGACGACCGCCAGCGCGACAGCGCCGGCGGCAGCGACGCCCATCGTGGTGAGGAAAGGAATCTGTGCGACGGCAAGGCCCAGCAGGGCGATGATGACGGTGAGCCCGGCGAACACCACCGCGCTGCCCGCGGTCGCAACCGACCGCGCCGCGGACTCCTCCGGGTCCAGACCCGACCGGACCTGGTCCGCGTGGCGCGAGATCACGAACAGGGCGTAGTCGATCCCGACCGCGATCCCCAGCATGAGCGCCAGCAACAGCGTGGTCGACGCGATGCTCGTGAACGCGGTCGCCGCCATCACCAGCGTGAGCGAGATCCCCGCCCCCATCAGCGCGGTCACCAGAGGGATACCCGCCGCGCGAGCGGTACCGAACGTGACCAGCAGCACCAGCAGCGCGATCACAACCCCCAGCGCCTCGGTGATCGTGACCCCGGGAAGACTGCCCTCATAGGCGTCCCCGCCGAGGAACACCTCACTCCCGGAAGGCAACTCGGCGAGCAGATTCTCACGTTCGGTCTCGAGGGATTGCAGCAGCTCGTCCGTGACCGGCCCGTCCAGCCCGACGGAGATGACGGCCGCGTTACCGGCGTCGTTGATCACGTTCTTCACGTTCGGATCCAGCGGGCTTGTCACTGACCCGACGCCCGGGAGGTCGGTGAGACGCTGCACCGCATCGGTGATGTCCGCCGACACGTCGGCGCCGCGCACCTCGGTGCCGTCGGGGGTGACGATGAGCACGTTCGCCGACGCGCCGGACGCCTCCGCGAAGGTGTGGTTCAAGGAATCCAGCGCCTGCTGACTCTCGGTGCCGGGGATCGAGAACGTGTCGTTCGTCCCCTTGTCCAAGGCCACCATCGCCCCGACTGAGGCGATGAGGACGACGAGCCACCCGATGAGAACCAGGCGGCGTGCGCGGAACGACCAGCGGCCCAATTGATACAGCAGTGACGACACGCGCATCCTTCCGAAGGTGGTCAGGGTCGGTCTGGCCTCCGGTGGGCCGTGCATCGACGAGTCACCACCGATAGTACTTTGGCCAGCCGCCTTGGTCAAATGCCCTAATTCTGGCTCGGGTACTTCTCAGGCGTCGTGCTCATCTCCGCACGGCAGGCCGGAGCGGCCGGTATCCTTGAGGAGCGGGATAGGCCCGTACCCGACGATTGAGGTCACGATGTCAACGAAGACAGTGTTTATCGCGTTCGCGAAAGAAGATGAATCCACCCGCAACCTGTTCACGGGTCAGCGTGTGCATCCTGATACACCATTCGAATTCACCGATATGTCGGTGAAAGAGCCGTACTCTTCCGAGTGGAAACAGCGGGTGCGGACGCGCATTCGCCGTTCGGATGGTGTGATCGCTCTGATCAGCAGCAGCACCCCGAAGGCGACGGGGCAGCTGTGGGAGATCGCCTGTGCGGTTGAGGAGGGGAAGCCGATCATCGGGGTGTGGATCGAAGACGGGTATCGCACCAAGCCCACCGAGTTGGGGTCGGCGCGGTGTGTGAACTGGACCTGGGACAACATCGCCGATTTCATCGACAGTCTCTAGTTCTGGCCGTGCTGTGAAGCGCGCTTTGCTGGTCGGGGTCGACCACTACGACAACTACAACAATTTGGGTGGGTGCGCGAACGACGCGCAGGCGCTGCATCCGTTGTTGTCCCGTAATGAGGATGACAGCCCCAACCTTGACTGTCGGCTGATTACCGCCCGTGATTCATCAACGTCGGTGACTCGTGAAGAACTCCTGACGCGTGTCGAGGAGCTTCTCGCGCCGGGGGCGGATTTCGCGATGTTGTATTTCGCGGGGCACGGTGCTCCGAGCAACGATGATGTTGCCCTGGTTACGAGCGATGGTGCTGGTCACACCCCGGGCGTCACGTTCTCCGAGGTCATCGACCGCATCAACCGCTCTGCGGTCGCTGAGGTCATTGTCATCCTCGACTGCTGCTTCTCAGGCGGCGCGACCACGATCAGCGCACTCGGGAACAACCTCGCCAACCTTCGCTCGGGGCTGTCGGTTCTGACCGCCAGCCGCGGTGACCAGGTATCTATGGAGACGCCGCACGGGAGGGGCCTGTTCTCCACGTACCTTGAGGGCGGGCTTGACGGTGGTGCGGCCGACGTGCTTGGCCATGTGAACGTGTCGGGCCTCTACGCGTACCTGTCCGAGTCGTTTGGGGCGTGGGAGCAACGCCCAACGTTCAAGGCAAATATCGACCGCCTGCACGATGTTCGCCACTGCGACCCCCGAGTCCCGCTGCACACTCTCCGTAAACTCACCGAATGGTTCCCGCAGCCAGGCGACGACTTCCCTCTGGATCCGTCGTATGAGCCCACCGAAGAGCCCGACCATCCCGCACACGAGGAGATCTTCTCGGGCCTGCAGAAGTTCCGTGCCTGCCGACTGGTGGAACCCATCGACGAGGACCACATGTACTACGCGGCGATGAACTCCACCGGATGCCGGCTCACTCCGCTCGGGATGCACTACTGGCAACTCGTCAAGGCAGGCCGCATATGACCCGCATCGGCGTGACCGGACATCAAGGCCTCCCCACCGACGCGATCGAGGAGATCACCGAGCGTGTCGCCGGCATCCTGCGGGAACTAGAGCCGCCGCTGATCGGGTACAGCAGTCTCGCCGAGGGTGCAGACCAGCTCGTCGCACAACTCATCCTCGATGCCGGCGGCCAGCTCCACGCCGTGATCCCCTCCAAGGACTACGACACGACCTTCTCGGGACCACCCAAGCACGAGTACGAAAGGCTATTGTCCGCAGCATCTGCCACCACAGATTTGCCGTTCCCCGAGCCCAGCGAGGAGGCCTACGACGCTGCGGGGAAGTGGGTCGCTGAACAGTGCGACGTCCTCATCGCGGTCTGGGATGGGCTCCCCGCACGCGGGCTCGGAGGCACCGCCGACGCCGTGGCCCACGCCCGCGCACTCGGCCGAGACGTGCGCATCGTCTGGCCCCCCGGATCTCAGCGGTAGCTGCAGCCGTGGTAATGGTCTCGGCCCACAAGCCGCACGATGAGTGCAGGGCATAGCGTCTCTCGCGATGCGTGAGGTCCGAGATGGAGTGGCTGGAGGCTTCGCTTCAAGCCGGCGCCTGCGGGCGTCGGATTGAAGAACACGAACGCGAAGGTTGCGTTCAGCTCTGGTGCCTCCCGCGCCGCCTCCCATCCCGGCGTCGGGAACGGAGCGTCGTCGCCGTTCGGCGATTAGTACTGGGGAAACGGAACTTCGGTAAGCCTCGCCGGCACTTGTAACCGCGCTCCTGTTGGCCGTGGATCGGCCGCCTGCTGGGGGGTTATGAGGCGACCGCGTGTTGGAGGACTTGGAAGGCGACGGCGACGACGAGGGCGTTGTAGAAGAAGGAGACGACGCCGTGGATGAGGACGAGGCGTCGGGCGGGGATGGTCTTGAGTGTGGCGTCGGAGGTGGCGAAGGAGGTGCCGATGGTGAAGGAGAAGTAGAGGTAGTTCAGGAACACGGGCCGGTCGTTGCCGGGGAAGGTGATCGCGTCCTTGTCGGTGGCCAGGTCCAGGGTTTCGTACATGTGCGCGAACCCGGTGTGCAGGAGGGTCCAGGACAGCACGACGCCGATGGACGCGGCGATGCCGAGGACGGCGTCATTGTGGATGCCGTCGCCGCGGGCAAGGAGGGCGAGGACGGCGGAGGTGACGCCGGCGAAGCTGGAGATCAGCGGCAGCACCCACGCCCATCGCGCTGCGGCGCGGACTTCTCCGCGGGAGACGCGGGAGGGCGTGGTGCCGCTCCAGGTCAGGGTGAAGCCGATACCGAGGTAGATGACGGCGAGGGCTTCCCAGGCGATCAGTGCCCAAAGCTCGACAGAGACGACGTAGACGAGGCTAGCGAGGATGATGCTGACCTCGGCGAGGGTGCCCGCCCAGAAGCCCCCACGGGAACGCCGATTCCTCACCGGTTTCTCTGTGGCCATCTCGCCTCCCTATCTCTGTCGTTGATCGTTGCTGTTCGTCACATTCTCGCAGGCGCGGTGCGGCACGCGCGCCCACGAGAGGCAGCTGGATGCGTGGTGCTCGGTCACGCCTGCGGTTCTGGGGCGGTGCCGGTGTAGAGGTAGACGCCGAGGGTTTCGGGGGTGCCGTCGAGGACGAGGTTCATGTCTTTCTCGGCGGCGCGGGTCATGCCGCGCTTCTCGTAGAACTGGTAGGTGCACAGCGAGTCGGTGTACAGGTAGAAGTCGCTGCGGCCGTGGCTGCGCAGGTGCTCGACGAAGCTGCCGTAGAGGGCCTTGCCGACGCCGTGCCCGCGCGTGGTGGAGCTGACCGCGAAAAGGGTGAGCTCGTCCGTCAGTGGCTCTTTCGTGCGTGCGCGCAGGGTCCGGTAGACGCCGTCGAATGGGAAGTACTGACGCATGGAGGACCACTGGGGAAGGCTGAGAATCCCGGCGCGGAGCATGTGCCAGAACGTGAGCAACCGGTTGGCGAACCGGCCAGGCAGCTTGGGCTGTCCGTGGACTTGGCCCATGATGACGCCGACGACGTGCCCGTCTTTGACCGCGACACGGGTCCAGGTGCTCGCCAGGAGCCGCTCGCGCAGATACAGCTCGAGGGCACTGTCGAGGACGAGGCGGCCCTTCACGTAGCGGTGGATGTAGAAGGCCTCGTTGATGATCTGTTTGATGTCGTCGGCATCTTCGGGTCGGTAGGGGCGGTAGGTGATCTCGGTCATGACGGGTCCATTTCGTTGCGGGGTTGTGTGAGGTCGAGGAGGTGTTCTTCGAGGGCGGTCCGGCCGGTGTCGTCAAGGACGGCACCCCAGAGGGGAGCGCTGTTGATGCCGTCGGTGGCGGCGATGATGAGGCGGATGACCGCCGGGTCGAGTCCGTCCTCGGAGAGTGCGGTGCGCCACTCGGCGGCATCCCGTTGGGCGAGGGCCTCCATCTCGGGCTCGAACATCAGGTGCGACGCCAGGGCAATGTAGTCGCGCAACCCCTGGGGATCGCGGGCATGGATGAATCCGATGCGGATGTAGGCGCGGGCGAGCCTGCCCGGGGTCCCCTCGGGCTCCGCGGCGGCAGCCTGCTCGATCTCCTCCCGGAACCGGGTCATCAAGTCAGTTGCGAGCCCCGTGAGGAGCGCTTCCTTGTTGGGGAAGTGATACAGCAGCCCGCCCTTGGAAACTCCCGCGGCCTCGGCAATCTCGGTCACGGGGACCGTGGTGCCGCGGCGCCCGATGAGCTGGGCGGCGGCGTCGAGGATCATCCTGCGCGTTTCGTCCGCGCTGCGCCCTGCAGTGCGTGCCATGACATCGCCTCCTTTCCTCGCTCGGGGCGAATCAGTGCTCGCTGGTGACAGCGTTCTTGGTGTTCGGGATGAGGAGGAACGCCACGATCGCAGCCACCACCATGACCCCACCGGCGATGAGGGTGGTGGTCTGCATCGCGGACACGAACGCGTGCTGCGCCGCCTCCAGCGCCTGGCTCCCGGGTTCGAGGACCGCAGTCGCCGATGCCAGCGAGTCCTCCACCTGGGCGGCCGCATCCCCGGGGACACCTGCTGGGAGGTCGAGGTTCAGGCGGTAGAACACGGTCATCAGCGATCCGAGGATCGCGATGCCCAGGGCCACGCCGAGCTCGTACGCGGTTTCGGAGACGGACGCTGCGGCGCCGGCCTTCGCGGGCTTGACCGCGGAGACGACCGCGTCGACCGAGAGGGTCTCGGCAACCCCGATCCCCAGCCCCAGCGGGATGACAGCGAGCAGCACCCATACGAGCTGTTCGCTGCTCTCCAAGGCGGCGACGAGTCCGAGCCCGATCGCGCCGGTGATGAGGGCGATGCCGATCGCCCGGCCCCGACCGAGGCGGGTGAGGAGGAACCCGACCACCGCGACGGCGGCCATCGCCGACAGTGCGGCGGGCAGCTGCGCGAGTCCCGCTTCGAGAGGGCTGAGGCCGCGGGCGAGCTGGAGGTACTGGGAGAAGAAGAACAGCACCCCGCTGAGGGCGAACACGGAGATAAAGTTCACCATCACCGCACCGCTGAACGCCGGCACACGGAACAGGTCGACGTCGATCATCGGGGATTCGCTGCGCCGCTGGCGGCGCACGAAGAACACCGCACCTGCCACGCTCGCGAGGATCGCGACAGCAGTGACCCAGTCGAACTTGCCGCCGGTGACCTGCTTGATCGTGTACACGAACGGGACGATCGCGAGCATCGATAGGCCGCTGGAGAGCAGGTCGAACCGGCCGGGGTTGGGGTTGCGGGATTCTGGGAGCAGCCAGGCGCCGAAGCCGATGACCAACGCCATCACGGGCAGGTTGATGAGGAACACCGAGCCCCACCAGAAGTTCTCCAGCAGCACCCCGCCCACCAAGGGGCCGAGGGCGATGCCGCTGGCGGCGGCAGCGGACCAGATCGCGATCGCGCGGGTGCGCTCGACCTGGTCGGGGAAGATATTGCGGATCAACGAGAGGGTCGAGGGCATGATCGTTGCCCCCGCGACACCCAGCAGCAGGCGTGCGGCGATGAGGACCTCAGCCGACGGGGCGAAGGCGGCCAGGATCGACGCGAGTCCGAACGCGGTTGCGCCGATCAGCAGGAGCTTCTTCCGCCCGATCCGGTCGGCGAGGTTCCCCATGGTGACCAGTAGACCGGCCAGGGCGAGGGAGTAGATGTCGCCGATCCACAACACCTGCGACGCCGTGGGGGACAGGTCTGCCGTCAATGATGGCACCGCGAGATACAGCACGGTCGAGTCGATCGCCAGCAGCAGTACCGCGCCCACCAGCACCGCAAGCGACGCCCACCGCCTGCCCACGCTCAGTGTTCCGTTCATCTCATAGCCTCCTAAAATGTACCGTCGCGCCGGTACAGTTCGTGATTGTCGATTCGATAGGGGCCCGCCTGCGTGCGGGTCAGGTCGTGGTGTCAGGGGCCTTGCGAACGAGGGTCGCGGCGAGAGTCGCGAAGCGTTCGAGTGCTTGCCGTGCGAGGTCGTTGTCGCGGTGGGAGAGCCACGACCATGCCACACCGTTGAGGATGTCCAGCACCAGCTCGGCAAGGATGCGCTCGTCCTGCAAGAACTCCAGTCGCGCCTCCGCTCCCAGGCGGGTGATGTACTCACTCGCCTTATCGAGGGAGGCAGCGTGTTCCAGGATCGGCAGCTCCTGCAGCTCCGGATCATGCAAGGCGAAGCTGCCCAGGTCGAAGAGCACCAGCTGTCCGTCGGGGTCGGACTCGATCTGCGACCAGAAGGCCATCAGGAGCGTACGGATGTTCTCCACCGGGTCGGCATCGGGCGAGATGTGCGGCCACGCCGCACCCAGATCGATCTCGATATCGCTGGCCAAGAGAGCTGCGTACAGCTCCTTCTTGGAGTGAAAGCAGTAATGGAATGCCCCGTGTGGCATCCCTGCCTCTGCGCAGATCGCCCGCGTGCTCGCGGCTGCGATGCCGTCGCGCTTCATCACGCGCAACGCGGCGGCCACCAGCAGCTTCCGACGCTCGTCGGCGCTGATCTGCTCGCGGGGCCCGCGGGCCTTGCCTGAGTCGCTCATGCCACCATCATACGCCTTGGGCGCACGACTTGGCCAGTTGACCTAATCGAGTGGCCAACTTATGCTGGAGTAAGACCTATGCTCCCGCTCCGTCCCATCGCCCTTCTTGGGCTGGAGAGGGCGGGAGGCAGATCCCGTCATATGAAAGGTGCCCGATGTCTTCGCAGACGCTCCGCATCCCTGGACCCGCCACGTTGCCGGTGGTGGGGAACCTGTTCGAGGTGATGGGTGCTTCGCAGGAGACCTCGATCGAGTTCGCCGAGGATTACCACGCCAAGTACGGCGGCATGTTCGCCCTCGAGGTGCTGGGCACGCGGCAGATCTTCGCCTCCGAGCACGCCCTGGTCGCCGAGATGTGCTCGAGTCCGTTGTGGTCGAAGAAGGTCCACGATGCGATCGATCAGGTGCGCGACTTCGGTGGTGACGGGTTGTTCACCGCGTACAACGAGGAGCCGAACTGGGGCAAGGCGCACCGGTTGTTGATGCCGGCGTTCGGGACGATGGCGATGAAGGACTACTTTCCTCAGATGCTCGATATCGCCGAGCAGATGATGGTCCGCTGGGAGCGCTTCGGGCCGGATGCGGAGATCGACGTCGCGGAGGACATGACCCGGCTGACCCTGGACACGATCGCGCTGTGCGCGTTCGATGTGCGGTTCAACTCGTTCTACTCCGAGAACCACCACCCCTTCGTCGGTGCGATGGTGGGCGCGCTGACCGAGGCGGGGCTGCGCAGCGAGCGCCTCCCGGGCGTGCAGCCGTTCATGGTCGGCACCAACCGCCGCTACCGCGAGGACATCGCCACGATGCGGCAGATCACCCAGGACATCGTCACAGCCCGCGCCGGGAGGCCTGCCGATCAACGTCCCGATGACCTGCTGGAACGGATGCTGTCCGCCGTCGACCCGCTGACTGGCGAGAAGCTGTCGGAGGAGAACGTCCAGTATCAGCTCGCGACGTTCCTCATCGCCGGGCACGAGACCACCTCCGGGCTGCTCTCGTTTGCCACTCACAAGCTGCTGACCCACCCCGATGTGCTTGCCCGGGCGCGCGAGGTGGTTGATGAGGTCTTGGGTGATCGGACCCCGCAGTTCGGCGACCTGGCCCGGCTGGGCTACATCGGTCAGGTCTTGCGCGAGACCTTGCGTCTGCATCCCACCGCTCCGGCGTTCGCGCTGTCCCCGAGTGAGGACACCAGGTTGGGCGGGTACGACATCGCTGCCGGGGAGAGCGTGATGGTGATGCTTCCGACCCTGCACACCGACCCGGCCGTGTGGCCCGAGCCGGAGCGGTTCGACCCGGACCGGTTCTCCCCGGAACGGATGGATCAGATCCCGGAGTACGCGTGGATGCCGTTCGGTCACGGCGCCCGGGCCTGCATCGGTCGTCCCTTCGCGTTGCAGGAGGCGACCCTGGTGCTGGCGATGATGCTCCAGCGCTTCGACATCGCCCTGACCGACCCCGGCTACGAGCTGAAGATCGCCGAGTCACTGACCATCAAGCCCAAGAACCTCACCATCCACGCCGCCAACCGCCTCAGCCACACCCAACTCCGCACCGACGCCACAGCAGCCGTGTCCGCCCCGGCTCCTGCACGGCAGGCGTCCGCCACCGCAACACCACCGGCGGATGCGCACGGGACGCCGATGCTGGTGCTGTACGGCTCCAACGGGGGCAGCAGTGAGAGCTTGGCCCGCACCATCGCTGGCGACGGCGCCGCCCGTGGCTGGCACACCCGGGTCGCGTCCCTTGATGAGGCGACCGCGGACCTGCCCACAATTGGGCCGGTCATCATCGTGACCTCTTCCTACAACGGCACTCCGCCGGACAACGCCCAGCGCTTCGTTGACTGGCTCACCACCGAGAACCCGGACCTGAGCGGTGTGGAGTATCTGGTGCTGGGCTGCGGGAGCCTGGACTGGGCCGCCACCTACCAGCGCGTCCCCACCCTCATCGACGACGCCATGGCCGCCGGCGGGGCTACCAGGATTCGCGAGCGGGGTGCGACCGATGCCCGCACCGACTTCTTCGGCGACTGGGAACGCTGGTACCAGCCGTTGTGGCCCGAGCTGTCCGAGCGCTACCAGATCGAGGACACCGCCCCGACGGGACCCCGCTACCGGATCAGCTCCACCAGCCAGCCCGCCGCCCGTCGTGAGGAAGCCACCGCGATCGTGCTGGAGAACCGCGAACTGGTCCGCGGCGACTCGCCCCGCTCCAAGCGGCACCTCGAACTGCGCCTGCCCGAGGGCATCACGTACCGCACCGGCGACTACCTCTCGGTGCTGCCGCAGAACCACCCCGAGCTCGTCACCCGCATGCTCACCCGCCTGGGACTGCCAGGCGACTATCTGGTGACTATCGACTCCGAGGCCCCCAGTGGACGCATTCCCGTCGGGGTTCCGGTGCGGGTCGATGACCTGCTGACCCGCCACGTCGACCTATCGGCCCCTGCCACCCGGGGGATTCTTGCCTTGCTCGCCGAGACGACACGCTGCCCTCCCGAGCGTGCGGAGCTCGAGAAACTCGGCTCCCCTGAGCAGGCCGCCGCGATCCGGGAGCGGCGGTTCTCGCTGCTGGACCTGCTGGAGATGTTCGCCTCCTGCGAGGTCGACCTGGCCTGGGTGATCGAACGGCTCCCCGCCCCCAGGGCACGGCAGTACTCGATCAGTTCCGCCGCCGAGGCCCAGACCGAGGTGGCCCTGACCGTCTCGGTCATCGAAGGCAGCGCGCGCTCGGGCACTGGCACCTACCGCGGCGCGGGATCGAGCTACTTGCAGCGCGTTCAGCCCGGAGACCGGCTCACCGTCACCCTTGCCTCACCGACCGAGCACTTCCGGCCCCCAGCCCAGAACTCAACCCCGGCGATCATGATCGCCGCGGGCTCCGGCATCGCCCCTTTCCGCGGCTTCATTCGCGCCCGCCACGCCCGCGCCAGCCAGGGTGAACCGGCAGGCGAGACCGTGCTGTTCTTCGGCTGCCAGCACCCCGATTGGGACGACCTGTACGCCGAGGAGTTCGCCACCTACGAGGCGGCCGGGACGCTGCGCGTGCACCGGGCATACTCACGCAAGCCCGACGGCGAGGTCCGCTACGTCCAGCACCGACTCTGGGCGGAAAGGGACAGCGTCCTCGACCTCATCGAGCAGGGTGCGCACATCTACGTGTGCGGTGACGTCGCCGGTATGGGGCCGGCGGTTGAGGAGACGCTGGCGCGGATCGGTCAGGACGCGCACGGCTCGGACTGGCTCGCGCGGCTCCAGGAGTCCGGCAGGTACGCCACGGACCTGTTCTGACGCTCCGCGTCACCGATGTTCGTGCGACAGTCCATCGTCGCGCATTTTATGAGGAGAACCCATGCCCATCCCTTCGCGTCAGTTGCTTCACCCGCGACGCAACCGTTCCGTGCACATGCGGACATCACGGACGCGTCCCTCGGAGCGGAGCGCGGTCCCTGCCGGTCTGCAGATCGCCGGGTCCTACGCGTGGCGGCTGCTCGCGATCGCCGCAGTGGCCGGGGTGCTGGTGTGGCTGGTGATCCAGTTCAAAATCCTCGTCGTGCCGCTCCTGGTCGCGATCCTCATCACCGCACTGGTCTGGCCGTTCTTTACCTGGCTCCAGAGGCGCGGGGTGCCCAAGTGGATCGCGATCGCGACCACCGTCCTCGGCACCCTCGCCGTGATCACCGCCCTGATCTGGCTGGTGTCCTGGCAGATCTCCGCCCAATGGAGCGACGTCACCACGAAAGCCAGTGAGACGGTTCAGGGGTTCCGCCAGTTCCTCATCGACGGCCCCCTGCACCTGAGTACCGCGCAGATCGACCAGCTCCTCGACGACGGCATTGCCCAGCTCCAAGAGCAAGCAGGTGCCCTCATCAACGGGGTCCTCGCATTCGGCAGCACTCTCGGCCATGTCGCCGCCGGCGCCCTGCTCGCCCTGTTCGCCCTCCTGTGCCTCCTCGCTGACGGCCCCCGCATCTGGTCGTGGACGACTCGTCTCTTCCCGCGCCGCGCCCGCCACGCGGTGGATCAGGCCGGGAGAAACGGATGGCAGACCCTCATCAACTACGCCAAGACACAGATCACCGTCGCGACCATCGACGCCGTCGGCATCGGCGCCGGAGCGTTCCTCCTCGGCGTCCCATTGGCGATCCCGATCGCCGTGACCGTGTTCCTCGGCTCGTTCGTGCCCGTCGTCGGCGCGATCGTCACCGGCGCCCTCGCCGTCCTCATCGCACTGCTCTACAACGGCCTCTGGGTGGCGGTAGCGATGCTCGCCGTGGTCCTCATCGTCCAACAGGTCGAAGGCCACGTACTCCAGCCCCTCATCATGGGAGCTGCCGTGAACGTGCACCCGCTCGCGGTGATCATGGCCGTCGCCGGAGGCTCCATGCTCGCAGGCATCCCCGGCGCCCTGTTCGCCGTACCGATCGTCGCGTTCATCAACGTCGCTGCCGTCACCATCGCCAGCGGCAGTTGGCGCACCGGCACCCCACCAGACAGCGACGCGCTCATCTGGTCCACGAGGCCCCTACCCGAAACACGGTCCGCCCGGTGACGCCGGAGCATGGTCTGTCCACGCTTCACCGGGTTTCACCGCGATCGCGTGCCGCGTACGCTCACACGGCCCGCTCGCGTCGACCCATCGGCCCGGTCGCCGGGTCATCTGTGAAGCTGCTCTACATCACAGATGGGAGCGCAAAGCTGATGCACCAAGAGGAGCATCTCATCCTCCCGCTCGGCTCGCTCGCGATCCTGCCCGCCAAGAAGTCATATGTGGCTGTTCCCGAACCACATATGGAAACGGTCGCGGTCCATCTCGACCTTGCCTACCTCACCGATCAGCTTCGCTGGCTTCCTCACACTGCACCATTTCTGGAACGCCTCATTACTGCTCAGCAAGCGGAGCTGTTCCCGATCCATCCGCGCAGACGTGCCGCGCTTCACCAGTACCTGCACGAGCTCGTGTACATCAATGACCGGCCTGAGGCGGAGCTGCGGTGGATGGCGTGTCTCGCCGCTGTCGTCTCGCTCCTGCAGCATGTCGACCCCACGGATGATGAGGATGGGCGATTTGGGTGCGTCTCGTAGCGTGGTGTCACTTCCCGCGCGGCTCTCGTCGTCGTCGTTGACGTCGAGGAGGGTCATCGTGGGAGACCTGTTGTTCCGCCAAGAACCACGAAAGTGACCCCACGATGACCCAGTATCAGTCTGCCTTGACGACCCTCATCGGCGAAGTCCTCGCCGATCCCGAGCTCGCGCACTCCGACGTGTTCCGACGAATGCTGCAAGCGGGGCTGCAGGATCTGATCGATGCGGAAGCGACGGTCAAGATCGGCGCCGCACCGCACGAGCGCACCCCGGAGCGGATCACCCGCCGCAACGGCAGCCGCCCGAAGACGCTCGCGACCCCCGCGGGCGAGGTCGACCTTCAGATCCCGAAGCTGCGCGAAGGCTCGTTCTTCCCGAGCCTGCTGCACCCGCGCCGCCGGGTCGACAAGGCGCTTTACGCGGTGATCTGCCAGGCATGGATCGACGGGGTGTCCACCCGCAAGGTCGACCAGCTGGTCCGCGCGTTGGGCAATGACACCGGCATCTCCCGGTCGACGGTCTCGCGGATCTGCTCCGAGATCGACGAGACCGTTCAGGAGTTCCTGCACCGCCGGATCGATCACACCTGGTTCCCGTACCTGTTCCTGGACGCCACCTACCTCGACGTCCGCCACCGCGGCCGCGTCGTCTCGCAAGCCCTCGTCGTCGCCACCGGTGTCAGCGGTGAGGGCCGGCGAGAGATCCTCGGGATGGCCCTCGGCGACGCGGAGACCACCGACTTCTGGACCGAGTTCCTCCGTGGGCTCCGGGACCGTGGGCTGAAGATCGCGACGGCCACCGACCCCCTCGGCGTCGCCCTGGTCACGTCCGATGCCCATGCCGGTCTGAAGGCTGCGGTCAAGGCGATCCTGCCCGGGAGCGGGTGGCAAAGATGTCGGGTTCATTTCGCCCGCAACATCACCCAGAAGCTCGGGTCAGCCCGCTCGAAGCCCGTCAACGCGCTGATCTCGACGATCTTCGCGCAGACGACCTCCGAAGCCGTGGTCGCCCAATACAAGGCCGTCACCGACAGCCTCCGCTCATCGTTCCCCGAGATCGCAACGATGCTCGAGGGCGCCGAAGCCGACCTCACCGGGTTCGCGCCGCTGCCCCGCGAGCACTGGCAGAAGGTCTGGTCCAACAACCCCATCGAACGCCTCAACCGGGAGATCAAACGCCGCGCCGACGTCGTCCAGATCTTCCCCGACCGCGACTCCGTGACTCGCCTGATCGGCGCCGTGCTGCAGGAGCAGCACGAGGAATGGGGCTACGGCGAACGCCGCTACTTCTCCGACACCTCCATGCGCAAACTCGTCCACACCCTCTCCGAAACCGCCGAACCGGCACGCCCCGAGCTACTCCTCACCGCATGAACCGAGTTACACCACGAGAAGGGACTTGACCGGCGATTTCGACCATGTCGCCAAGAGGTGATGGGCGCCATCCGTGCACTGGTATCCGCGCCTGAGCGTCGCTGGAGCGCGGAGCAGCTGGCAAGCGAGGTCTCGCTTTCCCCCTCACAACTGAGGCGCCTGTTCATCGAACACGCAGGCACCACCCCCTTCCGCTATCTGCGAGAGCTTCGCGCCCAACGGATGCTGGACCTTCTCGCAACGGGAAACTTCACTGTTGCTGAAGCCGCTCGAGAGGTGGGTTGGCGCGACGCCAGTCACGCGTCGCGAGCCTTTCGCTCCATCTACGGACACGCCCCGTCCACTCACCTTCTCAAGAGGGCCGATCGAGGACGAACAGAATGAAGTTCCCGACCTGTTTTGTCTCCAAGACAGCTCATTCCCGATTCGATCTTGCGGTGCTCCTGAGGGGCAACTATCGAGGTCAATGTGCGCCCACCAATGTCGGTGGAGACTGGAGGCACCAAGAGAAGCGGGCTTTGCGCCCGGACGCTGAGGAAACCCGATGAACTCTTACACACCCCTGACGCCTGCTGCGGTTGCTGAAAGAGTGGCGCGCGGTGAGACGAATGTCGTCGAGCATCGCACGAGTCGCACATTGGGGGAGATCGTTCGGGCGAATGTGTTCACCCGGATCAATCTGATCTATTCGATCTTGTTCCTGATGATCCTCGGCACGGGGTATCTCATCGATGGGGTGTTCGCGCTGCTGATCGTGGTGAACAGTGTCGTGGGGATGGTGCAGGAGATCCGCGCGAAACGCACCCTGGACCGCCTCGCCCTCTTGAACCGCGCGCCGGCCCAAGTGCTCCGGTCCGAGGGAGTGGTCGAGGTGGACGCCGAGGAGATCGTGCTCGATGACATCGTGCAGGTTGGTGCGGGGGATCAGATTCCCGTCGATGGTGAGATCGTCGAGACACTCGGGTTGGAGGTTGACGAGTCTTTGTTGACGGGGGAGTCCGAGCCGGTGGTCGGTGAGGTCGGGGCGCTGGTGATGTCGGGCAGTTTCGTTGCTGCCGGGTCGGCGAAGCTGCGCGCCACCGCCGTGGGCGAGCATGCCTACGCTAGCCGGCTTGCTCGTGAAGCGTCTTCGTTCCGCAAGCCCACATCCCAGTTGCGGCAGGGTATTGATCGTATCCTCGTGTACGTCACCTGGGCGCTCATCCCCGTCGGGATCCTCACGATCTTCAACCAGATCGTCGTCAACGACCAGTCCTGGCCGGACGCGATCCGCGGACTCGTCGCCGCACTGGTGCCCATGGTCCCCGAAGGGCTCGTCCTGATGACGAGCATCGCGATGGCCGTCGGGGTGATCCGGTTGGGGCGGCGTCAGTGCCTGGTGCAGGATCTTCCCGCGATCGAGCAGCTCGCTCGCGTCGATGTCGTCTGCACCGACAAGACCGGCACCTTGACCGAGGACGGCATGCGGGTGCGCGCCATCGACACCCCCGATGCGGACGCCGGGCTCGTGGCGAGGGTGCTGGCCACGTTCGGCGCTGCCGAAGGGAAGCCGAACGCGAGCATGACAGCGATCCTCGATGCCGTCGATGCGGACCCGATCGAGACGACCGCGAACGATCGCGTTCTCTTCCGCCCGCAAATGGGCGGCCGTCGACACCGCCCGCGACGGGACGTGGGTGCTCGGCGCACCTGACGTGCTGCTTACGGGCGGGCCGATGCGGCAGCGCAGCGACGACCTCGCAGCGACCGGAATCCGTGTCCTCGCACTGGCCCGAACCGGGACCGCGCTTCCCGCCGAGGGCCTGCCGGGGGATATGGAACCGGTCGCGCTGATCGAGCTCGATCAGCGGCTGCGTCCCGAGGCGCCCGGCGCGATCGCGTACTTCGCCGAACAGGACGTCGACCTGAAAGTGGTCTCCGGAGATAACCCTGCCGCTGTCGCTGCGATCGCCACCGGTGTCGGTATCCCGGGCGCTGACGACACCGTTGATGCCCGCACTCTCGACCCTGATACCCCGACCTTCAGCAGTGAGGTGCGTGAGCACACCACGTTCGGACGGGTGACCCCGACCCAGAAACGCGCGATCGTGCACTCCCTGCAGGCCGACGGGCGCACCGTGGCGATGACCGGAGACGGCGTCAACGACGTCCTCGCCCTCAAAGACGCCGACGTCGGCGTCGCCATGGGATCCGGCTCCCCAGCAGCCCGAGCGGTGGCCCGCATCGTCCTGCTCGACAACTCCTTCGCCACGCTCCCGCACGTGGTCGCCGAGGGGCGCCGCGTCATCGGCAACATCGAACGCGTCGCCACCCTGTTCCTCACCAAGACCCTCTACTCGATCCTCCTCGCCCTCGCTGTCGCGCTCACAACCGTGCCGTACCCGTTCCTCCCACGGCACGTGCGTTGATCTCCTGGTTCACCATCGGCATCCCCGCGTTCTTCCTCGCACTCGCACCCAACACCGCGCGCGCCGAGGACGGATTCGTCAAACGCGTGCTCGGGGCCGCTGTCCCCGGCGGCATCAGCGCCGCAGCCGCCGCCTACACCGCCTACCTCGTCGCCGGCAGCATCGTCGGCACCAGTGGGAAGGGGCACACTGCTGCGGCCAGTGCCGCGTTCCTCGCCCTCGTCATCGTCGCCTTCTCCGTGCTCCTCACCGTCGCCCGCCCCTACCAGCCGTGGAAACTCCTGCTCGTGGGAGCGATGATCGCGAGCATGCTTGCCGTCATCCTCACCCCCGCTGGCCGCGAGATCTTCGACGTCGATCTCACCGACTGGCGCATCGCCCTCATCGCCGTCGCCGCCGGCACAGCTGGCGTCGCGTTGCGCTACGCCCTCACACGGGCGCTGCAGCTGATCTACCGGGTATGGGCGAACCGCCGCTTCTGGCGCCGTCCCCTGCCGACCCGGTGACCGCGTCTCGAACCCCTGAACTCGAATTCCTGAAAACCCGAACGAAAGGACACATCCATGAACAAGCTCACCATCGGGGTAGGAGCACTCCTCGTCGCCGCAGGAGTCATCGCCTACGTCACGTCCGGGATGACGAGCTGGACAGCCCTCATCCCGTCCATCGTGGGAGCGTTGATCCTGGTCGCGGGTTTCATCGCGCTCAAACCACGAGCGCACCGGCACGCGATCCATGCCGCACTCGTCATCGCCCTGCTGGGGGCGGCCGGCTCCGTGATGAACGTGGTAAAGCTCGGCGACGTGTTCGCCGGCACCGCCGAGCGCCCGATGGCCGTGATCGTGAGCACCATCATGTTCATTGTGCTCCTGGTCTACATCGGCTTCGGAGTGCGATCCTTCATCGCCGCCCGCCGGTACCGTGCGCGGCAGGCCCGGGACGGCAGCTCAGGGCCAGATGATTCGTTGCCGGCCTGAATACTGGCATCAGTTCACGCCTTCGCTGAGGGGAATCTAGTCGTGGCCGTACCGCAATCCAAGGCCGAGTTGCTGCACGCGGTCGAAGACGGTTACCGCAAGCTCGTTCGAGATCTGGAACGAGTCCCGGAAGGCCGAGCGCGCGAGGAGTCCTTGGCAGGACACAAGGCCGACACGATGATGAGCCCGGCCGACCTAGTGGCCTATCTCATCGGCTGGAACGAACTGGTGCTGTCCTGGCATGAACAACGGGGCCGCGGCGAGGAGCCCGAGTTCCCGGCCCCGGGCTTCACCTGGAACCAGCTCGGCGATCTCGCCCAGCGGTTCTATCGCGACTACGCCTGCCTGTCATGGGCCGAGCTGCTCGAACGCTTCGCGCGAGCCAAATCCGGCATTATGGCGCTCATTGAGGAGCGCAGCGACGAGGAACTTTACGGAAGCCCGTGGTACGGCAAGTACACGGCGGGCAGGATGATCCAGTTCAACACCTCCTCGCCATACGCGAACGCCCGTCGTCGCCTCCGCACTTGGCCCCGCGAACAGGAATGAGGTAACAGCGGCAGGTGAGGTGAATCGACTGTCGTTTGGCGGTCCCCGGTATCGCGGCGCCACGGCCTGACCGTATCCATCAGAGTGGTCATCGTCGGAGAGAACAACGGTATCTGCCGAACTCGGTGGTGATCGGCGACGGCGATGCGGCCTCCGTATTGACGAGGTGCTACCTCGAAGCAGGAACCCCGCGGGGTCGCAGAAGTAGTTCGTTCTGATCTGCGGTTCTTATGATTCCAGATCTACCTGAGGTGGACTTGAAGGCGCTTTCTGGTCTCTCGACGGGCCAAGCAGAAGCCAATGCTGCAGTGCGTAAGGGGGAAACTCCTACCTGCACGTACCGATGACGGATCTTCTTGTTCCCCCCTATAGGAACTGCTCGTGCCGCGGTCCAGCAGTCGGTAGGTTGGTGGAGCAGGACAGCGCCGGGTCGAATCGGTCGCTCGCCGAACTCGCTGAACAAGACCGCAGTGCCGTCGCGCGCAACGATCAGCCGAACGCAGTCGTACGCGGAAGGGCCGCGAGGTCGGTGCAGCGTGCCGGTCCTTGCGATCAGCGGTTCGAATGCCCCGAGCGGGTCCGACCCGGCCGTCTTGCCGCGCGAGTCCGGGGACTCGGCAGCGAGGGGCCGGGGCGAGCTCATTCGCTTTCCTGGCGGAGATGTTCGAGCACGTCGGAGATGAGGGTCCACATCCGCCAGAACTCACGGAGATGTTCACGACCTTGCGCGGTCAGAGCGAACACCTTTCGCGGCGGACCCGTGATCGAGCTGTCGTGGGTGGCGCTCACAAGCCCTCTGCGTTCGGCACGGGCGAGCAGCGAATACACGGTGCTCTGCGCGAGTTCCGAGAATCCTTGCCGATGCAGCCGCGTGACGAGCTCGTATCCGTGGCAGGGCTGGGCCGCGAGGTTCTCGAGCACGGCGCCTTCGAGCATTCCTTTAAGGAGTTCGGTCCGCTGGGCGCCCATCATTGGCTGCTCTCGCCGCGGGGCGCACCCGGTGTGGCCGGAGCCGCCGTGAGGAGCGTGGTGATGACCCGCTCTGCCCTCGCCAGCTCACGGTTCATCTCCCGGGCCACTGAGCTTCGGAGCGTGCCTGCTTCTCGTGAGCGCTGGTCGAGCATGGCTTCAACGGCCTGAGTGAAACCGTGCAGAGCATCCCGCACGGTGCACGCCGACACGAGGTCCTCCTCGGTCTTGGTGCGGCGTTCCGCAGCTGGGGAGAGCCGCAATGCAGCGCGCCCGTGACTTGTGAGGGTGTAGACGATCTGCCGCCCGGATCGCGCTTTCTCGACGAGGCCCTCGCTGGCGAGCAGGCTGAGCCGTGGGTAGATGGCGCCAGGGCTGGGCCGGTAGCCGCCTCCGACTTGCTCACCGAGGTGGCGCATCAGGTCGTACCCGTGCTGTGGTTCCTGTTCGAGAGCCCGGAGCAGGAGCACGCGCAGCTCGCCATGTGCGAGTCGGCCCGACGACGGCCGGTTCTCTGGGGACATGCGATGCTCCTTCCTCTCCGGGCGGGCGCCCACGAATGAGCTGCCTGCCCGGAGTCTTCGGCCCTCCACGAGTGCGTCTTTCTCGCTGCCGCGCTCTGGCGGATCAGGCGCTCTCGGGGCCGCGTTTCGGTGAAGCCGGAGTGCCCCCGGTGACGTCCGCGGTCGGGGACGCAGGGCCGGAGCCGTCCAGCGGTTCGTGCGGGGATGTGTCGGCTGCGGCGGGCTCCGCGTTCCGGGGTGGGCGGTAGTTCACCAGCAGGGCGAGGAGCGCGCAGAGCACGGCGAGGCCTCCGGCGACGAGGAACACGGTGTGCAGCCCGCTGATGAAGACCGTATGCGCCGCCTCCGTGATCGAGGTCGCGGCCGGGGTCACTTGGTTTGCGGGCAGGGTCTCGCCGAGCGCGGATTCGAGGTGCTGCTGCGCGGCGGGACCGAACCCGGTGGAGACGTTCTGCGAGACGGTGTCGCTCTCGGCGATCTGCGCGACGGCGGGGTCCTCGGTCACGGCCCCGGGGAGCTGGGTGAGGAACTGTGCGCCGATGATGGTGGCGAGGATGCTGCCGAAAACGGCGATGCCCATCGTGGAACCGAGCTGCTGACCGGACTGCTGGATGCCCGAGGCGACGCCCGCCCGCTCCGGAGGTGTGGCGCCGAGGATGGCCTGGGTCGCGGCTGGGGTGATGAACCCGACGCCGATGCCGACGAGGACGAGCGCGGGCGCGACAGACCCTGCGGTGCTCGTGCCGCTGATGGTGGTGAGCAGGAACATCGCGGTCGCGAGCGCTGCCGATCCGATGAACAGCGTGACCCGGACGCCGAACTTGTCGCTGATCGCGCCGGCGGCCAGGGACGCGACCACGGAGGCGCCGGTCATGCAGAGGGTGATGAGTCCGGTCTGGGCGGCGTCGAGCTCGATGACGTTCTGAAGGAACAGTAGAAGGTAGAACGCGACGGCGTAGAACGCCGCCATCGCCGCGACCAGCAGGCCGACGCCGATGGAGAAGGTGCGGTTGCGGAAGAAGTCGAGCGGCACCATCGGGTGTTTGACGCGGCTCTCGATGACGAGGAACAGCACGATCAGCACGGCACCGGCGATCGTGGGGATGAGGGTCGGTGCGCTCCATCCGCTGGTCTGGACGCCCTGGATGCCCCAGATGATGCCGACGAGTCCGAGCGTAAAGGTGAGCGCGCCGGGGATGTCCCAGGGCGGGTTCGTGGTCTCGGTGGCGCGGGGGATTGTGAAGATGCCGATCAGGATGCTCGCGGCGGCGACGGGTACGTTGATGAAGAACACCCAGTGCCAGCTCGCGGCCTGCACGATGAGCCCGCCGACGAGGGGACCGCCGATGAGGGCGAGGGAGGAGACCATTCCGTAGATGCCGAACGCGACGCCGAGGCGGGCTTCGGGGAAAGTCTGGCGGATCACCGCGAGACCGGCGGGCACGAGCATGGCCGCGAACACGCCTTGCAGGACGCGGGCGATCACGAGCATGACGATGCTGAACGAGAGTCCGGCGATGACGAGGCGAGAGCGAATCCGGCGACGCCGATCAGAAGGGCCTTCTTCGCGCCGATGCGGTCGGCGATGGTGCCCAGCGGCACCATGAGTCCAGCCATGACGAGCAGGTAGGAGGTGTTGACCCAGGCGATGCCGTCCAAGCCTGCGTTGAAGTAGGAGGCGATGGACGCGTTCGCGACAGCCAGAACGGTGCCGTCGAGCTGGACGACCATCGTTCCCAAGGCGACGGCGATCAGGGTGAGCCAGGCGCTTCCTGGCACTTTCGGCGGCGCCGCTTGAGGCGCTTCGCTGGCGTTCGTGGACATGGGGTTCCTTTCATGGAGGGCGGAGAGCGCGGCGCGGATACGTGGTGCGCAGAAGTCGTTTTCGGGCGCTCGATCGCGACATGTGCGAGCGGCGAGCAGCGGGCGGGAGGAGGCATAGGGGTGCCGTCCGCAGGAGCCCAGGGGCCCGAGAGGGTATGCGCGACCTACCTGCGAGTTATCTGAGCTGCTCGCGGGTGCGCGGGTGTGTTTAGCGGGAGGTGTGTCTAGGCAGTGGTCGCCTCCGCATCTGCTCCGATCGTTCCGTTCTTGCGGAGCTGTTCGCGGTGGGTCTCCCACTCGGTGAAGACGGCGGGCAGGCGCTCGGCGAGGAAGTCGCCGAGCGCGGCCATCTCCTCCAGCACTGCTCGACGTTCGGGAAGCGCGGTCTCATCCAGGAGGGCCAGGCCCTCGCGGGCGAGGTCGGCCATCTGCGCATACACCCCGCCCTCGAAGTCGCGCTTCACGCTGAGCGCTCCGGGGGCGATGCTGACGTAGTCGGTGCGCTGCCCGGCCGCACGTCCGCGGATCAGGCTGCCGTGATCCTCCAGCAGCTTCACCGCTTGGGAGATCGCGCTCCGGCTGGCCAGCAGAGCCTCGCTGAGCTCGGTGATGCTTTGCTTTGGCGGATCGCACACCGCGAGGTAGCCGAGGAGTCGGCCCGCGACGGGCGGGAAGCTGTACTCGCGGGCGTAGAAGCGGCCCGCGTGATCGGCGAAGGTGAGCTCAGCATCGGTGGCCATGAACTCAACCTACACGAACATCTGAGATGACACAACTTTGTGTTATCTCAGATCGATGTGGCGAGGGGAGGTCTGGTCTGTGCCGCCGGGAGGCGCGCCGATGACCGGTCACTGTCGACGCCGCTGACGAGGTGCTACATAGAGGGGGGCACCCCGTGGGCCTGTGAAAGTAACTACGTCTCGATTGGCTTGTCTCTGCGGTTCTTGAGTCTATGTCAAACAGTGGTGTCAGCCTGTCTAACCGCCCTCGCGGACCAGTGCTCAGGGCCCTGACGGTCAGGCCTGCTACGCTGCGTAGCATGTCATTCTCGACCGACTCCTCGACGCTGGCCGAACGATACGGGCCGTTGGAGTTGCGGGTAATGGAGTGCGTGTGGCGGGAAGCGCCGACGGATGTCCGGGCCGTGCAGTCGGTGATCGCGCGTGAAGGCCATGACGCTGCGTACAACACGGTGAGGACTGTGATGGAGCGCCTGGCGCGTAAGGGTGAACTGGTACGGGAACGCGACGGTCGGCAGTTCGTCTACTCGCCGGTGCGGTCGCGAACTGAGACGCGGGAGCTTGTCGCTCGGGGCTTGGTCGATGATCTGCTCGACCGGCATGGTGATCTCGCCGTGTCGTTCTTCGTGGATCGCGCCCGGCAAGATCCGGCCACCTTGGAACGGCTGCGCGAGCTCGTCCGTGAGATGGAGACCGAGGGCGGCGATGACTGAACTGCTGCTCTACCCGCAGGTCGTGCTCCTGCTGGCGCCGGTTCTGCTGCGTGGCATCTGGGCTGCTGGTCGGGCAAGCCTCGACGCGATGGCTCCGAGGGACCGGGCGCGGGTGCTGTTCGTGCTGATCGTGCTGCCCGTGGCCGCGATCGGGGTACCGTACATTCCGGCACTGGCACCGCACCTGTCTCTGCCGTGGCGCGCCCCGATCGCGTGGGGCATTGCAAACTTCCCGGCCCCGACCGATTGGGTCGCGCACACGATCCTCACCATCATCGCCGCCATGCTCGTCGTCGTGCCTCCGGCGGCGCTCGCCCTGCTCCTCGCGCGCTCGGCTCGCACAGCGCACAACCTCTCCGCCCGGCTTGGCGGTGAGCCGCATCAGGCGGGCTTCATCCTCGTTCCCGGTCGCGCAGTCGCCTGCACGATCGGGCTGTGGCGTCCTCGTGTCTTCCTCTCTGCCGATATCTGGGCGAGCGGACACGGCACCACGATCCTGGCGCATGAGCAAGCGCACGCCCACGGTCGCCACAATCTCCTCCTGGTGATCGCCTGTGCGTCGCTGACGCTGTGGTGGTGGCTCCCCGGTACACGACGCCTACTCGCCGACTTTCGTCAGGCTCTCGAAGAATCCGCCGACGCATCTGCCGCCCGCAGACACGGGCGGACTCGAGTCGCACGGGCGATCCTCGATACCGCAACGACCGGCGCACCGATGCCGGCACTCGGGTTCGGCGGAGGGCAGACTCTCGAACGCCGCGTCCTCACCCTTTCTCGTGATGCCAGCGTCTCCCGCACCCGCGCAATGCTCATCGCGAGCACGATCATCGCCATCCTCTGGATCGTGCTCCTGTAACCCCCTGAGTGCCTGAATGCTCTCAAATCGAACCGCGACCATAACTGCTACACCATGTAGCAGTAAGGAGGAGATGATGACTCGATCCCCAACCCAGCAACACCCTCAGCAGCAGAAGCCCCGTAGACGCCGGGGCTGTCTGACCACGCTGGGCATCGGGGCGCTCGTCCTGGCAGTGCTCGTCGGTGCGGGCGGCTGGCTGGTGAACACCCACGGGCCTCGGTTCGGGGTCTATCTCTTCCCACCCGCACCCGAGCAGTACGCCGAAGTCGCCCTCGGTTTCATGGACGCCGGCGGCTCCGAGTGGGATGCGGCGCGCGCGGACGTCGAACGTTTGGCGGCGGATGCCACGAGCATCGAGGAACTCCATGAGCCGCTCGCGCAGGCCGCGAGGGTCGCCGGCGGGAAGCACTCGGTCTTCCTCACCCCCGACGAGGCGGAACAGACCGCCCAGACCGCCGAGGCGAACTTCACCACGCCGACGGTCACTACCGACTCTGGGATCACCACGGTCACGATCCCGCCGCTCGGCAGCGTCTCCACCGACCAGCAGACCGAATACGCCGATACCGCAGCACAGGGCATCGTCGACGCCGCACCGAATACCTGCGGCTGGATCGTCGATCTGCGAGGAAACACCGGAGGCGATATGTATCCAATGCTCTCCGGTGTCGCCCCGCTGCTCCCCAACGGGCCTGCCCTTTCATTCGTCACGAACGGCGGCCAGGAGACCGTCGTCACCGTTCAGGACGACGGCGCGGGACTTGATGGCGACACGACCGCCAGCATCCCCGTTACAGGCAAGGTCCGTGAGCAGCCGGTCGCAATCCTCCAAGACGGGCGCACCGGGTCGAGCGGAGAAGCGGTGCTCACCGCTTTCCGTGGACTCGACAACGTGCACTCGTTCGGAATGCCCAGCGCAGGATACACCTCCGCGAACGCGATCCACCAGCTCTACGACGGTGCTCAGCTCGTGCTCACCGGCAGCGTCTACGCAGACCGCGACGGCATCATCCTCGATGAGCAGCCCATCGAACCGTCATCAAGCGTCGACGCCGACCAGATCGAACGCGCCGCACAAGACTGGCTAACCCAGAACGGCTGTGAGTGAGAGGCATCGAGATAACCTGATGCGCTACTACTAACCGTCAAGAACCCCGCTCGCTCGGTGGCGACGGTCTTGGGTGTGTGGATCGCACCTGTGTTGTGTGACGGTGTCGATGCGTGTGCTCAGTGCGGGGGAGGGCTACCGGTATCTGCTGAAGAGCATCGCTGCCGGGGACACGGGTCGTGATCTCGCAACGTCACTGACCCGCTACTACACGGAGGCAGGAACACCTCCAGGGTTTTGGATCGGTTCCGGTCTCCCGGGTCTGGAAGATACCTCGCTGGCTGACGGAGAGCTCGTCACTGAGAGTCAACTCCGGCATTTGCTGGGCAGAGGAGAGCACCCCACCACGGGCGCGCAACTGGGGCGGGCGTATTTCGCGTTCAAGTCGTTGCGGGAGCGCGTGAACATCCGCACGGCTCGTCTCTCAGACGGGTTGAACGCCGAACAACGCGAGGCGGCGGTGGCGCGCATCGTGACGGAGGAGAAGACGCGTAAGCGTCCTCGAACAGTCGCCGGGTATGACTTCACGTTCTCTGCCCCGAAGTCGGTGTCGGTGCTGTGGGCGGTGGCGGATGGTGGAACACAGGCCTTGATAGCCCGGGCACACCACCAGGCAATCCGCGATGTGATCGAGTTGATCGAGCGTGACGTTGCTGCGACACGGGTCGGGACGAACGGTGTCGCGCAAATGGATGTGCGAGGAGTGATCGCGACCGCGTTTGATCACTTCGATTCCCGCGCCGGTGATCCGCAACTGCACTCGCACGTCGTGCTCGCCAACCGTGTCCAGGCAGCCGATGGGAAGTGGCGCACCCTCGACGGGCGCCCTTTGCATGCCGCGGTCGTGGCACTATCGGAACACTACAACGCGGTCCTCGCCGACCACCTCACCCGCGTCCTCGGTGTCGAATGGGAGGCCAGAGAACGTGGCCGTGATCGGAACCCGGCGTGGGAGATCAGTGGAGTCAATGATGGCCTGATTGATGAGTTTTCCTCCAGGGCTGCGGCGATCGAGAAGGAGAAAGAGCGCCTTATCGAGGAGTATGTGGCACGGCACGGCAAGCACCCGTCTGAGACGACGATCATCCGGCTTCGACAGCAGGCAACACTCGCCACGCGACCAGAGAAGCAGATGCGTTCCCTCGCTGACCTGACCGCTGAGTGGCGCGACCGTGCGAGCAGGGTTCTGGGGGAGGACTGCACGACCTGGGCGAGTATGCTCCTCGAATCCGGTGTACCCCATGGTGCGTTACGGGCCGACGACCTCCCCCTCGATCAGGTCGCGCAGATCGGTGACGTGGTCGTCGCGCAGGTGGGTGTGAAGCGGTCAACGTGGCGGCGCTGGAATCTGCATGCCGAGGCCACAAGGCAGACGATGGGCTTACGTTTCGCCTCTGTCACCGACCGGGAAGCCGTGATCGGGATGATCGTCGATGCGGCGGAAACCGCGTCGCTGCGGCTCACGCCGCCCGAGCTGGTGACACCGCCGGCACAGTTCACTCGCGATGACGGGTCGAGCATGTTTCGGCCCAAACACCACACCATCTACTCTTCGACCCGCATCCTCGACGCCGAAGACGCGCTCCTTGAACTCTCCCGAGCAACCACAGCTCCCGTCGTTCCGCTGCGCACCGTCGGCGCCGTCGTCGCACGTCCCGATGACCGCGGCATCACGTTGTCGGTGGAGCAGCAGACCGCAGTGGAGAAGATCGCCGTCTCCGCCCGCACCATCGACGTCCTCGTCGGCCCCGCCGGTACCGGCAAAACGACCACACTCGGCGCGCTCCGCCGAGCGTGGGAGAAAGAACACGGCCCACGATCGGTGATCGGACTGGCCCCCTCAGCGGCAGCAGCCGAGGTCCTCGCAGATGACCTCGGGATCGAGACCGACAACACCGCGAAATGGCTCCACGAACACGATCACGGCAGATGGAACCTGCGCGCAGGGCAGCTCGCCATCATCGATGAATCATCACTCGCGGGAACACTCACGTTGGAACGCATCGCCACCCACGCTGCCGACGTCGGCGCCAAAGTTCTGCTGGTCGGGGACTGGGCACAGCTCACGGCTGTCGATGCAGGCGGAGCGTTCGGCCTCCTTGTCCGAGACCGTGGTGACGCCCCTGAACTCGCGGACGTGCGACGCTTTCACGCGGACTGGGAGAAAAACGCCTCCCTGCAACTCCGGCTCGGCAAGCCCGACGTCATCAACACCTACGACGACCAAGGCCGCATCGTCAGCGGTGACCACGACGACATCCTGGAGGCCGCCTACCGCGCCTGGTACGCCGACATCGCAGACGGAAAGACCAGCCTGCTGATCGCGGAAACCAACGAAACCGTCACCGAACTCAACACCCGCGCCCGCGACGACCGCATCCTCGACGGACACGTCACTCCAGACGGCAACCGCCTCCACGACGGAACCCACGCCGGAACCGGGGACATCATCATCACCCGGAAGAACGATCGCCGGCTCCTCGTCGGCGGCGCCTCATGGGTAAAGAACGGAGACCGCTGGCGCGTCACCGCCCACCACGACGACGGGTCGCTCACTGTCGCCCGCGCCGACGCCCGCCACGCCACGAAAGTGATCCTCCCCGCAGCGTACGTCGCAGAGCATGTCGACCTCGGCTACGCCGTCACCGCCCACCGTGCACAAGGCTCGACCGTCGACACGGCGCACGCGATCGTGCACTCGTCTTCTATGACGCGGGAGAACTTCTACGTCGCCATGACCCGCGGGCGTGCCGCCAACATCGCCTACGTTGCCACCGACCAAGCACACCTCGAAGAACACCAACTCACCGACACCGAGCCCACCGCCCGCGCCATCCTCTATGGAGTGCTTAAACATGAGGGAGCGGAGAAGTCCGCCCACGAGACCATCGAAGCCGAACAGCACGCATGGACCTCGATCGCGCACCTAGCCGACCAATACGAGACCATTGCCCAAGCCGCGCACACGGAGCGCATTGTCACACTCCTCGAAAACGCGCCTCTAGACGCCGAGACACGACAGGCCATCGCGTACTCTGAGTCCTTCGGGTCGATCGTGACCGTGCTGCGTCGTGCCGAAGGTGCCGGACACCAGTCTGAACGGCTCATTACCAGAGCGCTACAGGCCGGCCCGATCGACACTGCGGAGGATCCGGCGAGCCTGCTTCGCCACCGTGTCCAACGACTCGCAGCCCGAACCAGCCCAGGCCGAGGCACATCAGCACGACGCAGGTATATCGCCGGGTTCATCCCCGAAGCCACCGGGCAGATACCGCCGGACATGGCTCAAGCCTTGGCCGAACTCAAAGAGCTGATCCAAGAGCGTGGGACCGCACTCATGGAGAAGGCCATCGCAGAACAGCAGCCCTGGATACGTCACCTCGGCCCCATGCCATCATCTTCCGCAGAACGTCGGGAACAGTGGACAGCAACCGCCCGCGCCGTGGCCGCATACCGTGACCGTTATGGCGTCAGCGACACCAGCCTGCTCGGGCCCACTTCCGACCTCACCCAGCAACGTCTCGACCGTGAACGCATCGAATCCCTCCTCGTCACCACACATGACCCCGCAGCAACCACAACGACTGAGACGGTATGGACTGACCCCGTTTTGTAGGTCCAGTCGTTGTGTGAGTCGTCCTGTCGCCCGAGGGTTCGGGCAGGGAGACTGGT
>NZ_JBNAFJ010000015.1:0-41900 GCF_049707015.1 Microbacterium sp. CH-015 | reverse complement strand
AGGCCGCGGGCGCAGGCGCCGTGGGCGCAGTCGCCGGGGGCGAGGCCACCGCGGGCGCCGCCGCGGGAGCCGCCGCCGCACCGGGCGCCGCCGTCGCCGTAGCCGCGGGAGCGACCGCGTCGGTGTGCGCGAGGACGCGCGCCACGAGCAGCTCGAGCTGCAGTCGGGGCGAGGTCGCTCCGGTCATGTCGTCGAGCGTGCCGACGACGAGGTCCGCGATGCGGGAGAGGCGGTCGGTGCCGAACGCCGAGGCCTGGCGCCCCATACGCTCGAGCTCATCGGCGGGGATGCCGCGCAGCACCGCACCCGCACCGGCACCGGTCGCCGCGACGATGATGAGGTCGCGGAGGCGCTCGAGCAGGTCGTCGACGAAACGGCGCGGGTCCTGTCCGGTCTGCACGACCCGGTCGACGGCGGCGAACGCCGCCGCGGCGTCGTGCGCGGAGAACGCCGTCACGACCTCGTCGAGGAGTTCGGCGTGGGTGTACCCGAGCAGCGACACCGCTCGCTCATACTTCACGATCGCCTGGTCGGAGCCGGTCGCCGGGTCGGAGCCGGCGATCAGCTGGTCGAGGAGGGACAGCGTGTCACGCGGCGAGCCGCCGCCGGCGCGGACCACGAGCGGCAGTACGCCGGCCTCGACCTGCACGCCCTCCTGGGCGCACAGCTGCTCGACGTACTCGAGCATGGCGGCGGGAGCGACGAGCCGGAACGGATAGTGGTGCGTGCGCGAGCGGATCGTGCCGATGACCTTCTCGGGCTCGGTCGTCGCGAAGATGAACTTGACGTGCTCCGGGGGCTCTTCGACGAGCTTCAGCAGAGCATTGAAGCCCTGCGCCGTGACCATGTGCGCTTCGTCGAGGATGAAGATCTTGAACCGGTCGCGCGCGGGAGCGAAGATGGCGCGTTCGCGCAGGTCGCGGGCGTCGTCGACGCCGTTGTGGGATGCCGCGTCGATCTCGACCACGTCGAGGGACCCCCCGCCGCCACGGCTCAACTCGACACAGCTGTCGCACACGCCGCAGGGGGTGTCGGTGGGGCCCTCGGCGCAGTTCAGGCAGCGGGCGAGGATGCGTGCCGACGTCGTCTTGCCGCAACCGCGCGGCCCGCTGAACAGGTACGCATGACCGACCCGGTCACTGCGCAGCGCCGTCATCAGCGGCTCGGTGACCTGGGCCTGCCCGATCATCTCGCCGAACGTCTCGGGACGGTAGCGGCGGTACAGGGCGGTGGTCACCAGAACAGACTACGGTGTGCTCCCGACATCGCGCCCTGGCATC
Source organism: Microbacterium sp. CH-015 (assembly GCF_049707015.1). Lineage (NCBI taxonomy): Bacteria > Bacillati > Actinomycetota > Actinomycetes > Micrococcales > Microbacteriaceae > Microbacterium > Microbacterium sp. CH-015. Next base: position 40,620 of record NZ_JBNAFJ010000015.1, on the reverse strand, counting down.
CCACCCCTCCGCTCCCCGCCCCCTGCGCGCTCCCCCTCGCCCTGTCGCCGACCGGGCCTGTTCTCGCCGAGATCACCACCTGCAGACCGTCCGCAACGGGCGCGCTCGGCGAGAACGGGCGCACTCGGCGGGTGGGCGGGGCGGGGCGGGGGCGGGCTGGCGAGGCGAGGCGGGGCGAGGCGGGAACAGCGGGCGGGCGCGGGCGTTGCACAGGGTGTGGAAGCGCAGCCGGTCGACGTCGTCGTGATCGGCGCGGGGCAAGCGGGGCTGTCAGCGGCCTATCATCTGCGCCGACGCGGCTTCGTGCCGCGTCCCGCGCTCGACGGCGCGCCGGCATCGTCCGCGCGCGACGCGGATTCGCCCTCGTTCGTGGTGCTCGACGCGGAGGCGGCGCCGGGCGGCGCGTGGCAGCACCGGTGGGCGTCGCTGCGGATGGCGACGGTCAACGGCATCCACGAGCTCCCCGGTTTCCCGGTGCCGCCGGCCGATCCGGCCGCGCCGGCGCGCGAGGTGCTCCCCGCCTACTTCGCCGCGTACGAGCGCCGGTTCGACCTGCAGGTGCTGCGTCCCGTCCAGGTGCGGGCGGTCCGCCGCGCGCACGACGACCCGCACGGTCGGTTGACGGTCGAGACCGATCAGGGCGACTGGGCCGCGCACGATGTCATCAACGCGACCGGAACGTGGCGCCGGCCGTTCTGGCCGCATGTCAGCGGCGCGGAACGGTTCCGGGGACGTCAGCTGCACGTGCACGACTACGTCTCCGCCGACGAGTTCGCCGGTCAGCGCGTCGTCATCGTCGGCGCGGGCATCTCGGCGGTGCAGCTGCTCGAGGAGATCTCCCACGTCGCCGACACGTTCTGGGTGACCCGCCGCGAGGTGCGGTGGGATGCCGCGGAGTTCGACACGGCGGCGCGCGTCGCCGCCATCGCGGGCGTCGAGGAGCGCGTCCGCCGCGGTGAGCCGCCGGGGAGCGTCATCTCGGTCACCGGCCAGCACTGGACGCCGTGGGCGCGCGCCGCGCAGGCGCGCGGCGTTCTCGTCCGGCATCCGATGTTCACCGCCGTCGAGGAGCACGGGGTGCGCATGCCCGACGGCACGTTCGAGCCCGCCGACGTCATCCTGTGGGCCACCGGCTTCCGCGCCGACATCGCCCACCTCGCGCCGTTGCGGCTGCGGACGGCGGCCGGCGGCATCCGCGTCGCGAACGGCCGCGCGACCGACGAACCGCGACTGTTCCTCATCGGCTACGGGCCGTCGCAGTCCACCGTCGGCGCGAACCGTGCCGGCCGCGACGCCGTGCGCGCGATCGTCGCGGACCGTTCAGGTGGCGCAACACGCGGTCTCCCGACGGCGGATGCCGCGGAACGCGCCACCTGAACGCGCCACCTGAACGCGCGAGGGCGCCCCGCGGCCCCGGGTCAGGTGTCGATGCCCAGCACGGAATCGTCCCCGCCGACGACCGGCTGGCTGCCGGTGATGACCGGGATGCTGGTGGTCATCGTCGGGACCGACGCCGACAGCAGCGTGCCGTCCTCGCGCAGCGACTCGCCGATGTCGCTCAGCGTCGGCCGGCCGCTGAGCCGGGGGCCCTGGCCGTCCAGCGGCACCGTGACCGATCCGCCGGGCTCGACCGTCACGGACGCGCCCCGCACCGAGAAGGTCACCGGATCGCCACCGGCGGCATCCACCGTCATCGCGTCGCGCGTGATGCGGACCTTCAGCTCCGTCCCCCGCCAGTGCAGCGTGTACGACAGTGACGGCCAGGCCTCGGGCAGACGCGGGTCGAAGCTCAGTTCACCGTAGTGGTCGCGCATGCCGCCGAAGCCCGCGACCAGCGCGGTCCACACCCCGCCCGCGGAGGCGACGTGCACACCGTCGGCGGCGTTGTGGTGCAGATCGCCGAGGTCGACGAAGATCGACTGCGCGAAGTACTGCAGCGCCAGGTCCTGGTACCCGACCTCCGCCGCGAGGATCGCCTGCACGACCGCCGACAGGGTCGAATCCCCCGTCGTCAGCGGGTCGTAGTACTCGAAATCGGCGAGTTTCTCCTCGTCGGTGAAGTGGTTGCCCTGCAGGTACAGCGCGAGCACGACGTCGGCCTGCTTGAGCACCTGGTAGCGGTAGATGACGAGCGGATGGAAGTGCAGCAGCAGAGGGCGCTGCTCGGGCGGCGTGGACTCGAGGTCCCACACCTCCCGCTCCAGGAACACCGCGTCCTGGGGGTGGATGCCGAGACCCTCGCTGTAGGGGATGTGCATGGCCTCGGCCGCGGCATCCCACGCGTCGGGCTCGGCGGGGTCGAGGTCGAGCCGCTCCGCCATGAGGGCGTACGCCTCCGGCGCCGCCTCGGCCATCTCGCGCACCACCCGCGCCGCGAAGCGCAGGTTGAACCGGGCCATCACGTTCGTGAACAGGTTGTCGTTGACGACCGTCGTGTACTCGTCCGGGCCGGTCACGCCGTGGATGTGGAACACCTCGGGCTGACCGTCCTCGTTGTACCGCCAGAAGCCGAGCGTCGCCCACAGTCGCGCGGTCTCCACGGCGATGTCCACGCCCTCCCGGTAGAGGAAGTCGTCGTCGCCGGTCGCGCGCACGTACTTGCCGAGCGCGAAGCTCACGTCGGCGTTGATGTGGTACTGCGCGGTGCCGGCGGCGTAATACGCCGACGCCTCCTCGCCGCTGATCGTCCGCCACGGGAACAGGGCGCCCGCTTCGTTCAGCTGCGCCGCGCGCCGACGGGCGGCCGGCAGCATGAGGTACCGCATCCGCAGCGCGTTGCGCGCCCACTGCGGCGTCGTGTAGGTGAGGAACGGGAGCACGTAGATCTCGGTGTCCCAGAAGTAGTGGCCGCTGTAGCCCGACCCGGACACGCCCTTGGCCGGCACACCGAGGCCGTCGGCGCGGGCGGCGGCCTGCGCGAGCTGGAAGAGGCACCAGCGCGTCGCCTGCTGCAGATCGGCGTGACCTTCGATGACGACGTCGGAGCGGCGCCAGAATCCGTCGAGCCACTCCGCCTGCCGGTCGTACGCGGACTGCACGCCCTCCGCGGCGACCCGGTCGAGCGTCCGGCGCCCCCGGTCGACCAGTTCGCGCGTGGGGACCCCGCGGGAGGTGTGGTAGCTGACGAGCTTGGTGACGGTGACCGGCACGCCGGCCTTCGCCTGCACGCGGAACACGTTCTTCGCGATGTCCGGCTCCACCGAGGTGCGCGCCGAGTACTCGTTCTCGGTGTCGATGAGGTGGTCGGCCACGACGGCGATCGTCATGCCCGACTCGGTCACGCGGTACGACAGGGCGGTGCGTCCGCCGTCCTGCCAGTACTCCTGCGGTGCCAGCACGCGCTCGGCGATCTTCTCGGCCTTGCGCGGGTCGAAGCCGGCGCGCTGCTTGCCGGGGGCCGTGCCGCCGTACACGTCCTCGCCATCCTGCCGGTTCACCAGCTGGCAGACGATCGTGACCGGGGCGTCGGAGTTCAGCACCGTCACCGTCAGCCGCATCACCGCGAGGTGCTTCTCGTCGAACGAGACGAGCCGATCGACATCGATCTGGACGTCCTTGCCGGAGGGGGTCACCCACCGCAGATGACGCGTCAACACGCCGCGGCGCATGTCGAGCACCCGCTCGTACTCGCGGATGTCCGCGGTGTCGAAGTCGAGCGGCTCATCGTCGACGTACACGCGCATGACCTTGGCGTCCGGTGCGTTGATGATCGTCTGCCCGACCTCGGCGAACCCGTACGCCTGCTCGGCGTGACGGATCGGGAAGGTCTCGTGGAAGCCGTTGATGAACGTGCCGTGCTCGTGCGCGTGGCCACCCTCGGGGTGGTTGCCCCGCAGCCCCAGGTAGCCGTTGCCGAGCGTGAACAGCGTCTCGGTGACGCCGACGTCGTCGAGCGAGAACCTCTTCTCGATCAGACGCCACTCGTCGACGGGGAAACGGTCGCGATCCATCCTGTCCATCCCTTCGGTCGTGCCGTTCTCGGAGGTGCCGCGCATCATCGGACGAACGCCGCGAGGTCGTCCACGACGAGGGTCGCACCGAGATCGAGGAGTGCCTGGGCCCCCGCGCCGCGATCGACGCCGACGACGAGCGCGAAACCCGCCGCGGCAGCAGAGGCGACGCCCGAGTGCGCGTCCTCGACGGCGGCGCTGCGGGCCGGGTCGACGCCGAGCATCCGCGCCCCCTCGGCGAACATGTCGGGTGCCGGCTTGGAACGCAGCCGCTCGCGCTCGGCGACGACGCCGTCCATCACGACGGGGAAGAAGTCGCGGATGCCGGCGGCGCGCAGGACCTCGTCGGCGTTCTTCGAGCTCGAGACGACGCCGATCGGCGTGCCGGCCGCGCGGAGCTGCTCGATCAGGGCGAGCGACCCGGGGTAGGGCGCGATCCCCTCGCTGCGCAGGACGCGCGCGAACACCTCGTTCTTGCGGTTGCCGATGCCGCACACCGTGTCTGCCGTCGGCGGATCGGACGGATCGCCCCACGGGATCTCGACGTCACGCGAGCGCAGCAGGCTCGCGACGCCGTCGTAGCGCTGCTTGCCGTCGAGCCAGCGGAAGTAGTCGTCCTCGGTGTATGCCGGTTCGATCCCCCATGCCGTGAACAGCTCAGTGAACATCGTCTGCCACGCGTGCATGTGCACCTCGGCGGTCGGCGTGAGGACGCCGTCGAGGTCGAAGAGGACGCCGTCGAAGGTCGCGAGATCGGGAAGCTCGTTCGTCACTGTGCCAGCGTAGTCGCGGGGTGTGTCCGGCGCGTGACGTTCTCAGTCGCGCGCTCCGGCGGGGCTCGCGACCTCGAGCGTCTGGCGCGCGATCTCGAGCTCCTCGTTGGTGGGCACGACGAGGACCGTGACGGCGGAGTCATCGGTGGAGATGACGCGGATGCCGCGTTCCCGGCGCTCGTTGCGCTCGGGGTCGAGGCGGATGCCGAGGAACCCCAGCGTCGCCAGCGCCTGCGCCCGCACGAGGGGCGAGTTCTCGCCCACACCCGCCGTGAACGAGATGACGTCCACGCCGCCGAGCTGCGCGATGTACGCGCCGATGTAGGCGCGGATCCGGTGGATGTACACGTCGAAGGCGAGCATCGCGCCGCCGTCGCCCGCCTCGCGGCGCTGCTCGATGTCGCGCATGTCGCTGACGCCCGCGAGGCCCAGCAGGCCGCTGCGCTTGTTCAGCAGGGTGTCGAGCTCGCCCGGAGTCATCTCTTCGCGGCGCGCCAGCACGAGGAGCACCGAGGGGTCGAGGTCACCGGAGCGCGTCCCCATCACGAGGCCCTCTAGCGGAGTGAGCCCCATCGAGGTCTCGACCGAGTGCCCGCCGTCGATCGCCGTGATCGATGCGCCGTTGCCGAGGTGCAGGACGATCTGCGTGAGCTCGCGCAGCGGCTGGTCGACGAACCGGGCCGCCGCTTCGCTCACGAATTTGTGGCTCGTGCCGTGGAAGCCGTAGCGGCGGATGCGGTGCTTTCGCGCGAGGTTGCGATCGATCGCGTACGTGTAGGCCGCGGGCGGCAGCGTCTGGTGGAACGCGGTGTCGAAGACGGCGACATGCGGGATGTCGGGGAACGCGGCGCGGGCGGCGCGGATGCCCTGCACGGCGCCCGGGTTGTGCAGGGGCGCCAGCAGCGACAGTTCGTCGATGTTGATCTCGACGAGGTCGGTGATCAGGGTGGGGTGGAAGAAGCGCGCCCCGCCCTGCACGACGCGGTGGCCGACGGCGGCGAGCTGCGCCTCCGCGAGCGACGGACCGACGTCCTCGAAGGCCTGCAGCATGAGATCGAAACCCACCGCGTGATCCGGGATCGGCAGCTCGATCACGGTCTTGACGCCGCCGACCTCGTGCGTCGCGGCTCCAAGCGGCTCGCCGATGCGCTCGACGAGACCGGATGCCAGCGCCTCCTGCGTCTCGACATCGATGAGCTGGTACTTGAACGACGACGAGCCGCTGTTGATGACGAGGACGACGCTCATGCGGTGGGGTCCGTTCCCGCAGGCTGCGCCTGCGCCTGGATGGCGGTGATCGCGATGGTGTTGACGATGTCGTCCACGAGCGCGCCGCGGGAGAGATCGTTGATCGGCTTGTTGAGGCCCTGCAGCACCGGTCCCATGGCGATCGCGCCGGCGGAGCGCTGCACCGCCTTGTAGGTGTTGTTGCCGGTGTTCAGGTCGGGGAAGACGAAGACGGTGGCGCGCCCGGCGACCTGCGACTCGGGCATCTTGGTGCGCGCGACGGCGGCGTCGGCGGCCGCGTCGTACTGGATCGGGCCTTCCACCAGCAGCTCGGGCGCCCGTTCCCGCACGAGCGCGGTGGCCGCGCGGACCTTGTCGACGTCCTCGCCCGAGCCCGACTCGCCGGTCGAGTACGACAGCATCGCGATGCGCGGCTCGATGCCGAACTGGCGGGCGGTGGCGGCTGAGGAGATCGCGATGTCGGCGAGCTGCTCGGCCCGCGGGTCGGGGATGACGGCGCAGTCGCCGTAGACGAGGACGCGGTCGGCGAGCGCCATGAGGAAGACGCTCGAGACGACCGAGACACCGGGACGCGTCTTGATGATCTCGAACGCGGGCCGGATGGTGTGCGCCGTGGTGTGCGCGGCGCCGGAGACCATGCCGTCGGCGAGGCCCAGGTGCACCATCATCGTCCCGAAGTACGACACATCGGTGACCGTGTCGGCGGCCTTCTCGTACGTGACGCCCTTGTGCTTGCGCAGCTCGGCGTATTCGACGGCGAACCGGTCGACGGTGGCCGGGTCGAAGGGGCTCAGGACGTCGGCGGCGCTGAGGTCGAGGCCGAGTTCGACGGCGCGGCCGCGGACCTCGGCTTCGTCCCCCAGGATCGTGAGGTCGGCGATGCCGCGGGCGAGCACCGTGGCGGCGGCCTTCAGGACCCGGTCGTCCTTGCCCTCGGGCAGGACGATGCGCTTGCGCTCGGTGCGGGCGCGCTCCAGCAGCTGGTACTCGAACATCAACGGCGTGACGACGCCGGAGTGGGCGAGACCCAGCGCCCGGGTGAACTCCTCGGTGTCGACGTGCTGCTCGAAGAGGGCCAGCGCCGTGTCGAAGCGCCGCTGCGAGCCCGCGGCGAGCCGCCCGCGCGTGCCCATGACGCGCACCGCGGTGTCGTAGGTGTCGAGGTCGGTCTGGACGATCGGCAGCGACGAGTCCAAGCCCGCCATGAGGTCCTGCACGGCCGGCGGGAGGGGGAAGGGACCGTTGAGGATGATGCCGGCGATGGAGGGGAACGTGCCCGACGAATTGGCCAGCAGAAGGCCCAGCAGCACCTCGGTGCGGTCGGCGGGGACGATGACGATCGCGCTCTCGGTGAGGCGCGGCAGGATGTTGTTCAGCGACATCCCCGCCACGACGACATCGAGCACTTCCCGCGTCAGCAGCTCTTCGTCGCCGCGCAGCAGCGTGCCGCCGAGGCTCAGCATGATGTCGCGAACCGCGGGGGCCACGAGGAACACGTCCTCGGGGATCGACCACACGGCGACGTCGGCCTCGCGCTCGCCGTCGACGGCCGGAAGGTCGCGCACCACCTCCGCGATCGCGGCGTTGATCTCGTCGAGCTTCGACGGGTCGGCGCGGTTGGTGATGACGGCGAACAGCTCGGCGCGCTGATGGGTGATGTCCGTGAGCGCGAGCGAGGTCAGCTGCGCCAGCTGCTCGGGCGTGCGCGCCTCACTGATGCCGAGGCGGTCGCCCTGGCCGGCGCGGCCGTTGAGCACGACGAGCACGGGGGCGCCGAGGTTCGCGGCGATGCGGGCGTTGTAGCCGAGCTCGCTCGTGGACCCCACGTCGGTGAAGTCGCTGCCGACGACGACGACCGCGTCGCACTGGGCCTCGACCGCTTTGAACCGCTCCACGATCTTCGACAGCGCCGCATCCGGGTCGCGGCGGACTTCGTCGTAGGTGACCCCGACCGCCTCCTCGTAGTCGAGGTCGACGCCGATGTGATCCAAGAGCATCTCGAGGACGTAGTCGCGCTCCGCCGTCGAGCGCGCGATGGCGCGGAACACTCCCACGCGCGGCGTCGACCGGGTCAGTGCGTCCAACACCCCCAGGACGATCGTCGACTTGCCGGACAGGCCCTCCGTCGAGGTGATGTAGATGCTCTGCGCCACGTCGTCCAGCCTAGGTGCGGCCCGGAGACGGCGGCCAGGGACCGACCGTTCAAAAGTCGGGCGGGCAAAAGAAAGACTCTCCGCGAACCCGGCAGAGCCTGGTTACCCTTGCTACGTTTCCGTCCTGGGGGAGTTGGCCTGGATGCCGTCTCGCGGAGAGCTGTATGCGAGTTTACCCGACGTCCGGCCGCGGGGTCGCCGCCGCGGGATAGCATCGAGCAAGCACCGCCGCTGAGACAGGAACCCGCATGCCCGACAGTCCCCTCACCGCCGACGCATTCGCCCGTTCCACCGACGCCGTCCTCGCCTCCGTCAGCCGTGTGATCGACGGAAAACCCGCCGCGGTGCGCGCCGCCCTCGTCTGCCTGCTGGCGGAGGGGCACCTGCTCATCGAGGACGTCCCCGGCGTCGGCAAGACGATGCTCGCCCGGGCGCTCGCCGCGTCGATCGACGCGAGCGTGCGCCGCATCCAGTTCACGCCCGATCTGCTGCCGGGCGATGTCACCGGTGTCAGCGTCTACAACCCCGTCGACCGCGAGTTCGAGTTCAAGCCGGGAGCGATCTTCGCGCAGATCGTCATCGCCGACGAGATCAACCGCTCCTCCCCCAAGACGCAGTCCGCGCTTCTGGAGGCCATGGAGGAGCGCCAGGTCACCGCCGACGGCACGAGCCACCAGCTCGCGGACCCGTTCCTCGTCGTCGCGACGCAGAACCCGCTCGAGATGGAGGGCACCTACGCCCTCCCCGAGGCCCAGCGCGACCGATTCATGATGCGCATCTCGATGGGGTATCCGGATGCCGCCAGCGAAGCGGTCATGCTCCGTCAGCGCGACACCCGCAACCCGCTGGAGCAGCTGACGCCCGTCGTCGGCGCTGCGCAGGTGCGCGATCTCATCGCGTGGGCGCGCAGCGTGCACGTCTCCCCCGCGGTCGAGGAGTACTCCGTCGCGCTCGCCCGAGCCACCCGCGAACACCCCGACCTGCGCCTGGGGGCGAGCCCCCGGGCCACGCTGCAGCTGGTGCGCGCGGCGAAGGTGTGGGCGGCCCTGGACGGCCGCGAGTTCGTCATCCCCGACGACGTCGCCACGCTCGTCGAACCCGTCTTCGCGCACCGCATCATCGCGGTGCGCACCTCGCCGACCGCGCGGGCGCGCTCGGCAGCCGACACCATCAGCGCGATCCTGCGCAGCATCGTCGGCGCGGTCCGCGTGCCGCTGGCCACCCGCTGAGGATGCCGCCGTGTCGCCCTGGACGCGCTGGCCGCTGACCGCCCGCGGCACCGGCGCCGCGCTGCTGGCGGCGCTGTGCTTCGTACTGGCGCATCAGTTCGGCATCCCGGAACTGCTGTACCTGTCGCTGCTGCTCGCGCTGGGCGTGGGCGCGAGCATCGCCACGCTGTACTTCGTCCGCAGCGCCGAGCGGGTCTCCCGCGCGTTCTCCCCCGACATCGCCACCGTCGGGCAGGAGGTGCTCGTCCGGATGCGGGTCGACATCCGCTCCCCGCTGCCCGCCGGGCAGGGGCGCTGGCACGACCGGCTCCCCGACGGCGTGAGCGGCGACTCCGGCGGGGTCTTCCCGCAGACGCATTCGGGCATGCGGCAGGGCGGTCCGGCCGTGACTCTCGAGTACACCGCGACGGCGCTGCGCCGCGGCATCCGCCAGATCGGGCCGCTCGCGGTCGTCTCGACCGACCCGTTCGGCTTCGCGCAGCGTCGCCACATGGTCGGCGCCGCTGTCCCGCTGACGATCGCCCCGCTCATCGCGGACTTCGGCGCCCTCACCGACCAGCCCGGTGGGGCCGGCGGCAGCATGCACACCACGACCGATCGGCTGGGTCAGGGCACCGACAACCTCATCCCCCGCCACTACCTGCCGGGCGACTCGATGCGGCGCATCCACTGGCGCGCCAGCGCGCACCGCGACGAGCTGATGGTGCGGCAGGAGGAGCAGGAGACCACCCCCGAGGCGATCGTCGTGCTCGACCGCGGCGTGCGGCGCTGGGTCGTCGAGGCGGCGCGCGCGCCCGGCGTCGATCCGGGCTTCGAGACGGCTGTGTCGGCGTGCGTGTCGGCGGTGTCGCGGCTCGTGCAGGAGGGGTATCAGGTGACGCTCGTCGACATCGACGGCTCGCCGCTCGGCGACCCGATCGACGGAGGCGACACGACCGGCGTCGAGCTGCTGGCGATCGCGCTGGCCACCGTCACCGCGCGCCGCGACCTGCCAACGGAAGCGCTCGCCCGGCTGGTGTCGGGCACCTCGACGGGTCCGCTCGTGCTCGTGACCGGTGCGATCGACGACGCGGATGCCGCGGCACTCTCGCCGGTCCCCCACCACAGCTCCCTGCCTGTGCTCCTCAGCGTCTCGGCGCACCAGAGCGTGCTCGCCCACGCCGCCGAGACGGGCTGGCGCGTGGCCGCGATCCCGCCCGACGCGGATCTCGCGGCGGCGTGGAACGGCGTCGTGGACCGGAGAGGCACCCGTGTCGGCGCGTGAGGCGCAGAACGTGCGCGAAACACCGGTGGCGCCCGGCACCCCGCCGGCGCGGCCGGTGCGCCGCGGACGCCCGCGCGGCGAGTTCCGGCTGACCCTGGCGCTGTGGATCGGGCTCGTGATGACCCTGGTGCCGCTGACCCGCGTGGTCGCCCCCGGCCCCTGGATCCCCGGAGCGGCGGCCCTTTCCGCGGCGCTGCTGGCCCTCGGCTTCCTGCTGCGGCGGCTGCGGGTGCCGGCGGTGGGCGTGACGCTGAGCCTGCTGGCAGCGTGGACGGCCGTGGTCACCGGCGCCTTCTTCTCCGCCGACGCCCTGTTCGCCGTGATCCCGACCGGTGCGGTCTTCGGCGAAGCGGCACGGCTGGTGCAGGTCGCGTCGGCGGAGATCTCCGTCGGTGTCGCACCGCTGCCGGTCAGCCCCGCCCTCGCCTTCGTCATCGTCGCGGCGCTGTCGCTGCTGGCCGTCGCGCTCGACCACGTCGTGCTGACGGCGCGGATGCCTCTGTTGGCGGGCATCGCCCTCGTAGCGGTGTGGCTGATCCCCGCCATCGCCGTGCCGGCGGGGGTGGACGTCATCGCCTTCGCGCTGCTCGCGGCATCCGTCCTCTATCTCATCCGCGCCGAGACGCGCACCCGCGAGTCGGCGGCGACGGCCGCCCGGTCGGGCGGCGTGACCGCGGTAGCGATGACGATCGGCGCCGTCGCGATCGTCGGCGCACTGGTGGCCGGTCCCGTACTGCCCACCCCGGTCGCCGGGGCGGGCACCGGCGTCGCGGCGAGCATCGACCCCACGCTCAACCTCGGCGCCGATCTGCGCCGCCGCAGCGACGTCCCGGTGCTCACGATGCACGGCGACGCGACGACGCTCCCGTACCTGCGCGTGGCGACGCTGTCGCAGTTCGACGGGCAGGTGTGGATGCCGGACCGCACGCGCTCGGTCGCCCTGCCCGACGGCCTCGAACCGCTCGTGGTCGCACCCGACGTCGCGGTGACCGAGCGACGCACCTCGATCTCGGTGTCGGCGCTGTCGTCTTCGGCGCTGCCGGTGCCGTACGCCGCCGTCGAGATCACGGGCACCGACGACACGTGGCGCATATCGCCGTACAGCCGCACCGTGCTCAGCGGGCGCAGCAGCGCGCAGGGTCAGAACTACGAGGTGCTCTCGCAGCAGGCGACGCCCACACTGGAGCAGATCCAGTCGACGCGGGCCGTGACGGCGGAGACGAGCATCGACGTGACCTCGCTGCCGGAGGACACCCCCGCCGTCATCGGCGAGCTGGCGGCGCAGGTCACCGCCGGCGCGCAGTCCGACTACGACAAGCTGCTCGCGCTGCAGAGCTGGTTCCGCGGACCCGAGTTCGCGTATTCGCTCGACGCACCGGTGGAAGAGGGGTTCGACGATCAGGGCACGCTCGCCGTGGCGGAGTTCCTCGAGGTGAAGGAGGGGTACTGCGTGCACTTCGCGGGCGCGTTCGCGCTCATGGCGCGCGCCCTCGACATGCCCTCGCGCATCGTCGTCGGGTTTCTCCCGGGCGACCTCACGGGCGAGTCCGTCGACGGCGAACCGGTGTCGCAGGTCACGACGAGCCAGCTGCACGCGTGGCCCGAGGTGTACTTCGAGGGGATCGGCTGGGTCGCCTTCGAGCCGACCAAGAGCCTCGGCACACCGACGCGCTTCGCGAGCGCCGCCGACACCCCGGTGGGCAGCGGCGCCGACCCGGAGCGCCCGACCGACGCCGCCTCGCCCGCACCGAGTTCCACGGGCGGCCCCGCGGACCGTCCCGACCAGGGCTCGGTCGACGCGTCCGGTCCGGCGGTGCGCGTCATCGATCTGCGCCCGCTGCTGACCGTCGTCGGCGCCGTGCTGGTGATCGCGCTGCTCCCCGGCGCCGCCGGGGCGTTCCGGCGCTGGCTGCTGCGCCGCCGCGGTACCGCCGGTGCGGCGTGGCGATATCTGCAGGACACCGCCATTGACCTGGGGGTCTCGGTGTCGGCATCCGAGACGCCGCGCGCCTTCGGCACGCGCCTGAGCGCCGTCGCCGACGCGCCGCCCACCGAGACGGCACGGCTCGTGGGCGCCGTGGAGCGGGAGAGCTACGGCGGCGACCGGGCGCGCGACCGCGGTACCCGCGGGACGGAGGCGCGTCGTGCGATGGCGGATGCCGTCGCGATCCGTCAGGCGATGCTCGCGGCGCTGCCGCCGGCCGCCCGCGTCCGCGCGATCGCGGTGCCGCGGTCGCTCGTCATCCGCCCCGGGTCGGCGTTCGCCGACCGCGACGCGCCGGCCTGACCCGGCGCACCGCCGCCCCCGCCTGACCCGGCGCACCACCGCCGCAGACGGCGACGGGGCGGATGCCGCAGCATCCGCCCCGCCGGTGTCGTGCCTCAGGCGCGCGTGGGCGCCGCCTCGAGCTCGTCCTCGGGAGCGTCCGCCGAGTCGTCGGCGAACGGCTCGCCGTCGCGGGGCGCGTCATACAGTCCTCGGTCGAGGATGCCTTCGCGCTTGGCGACGATCGTCGGCACGAGCGCCTGACCGGCGACGTTGACCGCGGTGCGGCCCATGTCGAGGATCGGGTCGATCGCAAGCAGCAGGCCGACGCCCTCGAGGGGCAGGCCGAGCGTCGACAGCGTCAGGGTGAGCATGACCACGGCGCCGGTCGTGCCGGCCGTCGCGGCCGAGCCCACGACCGAGACGAGGGCGATCAGCAGGTACGAGACGATGTTCAGCTCGATGCCGTAGAACTGCGCGACGAAGATCGCGGCGATGGCGGGGTAGATCGCGGCGCAGCCGTCCATCTTCGTCGTGGCGCCCAGCGGCACCGCGAACGAGGCGTACTCGCGCGGTACGCCGAGGTTGCGCTCGGTCACGCGCTGGGTGAGCGGCAGCGTGCCGATCGACGAGCGTGACACGAACGCGAGCTGCACCGCCGGCCACACGCCCGAGAAGTACTGCCGGATCGACAGCCCGTGGGTCTTCACGAGGATCGGGTAGACGACGAACAGCACGAGCGCGAGCCCGACGTAGATGGCCACGGCGAACCAGATGAGGGTCGTGAGCTTCTCCCAGCCGTAGGTCACGACCGCCGAGCCGATGAGGCCGAGCGTGCCGAGCGGCGCGATGCGGATGATCCACCACAGCACGCGCTGCACGACCTTCAGCGACGACTCGGTGAAGGCGACGAACGGCTCGGCGCGCCTGCCGAGCTTCAGCGCGGCGATGCCCACGGCCACCGAGATCACGATGATCTGCAGCACGTTGAACGAGACGGACGTCGCGACTGCGCCGGTGTCGAGGTCAGCGGTGCCCGAGACGCTCAGGCCCAGGAAGTTCTGCGGGATGAGCCCCTTGAGGAAGTTCCACCAGGTGCCGACCGCGTACGGGTCGCCCTCGGTGAGGTCAGCGTGGTCGACGCGGTTGCCGGGCTGGATCGTCACACCCAGGATGATGCCGATCGTGACCGCGATCAGCGCGGTGATGCCGAACCACAGCAGGGTCTGGCCGGCCAGGCGCGCCGCGTTGGTGACCCGCCGCAGCTGCGTGATGCTCGCGACGATCGCGAGGAAGATCAGCGGGATGACCGCCGTCTTCAGGAGCGTCACATAGCCGTTGCCGATCGTGGTGAGCGTCGCGGACAGCCCGTTGGGGTTGCCCTCGGCATCCGGACCCAGATTGAGGGCGAGAATACCGAGCAGGATGCCGGCGATCAGCGCGATCGTGATCTGGAATCCGAAGGAGCGGTACAGCGGCTTCTTGGGCTTGGGGGCGACGGTGCCGGCGGGGGTGTGCGCGGGCGCGGGAGTGGAACTCACGAGGGTGTATCTCCTGGGGGGATCGGCGGATGCCGGTGGTGCGGTTCGTGCGGACGTGCCGGGGCCACGGGCGGCCCGCATCGACGCTACGGCGAACCGGGCCGGACGACGACGCATGTGACGGGGTGTGACAACGACGACCCCGCCGCCGGCATTCCCCGGACAGCGAACAAGCCCCGACCGGATTCGGTCGGGGCTTGTTCCGTGGCGGAAGTGACAGGATTTGAACCTGCGAGGCGAGTTACCCCGCCTACATGGATTCCAGCCATGCTCCTTAGGCCGCTCGGACACACTTCCAAGGGGAGATCCTATCATCGGCGGCGCGAGCCCCCGTCCGGCGGCGGGCTTCTCCAGCGGGAGGGCGTGTCAGGCGGGAAGGGCGATCTCTCGGGTGCGGTCCCACGGCTCGGTCCACCCGAGCCGGTCGAACAGCGCATCCAGCAGCAGCGCCGTGAACCCCCAGACGAGGTGCCCGTGCACCTCGAAGGCCGGCCCGCGCCACTCCTGTCCGCCGCGCCGGATGACGGTGACGCCGCGGTTCTGCGGGTGGAGCAGGTCGGCGACGGGCGCGCGGAAGACGTCGGCGGACTCAGCGACGTCGACGACCCGCACCGGCGACGGATGCCGCCACCACCCCAGCACGGGTGTGACGAGGTGGCCGGAGAATTCCAGCGGCACCTCGTCGAGCGTGCCGAGCACCTCCACTCCGGCGGGGTCGAGCCCGGTCTCCTCGGTCGCTTCGCGCAGCGCCGCGCCGACCGGTCCGTCGTCACCCGGGTCGAGCCGCCCGCCGGGGAACGCCACCTGCCCCGGGTGCGACCGCAGCGTCGTGGCGCGCGCCAGCAGCAGCACGTCGAGATCTCGCGACACCGCGGCATCCTGGGCCTCGTGCGCGCTCGGCAGCGCGTCGAGCACGCCGAACAGGATCAGCACCGCCGCGGGACGTGCGGCCGTGCCGCGCGGCAGGGTGCGCAGGGGCTCATCCCACGTCTGCGGCGATGTCGCCACCCGCAGCAGCTCGGCGCGCGCCCCGGCGACGGCGGAGGGATCGGAGGGCACCCGATCAGGCTACGCCCGCCCGCCGGTCACGGGCGTCGCCCCGATCCCCTGCCTCCGCCACCCGCGAACAGGGCGGCGAGCAGCGGCACGACGGATGCCACCATCAGCACGATCCCGAAGACGTCGTCGACGGGACGCAGCAAGATGCCGCCGATCAGCAGGCCCGCGAACAGGATCGCCGCCAGCATCCGGGCCGCGAGCCGCTCGAGGCCGTCGATGCGGCGCTCGAGGCGCGACAGGTCGACGGCGACCGTGCCCTCCTCGAAGCGCGTGATGATGCCGTCGATGCGCTGCGGCAGGCGCCACGCGGTGCTCATGGCGTCGCCGGTCTGCTGAAGGAGGTCGCCGACCATCCCGCGGCTCTCGTCGCGCAGGATCTGCGTCGCGAAGGGCTCGACGGCATCCCAGATGTTGAACTGCGGGTCCAGTGCGCTGCAGACGCCCGAGGTGAGGGACATCGCGCGCACGATCAGCAGGAAGTTCTCCGGCAGCTGGAACGGCAGCGCGCGCACGACGTCGCCGAACTCGACCGCGAAGTCGCGGAACTCCCGCGGGTCGACCTCCCGCAGCTGCGCGAACCCCATCCCGCCGAACCGCTGGAACAGCTGCGTGAACGCGCGCTCGAGGTCGGCCGTCCCGGCGCTCGGCAGCAGCGCGCCGACGGCCAGCATCCCCGCCACGAGCCCCGCGCCGTCGCGGGCGGCGACGGCGAGCAGGACTTTACGCAGCCCCGCCCGCAGCGTGTCGTCGACGGTGCCCATCATGCCGAAGTCGATGAAGGTCAGCGCGAACCGGCCACCGCCGCGGGGCGTGACGAAGACGTTGCCGGGGTGCGGGTCGGCGTGGAAGAAGCCGTGCGTGAACAGCTGCTCGAACATCGTCGACGCGAACGCCGCCGCGACGGCCGCCGGATCGATGCCCGCCGTCCGCAGTGCCGCCACGTCGGTGATCTTGATCGCGGTGACGTCCTGCAGCGTGAGGACGCGGCGGGTCGTCCGCTCCCACACGACCTCGGGAGCGGTGACGCGCTCGTCGCCGGCGACGTCGGCGGCGAACCGCTCTGCGCTCCCGGCCTCGTGCAGGTAGTCGATCTCCTCCCGGCTCGTCGTGGCGAACTCCTCCACGAGCGCGGGCATGTCGACGCGATCGGCGACGATGCGGATGCGCGCGAGCCACCCCGCGACGCGGCGGAGCGCCGCGAGGTCGACCGCGACGATCTCGTCGATGCCGGGCCGCTGCACCTTGACCACGACGGCCCCGAGCCCGGTCAGGTCGCTGTCGGCGGGCGTGAGGCGCGCGCGATGCGCCTGACCGAGGGATGCCGCGGCCACCGGCGTCTCGTCGAACCAGGCGTAGGCGCGTTCCAGCGGCATCCCCAATTCGGCCTCGGCGGCGCCGCGGATCTCGGCGAAGGCGACGGGCGGCACCTCGTCCTGCAGCCCCTCCAGCTCGCGGGTGATCTCCGGCGGCAGCACGTCCAGGCGCGACGACATGAACTGCCCGACCTTGATCATCAGTCCGCCGAGCTCGACGGCCAGCGCGTGGAAGCGCTCCGCGATGCGCTGCATGCGGGCGCTGCGGCTGCCCTCGCCGATGCGACGCAGCCCCACCCGCGGCAGGAACAGGTCGTACCACCACGTCTGCGCGAGGCAGAGCGCGGCGAACCGGAGGATGCGGCGGTATCGGGCGCGCGCGGCCGATGCCACCGTCAGTCCTGCGCGAGCAGGGCGTAGAGGCGCCGGCGGGCCTCGTCGAGGATCTCGACCGCCTGCTGCACCTGCTCCGGGGAGCCGGTGCGGCCGACCTGGGCGGCCGCCTGAGCGAGCTCGAACCCCGCCTTCGGCAGCGCGCTCATGCGTCCGCCGTCGCGCTGGCCGGGCGTCTCCCACGGGGCCGGCTTGTCGGCGGCGGCGTCGGCCTCGGCGCGTCCCGCCGCGGTGAGCGCGTACGTCTTGCGGCCGCCCGCCTCTTCGGCGGTGATCAGGCCCTCGTCGGCGAGCAGCTGCAGCGTCGGGTAGACCGATCCCGCGCTCGGCTTCCACGCTCCGCCGCTGCGCTGCTCGATCTCCTGGATGATCTGGTAGCCGTGCATCGACTGCTCGGCGAGCAGCGCGAGCACGGCGGCGCGGACGTCGCCGCGGCCCATGCGGGTGCCGGTGCGCTGCTCGAACGACGCGCGCAGGTTCTCCATCGCCTCCCACATGCCGCCGGGGCCGCGACCGCGCCCGCCGAATCCGCCGCTTCCGGGACCGGTGCCGAAGCCCGGTCCGGCAAAGCCGTGGCCGCCGAATCCTGCACCTGCGAATGAACCGTTCATGGTGACCTCCCGAGGTCGCGCCGCACGTCGGCGATAGTGAACGATATATCGTTAGGCTGGATCCTCGCCGTGAGTCTGCGCGCGCAGCAACGAGAGACAGGTCACAGCAGGTCGTCGACGGCGAGGGTGCGCAGCCCCCGGTCGTGCAGCACGAACTGCGCCCGCAACGCGACGCCCGCCTCCCGGCAGTCGCGCGCCATCGCCCGCGCCCACGCCAGATCTCCCGCGCGCAGCGCGCTGGTACCGCGACGCTCCCACACGAGCACGATCCGTTCGGCGTCGCACATCTCGGCGAAGGCGGCGAAGCGCGCCGCCAGCAGCCGCGAGTGGGTGCGGGTGCCCAGGTCGGCGGTGTCGCACTCCGCATCCGGATCGCTCGGGAAGTCCTCCAGCGGCATGAGCGGTCCGGTCACGCGGTCGTCGGCGCCGAGCATGATCAGCCAGACCTGCCGCATGTTGGCGCGTTCGAGAAGACGCGAGAGGAGATCGGCGAGGTCGTCGTCGGTGGCGAGAACGCGTTCGGGTGAGAGGAGAGGATCGATGTTCTTCATGCCCGCAACGATGGCCGCCGCCGGCCCGCCGTGGGAGCGCGACCCCGCCGATTGTGGACAACTCGCGCGCGCCCCCGCCTGGGGAGGAGGTGATGATCAGCCGAGGAACTGCGCCGGGTCGAACTCCTCGATAGGGATGACGCGCACGCGCGGCAGCACGGCATCGAAGGCGTGCACGTCGTACTCGAGGTCGAAGAACTCGATGCCCGGCACCGAGGCGAACTCTCCGCTGCGGAACTCGTGGAACCCCAGCATCCCCACGCGCCGGCCCGCCCCCGTGAGCGCCGCGAGATCGTCGACGAAGTCGCGATCGTGGCTGACCAGCACGACGTCGGCATCGCGGCCCTGCAGCGCCTGCAGCGTTCGCTGGATGGCGAGGTCGACGACCTTCGCCTCGGCGGGGCCCGACAGCGGGACCGGCGTGTACCCGAGGGCGAGCAGCGCCTGCACGAACGGCATCGGCAGGTGGGTCGTCGCGTTGAGGAAGAACAGCCCGCGCACGTCCTGGTGCCATCGCTCCTCGAGGAACGTCAGCAGCCGGTCCCAGCGCGGCCGCTCGTCCGGCTGCGGGCGGCGCCCGAGGATCGACCCGCCGAGCGTCGCGTCGATGTTCTCGCCGTCGACGAGGGTCCAGGTGATCCGCTCCGACACGGGGCCTCCTTCGGCATCCGTCGCGCTGCGCGACGCTCCGAACGCTATCAGGGGGCGGATGCCGGGGTCCCGGCATCCGTCGTGCTCAGTCGGCGCGCGAGGAGAACGCGCCGCGCAGCACGAGGAAGACCACGAGGGCCACCACCGCGACGACGGCGAGTTTGCCGATGAACCACAGCACGCTGAACAGCACGTCGACGAGGACCCAGGCGATCACCACCGCGACGATGACGCCGACGACGGTCCACAGCGTGCTCTTGTTCATGACTCCAGCCTAGAGGCGCCCGTACGATCGAACAGTGAGCACCGCGTCCCTCGTCCTCGTCGCGAACGCCGGCGACGGCTCCCTGTCGACCTTCCGCCTCTCCGACGACCGTCTCACCCGCCTCGCGGTGACAGACGGCCTCACCGGCTGTTCGACGTTCGCCGTCGACGCGTCGCGAGACCTCGTCTACGCGGCCGTGAAGGGTGAGCCGGCCGGCATCGTGACGCTGGCCCTCGACCGCGAGCGCGGAACGCTCACCCCGCACTCCCGCCTGGACCTCCCCGCCGGCGGCATGAACTACCTCGCCCTCACGCGCGACGGCACGGAACTGCTCGGCGCGAGCTACGGCGGCGGCTACGGCGTCAGCTGCCCCGTCGCCGACGGGACGGTGGGAGCCCCGGTCGCGCGGATCTCCTACCCGAACCTGCACTCGGTGCTGCCGAGCGCCGACGGCCGCTTCGCCTACTTCGTCTCCCTCGGCGCCGACCTCGTCGCGCAGTATGCCCTGGGCGATGCCCTCGAGCTCGAGCCGCTCGACCCGCCGACCGTCGCCGCGCCGGCCGGGAGCGGGCCGCGTCACCTCGTCCTCAGCGACGCCCAGGATGCCGTGTACGTCATGACCGAGTTCTCCGGTGAGGTGCTGCACTACGCGCGCGACACGCGCGAGGGAACGCTGGAGCTCGTCGGCGCCGCGACTGCGTACGACCGGTCGAAGGACTTGGGGCACAGCGTCTTCGGCGTCGACCCCCTCGCCCACCACTACATCTGGGGAGCGGACCTGCACTGGGGCGCAGCGGGCGCCGTGCTGTGGGCGTCCGAGCGCACCGAGAGCACGCTCGGGGCGGTCGCGGTGGCCGAGGACGGCACGGTGAAGGATGCCGAGGCGTTCACCGTCACCGAGCATCAGCCGCGCGGGTTCGCGCTGAGCCCCGACGGCCGGCATCTCGTCGCCGCGGGCGAGAAGTCGACGACGGTGTCGCTGTACACCGTCGACGGCGAGCGGCTGGAGCTGCGCCAGCGCACCGAGACCGGGCGCGGCGCGAACTGGGTCCGGTTCGTCTGAGCCGCGTGAGGCCCGGCGTCAGCCGAACACCTCGATCGCGCACCGCACGCCCGGCGCGCGGGCGAGCCGCGCATCGGCGGTGATGAGCGTCGCCCCGATGTGCTCCGCCAGGGCGACGTAACCGGCGTCGTACATCGACAGGTTGCTGCGCATCTCCCATGCGCGCTCCCCCAGCGCATCCCAGGCCCAGAGGTCGACCGGCATCCGCCCCGCCTGCTGCCGGGCCGCCATCGCCTCCCCTTCGGACAGGACACGCCCCGCGACGAGTCCGCGCAGGGCGGAGTCCACCTCGACCGGCAGGATATGCGGCGCGTGGAGGACCGCGTTCGTCAATCGGGCAGCCAGTCGGTCGCCCGCATCGTGGGAAGACGCGACGAGCAGCACGACCGCCGATGCGTCGACGACAACGAGGTCGTAGATGTGGCCGGGAGCCACGTCAGCGCCGCCCCGCGTGAACGGCGTCGGCGATCACGTCCCCGGCGGTCGCGGGATACGACAGCGCGTTCAGACGCGCGCGCGCCACGGCTTCGGCCGCGCTCGGAGTGCGCGCCAGGCGCGTGAGTTCTGCGCTCAGGTACTCCTGCAGCGAGCGCCCGGAACGCGCCGCGCGGGAAGCGAGCTCGTCTCGCACGTCATCGGGCACGTTGCGGACGGTGATGGCGACGGACATGCCTGCATTCTAGCTGCACCGACGGCACAGTGACAGCATCCCCTCGTGTCGGCGCCTCCTGGTAGACAGGGAGCATGACAGCGACAAGCGAGTGGCTTGCCGGCTACCTGACGGCCGGGCGCGCCGATTCGTGGAGTGGTACATGACCGTGCCCGACGACGACGACGCCGCCGGGGCGACCGGCGGCGACGTCACGTCCTGAGGGCGGGGCTCACGGCGACGGAATGCCGCCGTTGACGTTGAGCGTCTCGCCGAGCACGTAGCTCGACTCAGCCGAGGCGAGGAACACGTACGCCGGCGCGAGCTCCGCCGGCTGGCCCATGCGGCCGAGCGGGGTGTCCTTGCCGAACTCGTCGAGCTTCTCCTCGGGCTGCCCGTAGCTCGGCTGCAGCGGGGTCCAGATCGGCCCCGGCGCGACGGCGTTCACGCGGATCCCCTTCGGCGCGACCTGCTGCGCAAGCGCCTTGGTGAACGCGTTGATCGTCGCCTTGGTCGAGGCGTAGTCCACGAGGACATCGGACGGCTTGTACGCCTGGATCGACGTGGTGTTGATGATCGCCGAGCCCGGCTTCAGGTGCGGCAGGGCCGCCTTGGTGATCCAGAACATCGCGTAGACGTTTGTCTTGAAGGTGTCGTCGAACTGCTCGTCGTCGAGGGTGGTGAGGTCGTCGTTGAAGACCTGCTTGCCGCCGTTGTTGACGAGGATGTCAAGGCCGCCGAGACCGTCGACGGTCTTCGCCACCAGATCGCGGCAGTACCCGGCATCCTTCAGATCGCCCGGAAGCGTCAGCACCGTGACGCCCGCGTCGCGCAGGATGCCGGCGATGCGCTGCGCGTCCTGCTCCTCGTCGGGCAGGTACGAGATCGCGACGTCGGCGCCCTCCCGGGCGAAGGCGATCGCGGTGGCGGCGCCGATGCCGGAGTCGCCGCCGGTGATGAGGGCCTTGCGGCCGGTCAGCCGACCGGTGCCGCGGTAGGTCTCTTCGCCGAGGTCGGCCCGGGGGTCGAGCTTCGCGTCGAGGCCGGGCTCGGGCTGTCGCTGCGCGTGCGGCTCGATGTCGGCGTACAGCTTCGCGGGGTCGGTGAGGGTGTACTGGTCACGAGTCATACATCCAGTGTTCGCGCCCCCGCAGGTGCGCTGAAGCGGATTGACACCGTCGCGGGCTCCGTGTTACCCGCGCGGAGGCGCGCCTGGCGCTGTTCGCGCTTCTCCAGGGCGACGTTGACGCCGCCGAGTGCCAGCACCAGCGCCGCCGCGACCGCCGGCAGCGACATCGCCGCGGCGAGCCCCATCGCCTCGGCGATCCATCCGGTGACGGCGGCGGTGAGGGCCTGCGCGAGCGTCAGCGCCGAGCCGAGGAGGGTCATCGTGGTGGCGGCACGGCCGGCGGGAGCCCGCTCCCCCGCCAGGGAGAACAGGGTCACGAGCGTCGGCCCCACCCCGAGACCCATGACGAGCAGCCACACCGTGACCGGGCCGAGACCCGCCGCGGTGGCGTAGCCGACCGCGGCGGCGGCCAGCACGGCCGAGAACACCAGCCAGCGATGCCGCAGGGCGAAGCGCCGCGGCAGCAGCAACACGCCCAGCGCGAGCACGGCGGAGCCGATCCCCATGAGCCCGTACAGCAGCCCCGCCTGCGCCTCATCGCCATGTGCTTGCGCGAAGGCCGTGAGGGAGGTCAGCGTCGCGCCGAAGAAGGCGCCGACGCCGAACGTCGCCGCGACGAGCACGAGGATGCGTCCGCTCAGCACGGCTCGGAACGGCGCCCGGTCGGAACCGCCGTCGGGTCCACCGGGGGCGACGCGGGCGGTGGGGTGCAGGGCGAACGCCGTCACGAAGCCGAAGCTCAGCGCCGCGGCGATCGCGATCGGCGCCCAGGGCGCGATGAGCGCGGCGAGGATGCCGACGAGGAACGGCCCGATGACGAACGCCGTCTCGTCGGCGGCGGACTCGTACGACATGATCCGGTTCGTCGTCACCGCACGACGTTCGGGCGCCAGACGCCCCGCGATGATGGCGAGCAGCCGACTGCGCGACATGGCCGCCGCCTGCGGCGCGGTGAGCCCGATGAGCAGTGCGGTCGCCAGGACCACGCCCTCCGGCATCCGCCCCGTCACCACGAGCGGGAAGAGCGCGAGGAGGATGCCGTTGGCGAGCCCGACGGGGACGAGCACGCGCCGCTGGCCGTGACGGTCGACGAGGTCGCCGATGAGCGGCCCGACGACGACGACGCCGACCCCGACCGCCGCCGAGGTGAGACCGCCGAGGCGGACGGATCCAGTGACGGCCACGACGAGCATGAGCACGCCGACGGTCATCATCGCGAACGGCAGGCGCGCGATGAAAGCAATCGGCCAGTAGGCCCAGCCGGTGTGGCGGATCAGCGAGTGATCGGGTGTCATATCCCTTCCGGAGGAGTCGGCTCGTTGTTCACGTGCCGCCTTACCCTCCGGGGCCGACCGCGGGACGCGTGGCCGGATGAAGCAGGTAGATGCACCTCGACTCGCGCCGGACGGCGCGAGCACAGCATTTGATTCTACCGGAACGGGCCTGAGGCGCGGCAGGGCGAGCAGAATGGAGGGCATGACCGACGACGGCAGCATCACGCGCACACCTGGAACCGAGACCGCCATCCTCGCGGGCGGCTGCTTCTGGGGCATGGAAGACCTCATCCGCCGCCAGCCCGGCGTGCTCGACACCCGGGTCGGCTACACCGGCGGGCAGAACGACCACGCCACGTACCGCAACCACCCCGGCCACGCCGAGGCCGTCGAGATCGTGTTCGACCCGGCGGTGACGACGTACCGCGACATCCTGGCCTTCTTCTTCCAGATCCACGACCCGTCGACGCTGAACCGGCAGGGCAACGACATCGGGACGAGCTACCGTTCGGCGATCTTCCCGGTCACGCCGGAGCAGGAGCGCGTCGCCCGCGAGACGATCGCCGACGTCGACGCGTCGGGGCTGTGGCCCGCTCCGGCCGTCACCACGATCGAGCCGCTCGGGCCGTTCTGGGAGGCGGAGCCCGAGCACCAGGACTACCTGCAGCGCATCCCGAACGGGTACACGTGCCACTTCCCGCGCGCCGGGTGGGTCCTGCCGAAGCGCACCGAGGTCTGACGCGCACGCTGGCAGAGACTCCACGAATCCTGCTCTCCCACCCGCGGGGCGCTGCGGCGTTGCCGTGTTCGGACGCCGACGACGCACCGGCTCCGTGGAGTTTCCGGGGACGACTCAGTCCCGGATCGCCTCTGTGATGGGCGTCGAGCCGGCATTGAACCGGATCGTGCGACCGATCGTCGCCGGTTCGAGCACGGCGGCCGCGATCACGGCCGCGACGTCGGCGCGCGAGACGGACGCCGCCGCATCCGCCGTCGTGTCGATGCGCCCGGTCGGCTCATCGAGCGTCAGCGCGGACGGCGCGAGGATCGTGTAGTCCAGACCGCTGCCCCGCAGGTGGGCGTCGGCGGCGGCCTTCGCCTCGGCATACGCGTAGAAGCCGTCGCCGGGGTCGACGCCGTGGTCCGGCCCCGCGCCGAAGTACGACACCATGAGATAGCGGCGGAACCCCGCCGCGACGGCGGCGTCGATCGACCGGATCGCCGCGTCGCGGTCGACCGCGAAGGTCCGCTCCGGGTCGCCGCCGCCCGCCCCCGCCGACCAGACGACGACGTCGTTTCCGCTGACGAGGTTGGTCAGCTGCTCAGTGTCGAACGTCTCGACGTCCGCGACGAGCGGCTCGGCACCGGTCGCGCGGACGGCCGGTTCGTGCCGCGGATTGCGGATGACCGCCGTCACGTGATGTCCGGCCGCCACGAGCATCGGCTCGGACAGGAGCGCCACCTTGCCGTGACCGCCGATGAGCAGGATGCGTGCCATGGGATGCGCCTTTCGTCATGCGGGGGTGCGAGCCGCGGCCGGGATTGGCTGAGACCGTTGCTGTTCGCTGTTCGAGCCTACGGCGGGGTGGCGCGCCGAGGCGCGGGGTTGCACGGCGGGAGCGGATGTGTCATCCGCGGGCAGCCTGCGGCCGCTGGTGCGGTCAGGCGGCGAAGAACGCGCCCGCGACGCGGGCCAGCGCCGCGAGGTCGGCGGTGCCGGCGAGTTCGCGGGCCGAGTGCATCGACAGGATCGGGATGCCGACGTCTACCGTCCTGATCCCGAGGCGGGTCGCCGTGATCGGCCCGATCGTCGACCCGCACGGGACGGCGTTGTTCGAGACGAACTCCTGGCTCGTGACGGATGCCGCCGCGCACCAGCCGTGCCAGGCGGCGGCACCGGCGGCATCCGTCGCGTACCGCTGGTTGGCGTTGATCTTCAGGATCGGGCCGCGACCGAGCAGCGGCTGCACGACGGGGTCGTGCTTGTCGGGGTAGTTCGGGTGCACCGCGTGGCCGACGTCGCTGGAGACGCACCAGGATGCCGCGAGCGCCCGCAGCTGCTGCTCGCGGTCGGCGCCGAGGGCGAGCTGGATGCGCTCGATCACCTCGGCGAGGAACGGCCCGGCCGCGCCGGAGCGCGTCGCGGAACCGACCTCCTCGTGGTCGAACACGGCGAGCATCGCGATGTGGGGCGCATCGAGCCCCGCGTCGGCGAGTGCGACGAGGCCCGCGTGCACCGATGCGAGGTCATCCAGGCGCCCGCTCGCGAAGAACACGTCGTCGCGGCCGAACACCGCGCCGCGGGCCGCGTCGGCGGTGACGATGTCGTAGCCGCGGATGCGGGAGGCATCCACCCCTGCCGATGTCGCCAGCTCGGCGAGCAGATCGGCGGAGGCCGCCTCACCCAGACCCCACACCGGCTGCGTCTGAGTCTGCTTGTGCAGGGCGAGGTGGTCGTTGGCCTCGCGGTCGAGGTGGATGGCCAGTTGCGGCAGCCGCAGCAGCGGCCCGGTCGCGGCGAGCGCCTCGGTGCCGTCGTCGAGCACGAGGCGACCGGCGAGGCGCAGTTCGCGATCGAGCCAGGAGTTCAGCAGGGGTCCGCCGTAGATCTCCACCCCGGCCTGCAGCCAGCCCAGCCGCCCCGTCGTGGGCTTCGGCTTGAGCTTGAAGGCGGGCGAGTCGCTGTGGGCGCCGAAGATGTGGAACGGCGTCGAGGCATCAGCACCGCTCGGGACGACCCACGCGAGTACGGCGCCGTCGCGCACGACGAACTGCTTCGCGCCCGGGGCCACCTGCCACGCGGCGAGCTCGTCGAGCGCGGTGAACCCGACATCCGTCAACCGCCGGGCCACCTCGGCGGCGGCATGGAAGCTCGAGGGCGATGCAGCGACGAAGTCGGCGAGATCGTCGGCGTGAGTGAGAGCGGCGGGGGTGATCGTCGTGTCGGGCACGCGTCCAGCGTAGTTCGGGCGCCCGTGGCGCGCCGCGCCGCGGGGGATCAGCGGCGCGGGTCGAGGCCGACCCGCAGCGCCTCGCCGCCCGCGGCGGCGGCGAGCGCCTCGTCGGCGTCGGCGAGCGCGAACACGGGCTCGACGAGGTCCTCGAACGGATGCCGGCCCCACACGTCGCGCAGAAAGGACACCGTGTCGCGGAGATCCTCGCCGGTGTAGTTGTGGACGCCGGCGACGGTGACGAGACCCCGGACGATGCGCTCCGGGTCGACGGCAACCGTTCCACCGGGGAAGACGCTCCCGACGAGCACCACGGCTCCGCCGATGCCGACGGCCGCGAGCGCCGCGGCCACGGCCGCCGGCGACCCCGACGCTTCGATCGCGATGTCAACCTCGTCACGGCCGAGGGTGGCGAGGGCGCCGGCCAGCGCATCGCACTCCCGGGGGTCGATCGCGGCGCTCGCCCCGAACCGGCGGCTCAGCTTGCGTCGGCGCTTGTCGGAATCGGCGACGATCACCGTCGCGCCGCGGTCGGCGGCGAGCGCCGCGGCCGACAGGCCGACCATCCCCGCGCCCGACACGAGCACCACAGCGCCCGCAACCGGGACCTCGCGCTCGGCGCGGCGGAGGGCCGCCATGGCGGTGGCCGTCGCGCACGCGGCGGGTGCGGCGACGCGCGCCGGCATCCGCTCCCCCACGGTGACGATCGGGGTGCCGGCACGCACGTGGACGTGGCTGGCGAATCCGCCGCACAGCTCCCACCGGCTGCCGACGCGCTCGTGGCCGTATTTGCGCAGGTCACGGCACTTCTGCGGGATGCCGCGGCGACAGCGATCGCACGCGCCACAGCTCGCGCAGACCGACCAGACCACCCGGTCGCCCAGCTGCAGTCGGACGCCCGCGACGTCGTGAGCGCCGGCAGAGCCGATCGCGACGATCCGTCCGACGTACTCGTGCCCGAGGATCAGCGGCGTCGGCGCGGGCCGGTGCCCGAGCGCGGTGTGCACGTCGGACCCGCACACCGTCGCGAGCTCGACCGCGACGATGACGTCGCCCGCCCCGAGCACGACACCGGGCACCGCGATCGTCTCCAGCGGCTGCCCGACGGCGGTCCACACCTTCGCGACGGCCGCGGGGCGCAGCACCTCGTCACGGGCGCCGAGCGAGGCGGGAGGCGCCGACGGACCGGGTCCGCCGGGACGACCCGAGCGATCGACGCGGTCGGTGCGCCACGGGGCGCTCGGCCGTGCCGTGGCGCCGCTCGGACCAGGCGAGCCGCTCAGCCTCGTGACTGCGACGGCTCCGGAACCCTAGGCGCTATCGCTCTCGACGCTACCACCGGCGCGCGGCGCGTTCAGGGTGGATTGCCCTGGGCGTGGATTCAGGTGGCGCGTCCCGCGGAAATACTCGCGTCATTCCCGCGGTTTGCGCCACCTGAACGAAGAGGGCCGCGTCCTAGGACTCTTCGGCGCCGGGGCCGGGACCCGGGCGGACCGCCGCGGTGTCGGCGATGTCGATGCGCGTCACGCCGTCGTGCTCGCTGACCTCGATCCGCGGCGCCGCGTCGGCCTCGGTCGAGTGCTCCGCGCGCAGCAGCTGGTCACGGCGCTTTTCGTCGGGGGTCATGTCGGGGATCGCGTCAGCATCGGTCATGGCCCGATCCTCGCGCGACGGCGTCGCGCGGCGGAAGGGCTTGACACCGGAAGGATGCCGCGGTCCGCGCGTCAAGCGAAGGCGGACTCGCGGCCGTAGGCCTCGAGCCAGCGCAGCCACACCTCGCTGAGCGTGGGGTAGGCCGGAACCGCGTGCCACAGCCGGTGCAGCGGCACCTCGCCGACGACCGCGATCGTCGCCGCGTGGAGCATCTCCGCGGCATCCTCCCCCACGAACGTCGCCCCGACGAGCACACCGCGGTCCTCGTCGACGACGGCGCGCGCCTGGCCGCGGTAGTGCGCGGCTCGGGTGCTGGCGCCGGCGATCTGCGCGAGGTCGACATCGAGCGCGCGGGCGCGGATGCCGCGTTCCTCCGCCTGCGCCGCCGTGATCCCCACCGCGGCGACCTCCGGCGCGGTGAACACGACCTGCGGAACAGCGTCGTGGTCGGCGGTCGCGACGTGCGCGCCCCACGGCCGGTCGTCGATCTCGGAGCCGTGCGCGCGCGCCGCGATCACGTCGCCCGCCGCCCGCGCCTGGTACTTGCCCTGGTGCGTCAGCAGCGCCCGGTGCGTGACGTCGCCGACGCCGTAGAGCCACGCGGTGCCGCGCACGCGCAGCGTGTCGTCGACGTCGAGCCATGCACCCGGCTCGAGGCCCACGACCTCGAGTCCCAGGTCTCCGGTGCGCGGCACACGTCCCGTCGCGACCAGGATCTCGGATGCCGTGACGCTCGCCTCGCCGTCGAGGTCGACCCGCACGCGTCCATCGTCCTCGCGCGCGACCGCCGTGACCTGCGCATCGGCGCGCACATCGACGCCCGCCTCGCGGAGCGCCGCCGTCACCCGCTCCCCGGCGAACGGCTCCACCCCGCGCAGCAGCGCGGAGCGGGCGAGCACCGTCACGGCGACGCCGAACGAGGCGTACGCCGTGGCCATCTCGCACGCGACGACGCCGCCGCCGAGGATCACGAGCGACTCCGGCAGCTGCTGCACGGCCGTCGCCTCCCGCGACGTCCACGGCCGCGCGTCGGCGAGGCCGGGGATGTCCGGCAGCAGCGCCGCCGAGCCGGTGCAGACCGCGACCGCGTACCGGGCGCGGAGGCGTGCGGCATCCGCACCGTCGCGCGCGACCGTCACCTCGCGCTCGCCGGTCAACCGCCCGTGTCCGCGGACGAGCTCGATTCCGGCATCCTGCAGCCACTGCACCTGCCCGGCGTCATTCCACTCGTGCACGATCTCGTCGCGGCGGCGCAACACGGCCGCCACGTCGACGCGGCGCGCGCCGGATGCCGCCGGCAGTGCTCCCGGCGCGTCGACGGCCGCGGCGAGCGCCGCCCCGGCGCGCAGCAGCGTCTTGGACGGCATGCACGCCCAGTACGAGCACTCACCGCCGACGAGCTCGCTCTCCACGATCGCCACCGACAGCCCGCCCTGCACCGCCCGGTCGGCGACGTTCTCACCGACGGGGCCGGCTCCGATGACGATGAGGTCGTACTCTGCAGCATCCATGCGCCCAGCCTTACCCGACTATGACGGCGTGTGCCAACCCCCCTGGGCGATGTCGGGGGTGTGTGGTTGGGTGGAGAATCCGACCCGGAGGACGTATGGCGATCGAGTTCCGCTCCGTCACGAAGCGCTTCGCTGACGGCACCGTCGCGGTGGACGATTTCAGCCTCGTCCTGCCCGCCCACAAGACCACGGTGTTCGTGGGATCCTCAGGCTGCGGCAAGACGACGCTGCTGCGCATGATCAACCGGCTCATCGAGCCGACCTCCGGCGACATCACGATCGACGGCGAGTCGATCACGGGTCGCGACCCGGTGAAGCTGCGCCGCGGCATCGGCTATGTGCTGCAGAATGCCGGGCTGCTCCCGCACTTCAGCGTCATCGACAACGTCGCCACCGTCCCGGTGCTGAACGGGGTGCCCAAGAAGCAGGCCCGCCAGCGCGCCCTCGAGCTGCTCGACATCGTCGGGCTGGACCGCGCGCTCGCCGACCGGTACCCGCGGCAGCTCTCCGGAGGCCAGCAGCAGCGCGTCGGCGTCGCCCGCGGACTCGCCGCCGACCCCAACATCCTGTTGATGGACGAGCCGTTCGGTGCCGTCGACCCCATCGTCCGCAAAGAGCTGCAGGCCGAGACGCTGCGCCTGCAGCGCGAGCTCGACAAGACCGTCGTGTTCGTGACACACGACATCGACGAGGCGTTCCTGCTCGGCGACCAGGTCGTGATCCTCGAGAAGGGCGCGCACATCGCGCAGGTCGGTTCGCCGAACGAGATCCTCGAGAACCCGGCGAGCCCATTCGTCGCGGAGTTCATCGGCGCCGAGCGCGGCGCCCGAGCCCTCTCACTCAAGCGCACCGGCCACGGCACCGTCGTGGTGGATGCGACGGGTCGCGCACAGGGTGTGCTGACGGATGCCGGGGAATCCGCCGCGGAGGGCAGCGCGTGAGCTGGATCTGGGACAACCTCGACCTGATCTGGCGACTGAGCCTTCCGCATGTGCGGCAGAGCATCATCCCGATCGTCGTCGGGTTCGTCATCGCGCTGCCTCTGGGGTGGCTCGCGTTCCGCTACACGCGTTGGCGCGGCGCGATCCTGACGACCGTAGGCCTGTTGTACACGATCCCCTCGTTCGGCTTGTTCGCCGTCGTCGCGGCCGCGTTCGGGCTCAGCCTACGGTCTGAGACGACGCTCATCGTCGCACTCACGATCTACGCCGTCGCGATCATGACGCGCTCGACGACCGACGGGCTCGCGTCGGTCGACCCCGTGACGCGCGAAGCAGCGATCGCGGTCGGTTACGGCGCGTGGCGACGGTTCTGGACGGTCGACCTGCCGCTGGCGGGGCCCGTCCTGCTCGCGGGCCTGCGCGTGACGGCGACCTCGACGATCTCGCTCGTGACGGTCGGCGCGCTGATCGGCGTGCAGAACCTCGGTTACCTGTTCACCGACGGCTCGCAACGCCGCATCATCCCCGAGGTGCTCTCGGGCGTCATCGCGGTCGTCGTGATCGCCCTCGTCGTCGATGTCGTACTGATCGTCCTCGGACGCCTGCTCATGCCGTGGGCACCGCGGCGCGAGAGCCGCCGCGAGCGGCGGGCCATGCAGCGAGTTGCCGTGGAGGTGGTCGCATGAACCTCTTCCTCGACGCCTTCGCCTGGATCTTCTCCCCCGACCGGCTGACGGGGTCGCTGACCTTGCCGACCGCGATCTGGCAGCACCTCGCGTTCACGTTCGGGTCGATCGCGATCGCCGCGGTCATCGCGATCCCGGCGGGCTGGGCGATCGGTCACACCGGCCGCGGTCGCGAGTTCGCCGTCGCGCTCTCGGGTGCCGCCCGGGCGATCCCGACGCTCGGCCTCGTCGTGCTCCTCTACCTCCTGATCGGCGTCGTCTACAAGACGGAGGCGGCCGTCGTCGCGTTCGTCGTGCTCGCGATCCCGTCGATCCTCGCGGGCGCCTACGCCGGATTCGAGGCGATCGACCGCAGCGTCATCAGCGCCGGCCGCGCCGTCGGCATGACCGAGTGGCAGGTCCTCTGGCGCATCGAGGTGCCGCTCGGGCTGACGCTGCTCATCGGGGGCCTGCGCTCGGCGACCCTCCAGGTCGTCGCGACCGTCACGATCGCCGCGTACATCGGCCTCGGCGGCGTCGGCTTCTTCATCCTGCAGGGCATCCCGCTGCGCCGATTCGATCAGGTGCTCGGCGCCTCGATCGTCGTCGTGGTGCTCGCCCTCGTCCTCGACGGACTGTTCGCGCTCCTGCAGCGGTTCGTCGTCCCCCGAGGCGTCACCGCACGCGCGCGTCCCGCGCGCAAGACCCGCACCCGTCCCGCACCCGCCATCACTGCACCCTGAAAGGCATCACCATGACACGCATCCGCTCCCGCCTGACGCTCGCCGCCGGGCTCGCAGCCGTCGCCGCACTCACCCTCAGCGCCTGCGCGTCGGGCGACCCGCTCGACAGCGGTTCGGGCTCGACCGACACCGCGGCATCCGGCACGATCGTCGTCGGCAGCCAGGATTACTACTCGAACGAGATCATCGCCGAGATCTACGCGCAGGCTCTCGAGGGCGCCGGCTTCACGGTCGACCGCCAGTTCCGCATCGGCCAGCGCGACGCGTACATCCCGTCGCTCGAGGACGGCTCGATCCAGCTGTTCCCCGAGTACACCGGCAACCTGCTGCAGTTCTTCGATGAGGGCACGACCGCGAGGACCTCCGACGACGTGTACGCCGCGCTGAAGGATGCCCTGCCCGACGGCCTGACCGTGCTCGACCAGTCCACCGCGACCGACCAGGACTCGTACAACGTGACCGCCGACTTCGCCGCCGAGCACAACCTGACAAGCATCGGCGACCTCGCCGGCATCACGCCGCTCGTCCTCGGCGGTGCGCCTGAGCTCGAAGAGCGCCCCTACGGTCCGACGGGACTGAAGGAGAAGTACGGCGTCGACGTCACCTTCTCGGGGACGGCGGACACGACGGTCGACGAACTCGTCGCCGGCAACATCCAGGTCGCGAACGTCTACAGCGCCGACCCGCGCATCCAGACGCAAGACCTCGTGACGCTGGCAGACCCCGAGGGCCTCTTCTTGGCGTCGAACGTGGTCCCCGTCGTCAGCACGTCGGTCGCCGATGAGATCGCCGACGTGATCAACGCCGTGAGCGCCAAGCTCACGCCGCAGGGCCTCGTCGCGCTTAACGTCGAGTCGACCCAAGACGAGAAGTCGGCCGCAGACATCGCGGCCGGCTGGTTGGCAGACAACGGCCTCGCGGGCTGACACCCGTTCGAAAGCCCCGGCATCCCGCGTAGGCGGATGTCGGGGCTTTCGCGTGGGGGTGGGACCGGTGAAAGCGCCTCAGAACGCCTGGAGGTCGGCGCGCAGGCCCTGTCCGGTGTAGTCGCGACGCAGGATGCCGCGGCGACGAAGCACGGGCACGAGCTCGTCCAGGGTGCGGTGGATCGTCACGGGATGCAGGTCTCCCCACAGCAGCACTCCGTCGTTGCCCCACTCGCCGAGCTCCTCGATGAGGTCGGCGAACTCCTCGGCGGTGCCGACGAACCCGGAGCGGTCGGACATGCGCCCGAGCCGCGCGAGGGCGCTCAGGTGCTCCCGCAGCGGCGTCGTGGCCACGTCGCGGTCGCCGGTGAGCCGGCGGATGGACCCGTGCGAGACGTGGTCGCCGAAGATCCGGGCATCCAGAGGAGCGTCGAGGTCGAGCGCCGTCAGGTCGGTCTCGAGGTCGCTGGACTGCCGCTGCGCGATGAGGCGCAGCGTCGCGTCCGAGGGGGCGAGGGATGCCGCGACCACCCGATCGGCTTCCTCGGGCGACGCGACGATCACGGGCTGGATCGCGAACAGGATCTTGATGTCGTCGGGCCGGCGGCCGCGCTCGACCGCGGCGGCGTGGATCTTCGCGCGGTACTCGCGCACGCTCTTCTCGTGCAGCGGCGCCAGCGCGAGCTGGATGTCGGAGTTCGCCCCGGCGAACCCGAGGCCCCGGCCCGACCCTCCCGGCGACGCGATGACGGGCTCACCGGCGGTGAACGGCACGGCGTTCAGCGGTCCGTCGAACGCGAAGTACTCGCCGCGGTGGGCGGTCGCGTGCAGGCGCGAGCCGTCCGCGTACACGCCGGAGGCGGCATCCCGCACGAGCGCGCCCTCGTCCCACGACCGCCACAGGGCACGGATGCCGGCGAGCCACTCCTCGGCCCGGTCGTAGGCGGCGTCATGGCCCAGCTGCGGGGCGTCGCCGAAGTGGCGGGCGCTCGCGGTGTCGGTGACGACGTTGAGCCCCAGCCGGTGCCCGCTCAGGTGCTGCAGCGTCGCGAACTGGCGCGCCGCCGTGTACGGCAGGTACGCCGCGGGATTGACGGTCGGGATGACGCCCAGCGCGCGAGTCGCCTGGAAGAGGTAGGGCGCGAGCAGCAGGGGGTCGTGCTTGGGGCCGCCGAACGCGTGCCGCACCCGCAGGTCGATCGTCTGCGGCGAACCGAGCGAGGGCGCGTCCTCGATCAGGACGAAATCGAAGCCGGCCTGCTCGAGTTCGCGGGCGGACTGCTGGTACAGGTCCGGACGCGTCCAGTCCCAATCCCAGTCGAGGTACGGATGCCCCCACCCGTGCGGCCCGAACCCGCGCGCGAGGAACCAGCCGAAGTGCTGCAGCCGGGCACCACTCATGCCACGACCGCGACGGACACGTCGCTGGCCGCGGCCAGCGCGCGCGCGAGGTCGTCGATGAGGTCCGCGGCATCCTCGATCCCGATCGAGACCCGCAGGGTGCCGGGGTGCACGCCGACGGCCGCGCGCTCGGCGTCGCTGAGGAAGGCGTGGGAGGTGGATGCCGGGTGCAGCACGAGGGAGCGCACATCGCCGAGGTGGGTCATGTGGGTGAAGACCTCGAGCGCCTCGACGAACCGGCGCGCGGTGTCAGCGTCGCCCCGCAGGGTCAGGGTGAACACCGATCCGAAGCCGTCCGGCAGGTCGCGCACGGCGATGTCGTGGTCGGGGTGCGATGGCAGTCCCACGTAGTCGACGCTCTCGACCTCGGGGCGGTCCTGCAGCCACCCGGCGACGGCGAGGGCGTTGGCGCTCTGGCGTGCGACGCGCAGGCTCAGCGTCTCGATGCCCTGGCCGATGAGGAAGGCGTTCAGCGGCGACGGGGTGGGGCCGAAGCGCGCCGCGACGGCCTCCCGCGCGTACGCGATGCGCGCATCGCCGCCGGCGCGCTCGAGCAGACTGGGCGCGCCGCCTCGGCCGGGCGCAGCCAGATGCGGGAACAGCTCCGCAGCCCGGGCGGGATCGAGGCGGCCGCTGTCGACGACCGCCCCGCCGAGCACACTGCCGTGACCGGCGAGGAATTTGCTCGTCGAGTGGATGACCACGTCCGCACCCAGCTCCAGCGGGCGGATGAGGTACGGCGTCGCGAAGGTGTTGTCGATGACGAGAGGGATGCCGTGGCGTCGCGCGACGTCGGCGAGCGCGGTCGTGTCGATGAGGCGGTTGGCGGCGTTGGAGATGGATTCTGCGAACAGCACCCGGGTCTCGGGCCGGATGGCCGCCTCCCACGCGCCGAGGTCGCGGATGTCGTCGACGAACGTCGTCGAGATGCCGAGCCGTGACAGGTTGTCGCGCAGCAGGCCGCGGGTTCCCTCGTAGATGTGCGCCGACGACACGACGTGCTGCCCCGACTCGAGCAGAGCGAGCAGCGCGACGGACGTCGCCGCCTGGCCGGTCGCCAGCAGCAGCGCCTGCGAGCCGCCCTCCAGGGCGGCCAGAGTGTGCTCGACGGTTTCGATCGTGGGGTTGCCGATGCGCGTGTACGCGTAGCCCTCACCCTGGCCGAAGTGGGCGGCGGCCTGCTCGTACTCGTCGAACTCGAATCCGGCGGTCAGGTAGATCGGCGTCGCCCGGGGCGTCGCCGCCGCCTGCGGCGCGCGCTCGTGCAGCTGACGCGTCGTGAATCCTCGCCTGCCCATGGCACCCTCCTGTCGGTGTCGCGGCGGCATCCTCACGCCCGACTCGACCATCGTCGCCGGTGGGTCACCGGTCCGACGAATCCCGTGTCGCCGTATGACACGCGGGCAGGCGCTCAGCGCGTCGCGGCGAAGACGAGCGGCACGCCGAGCCACTCGGCGAGGTCCTGCACCTCGGCATCCACCATCTCGCGCTCCTCCGCCTCGAGGTCGGCGATCTCGTGGACGGCGGCGACGACGAGGTTCTCCTTCTTCTTGTCGAGCTCGGCGTCGAGCAGCCCCGCGAACCGGTCGCCGACGAGGATCGGGTGTGCGAAGTACCCGTACACGCGCTGCGCTTTCGGTTTGAACTGCTCGAGGACGTACTCGAAGCCGAACAGCTCGGCCAGCCGCGGGCGGTCGAACAGCATCCCGTCGTAGGGGTTCAGGATCGCGACGCGCCCGCCGGGATCGTCGTCGAGGCTCTCGAGCGCTGCGGGATCGACCCGCCACTTCCACGTCGATCCTTCGACGGATGCCGCGACGCCCGCCGTTCCGACGGGGGTCCACGGCGACTTCTGCCGGGCGATGCCGGCCGCCTGCAGCCGCCGTTCGTCCAGCACCCGCCCCGCCTCGTCGGCGTCGAGCACCGGAACGTCCGCGAAGACGCGCTCGCCGATCTCCCACACTCGCTGACGACCCTCGCGCCCGACGATGCCCACCTCGCCGAGGTACGACAGCAGCTCGAGCATGCGCGGCACCTGGTTCGAGCCGTACCAGCCGGCCTCGTTGCGGTGCGCCACCTGGCTCGTGTCGGGGATCTGCGCCGCGATCAGGGGGCCGTCGGCGCGCAGGCGCGCGAGCACGTCGGCGCGGAAGCGGGCGTTGGCGGCCATCCACTCCGACGCCTGCGCGCGGAAGACGCGGGCGCGCATGCGCGCCAGATGCGCGGGCAGCAGCGACACCGGCCGGACGTGGCCGTCGTACTCGAAGAGCAGCCGGTCCTGCTCGACGGCCTTGCGGAGCTGACCGGCCTCGTACGACCAGCCGATCCGGCTCCACGCGATGGTCTGCTCCGCCGGCGCGATCGTCGCCGTCGGGTCGATCTTGATCGCGCCGATCTGCTCGGCGACCTCGACGACATCTCCCGGGCGCTGCGCGTCGAGCAGCTGCGCCCGCACGGCGATCCGCCGGGCCTCGTCGCGGCTGAGCTCGACGACGGGTTCTGTGGCGGCGGCGCGGCTCATGGCCGCCAGGCTACGCCGTGGCCGTGGCGGCGGCGAGCGCGGCGAGGGCGTCGCCGCTGAGGCGCTGCGTGGTCCATTCGTCCATCGGCTCCGCGCCCAGCGATCGGTAGAACGCGATCGAGGGGGCGTTCCAGTCGAGCACCGTCCACTCGAAGCGCGCGTAGCCGCGTTCGACGCAGACGGCCGCGAGCGCGCGCATGAGCGCCGTACCGTGGCCGGCGCCGCGCTCGGCCTCGTCGACGTAGAGGTCTTCGAGCCAGATGCCGTGGCGGCCGGTCCACGTCGAGTACGTGAGGAACCAGATCGCGATCCCCACGATCCGCCCCTCCCGCTCGACGACGTGGGCGAAGGCCCGCGGCTCGGTGCCGAACAGGGTCGCGGCGAGCATCTCGGAGGTGTTCGCGACGGCATCCGGCTCACGCTCGTACACGGCGAGCGCGTGGATCAAGGCGAGGATGCCGTCCTCATCGCCCGGGCGCGCCTCGCGCAGCACCGCGCCCCCGGCGAGCTGCAGCGCGGTCACGATGCCACCCGCCGCGACAGGGGGACGACGGATTGGGAGGAGGAGAGCACGGGCACCGGCCCAGCCTATGCGGCGGGCCGGTGCCGGCGGGTTACTGCACCGACCAGCCGCCGTCGCTCGGGAGCACGACGCCGTTGAGGTTCACGCCGTCGTCCGAGAGCAGGAAGGTGATGGATGCCGCGAGCTGCTCCGCCGTGGCCTGGGTCGGGATCGAGGCCTGGAACGGCTGCAGCCGGGCCTGCCCGGCCTCGGACACGTGCGGCGGGAACGGGATGCCGGTGGCGACGCCGCCGGGGGCGACGGCGTTGACGCGGATGCCGTGGGGACCGTACATGAACGCCGCCGAGCGGGTGAGACCGATGACGGCGTGCTTGCTCGTCGTGTACGCGTTGCCCGAGGCCGAACCGCGCAGGCCCGCCTCGGACGCGATGTTGACGACGGAGCCGGCGCCCGCGGCCATCATCGCTGGCAGGACGGCGCGCGTCAGCTTGAACGCCCCCGTGACGTTGACGCCCATGACCCGGTCCCACATGGCAGGACGCCTGCCGGGCCTATGCCCGCAGCATGTGGCGAAGCCTCGTGGACGTCGGGCCGTGGCTGCCGTACTTCCGGTTCACGAGCCCCCGCGACCTCGCCATCGTCGGACCCGCCGACGTGATCGCCGAGCGCATGCTCGCGGCAGGATTCGCGCCGGTCACGGTGAGCCGGGCGATGCACCTGCTCGTGACGATCTGCCGCGGCTTCGCGCAGGATGCCGTGATCGGCTCCCGCGAGGGCGGCCACCCGCAGGTGGAGGATCTGCGGCAGGCGCTGATGAGCGAGCGCGAGGGCTACGCCGCGCTGCGGATGCTGATCGACGCGCGGGTGGACAACTACGGCGAGGAGCAGTTCGCGTTCGACATCGACGCGTTCCTCGCCGCGATGGAGCGCCTGCGGCCCTGACCCCGGTGCGTCTGCTGCCCTGAGCCTGTCGCCGAGTGCGCCCCTTGCGCGCGAGCGGGCCCGTTACACGCGCGCCAGAACGGGCGCGCTGGGCGGGAATGGGCGCACTCGGCGCTGGGCGGGGGCGCGGGGGCGCGGACGCGGCGCCGCGGCGGGGGCGGGTCAGCGGCGCGCGAGGATGTCGGCGTGGGGCATGAGCAGCCAGCCGTCGGGGTCGTCGGCGAAGTCCGCGTTGTCGATGCCGGCGGCGATACGCGCGGCATCCGCCTGCTCGACGACGTCGGATGCCGCATCGATCCCCCGCACGCGGCCAGGCGCGACCCGGCGCGCGAGGTCGAGCGCGATCGTGCCGGGGCCGGCGCCCACGTCGAGCACCGACATGCCGGGCCGCAGCTCGGGCAGGAGGTAGGCGGCCGAGTTCTCGGCCGTCCGCCAGCGGTGGGCGCGCAGCACGCTCTCGTGGTGCCCGTGGGTGTACTCGTCGGCCATGGCTCCATCATGGCCTCACCCCGCCGCCGACGCCGGGCCGGGGCATCACATGTCGGTGGGCGTCCACTCCGAGACGGCGTCGAACTCGGCGACCTCGTCGGCGGTGAGGTCGACGCGGCCGCCGTCGAGGAGGTCCGGAACCTGGGAGAGCTTCGACGCCGAGGCGATGGGGGCGATGACGGTGGGCTTGGCGCGTAGCCACGCGAGCGCCGTCGCGGCGATCGACACGTCGTGGGCTGCGCCGATGCGCTCGAGCACCTCGAGGATCTGCAGCCCCTGCGGCGTCGCGTACTGCGCGGCGGCCGCCGCGCGCGGCGAAGCCTCCCCCTCCGCCTCGGTGGAGCGGTACTTGCCGGTCAAGAAGCCCTTCGCGAGCGAGAAATACGGCACGAGGCCGAGACCCAGCTCTTCCGCGACCGGGACGATGTCGTCCTCGATCTCACGGTGGACGAGGTTGTAGTGCGGCTGGATCGCGACGGGGGCTGCGACGCCGAGGTCACGCGCGATGCGCACCCACTCGCGGATGCGGTCGGCGGAGTAGTTCGACACGGCCGTGTATCGCACGAGCCCGTCCGAGACGAGCTGGCCGAAGGCGGTGACGGTCTCCTCCAGCGGGGTCTCGGCATCGTCGAAGTGCGCGTAGTACAGGTCGATCGACTCGACACCGAGCCGCTCGAGCGAGGCTTCGGCCGCGGCGCGGACGTTCGCGGCCGCGAGGCCCGTGAACTGCGGATGCTGGCTGACCTTCGTCGCCACGGTGACGCCGTCGGGCTTGCGGTCGGCGAGCCAGGCGCCGATGATCCGCTCACTCTCGCCGCCGGAGTTCCCCGCCACCCAGGCACTGTACGAGTCGGCGGTGTCGATGAAGTTCCCGCCGCCGGCGTGGAACGCGTCGAGGATGCGGAAGGACTCGTCACGGTCGGCGGTCCAGCCGAACACGTTGCCGCCGAGGGCGAGGGGGAAGACGTCGAGGTCGGTGTGCGCGATGCGGGTCATGCTCCGATCCAAGCACGCGCCCGCGCCGGGTATTCCGGA
This sequence comes from Microbacterium sp. CH-015, assembly GCF_049707015.1. Lineage (NCBI taxonomy): Bacteria > Bacillati > Actinomycetota > Actinomycetes > Micrococcales > Microbacteriaceae > Microbacterium > Microbacterium sp. CH-015. Next base: position 937 of record NZ_JBNAFJ010000015.1, on the reverse strand, counting down.
CGTGACGCCGCGCGTCGGCGCGTGGGCGGACGCCGAGGCGCACGCATGCGAGGCCGGATGCCGCGGCATCCATTCACCGGAATGAAACGCGGCGGCGTACGGTTGGCACCGACATGCAACGCTTCGGAACCCTCTCCTTCGGCCACTACGGCCCTCTCGGCGGCGGCCGGCAGCTCACGGCCGGCGACATGCTGCACCAGGCCATCGATCTCGCCCAGGGCATGGACGAGCTCGGCGCGAACGGCATCTACTTCCGCGTGCACCACTTCGCGCGGCAGCAGGCGTCGCCCATGCCGCTCCTCGCGGCGATCGCCGCCAAGACCGAGCGCATCGAGATGGGCACCGGCGTCGTCGACATGCGGTACGAGAATCCGCTCTACCTCGCCGAGGAGGCGGCCGCCGTCGACCTCATCTCCGACGGGCGGCTCGCGCTCGGCGTGAGCCGCGGCTCACCCGAGACCGTCGTCCGCGGCTACGAGAAGTTCGGCTACACCGCCGAGGACCCGCGCGGCGCAGACCTCGCCCGCGAGCACTTCGACCTGTTCTGGCGCGCGATCGGCGGCGAGGGCATCGCCGAGCGAGACGCGAACTCGCCCTTCGGAGGCGGGAGCGGGCTGCAGCGCATCGAGCCGCACTCCCCCGGCCTGCGTGACCGCATCTGGTGGGGCGCAGGAAGCCGCGAGACCGCGGAGTGGGCGGGGCGGATGGGGCTCAACCTGATGTCGTCGACTCTCGTCACCGAGGCCGACGGCCGTCCGTTCGACATCCTGCAGGCCGAACAGATCGATCGCTTCCGCGCGGCGTGGCAGGAGGCCGGACACCCCGGCACACCGCGCGTGTCGGTAAGCCGCTCGGTGTTCCCCCTGAGTCGTGCCATTTTAGTGCCCCACGCGCGGTCGTAGTGCGGTGAGGATTTCGGCGGCTTCGCCTTCGGCGG
>NZ_JBNAFJ010000014.1:0-51729 GCF_049707015.1 Microbacterium sp. CH-015 | reverse complement strand
TCCTAGCCATCCCTTGGATTCTCGCTTCCCCAGCGCCGTGCTGGAATCAGCGTGTCCAAGATCAGGGGTCAAGCGCCCCGGCAGCTAGCGCTGCACGAGTCATCATCCGATCGATTCGAAGCTGCAGCGAGTTGAGGGCCGCTGACGGATCCGCCGCGACAATGTCGAGCGTCACCGTGCGAGTGTCGATGATCGTCGTCAGATCGAACTCCCGGGCGTTCTCCGCCCCCTCAAAATCCGCCTGTACCGCGCTGTAGAGAGCGGCCGAGAGAGCATCCTCCCAGCGGGCAGCACGACCCAGGTGCGTTGACGCGACGACGAATGAATAGGTGCGCGGCGGGTGCCGCAGGTTGCGCGCCGCTTCCCGCGCCAACCCCGCAACTCCAAGCGAGTCGCCCCGATCGACGATCCATCCGCGGAGGTGCGTCCGGCTATATCCGAGGCTTCTCAGGTGGGTGACGATAGACCGCGCGGCGAGCTCAACAGTCGCCTCCGTAAGGCGACCGTCTTCGAGAAAGACGGCCCAGTTGCGGAGGTAGTCACGGTCGATGCGCGTTCGCCACTGCTCCACGCGACCGCACGCATTGCGAGACTCTGCGGTGTCCTCGGCCTTGATCTTCTTGATGTCGACCAGGACCTGGCTTCGGAGCGTGTCCTTGCCAATACCAGGATCTGAACTGACCACCCGCACGGCATCGCTTCTGACATCGTTTAGCGCGTGCTCGGTGCTGAGTGTGCCGCTCCACGTGTTGCGGGCGGCCTCGACCAGTTCGTCAAGTGTCGTCACGCATGCGACTGTCCACAGTGCGCGCTGCCAGCGGCTCGATGGGTCCGTCAGCTCTTCCATGCGGGCCAGCACACGGGCTTGCAGCTGCTGTTGTGTCGCCTCGGCCATGACTGCTACCCTAGGCGCAGGGCCTTAGCCCTTCGATCATCATAGAAAGCCGTGACCCTCGGGTCACGGCTTTCTTGCTCGATGAGTGCATACCCGCACCACGTACCCCACAGCCAGCAGGCGAGCACGCGGCCACCCCGTATCGACCAACGTCAAGCCTTCGGCGTCGGTCAGGATCCCACTGCCGACACGAAGTGCCATGCGTCCGTGGGCGGTTCGGGCCATCGGTGTCGGTGGGAGACACCAAGATGGGCGCATGTCTGTGCTCAGCACCGCCCTGGCCGTAAGACGGCTCATCGAGGAGAACCCGATGCTCACGATGCTCCGCGCGGATCGGCTGCCGATCATCGCGGCGACGCTCGGCGAACATCTGGGTTCTCCGGGCGCGAGGATGCCCGCGGACGACTTGCACGAATTGATCGACGCGGACCTTGAGGTGTTGCGCGACCACTTCGATCTCGGGGAGAAGAACGCGAAGCACTTCTGTGCGGATTGGCGTGCGACTGGGATCCTTCGGCGCAGGCCTGCAAGCTCGGCGCGTGGCGAGACCTATGAGCTGGAGGCGGCCGCCTATGACGCGCTTCGCATCCTTGGCGAGCTGGAGGCGCCCCGTTCAACGGTTACGGAGTCTCGCCTGGTGAGCCTCGCCACGGCGTTGCATCAGCTGGCGATCGACACCGACCCTGATGCGAACACGCGTTTGGTCGCGCTGAAGGCGCAACGCGACCAGATCGATGCGGACATCAGGCGTATCGAGGGTGGGGATGTCGAGCCTCTCGACGAGCGTCGCGCGAGGGAGCGCGTCGAGGACGCGCTGATGCTCGCCCAAGATTTGCCCGCAGACTTCGCGCGGGTACGGGCGCGGTTCGAGCAGATCAACCATGACCTGCGTGCGAGCATCCTGAACACCGATGGCTCGCAGAGCGCGGTGTTGGATGACGTATTCCGCGGCGTCGATCTCATCGAGCAATCCGACGAGGGTCGCACGTTCTCGGGATTCTCGGGCCTGCTGACCGATCCGGAGCGGTATGCGAGGTTGGACGCAGACATCGCCGCGATCCTGGATCGCGACTTCGCTGTGGACCTCGAACCCACGACGCGGCGGGCGTTGCGAACCCTCCTGCCCGACATGAAGTCCGCGAGCCGCGAGGTGCAGAGCGTGCTGACCGAGTTCGCGCGTGGACTGCGGAGGTATGTGCACTCGCAGGAGTTCCAGCGGGACCGCGCGCTGCGAAATCTCATCCACGAAGCTCTCGCCGCCGGTTTGACTGCTCGGCAGAAGATCAAACCCTATGCCGAGGTGGGCCTCGAGCAGGAGATTTCCGCGATGCGGATGTCCAGCGGCGCGGAGGTGGTCGCGCACGACCCATCGGAGTACGACACTGGTGCGGCACTGGGAGATGCAGAGCCGGGCACGATCGATTTTGCGGCGCTTGCCGCCATCGCACGGGAGAGCGAGATCGACTTCGCAGAACTGGTCGGCAGCGTGAATGAGACGTTAGACGCGCTGGGTCCCGCCACAGTCGGCGCGGTGCTGGACCGCCACCCCGCGACCCAAGGGCTCGCGAGCGTGCTCGGGCTGTTCTCACTGGCCACCAGACAGGGCCGCGTCGACGAGACGCATCTCGAGGAGGTGGCGTGGCTGGGCCCTCATGGTCTGCTGCGTCGGGCGTCGGTACCGCGTCACGAGTTCACGGGGAGGGTCGAGCTATGACGGATGGTGACACGGGGGCCGGTCGGCCGCCGCTGTGGAGTGGCGACATCGGTGGGCTGACTGAGCAGTCGCGACGCGCGCTCTTGGAGGTGTTGAAGGGTCCGTATCTCTCCGGCAGGCAGCAGCCGAAACTGTGGGCGGCGTTGCGCGCGGATGAGCGCGAGATCCGCTCCCGCCTGCACGACCTGTTTCTGGAGCTCGTTGTTGACGACGTCGACGAGTTCGCGTTCGCCCGGAAGATCCGCACCGACGAGCTGGATGTCCCGAGCGCCCTGCGCACGGAGAAGCTCCTATTCATCGACACCGTGATGCTGCTGGTTCTTCGACAATTGCTGCTCGCTTCTGCGGGACGTCGGGTCATCGTCGGGCAGGAGGAGATCTACGAGCAGCTCGCGGTATACCGAAGCGATAGCGACGAGTCGACCTATCGGAAGAATCTCAACGCAGCATGGGGGCGGATGGCGAATAGGTACCGCGTGCTCCACGCCGCCGGCGACGACCGTGTTGAGATCTCGCCAATGGTCAAGTTCATGCTCGACGAGGAGCAAGTGCGAGCCATCACCGCCGTGTATCGCGAAATCGCCGCAGGCGACAGCGGAATTGACGCGACGAGTGCGGACTCGGACGACCGCGAGGAGTTCGTCGCATGACCGACATCCTGGCGGCTCTAGATGCTGTCGACGGATTCGACTCTCACCTGGGCCAGTGGCGCCTGACCGGGATGCAGGTCGCAAACTGGGGCACCTTCGACGGCCAGATCTACACGATCCCCATCTCCCGCAAAGGGCATCTCATCACAGGACCGTCCGGCTCGGGGAAGTCATCCCTGCTGGACGCATACGCGGCCATCATGACCCCTGACAAATGGCTCCGCTTCAATGCGGCCGCGCAAGGCGCGGCCGCACGGGACGACGATCGCGGCCGAATGAGTTACGTCCGGGGCGCCTGGTCGCGCACCACAGACGAGTTCGAGGACCGGGTGGTCAGCGCATACCTGCGTCCGACAGCGACATGGAGCGGCATCCTGCTGCGCTACGAGAACGAGGTCGACAGACCGGTGACGCTGTGCCGGCTCTTCTTCGCCAAGGGGACATCGTTGTCGAAAGACGACCTATCGGACCTCTGCCTGATCGAACGCGGAGACATCAACCTGCGTGACCTCGAGCCGTTCGCACAAGGCGGGATCGAGGCTCGGAAGGTGCAGGCGCAGTGGCCGGACGCCGTGGTGACCACCACCAACAAGCACCAGCGGTTCTACGCACGCATGCGGTCGCTCCTCGGCATCCCGCAGGAGGAAGCCCTTCACCTGCTGCACAAGACCCAATCCGCGAAGAGCTTGGAGAGCTTGGACCAGCTGTTCCGCGACTTCATGCTCGAGAAGCCCGCTACGTTCGACCTGGCTGCCAACGCCGTCGAGCAGTTCGGGGAGCTCCGCGACACACACGATCACGTGGTTCAACTGCGCAAGCAGCGAGAACATCTGCTGCTGCTTCGCGCCGCGTCCGAGGCATTCGATGCTGCGGCGGACGCAGCCACCGCGGCAAAAGCCCTCGGAGACGCGGTCGATCCGTATCGACGGCGGCGCATGCTAGATCTCGCGCGCGGCGAGCGTCTCACTCTCGATGAGCAACTGATCGGCCAGCGAGCCGACGCGGCAGCCGCAACGGCATCAGCGAAGCGAGCCGCAGAGGACTACAACGTCGCTCAGCGACGGACGATCGAGGTCGGCGGCGGCGACGTCCAGCACCTCAAGCACCGGATCTCCGCAGCCCGCGATCTGGTCCAGCAGACCGAGTCGCGCTTCGAACGATTCGCTGAACGACTCAGGACGGCGGGAATCAACGACACACCCACCGATGCTTCGGGGTTCGCCGAGCTGCAGATGCAGATCACCCGAATGCTCGAGGCGGGCGCGGAGGCGCCAGGCGCCACCTGGGAGCAGCAGAGTGCCGCGTCGGAGGCGCGCCGCCGAGTCAACAAGCTCGAGGCGGCGCTGGCCGCGCTGGACACCGGCTCGACCGTGCCAGGGGACCTTCTCCTGGTGCGTCGGTTGCTGTGCAAAGCGACGGGTCTGTCCGCGGCGACCCTCCCGTTCGGGGGCGAGCTCATCGATGTGCGACCCGAGTTCGAGGCATGGACGGGCGCCATTGAGAGGGTGCTTCGTCCACTTGCACTCACCATGCTCGTGCGCAGCGAGCATCTTGCGAAGGTCCGCCAGTGGGTGGATCTCCACGCGGTGGATGCGCATTTGGTCTACGAGGAGGTGTCTGCGGTCGCCCCGCCAGCGAGGCCCGCACGGACGCCTATTTCGCTGGTGAACCGGGTGACGGTGGCCGAAGGTCAGTACGGGGCATGGTTGGCGGGTGTGCTTTCTGAGCGGTACGACGTCGCTTGTGTCGATAGCCCGGACCACATGGATGACCACGTGCGGGCGGTCACGATCAACGGGCAGATCAAGACTTCGCGCACACGCTACGAGAAGGATGACCGGTTCGAGCTGGACAACCGTGCACGATGGGTCCTCGGCAACCACGAAGCCAAGCGAGCAGCCCTGGAGTCACAGCTCGAAGAGGCGCGTGAAGCACGCACGGCCGCGGAAGCCGTTGTGACCGCGGCCGTGCAGCTGCGGGATGACGCTATGACTCGAATCGCCACACTGAAGTCGGTGCACGAGTTCACCTGGCAGGAACTCGACACGGCGGTCGTCCGTGCCGACCTCGACGGCCTGGAGCGCAATCTCATCGACTTGGCAGAAAGGGACAGCGACGTGAGCGCAGCCACTGCTCACGAGCAGGAAGCACTAGAGGCGCGTGACGCAGCGGAAGAGATGTCCCGGGAGGCTGACCTCCAGCTTCGTCAGAGCGAGGAGCGGCATCGCGAACTCGCGATCGTGATCGAGTCCTTCGAACGCGAGCTCAAGGCGGGGCTCATCCCGGAGATCGATCCGGCAATCACCACCGAATTGGACCAGAGATTCAGCGCCGTGCAACGACACATCACCCGCTCGGACATCACCGACATCGCGCAGAAGGTGGGTGCAGCACTAGGCGGTGAACGAGACCGGGCGATGGACGCCCAGACGAACGCCGGCAACGAGATCACAAAGCTCGTCACCGCCTTCACCGACCACTGGCGTGCGGCATCGACAGCAGCCGACCTGGTCCCGAACATCGGTGGGCGGCGAGGCTACCTCGACCTTCTGGATCAGATCGAGGCGCACGGGCTGCCGAACTACGAGGCGAAATTCCTCGAGCTTCTGCGCGAGCGATCCCGCGCGCTCATCGGCGACCTCGTCAACGACATCCTCGGAGCGCCACGCGAGATCGAGGAGCGAGTGCTCCCGATCAACCAGTCGCTGCGCCGATCTTTGTTCGACGACGGACGGTTCCTGAAGCTCCGGGTGAAGACCCGCCGCAGCGACACCGTCGCCCGGTTCATCAAGGACCTCCAGAGCATCTCGGCGGGCAGTTGGGCCGAGGACGACCTCGACAGCGCGGAGAGGAGGTTCGAGACGCTCGCTGAGCTCATGCGCCGGTTCGCCTCTAGCGACCATGTCGACAAGTCCTGGCGTACGCAGTGTCTCGACACCCGGTTGCATGTGACCTTCCTTGCCCAGGAGATCGACGAGCATGACCGTGTACACGCGACCTACGACTCGGGGGCCGCGATGTCAGGTGGGCAGCAGCAGAAGCTGGTGGTGTTCTGCCTCGCGGCGGCATTGCGGTACCGGCTCGCGGATACGGACGACGTTCGCACCACGTTTGGCACGATCGTTCTCGACGAGGCGTTCGATAAGGCGGACACCCGATACACGCGCATGGCCTTGGATGTGTTCGTGGAGTTCGGCTTCCAGCTGATCCTGGCCACGCCGCACAAGCTCCTGAAGACGATCGAGGAATACGTGGGCGCGGCGACCCAGATCGAGAACCCCACACGGCGCCAGTCCCTGATTCGCGACGTGCAGTGGAGCGAGGAACCGGGATGATCACCGTCGCCGAGGCGCGGCGAATCGCCACCGCGAGGCTCAGCACCAAGCAGAGCGTGTGGGCGGCGGCGGTCGAAGCGCCGGTCACGGGCCACGCAGAGCCCGTGCTCAAGATTGTCCTGCGTCCGCCGACGGAGAAGGCCGCGCTTGGCGATCAGGTCGAAGCGGAGCGGTGGGCGCGCGAGTGGGCTGACGTCGACGACGTGCAGCCGGTGGAGGTCGAATGGGAGACGCGCTCCTGGTCCAGCATCGGCCGCCAGCGCATCCCCGTGCGCGCCTGGCTGCCGACGGCGGACGCCGTCGCGGCGTTCGCCGGTGGGGAGCCGCAACGCACATGGAAGCGCCTGAGCGACCGGGCTCGCGCTGTGATCGCACGCCTGGACGGATCGGAAGAAGTGCGCGCAGCGATCCGCAAGCACTCTTCAGACCTGTGTTCGTTCGACGAGGATCGCTTTCAGACCGTCCTGGAAGTGTCGGAGTGGCTCGTGGAGAACCCCGTGCGAGGGCTGCGGCCACGCCAGCTGCCGATCCGCGGCGTGGACACGAAGTGGTTCTCGGCGAACCGCAGCATCGTTACCGACCTCGTCTGCGCTTTGACCGGCCGAACAGACCTCGGCATCATCGACGCGGAGAAGTTGATCCGGGTGAAGATACTCGACAACCGGGTCGCTGGCGATGGGCCCACCGACTTCGCCGGATCCGCCCCGGAACTGGGCCGGCTGACCTACCGGCCCGAGGCTGTGTTCGTGTTCGAGAACCTCGAATGCGTGCTGGCGATGCCGGAGTGGCCCGGAGCGATCGTCGTCCACGGCGGAGGCCACGCCATTGACGTCGTGCGTGCTCTGCCCTGGGTACAGAGTTCGCCGGTCGTCTACTGGGGCGACATGGACTCACACGGGCTCGCGATTCTGCACCGGCTGCGCTCGGCCCACACGCGCGTGACGTCGGCCCTGATGGATGTTGATACCCTCCTCGCCCACCGTGACCTTTGGATGAAGGACGCCAAGCCAAACCGCGGCACGTTCGACACACTCACTGAGGAGGAGCGCGCCCTTCTTGAGCGCCTGCGAGATGAGGGCGACCCCATGATGGAGCAAGAGCGGATCCCATGGGAGGTTGCGCTTGCCGAGTTGCGGATCGCGTGGCGCACAGCGACTTGCCGGGCGTTCTCGCCCGGTGTCTGAGCGCCGAACCTCGGTGTGAGCTCGCGCACGGAGCAATCAACTGGTCCAATGCGAGGAGATCACGCTCCCCCGCCTTGGCGGGCGCCAACCACCGGGGTGAGGCGCCCCCGACCCCGGCCGATGTTCCTGTTGTGTCCGAAGCCGTCCCTACGATGGAGTCGACGACGAACTCGCGGGGGAGAGGCACGTATGGCACTGGGATACCGCACGATTCTGACCGCGGCACCCACTGAGGACAACCTCAACGACATCATCAAAGCCTTCAAGGGCTGGATCACCGGCAAGAAGGCGTACTCCGAACTTCCGACTTCCGGGACCCTCACGCACGCTTCGGGCGCCACCCTCACCGCCGCGAGCTACGCGAGCGACGACGGAACCATCAGCGCAAAGCGCTGGACCATCATCGAAGACTGGGCACCGCCGAAGTGGTACACCAATCCCGAAACCTCCCGTACCGGCGTCACCAACGTCACTCTGGCTCTGGCAGAACACCGACTTTGGCTCTGGGTAGATGTCGAACCGCCCACCCTCCTCTGGACCAACACGAACGGCCGTGAGGTCGAAGAGGTCCAGATGAGCGGTCGCCCTACCTTCGTGCAAGACATCATCAACACCGTCAACATGAGCGACGGAGCCGCTGAGCCGCTGTCCGAGTTCCAGGTGATCGCGAGCCAGAGCCACGTCGATGAGCTGGTCCGAGTTCTCACCGACTCAGAGCGTATTGGCGCTGTCTTCGTCACGGCGACGCCGGACGGTGCCGATGCGAATGAGTGGGCCAACACCATCACCCGGCTCGCCGGCCAGATCCAGGGAATGGGCATCGGCTACGCGCTCACGCCGGAGGCACGGGTCATCTTCAACCGCCAGTACGGCGGAGCCGGTCACTGGGTTTCCCCCGGCGCAATGCGCACCTTCCTCCCGGGTGTGGACCTCTCCGATGTGCAGGATGCGTTCAGGCACCGCCTCCTGCACGCATCGACCTTGCGGGACTCTACGGAATCTCGGATCCGACGCATCCTGCGCAACGCTCAGCTGAAGCGTCTCAACGCGCTCCGCGTTCCGGACGCTCTACGCGAGGTCGACTACGAGTTCCTGCGCAAGGAGCGCCTCCAACCGTTCGCCGTGCTTCACGAAGCCGTCACCGCCGCTACCCCCGGTGAAGATGAGGCGGATATCTGGCGCGCCCTCGCAGAGCTCGCCGAAAGCGAAGTCAAGAAGGGCCTGACGGAGAACAAGGCGCTCGCCCGGCGCGCGTCCTCGGCCGAAGGTCTTCTCGAGGAAGTCCAGGCGGAGAACGACGAGCAGTACTCACAACTCACTGCCGCACGCGCGGAAGCCGCAGCCCTCGCTCGCCAAGTCGACTACCTTCGCCGCAAGCTCACCGACCTTGGGGGCGAAGGCGCGGCCGCAGCATGGTCGTTTATCGATGAGGCTGCTCCCGAGGCGTACCCCGAGACCTTCGCTGAGTTGCTGGATCGCGTCAAGGACCTTACTGGCGTCAGGTTCACCGGCGACGTTGAGGATGCCCTAGAGCTAGACGAGCACACTGCTCTCGGGCAAGCAGCACTGATGAAGACGTGGGATGCGCTCCTTACCTTCGACACATACTCCCGTGTTCGAAACGATGGCGCGTTCGATCACTCCCTGAGCAACTTCATCACCCATCAGGATCACGGGCATCGTGTGCAGATCGGCAAGATCGTCTGGACCGAAGGCGAGACCGTCAAGAACAACGAGAAGTACCGCGCCCAGCGCATGTTGCCCGTGGACAAGAAGGTCGACCCTTCGGGCAAGACCCTCATGGTGGCGCACCTGAAGCTGTCCAACCTCACCGGAGTCGCTCCACGGTTGTACTTCAAGGACACCTATTCGGACGTCGGCTACGTGACGGTGGGCTACCTGGGCTCCCACATGGACAACACCCTCACGAACTGACTGAGCAGGAAGCGAGTCGACAAGTCATGAGTCATTGGCAGTCAGCTTCACCAGAGTTCAACGCGCGGCTCCAGGAACTCGCGGCCCTGTTCTACGCGTGCCGAGAGGCGTTCCACGCGACGGCAGATTCGTACCACTGGTCTCCGGCCAAGGGGTCTCCGGCAGCGGACGATGCAATAGCGCTACCCTCCCCAGACCCGCTCATTTCGGACCGAGACGGCGAGACAGGCCACAGGCTCATTGCCGGAGTAGTGCAGACCTTCCTCCTCACGGCGAGCGGACACTTCGGCGGCCTGGCGAGCCTGTACACGAGTGGCGAGGTCCTGTTCTCTCCGCCTCTCCTTATCCGCGCAATTATCGAGAACTGCGCTCACGCGGTATGGGTACTCGGGGAGGAAGGCGATCATCCAGAGAATCGCCTGGCTCGCGGCTATCTCGAAGAGTTCATTAGCGCCGAGGAAGCAAAGAAGAACGCCGGTCACATGCACGGTAGGGCACATGCGAGCCACGTGCATTCTGCTGAGTCGTACGGGCGGCTGAAGAGGCAGATCCTTGCGAGGTTTGACGACGCGAGCAAAGAAGCACTCGGACGCAAGGAACTTCACGGCGAGACGCTCCCATCACCGGCCGACGCCGTGAAGTGGATGTACGCTCTCACGGAAGCGGCGGGCGGGACCGTCACCCAGGAGCAAGCGTCCGGAGTCTACGGATTCTTGTCCAACATGACGCATCCAACGCTTTACCCAGCTCGACAGCGCCGCGGATGGTATAGCGATCCTGATCACGGTCACAGAGTGGCGTTCCTCCATGTTGAGATGGGCTCGGTCGAAGGCGAAGCGCGCGCAGCGCTGGCGGCCTTCTACAACGCGCTCAACTACACAACGTCATACTTCGGCTGGCCGACGACCGTGGTGGATTCCCTTCAGACCAAGATCGAAGGAGTTATCCCTACGTTCTTCCGATGAAGCCTCCGATCAATCGTGTCGGTGCTGAAAGCCAACCCCGTACCGCTCACCGACCGCCGCATCCTTCGACAGTTGCGAGCCGGAACGCCGCGCAGTCGGATCACGCCGCTTATCCCCCGTTGAGTGACCGCTCGTAGGCTTCGGCTTCTTCGCGCATCTCCCACTCCTCGATGAACCCGTCCCATTCGCGTAGGAGCGGACGAATCTTCTCGGCTCCGTTCTGACACAGCACGTCGTCGTGCCAGTTCTCATTCATCGTCGGAACGTACCTGCATTCCCAAGCCTGAGTCGCGGGCGAAGCCGGCAACGGCTGCGACGTCTCGGGCTGCTCGGGCGGGGCATTGCACGAATAGGCCTCGGTCTTGGCGAAGCCCGGCTCATATATGTAAGCGGCGGGGTGATCAGTCGCTGTGAGGGTCACCGTCCCCGAGAGGATCATTTGGTAGCCCACATCGTTGACACCCTCCAGACCGATGTACGCGAGCAGATTCCCCGCCTCGTCACGATCCGGCACCTCGACAGGGTTCTCGACATAGATTTCCTTGCCCAAAACCCATTCGGTTAGTGCCGCAGTCGCCTCGGCAGCACCACAAGCCCCAGGCGAAGGTGGAACGATTCCAATCAGTCGGAGCCTCTCGCCGGTGCTGAGGTCGATCGTGGTTCCGTCGAGCACGCCGGTCACTGTAAGTGGCGCAAATTCGAACCGCTCCACGCGCCAGGGTGCACGCACCTCGCTCCCAGCCACAGGCTCTGTGCCCGCGAGCGGCAAGGTGTCGTATGGAGGAAGCAGCATCCACTCGTGGTCGTAGGGGGCGTCGATGTCCTGGGCCTCCAATGCCGCCAGCGCTTCCGCCGAGGACATCCCCGCGACGTCGGGCACGATCTCCGCCGGCCGTCCCTCACAACCAGTCGTCGCCATGGTGACCGCTCCCGCCAGCAACGCGGCGGCCGCTAGATTGCCGAAACGCAAGATCACAGCGACCAATCCACAGGGGCGCCAGGTCGGAGCGCGAGATTCGTCTCGCTGAACACCCGAGTGGAATGAAACGGCCGTTCGTTGCCCGGATAGCCCGCCACCGGATGCGCAGCACGGATGATGCGACCGGTCGGAACGCCCTTTATGGCGGGGAGCGCCAGTCTCACAGCGTCGCCGCCGAGGAGGATGAACACGATCTGGCGGCGAGGGTCGCAGAGGCTTCGCAGAACGGCGCGTGTAAAGGACTTCCACACTGCCAGGTGTGACCCCGGAGTGTCCTCCAGAACGGTGAGTGCAGCGTTGAGGAGCAGGACGCCCTCGTCAGCCCACTTGGTGAGATCACCGTCGAGCGGACGAGAGAAGGAGACGTCTGGATCACGCTCTAGGTTCAGGAACATGCGGTGGAGCGCGGAGTTCTTCGCGACCGCGCCGTGCTGGGAGAACGCCAGACCATCCGCACGCCCGGCCGTGTCGTACGGATCCTGACCCAGCAGGAGCACCCGCGTTCGTTCATAGGGTGTGGCGGCGAAAGCTCTGAATACATGACCGCGGTCAGGGAACACTCGTTCGGGTGACGAATAGATCCGATCCAAGTCCGGCACGTGCCCGCCCAGCATCGACGCCCACTGGCCGTGAAGCGTGCCGTGATCGTTCGCATTGACCTGACTGATCGCCACATTGATTATCGTAGGCAATCCCGAACTAGCGGTACCGATCCCCGTCCAGGAGCCTGAAAGTGGTTGCTGGTTTGATCACGCGACCCCGCTAGCTAGAGCCGCGGGACATCGCAATCGTCAGGAAAGTGTCACGACAAAGTCGATCCGGCGTGGCCGGAACCATGCTCTATACACGACATCTAGTGTCATCTCACTGCGTTCCCGACATTAGGGGAAGACGAGCACGCCGCCGCGGCCCGCATTCACTGCTCCAGGAGCCCTGCGCGAGCTCGTACAATGTAGATATTGTTCCTACAAGGAGGTGCCCTGTGCCAACGATCACCAGCCGGGACTTCAATCAGGATGTGGGCGCCGCCAAGCGCGCGGCGGAAGTCGAACCCGTCACCATCACCGATCACGGCCGACCGTCACATGTACTGATCACCGCCGCCTTGTTCACGCAGCTCACAGGGAGCAGCAGGCGCGTGGGGGATCGGTTGAAGCCGCAAGGCGCTGCCATCGACTTCGACCTCCCCGAGCGCGTGATCGACGACAGCCGAGTGCCCGAACTGTGAAGTATCTGCTCGACACGAACATCGTCAGCGACCACTACAAGGGCGCGTCACCGGCGCTCGATCGCTGGATGGAGGTGCAGCTCGAGGGAGACCTCGCCATCAGCGCCCTCACCATCCTCGAGCTCGATCGCGGCGTCCGCCAGCGCGAGCGGCGCGACCCCGCCCAGGGCGCCACGCTGCGACTGTGGCTCGACGATGCCGTGCGCCCGTTGTTCGCCGGTCGCATCCTGCCGGTGGACGAACGGATTGCCCTGATCGCATCGGGCCTGCACGTCCCCGACCGCATGCCCGACATGGACGCGCTCATCGCGGCGACCGCGCTCGCCCACGGGCTGACCCTGGTGACGCGCAATGTCCGAGACATGGAGCGAACCGGTGCCGCCCTGCTGAACCCCTGGGACCTCACCGGCTGACGACGCCTGCCGAGCGCGCGCGGCGCGTCACCCGGCGCACGCGACGCAGGTGGTCGCCATCGGCCGGACCTCCAGCCGCGCGGCGGGGATCGGCTGCCCGCACACGATGCAGATGCCGTAGGTCCCGGCATCCACCCGTTCGAGTGCCGCCGCGATCTCCGCCCGCTCCGCCGCGAGGGCGCGCTGCAGCGCGTCGATCCGCTGCCATTCCCCCGACAGCGTCGACCCCTCCGGGTCGTGCTCGTCGTCGGCGGTGCCGTCGGCACGGTCGGTGCGCACGGCGGCATCCGCGTCGTCGAGGCGCGCGAGCATCGCGTCGATCTCCGCGGCGCGGGCGCGCAGCAGCGCGACGGCAGGGACGGTCATGCCGCGAAGGCCGCGCGGCCGACGACCAGGCACGGCACCGCCGCGAGCAGGAACACCGGCGCCCCGATGAGGCCGCACCAGAAGCTGCGCGTGGTATCGGATGCCGGGATCACCGCAGCGACAACGGCGACGACGGCGAGCGCGACCCCGGTCCAGGCCATGATCGGCTGGCCGAAGACGAACGCGAGGGGGATGAAGTGGATGCCGACGACCGCGAGGATCAGCGGCGCGATCAGATCGGAGCGGCCGGACCGGCTCGCCCACACGGCGAGCACGATGCACGCCACGACCTCGATCGCGACGACCACGAGGTAGGCCACCCACGCGGGGCCCTCGAAGCGGATCGCCGTCGCGGTCGACCAGTGCCGTACCGCGAGCGGGATCGCGAACCCGGCGACGGCGAGGCCCGCCACGCCCAACACCGCCAGCACCACGCGCCACAACACGCCACGCGGCGGACCCTCCTGCGCCCACCCCGACCACACGAACGCCGCGACCCCGAAGATCGCCGCCATCATCACCAGGTCACGCGGATACGCGTCGTCGATCACGTCATCACCCCTGATATCCGATGAGCCAGGTCACTCCGAACCGGTCGCGCACCTGCCCGTCGTGGTCGCCCCAGGGCTTGAGCGCGAGCGGGTCCACGACCTCGCCGCCATCGGCGAGCGCGGCGAACCAGCGCTCCAGCTCGGCGGGCTCCGCGGTGCCGAGGAGGGAGAACAGGATGCCGCGCAGCGCCAGCGGTTCGTCACCCTCGCCGGCATCCGCCGCGAACAGCTCCACGGGCCCCTGCAGCATGCCGTGCGCGACGGCATCGGCCGGCCCGTCCGACCGCCCGAAGTCGGCGAACGAGTGCAGCACCAGCTCACCGCCGAAGACATCACGGTAGAAGGTCAGCGCCTCGCGAGCGGTGCCGGCGAAGTGCAGATAGGGCGTCAGTCCGGTCATGGGCAGACTCTACGACCCGCCGGCGACAGGCGCGAGATGGCGACCCGCGCCCTGTCAACCCCCGTGCCTGGTGGGGCGACGACGCCGAGACTCGAACCGAGACACGAACCGACCGAAGGAGACGCCATGTCCGACCAGGGCACCCCCGAACCCGCCGCCGACACCACCGAGCCGACGGCCGAGCCGTCGACCGATCAGCTCACCGAGCCGAGCACCGAGAAGGAGCCGGGCGAGGAGCCCAAGGCCCCGAACCCCGATGAGCCGCTGGCACCGAACCCGAGCGAGCCGCTCGCGCCCACTCCCGCCGAGCCGACGGTGCCGACACCCGACGAGACGCCCGCCCCGAACCCCGCCGAGCCCGGGACGGTCTCGCCCTCCGCCGCCGAGCCGAGTCACGAAGCTACCGGCATCGGAGTCATCAACACCGGCGAGCCCTCCCACTGACGCGCGAACACGCTCGCCCGCCCCGCAGAAGGACCGCGGAACCGCCCGCGCCGCGGCCACAACTAGACTGGACGGCGTCCCCCGGCATCCCGCGATCTCTTGGAGCACAGCCGCGTGAGCACCCCCGTTGCAGACACCGTTGAGAACGCCCTGGCGACGCCGGAGAAGGAGCAGCCGTACGCGGCGCTCGGGCTCAAGCCCGACGAGTACGCGCGGATCAAGGAGATCCTCGGCCGGCGCCCCACGAGCGGCGAGCTGGCGATGTACTCCGTCATGTGGAGCGAGCACTGCTCTTACAAGTCCTCCAAGATCTACCTGCGCCGCTTCGGCGACAAGGTCTCGGACGAGATGAAGACGCGCCTCATGGTCGGCATGGGCCAGAACGCCGGCGTCGTCGACGTGGGTGAGGGCTGGGCGGTCACCTTCAAGGTCGAGAGCCACAACCACCCCAGCTACATCGAGCCGTTCCAGGGCGCCGCGACCGGCGTCGGCGGCATCGTGCGCGACATCATCTCGATGGGCGCGCGCCCCGTCGCCGTCATGGACCAGCTGCGCTTCGGCGCCATCGACAACCCCGACACCGCACGCGTGGTGCACGGCGTGGTCAGCGGCATCAGCTTCTACGGCAACTGCCTGGGCCTGCCGAACATCGGTGGCGAGACGGTGTTTGACGCCGTCTACCAGGGCAACCCGCTCGTCAACGCGCTCGCGGTTGGCGTCATGCGCCACGAGGACATCAAGCTCGCCAACGCCACCGGCGCCGGCAACAAGGTCGTGCTGTTCGGGGCGCGCACCGGCGGCGACGGCATCGGCGGCGCGTCGATCCTCGCCTCCGACACCTTCGCCGATGGGGGCCCGACCAAGCGTCCCGCCGTGCAGGTGGGCGACCCGTTCGCCGAGAAGGTGCTCATCGAGTGCTGCCTGGAGCTCTACCAGGGCGAACTCGTCGAGGCGATCCAAGACCTCGGCGCCGCGGGCATCTCGTGCGCGACGAGCGAGCTCGCCGCCAACGGCGGATCGGGCATGCGCGTCGACCTCGAGAACGTGCTGCTGCGCGACCCCACGCTCACGCCCGAGGAGATCCTCATGAGCGAGAGCCAGGAGCGCATGATGGCGATCGTCGCGCCCGAGAAGCTCGACGCCTTCCTCGCCGTGGTCGGCAAGTGGGATGTCGAAACCAGCGTCCTCGGCGAGGTCACCGGCGACGGCCGGCTGCAGATCTTC
The DNA here is from genome assembly GCF_049707015.1 of Microbacterium sp. CH-015. Classification (NCBI taxonomy): domain Bacteria; kingdom Bacillati; phylum Actinomycetota; class Actinomycetes; order Micrococcales; family Microbacteriaceae; genus Microbacterium; species Microbacterium sp. CH-015. The sequence goes on along the minus strand of NZ_JBNAFJ010000014.1, from coordinate 35,446 downwards.
TGGCACGGCGAGCAGATCGTCGACGTCGACCCGTCCACCGTCGCGGTCGACGGCCCGGTGTACGAGCGTCCCGTGGCCTACCCGACCTGGATCGACGCACTGCGCGACGACTCGGCATCCGCCCTGCCCCGCACCGACGACCCGGCTACGCTGCAGGACCAGTTCCTGCAGCTGCTCGGCAGCCCGAACCTCGCCGACACCAGTTGGATCACCAACCAGTACGACTACTACGTCATGGGCAACACCGCGCTGAGCTTCCCCGACGACGCCGGCATGATCCGCGTCGACGAGGAGTCGGGCCTCGGCTTCGCGATCGCCACGGACTGCAACGGCCGCTTCTGCCAGCTCGACCCGTACGCCGGCGCGCAGCTCGCGCTCGCCGAGGCGTACCGCAACGTCGCCGTGACGGGTGCCGTGCCCACCGCGGTCACCGACTGCCTCAACTTCGGCAGCCCCGAGAATCCCGAGGTCATGTGGCAATTCGGGCAGGCCGTCGACGGCCTCGCCGACGCGTGCCTCGAGCTCGGCGTACCGGTCACGGGCGGCAACGTCAGCTTCTACAACCAGACCGGCGACGTGCCCATCTTCCCGACGCCCGTCGTCGGCGTGCTCGGGATCATCGACGACGTCGCCCGCCGCATCCCGAGCGGGTGGCAGGATGCCGGCGAGAACATCTACCTGCTCGGCGTGACCTCGACCGAGCTCAGCGGCTCCGCGTGGGCGGGCACGGTGCACGGCCACCTCGGCGGCCGACCGCCGGCGGTGGACCTGGCGCAGGAGAAGCGGCTCGCGGAGCTCATCCACGCGGCATCCCAGCAGGAACTCGTCTCGAGCGCGCACGACCTGTCGTCGGGCGGACTCGGCCAGGCCCTCGCGGAGGCCGTCATGCGCTTCGGCGTCGGCGCACGCGTGTGGCTGCGCGAGATCATGGAGCGTGACGGTGTGGACGCCGCCACCGCCCTGTTCAGCGAGTCGACCGGCCGTGTCATCGTGTCGGTGCCGCGCGAGGAGGACGTGAAGTTCCGCGGCCTGTGCGAGGGCCGGGGCTACCCGGTGCTGCGCATCGGCGTGACCGATCCCGCCGCGGACGGCGACGAGCCGGCGCTGGAGATCCAGGACGTCTTCACGCTCACCGTGTCCGAGTTGCGCGCGCGCTCGCAGGCCACCCTCCCGGCCGTGTTCGGCGCCACGATCACCGAGCCCGCGCTCTGACCCGTAGGCTGGGCGCATGAGCGACGAGAACGAGTACCAGGGCATGAACGAGGCCCGCACCCGGCGCACCCGCATCATCGCGTGGGTCGTGATCGTGGCGCTCATCCTCGTCGGCGGCGGCGCCACGGTGCTCGCGCTGCTCTTCGGCTGATCCTCCCCGCGTCACGGGCGTCGAAGTCGGCGCCGGGCGAACGGATGCCGCTCTCAGGCATGCTGGTTAGCATGACCCTGTGGACCCGCTGTGGGCGACAGTCGCCGAATTCTGGTGGATCGGGCCGAGCGTGATCGGCGCCGGTGCCGCCGGATGGTTCGGTCTGCGTCAGGAGCGCGCGGCGCGTCTGCGGCGCATCGAACTCGACGCCGCGCGCGGCGAGTTGAAGGCGGCGCGACGGGATGCCGCGAGCGCGCGCGTCGCGCTCCGTGTCGCCCGCACCGAGCTCGCGCGCGTGCAGGCCGAGCGCGCCACGGGCCGGGCCTCCAACGCCGACACCGCCGCCGCCCGGAAGAACCTCGAGCGCACGCAGCGCGAGGCGAAGGCCGCGGCGGCCACGGTGCGCGTGCGCCGCGCACACGTCGATGCCGCGCGCACGGCCCTCCCCGCCGCCGCGACCGACCCGGCGGCGCTGCCGCTCGCGCGTCTCATGGCCGCCCACGACGAGGTCACGGCACGATGGATGGCGTACGAGACCGACCCCGCCCGGCTCATCGCGTTCCCGGCGATGACCGATGCGCGCGAACCGCTCACCGCCCACTTCCTCGCGGCGCAGCGCGCGGCGCGCGAGCTGCGGCCCGCGTCGCCGCAGGCGCGCATCACCGCGACGCAGTTCACGGCGTACCGCGACGCCGTGCTCCGTGAGACCCGGGCGTTCGAGGCTGCCGAGGCCGACGCCTGGCGCCGGGCGCGTGCCGCGGGCGACATGCCGTCGACGCCGCGCGAGGGTGACCCGGATGCCGCGGCACCCTCCGCCTTGTCGCAGTGGAGCACGGCCGCACAGGGCTTCGCGCAGGGGCTCGCGCAGACCGTCATCGCCCGCTCCGCCGAGGTGATCGCTCGCGCGAGCGCCGCACGCGCGGCATCCGCACCGCCCTCGCCGCCTGCCTCCGCCGATCCGCCCCCGCGATCCGATCCGGCGGCGCAGCGAGACCCGGCGCCCCGAGACCCGGCGGCGCAGCCCGACCGCACGGCGCAGCCCGACCGCACGCCTGGGCCCGACCGCACGGCCCCGCCCGCGCAGGCGCCGTCGCGCGTCTGGCCGGTGCCGTCGCGGACGCAACGTCCTCCCGGATCCTGACCCGCCCGAGAAGTAGGGTGGCACGGTGGAGCAGTTCTGGCAGTTCGTCGGCGGGTACTGGTGGCTCGTGTTTCCGCTCGCCGGCGTTCTGGGCGGAGCCGTCCGCGGGGTCGACCGGGCGCTGGACCGGCATCACAAGCGGCGCCTCGAGGTCATGTCGGCCAAGGCGCAGCTGCGCGCGGCGCGCACGGCGCGCACGGCGCCGACGGTGACGGCGGCCACGGAGCCCAAGACGATCACGCGCCCGGCGGCGATCCCGCACCAGCTGGAGCAGCTGTTCCAGACCCACGACGCCATCACGGCGCGCTGGCTGGAGTACGAGCTCGACGTCGCGCGGATGATCGCCTTCCCGACTATGAGCGACGGGCGCCAGCCGCTGACGGCCGCGTTCCTGCGCGCGAAGAAGGTCGCCGACCGGCTGCGGCCGCCGAGTGCCGACGCCCGGCTCACCGCCGAGCAGCTCGCCGAATACCGCGATGCCGTCACCGACTACGAGGTCGCCTTCGACCTGGCCGAGCGCGAAGCTCGCCGCGTGCGCGACTCGCAGTTCAGCGAGACCGAGCGCAAGCGCCTCGCGACGGCGCAGCAGCTGCTCGCGGTCGCGCTCGACCAGTCCGCGACGCCCGCCGAGCGGCAGATCGCCTACCGGCGCGTGCGCGACGAGGTCGACGGTCTGCTGGCCCTGTCGGACGAGGCCGTCGAACGCCTCGAGAAGAAGGTCGCGCTGCAGTTGGATGCCGGGACCACTGCGCCGCAGACCGGGACCAGCCCACCCCAGACCGGGCCCACCCCGCCACAGACCGGAGCCGCCCCGCCGCGCGACGGCGACGGGGCGGCCACACCGCACAGCTGAGATCAGGCGGTCAGGGAGTCGACCCACTCCTTGTTCTCGTCCATCCACGCCCGCACGATGTCGGTGTAGTCGCTGACCTGCTCGTCGGTGTTGTACATCGCGTTCTCGAGCGAGAACAGCACGTCCGAATCCATCCGGAAGTCGGTCAGCCAGGTGTTCACCTCCGGGAAGTCGGTGTCGAACCCGGTGCGGGTGAACGTGTGGATCGACTCCGCGTCACCGAGGGTGCCCTCGGGGTCGGCGAGGTCCTTGATGTCGTACGCGTCGTACGCCCAGTGCGGACGCCACAGCGTGACGGCGACGTTCTCGCCCGCGGCGAGCTTGCTGTCGAGCTCGGCGAGCATGGCCGGGGTCGACGACGTGATGTAGTCGAAGCCGTCCAGGCCATAGGCCGGGATCACGGCATCCTGCGTCGCCTTCGTCAGCCCCGCGCCCGGCTCGATGCCGATGAGCCGGTCGTCGAACTCGTCGCTCGCGTCGGCGAGCTCGCTCAGCGAGTCGATGGGCGCGTCGGCGTTCACGGCGATCGTGAGCTTCGCATCGTCGTTCCAGGCGCCCAGGTCGGTGATGTCGTCGCCGTACTCCGCGAAGTAGTCGGCGTGCGTGAGCGGCAGCCAGCCGTCGAGCGCGAGGTCGTAATCGCCGCCGGCGACCGCCTGGAAGACGGGACCGGCGTCGGCGTACTCGAGCTCGACGTCGTAGCCCTTGTCCTCGAGGATGAGCTTCCACAGGTACGACGCCGCCTCGCCCTCAGGCCAGCCGTTGAACACGCCGATCGTGATCTCCTTGGCGTCGCCGGCGTCGGAGCCGGTGTCGCCGGAGCAGCCGGCGAGCGCGAGCGCGGCGGCCGAGCCGAGGGCGAGGGTCGCCAGGACGTGGTGCTTCTTCATGGGGTGTTTCCTTTCCTTCCGCGTGCTGTGGCGCGGATGTTGGGGATGCCCGCGACTCAGACGGTCGCGGGGGTCTTGTCGGCAGCGGATGCCGGAGCGGCGGCCGGCGCCGAGGGCGCCCGCCGTGGGCGACGCGGCGCGCCGAGGGCGCCGAGGGCGCCGGTGATGCGGTCGAGGATCATGGCGATCATGACGACGGCGAGGCCGGCTTCGAAGCCGAGCGGGATGTTCACCGAGCTCAGCGCCTGCACGATGGGGCGGCCGAGGCCGGGCGCGCCGACCATCGACGCGATGACCGACATCGACAGCGACAGCATGATGATCTGGTTGATGCCCGCCATGATCGACGGCAGCGCGAGCGGCAGCTGGATCTGACGCAGGATGCGGCCGGGGGTCGCGCCGAACGCCTGACCGGCCTCGACGACCTCCGCGTCCACTCCCCTGATGCCGAGCTCGGTGAGGCGCACACCCGGAGCGATCGCGAACAGGATCGTCGCGACGATGCCGGGCACGACCCCGACGCTGAAGAGGAAGATCGCCGGCAGCAGGTAGACGAACGCGGGCATCGTCTGCAGGAAGTCGAGCACGGGGCGGACGACGTTCGAGACGGCCCGCGACCGCGCGGCCCAGATGCCGAGGGGCACCGCGATGAGCGTCGCGATGAGCACGGCGACCACGGTCAGCGCGAGGGTCAGCATCGCGTTGTCCCACTGGTCCACCGCCAGCACGAGACCGAAGCCGATGACCGTTCCGACGGCGAGCTTCCAGCCCTTGACGAACCACGCCAGCGCCGCGAAGACGATGATGATCGCCCAGAACGGCGGCGTCGTGAACACCCAGGCGGCGACGTCGTACACGGCGGTGAACACCGTCGCGACGGCGTCGAACAGTCCGCCCAGGTAGTCCTTCAGGAAGTCGATGAACCCCCGGACCCACGTTCCGATGGGAAGGCGGATGGCGTCTTCGAACGCGTCCATCAGACCACCGTCCCTTCCGTCGCGGCGTCGACGAGCGGTGTGAACTCCGCGACCATGTCGATCGGGGTCTGGATGACGGGCATCTCGCGCGTCGTCGCGGGGACGTTGCCGAGAGCGGCGAGCAGCGTGATGCGGGGGATGACACCGACCAGGCGGCCGCGGTCGTCGACCACGGCGAGCGGCACGGTGGCCTCGACGGCGGTCTCGACGATGTCGGTGAGCAGGTCGTCCGGTCCGACCGTCGGCACGGCGGTGTCGACGATCTGACGCAGGTCGGTCTCGCCCGACTTGACGGCGCGGATGACGGCGCGATCGGTCACGACGCCGACGAGACGCCGGTTCTCGGTCGCGAACACGGCACCGGCCTGCTGCGCGCGCAGGGTCCGCAGCGCGCCGCGCACGCCGGCGCTGAGCGGAGTGGTCAGGTGGGGCGGCTCCATGACGGATGCCGCGGTCAGCACCCGCGCGCGGTCGACGTCCTGCACGAACTGCGCGACGTAGTCGTTGGCGGGGTCGGTGAGGATCTCCTCGGGCGTGCCGTTCTGCACGATGCGCCCGTCGCGCATGACGGCGATGCGGTCGCCGAGGAACATCGCCTCGTTGAGGTCATGCGTGATGAACACGATCGTGCGGCCGAGTTCCCGTTGCAGCTCGACGAGCTGCTCCTGCATCTCGCGGCGGATGAGCGGGTCGAGCGCCGAGAAGGCCTCGTCCATGAGCAGGATGCCGGTGCCCGCCGTGAGCGCGCGGGCGATGCCGACGCGCTGGCGCATGCCGCCGGAGAGCTCGTCGGGCATCGCCAGCGCGCGGTCGCCCAGCCCGACGCGCTCGAGGATCTCCATGGCGCGGGCGCGGCGCTCGGTCTTGCCGACGCCCTGGATCTCCAGTGCGTATGCCGCGTTGTCGAGCACCGTGAGGTGCGGCAGCAGCGCGAAGTGCTGGAACACCATCGACACCGACTCGCGGCGGATGGTGCGCAGCTGGGCGGGCGAGGCCGCCGTGACGCTGCGGCCCTCGATCGTGACGTCGCCCGCCGTGGGGGTCAGCAGCCCGTTGAGCATGCGGATGATGGTCGACTTGCCCGAGCCTGACAGGCCCATGATGACGAAGATCTCGCCGCGGTTGACGGTGAAGCTCGCGTCGATGACGGCGGCGGTCCCGGCATCCGCCACGTCGGCGCGGGTCTCGCCGGCGCGCAGGCGCGTCACGGCATCCTTCGGGGCACGTCCGAAGACTTTGAAGAGGTTCCGCGCCTGCAGGACAGGCTCGGCGGAAGGAGCATCGGTCACAGAACACCTCGGCAGCCGATGATCAGGCTGCATCGGTCACGCCCGGGTGGCGGCCACTGGCGCTCGATCACGCGCGACTGCGGACATCGGGTCCGCGCAAAGGCTGCCGACCATACGGTCGCCGGTCAGGTGCCCCAGAGCACCTCCGACGATCGCGGACTGGTCTGGTAAGGGCCCGCAACGGGCCGCTTCCAACGTCTCATGCGTCTGAATCGGTCGCAAATTGGACATCGCGCGCCGGGCTCGCTATCGCGCGCGGGCGCGTTGCGGCATCCGCTTGACAGTCATGCCGCCTGTATGGTTCATTACTCAAGTAACTAACCACTGAACCGAGAGGAGACGGCGTGATCGAAGAGGGCCGGGCCCTGTTCCTCCAGATCGCGGAGAGCGTCGAGGAGTCGATCGTCGACGGCTCGCTCCCGGAGGACACGCGCGCGCCCTCGACCAACGAGCTCGCCGCCTTCTACCGCATCAACCCCGCCACCGCGGCGAAAGGAGTGAACATGCTCGTCGACAACGGTGTGCTCGTCAAGCGCCGCGGCATCGGCATGTTCGTCGCCGTCGGCGCGCGCGATCAGCTTCTCGCCGAGCGGCGCTCCGCCTTCGCCGATCGCTTCATCACTCCGCTGATCGCCGAGGCCCGCACGCTCGGCCTCAGCGCCGACGACCTCACTGCACTCATCCACGAACGCGCCGAAGGGAGCCGTTCATGACCACCGTCATCGAGGTGGACCACCTCACCAAGCGCTATCGCGACACCCTCGCGCTCGACGATGTCTCGTTCCGCATCGAGGAGAACACGATCTACGGCCTGCTCGGGCGCAACGGCGCCGGCAAGACGACGATCATGTCGATCCTCACCGCGCAGAACTTCGCGACGTCGGGCGACGTGCGCGTGTTCGGGCAGGACCCGTACGAGAACTCGCGCGTCCTCTCCCGCATCTGCTTCGTCCGCGAGGGGCAGCGCTACCCCGACGACGCCGTGCCGCTGCACGCGTTCCGCACCGCGCGGCTGTTCTTCCCGAACTGGGATCAGGATTTCGCCGACCGGCTCATCGCCGAGTTCGACCTGCCTCTCAAGCGCCGCATCAAGAAGCTGTCCCGCGGGCAGCTCTCGGCGGTCGGGGTCATCATCGGGCTCGCCTCACGGGCCGAGATCACGTTCTTCGACGAGCCGTACCTGGGGCTGGATGCCGTCGCCCGCCAGATCTTCTACGACCGGCTCCTCGAGGACTACGCCGAGCATCCGCGCACCGTCATCCTCTCGAGTCACCTCATCGACGAGGTCTCGAGCCTCATCGAGAAGGTCGTCGTGATCGACGCCGGCCGCATCCTGCTCGACGAGGACACCGATGCGTTGCGCGACCGCGCGGCCACCGTCGTCGGCGACAGCGCTGCCGTGGAGGACTTCGTCGCGGGCCGCGAGGTCATCCACCGCGAGAGCCTCGGCCGCGTCACGAGCGCCACCGTCCTCGGCGCGCTCACTCCCGCCGACCGCGCCGAGCTGGCTGCGCAGGGGCTCGACATCGCGCCCGTCTCGCTGCAGCAGCTCGTCGTCCGGCTCACCCAGCACGCCCCTCTCGTCACGAACGGAGCAGACGCATGAACCGCACACTGAATGTCATCCGGATGCAGCTGGTGAACCGGCAGACCTTCGTCTGGCTGCCGATCATCATCCTGCTGGGCTCGTTCGCGATGTCGCTGCTGATCTACGGCATCCTCGCGAGCGCCGGCATCGACGAGGCGAAGTACGGGGCGGGTGCCCAGGCCCCGCTGTGGTACTTCCTGTTCGTCGGCATCTACGCGCTGACCCTGTCGTTCCCCTTCTCGCAGGCGATGAGCGTCACGCGCCGCGAGTTCTGGGCGGGCACGCTGCTCGCGGCCGTGCTGACCGCGGTCCTCCTCGGCCTCGTGTTCGTGATCGGCGGGCTCATCGAGCAGGCCACGCGCGGATGGGGGCTGAACGGCTACTTCTTCTACGCGCCATGGATCTGGGAGCACGGCGCCGCGGCGGCGGGGCTCTTCTTCGGCTCGCTCACCCTGCTGGTGTTCGTCATCGGGTTCGGATGCGCGACCGTCTACAAGCGGTTCGGCCCGCTCGGGCTGACGATCGTGCTGGCCGGGCTCGGGCTCCTGCTGGTCGCGGCGCTCTTCGTGGTCGCGCGCACCGAGAGCTGGATCGAGATGTTCAGCTGGTTCGCCGGCCTCACCGCGCCGGGCGCCGCACTGTGGGCGATCGTCGGGTCGGCGGTCATCGCGGCCGCCTCGTACGCCCTGCTGCGCCGCGCAGTGCCGTAAGTCAGTCGGCGGTGGCCGCGTCGCCGTCGGTGTCGCCCTGTGGCGCGCCGGCGGCGGTGTGGTGGCGGATGACCTCGGCCACGACGAAGTTGAACCACTTCTCGGCGAACTCGGGATCGAGGTCGGCGTCGTGGGCGAGGGCCCGCAGGCGCGCGATCTGCTGCTCCTCGCGGGCGGGATCGGAAGCCGGCATCCGGTGCTCGGCCTTGAGCACACCGACCTGCTGCGTGCTGCGGAAGCGCTCGGCCAGCAGGAAGATGAGCGCGGCGTCGATGTTGTCGATGCTGGCGCGTAGGCGGTGCAGCTGCGTCGTGGCGTCGGTCATGGCGTCCTCCCCCGCCGAGGTTACCGGGTCCGCGCGGGCATCCCGCCCGCACCCTAAGCCTCGATCCACCGATTCGCTTGGGCGGTGAGCGGGTGTTGTGATGCAGAAATGCCCCTCTGATCGGGAAGAATAGTGATTGTCTAGACCGCTGTTCAACCGATCCGAGAGGCATCTCGTAGGTGCAATTCAAGCATGCTCCCGCTGCCGTGTCAGCGATGTTCGATGATCCGAATCTCGTGTCGGCGGCGGGATTGGCCCCGATGCTCCGCCTCGCGCAACGCTCGGGGTTGGATCGGCTGTCGCAGTCGCGTTTGACGGTCCCGACGGACAAGGGCGCGAACGCCGGGTCGAAGGTGATGGCGCTGGTGGCGGGGATGCTCGCCGGCGCGGATTCGATCGACGACATGAACCTGCTCCGCCACGGCGGAATGGGCCGACTGTTCGACAGGACGTATGCACCGTCAACGTTGGGCTCGTTCCTGCGCGAGTTCCGGTTCGGTCACGTCCGCCAGCTCGACGCCGTCGCCTCCCGGACCTTGGTGAACCTCGCCTCGGCCGCACCGCTGCTGCAGGTCCGGGACGGTGAGCGGGTGATGGTGGACCTGGACGACACGATCATAGAGGTCCACGGCTACAAGAAGCAGGGCGCCTCGTTCGGATACTCCGGCGTCCGCGGACTCAACGCCCTCCTCGCGACGGCATCGACGACCTCGTCAGCACCCGTGATCCTGGGTCAGCGGCTCCGGCAGGGCAAGACCGGTTCCCCGAAGGGCGCAGCCAGGATCGTCGGCGACGTTCTCGCTACCCTCCGCCGCATGAGCACCGGCAGCAGCGTCCGGCCGCTGCTGCGGGCCGACTCCGCGTTCTACGGCCACGCCACCGTCGGCACCGCGATCACAGCCGGCGCCGACGTATCGGTCACGGTCCGGATGGACCCTGCAGTGAAGACAGCGATCGCGTCGATCCCCGACGATATCTGGGAGACGATCGAGTATCCGAACGCGATCCGTGACGAGACCACGGGGCGGTGGATCTCGAAGGCTGAGGTCGCCGAGGTGCCCTTCGTCGCGTTCCGCTCACGGAAGATCGCCGAACGGATCGAAGGACGACTCGTGGTGCGGCGCATCCCGGACCTGAACCCGAACAAGGTGGAGCAGCCGACGCTGTTCGACACCTACCGGCACCACGCGTTCTTCACCACCACCGACAAGAACCTGATGGGCACCGTCGCGGCGGACAAGACCCACCGGGCGCACGCGATCATCGAGCAAGTCCACGCCGACCTGAAGGGCGGACCGCTCGCGCACCTGCCGTCCGGTGTGTTCACCGCGAACAGCGCCTGGCTCGTACTCGCAGTGATCGCGTTCAACCTCACCCGCACCGCCAGCATCATCGCCGACCACGCCGGGCGACTCGCGAAAGCGACGACCGCGACGATCCGCCGCACCCTGATCACGGTGCCAGCACGCGTCGCACGGTCCGCGCGTCGGATCACGTTGCACCTGCCCGAGGCCTGGCCCTGGCAGACCGCGTTCGACCGCCTCTTCACGGTCACGCACGCACCACCACCGGCAGCAACCAGCTGACCACCGCCGCGACCGCGGCACAACCGAGAACCCAGTGGACGACCGGGATGCGACGCCCGGAACTCACCCCTGCCCGCCACAGATCAGGCCGAACCAATCACGTCGACCCCGCCCGCCGAAGGCTGATCGGTGGATCGAGGCTAAGGTGTGAGCATGACTACAGGATCCGACGGGTCCCCGAAGCGCTCACTGCTGCGGCGCGCGAAGGCGCCGGCTCCGGCGAGCCCGCCGGTCGCCGCTCCGGCGCCCGCAGCTCCGGCATCCGCTTCATCCGCTGCATCCGCTGCGGAGCGCCGCGGCCGTCCCGTGCTCGCGAGCGTGAACCGGCCGTTCGTCGCGGGGTTCTTCCTCGCGTTCGGCGCGCTCGCGGCGATCGCGCTCGGCATGGCGATCTCGAACCTCGTCACGATCTGGATCTACATCGCGTTCGCTCTGTTCGCCGCGCTGGGCCTCGACCCGGTCGTGCGGCGGCTGGAGCGCCACGGCACGAAGCGGCCGTGGGCGATCGCGATCGTGTACTTCGTGTTCGCACTCGCGATGGTAGCGATCCTCTGGCTCGTGGTGCCGACCGTCGTCGGCCAGGTCGCGCAGTTCTTCCGCGACCTGCCCGGGATGATCACGGCCTTCCAGCACACGCAGGTCTACGAGTGGCTCGTCGCGCAGTTCGGCGACCAGGCGCCCGACCTGCTCGCCGAGCTGCAGACGTTCCTGACGAACCCCGGCAACATCGCCGCGATCGGCGGCGGAGTCCTCTCGATCGGCGTGTCGATCGGCACGACGATCTCGGGTCTCATCATCGTCATCGTGCTGAGCCTGTACTTCCTCGCGACGCTGCCGGAGATGAAGCTCGCGTTCTACCGCCTGGTGCCCGCGCGCTCCCGGCCGCTCACTGCGGAGCTGACCGAGGAGATCACCGACTCAGTCGGCGGGTACCTGGGCGGCATGGTCGTCCTGGCGTTCTTCAACTCGATGGTCACGCTGCTGCTCTACGCGGTGCTCGGTCTGCCGTTCCCGGCGCTGATGGCCGTGATCGCCTTCTCGATCACGATCATCCCGCTCGTCGGAACCGTCCTGTTCTGGGGCATCGGGTCGGTCGTCGCCCTGATCGCCAACCCGCTGGCCGCGCTCATCTTCGCGCTCGCGTATCTCGTCTACATGCAGCTCGAGGCATACGTGCTGACGCCGCGCGTCATGAACAAGGCGATCTCGGTCCCCGGGTCACTCGTCGTCATCGGCGCGCTCGTCGGCGGCACGCTGATGGGCCTGCTCGGCGCGCTCGTCGCGATCCCCGTGACGGCGTCGATCCTGCTCATCGTGAAGAAGGTCTTCATCCCGAAGCAGGATGCCGCGGTCTAGCAGCCGGCGCGCCAGCGCGCCACCGCTGGGCCGGGCTGATCTCGATACGCCCGCTCGTTCCTCGCGGGCTACTCGATCACCGGGTACCGGGCGCCCCCACCGGTGGTTTAGTTCGCGCGGCCAGGGCCCCACCGCTGGTTGAGTCGGCGCGGCAGCGCCCACCGCTGGTTGAGTAGGCGCGCCAGCGCCGTATCGAAACCATGGCGACCCTCGGCGACGAGCGGGCTACTCGATCACCGGGTACTCACGCTCGATCCGGCAGGAGGCAGGTGGGGGTCGGCGCGTCGACGCGGTGGCGCACCCGGCCGGGGACGCCGGTGCGCTCGTCGATCGTGAGCGAGACGATCTCGTCCGAGCGCTGCCCGGCGACGAGCACTGTGTCGCGCGCGATGACGTGGTGACGGGGCCAGTCGACGCCCGACTCCACGAGCGCGACCGGCGCGAGCGACTCTCCCTCGCCACCGACGCGGACGGTGGCGAGCGTGTTGCTGCCGCGGATGCCGATCACGGCATACTGCGCGTCGCGCGTGAGGGCGATCTCGGCGGGGAAGTCTGCCCCGACTTGCGTGCCGGGCAGCGGCACGCCGCCGACCAGGATGAGCGCTCCGCCGGGAGCCGGCCGCAGCACGAACACCTCGTTCGAGTGCTCCGTCACGACGTAGAGGTGCCCGCTCGGGTGCCACACCCCGTGCCGCGGACCAGTGCCGGCGGGGAGGGCGACGCGCTGGCGCTCGGTGAGCGCGTCACCGCGCACGTCCCACACCCGCACGAGGTCGAGCCCCAGATCGATCGTCACGAGCCCTGCGGGCGTGAACCGGGCCTGGTGGGCGTGCGGGGTGGGGGGCTCGCCGGCACGCCCGGGCGCACCCGACAGCTCCGGCCGACCCGGCGCGGGTTGATCGGCGGCCGGCGCGGAAACGGGCGCCGAGGGGAGGCCCGCGGCATCCAGCGTCATCCGCACGACCCGTCCGTCGCCGTAGCACGACGCGATGAGCGAACCGCCGTCGGGCGCGACGGCGAGGTGGCACACGAGCTCCCCGGCGGGCACGGGCGCGCCGAGCGGCGCGAACGCCTCCTCACCGGTGCGGCGGTAGGCCTGCACCGTGCCGGCGGCCTCGTGCGCCGCGTAGACGACGTCGAGGGTGGGATGCCACGCGAGCCACGACGGCGATGCGGCGGCGGCCGCCGTCCCCGCCCACCGCAGCGCGCCACCGGCAAGCACGTCGTCCGGCGCGCCCGCGTGCACGACGCCGACGCCGTCGGCACGGCCGTCCATGTCGGCGGTGTAGCCGCCCAGGAAGAATCTCACCGGCATCCGTCCGTCATCTGCCCGCACCGGACACGGCCCGGGGCGAGGCGATCTGCCGAGGCGAGGAGGTTTCCGGCGCGATCGTCCTCTGCTGGGCAGATCACCTCTCGGCGGCAGGCGCCCCTCACAGCCGTGTCCACGACCGCATCAGTCGACGAGGTCGTGGCGCACGATGACGGCGTCGCGGGCCGGGCCCACGCCGATCACCGAGATGCGGGTGCCGCTCATGGCTTCGAGGGCCAGGACGTAGTCCTGCGCCTCGAGCGGCAGGTCTTCGAAGGTGCGGGCGCCCGAGATGTCCTGCTTCCACCCGGGGAAGTACTCCAGGATCGGCTTCGCGTGGTGGAAGTCGGTCTGGTTCACCGGCACCTCGTCGAACCGCTCGCCGTCGACGTCGTACGCGACGCACACCGGGATCTCGTCGAGCCCGGTGAGGATGTCGAGCTTCGTCAGCACGAGGTCGGTGATGCCGTTCACGCGGGTGGCGTAGCGGGTGATGGGCGCGTCGTACCAGCCGACGCGGCGCGGGCGGCCGGTCGTCGTGCCGAACTCGAACCCGCGCTTGCGCAGCCACTCGCCCTGTTCGTCGAACAGCTCGGTCGGGAACGGCCCTGACCCGACGCGGGTCGTGTAGGCCTTCACGATGCCGACGATGCGGTCGAGGCGGTTGGGTCCGACGCCCGAGCCGGTCGCGGCGCCGCCGGCCGTCGCCGACGACGACGTGACGAACGGGTACGTGCCGTGATCGACGTCGAGCATCGTCGCCTGGCCGCCCTCGAAGACGACGACGTCACCGGCATCCAGCGCTTCGTTCAGTTCGAGCGCGGTGTCGCCGACCATCGGGCGCAGCCGCTCGACGTAGCTCAGCAGGTCGTCGACGATCTCGTCGACCGTGATCGCGCGGCGGTTGAAGACCTTGACCAGCAGGTGGTTCTTCTGGTCGAGAGCGCCCTCGACCTTCTGCCGGAGGATGTTCTCGTCGAAGAGGTCCTGGATGCGGATGCCGACACGGTTGATCTTGTCGGCGTAGGTCGGCCCGATGCCGCGGCCGGTCGTGCCGATCATGCGCTTGCCGAGGAAGCGCTCGGTGACCTTGTCGAGGGTGCGGTGGTATTGCGTGATGACGTGCGCGTTGGCGCTGATGCGCAGGCGCGAGGTGTCGAGGCCGCGCGCGTTGAGGGCTTCGATCTCGGCGAAGAGCACCTCGAGGTCGACGACGACGCCGTTGCCGATGACGGCGTTCACGCCGGGTGACAGGATGCCCGAGGGCAGCAGGTGCAGGGCGTACTTCTCGTCGCCGATGACGACGGTATGCCCGGCGTTGTTGCCGCCGTTGAACTTGACGACCCAGTCGGTGCGGTCGCCCAGAAGGTCCGTCGCTTTGCCCTTGCCCTCGTCGCCCCACTGGACTCCGACGATGACGATGCCTGGCATGGGTCACTCCCCCGTTATCGACCGTGCTCGTGCGTTCACACGGCCGCGTACCATCCTATCGAGCCGTCAGATCACGCCGTGAGCCAGGCGACGGGATCCGCGTGAGAGCGGGACGGGGCCCTCGGATCTGCGGCCGCGGCTCCACGCGGCGCCCGACTAAACTTGAGTCCCATGTCGAAGGTCCTCCAGTCCCTGCCCGTCGGCGAGCGCGTCGGCATCGCCTTCTCCGGGGGCCTCGATACCTCCGTCGCCGTCGCGTGGATGCGCGACAAGGGCGCGATCCCCTGCACGTACACGGGTGACCTCGGCCAGCCCGACGAGACCGACATCGCCGCCATCCCGGGCCGCGCACTCGAGTACGGCGCCGAGGTCGCGCGCCTCGTCGACTGCAAGACGGCCCTCGTCGAAGAGGGCTTCGTCGCCCTGCAGTGCGGCGCCTTCCACATCCGCTCCGGCGGCAAGACCTACTTCAATACGACGCCGCTCGGCCGCGCCGTCACCGGCACCCTCCTCGTGCGCGCCATGAAGGAGGACGGCGTCGACATCTGGGGCGACGGCTCGACCTACAAGGGCAACGACATCGAGCGGTTCTACCGCTACGGCCTGCTCGCGAACCCCGCCCTGCGCATCTACAAGCCGTGGCTCGACGCCGACTTCGTCACCGAGCTCGGCGGGCGCCAGGAGATGAGCGAATGGCTCGTGGCGCACGGCTTCCCCTACCGCGACTCCGCCGAGAAGGCGTACTCGACCGACGCGAACATCTGGGGCGCGACGCACGAGGCGAAGACCCTCGAGCACCTCGACGTGTCGCTCGAGACCGTCGACCCGATCATGGGCGTGAAGTACTGGGACCCGTCCGTCGAGATCGCCACCGAGGACGTCACCGTCGCGTTCGAGGGCGGGCGCCCCGTGGCTCTCAACGGCGTCACGTTCGACGACCCCGTCGAGCTCGTCTTCGAGGCCAACCGCATCGGCGGACGCCACGGACTCGGCATGAGCGACCAGATCGAGAACCGCATCATCGAGGCGAAGTCGCGCGGCATCTACGAGGCGCCCGGCATGGCGCTGCTGTTCATCGCCTACGAGCGCCTCGTCAACGGCATCCTCAACGAGGACACCCTCGCGACCTACCACGAGCAGGGTCGGCGCCTGGGCCGGCTCATGTACGAGGGCCGCTGGCTCGAGCCGCAGTCGCTCATGCTGCGCGAGTCGATCCAGAAGTGGGTCGGGTCGACGATCACTGGCACCGTCACGCTGCGCCTGCGTCGCGGGGACGACTGGACGATCCTCGACACCACCGCCCCGCACCTCTCCTACGCACCCGAGAAGCTCTCGATGGAGCGCGTCGGCGACGCCGCCTTCGGCCCCACCGACCGCATCGGCCAGCTCACGATGCGCAACCTCGACATCGCCGACTCGCGCTCGCGCCTCGAGCAGTACGCCGGCATGGGCCTCATCGGCGGCGCCACCGGCGAGCTCGTCGGCCGCGTCACGGCCGGCGAATCCGGCGAGATCACCGAGTCGGCGCAGCAGCCGGATGCCGAGACCGAAGCCCTCGCCGAGGCGGTCGAGGCGGCATCCGAGTCGGCGATGTACGACTTCGGCGCCGACTGACCCGGACCCGGTCGTCGAGCGAGCGCACCGAGACGGAACGGCTCGGCCAAAACTTGCACAAGCGTGTGCAGGTTTATACACTGAACGAGTGACGTCCACCGTTCCCACCCGCCGTCCCCGGAAGGATGCCGCCGCCAACCGCGCCGGCATCCTCCGCGCCGCCGCGACCACCCTCGCGACCGACCCCAGCGCGTCGATCGACCAGATCGCCCGCGCCGCGGGCCTGTCGCGTCGAGCCCTGTACGGCCACTTCGACGACCGTCAGGCCCTGCTGGCCGAACTCATCTCCTCGGGCGCGCAGCGCTTCAATGCGATCGCCTCCGCCCTCGACGAGCCCTCGCCGCCGCTCGCCCTCGCGCGCCTCACCGCGGCACTGTGGGCCGAGGCCGCGCACGTCCAGGTCGCCGCGGCCCTCGCCCTGGACGAGGCGCACGTCGAGCAGACCGGCGCCGCCCTCGCGCCGCTGCGCCGCACGGTCGCGGCGATCGTGCGCGCCGGGCAGGAGGACGCGTCGCTGCGCACCGACATCGCCGCCCCCACGCTCGGACGCCTCATCGAAGAGGCCGCGCGCCTCGCGATCACCCGCTTCGACGCCTCCTCGCCCGCCGCGGCCTCGCTCGCGGTACGCACCGTGCTGAGCGTCGCGGGCCTGTCGTGGCGCGAGAGCGAGGCGCTGCTCGCGGGGTACCCCGCTCTCCTCGACGCCGCGGAGACCACGGCGAGCCCGTCCACCACGGAGAGCGAGGCCGAGTGATGCGCGTGGACCTCACCGGCGTCGCCAAGGGCCGCCGCGACGAAGCCCTGCCGGCGACCGCCCTCACCTACCGTTCCGGGCGTGCCACGCTCGGCGTCACGCGCATGACGCACCGGCGCACCCTGCGCGATCTGCAGCCGAGCCTCATCGGCTGAGCGCGACGGCTACGCGGGCGGGAAGCGTCGGCTACGCCGGCGGGAAGCGTCGGCTACGCCGGCGGGAAGCGTCGGCTACGCCGGCGGAGAGCGTCGGCTATGCCGGCGGAGCGAAGACCTTCGCGGCGGCGGCGATCTCGTCGTCCGTCGGGGTGCGCGCCTCGTAGCCCTGCGCCCGGACGTGGGCGAGGAACTCCGGGTCGGGGGCGACGCCGTAGGTCTGCACGTAATAGGTGACCGGCCCCGTCCAGACGTACTCGCCGTCGGTGCGGATCGTCAGCGGCACCACCCGGGCGTCGTCGGCCAGGACGTCCACGCCACGCGCCGTGGTGTGCATGACAACGGCCCCGCCCTCGAGGTACGCGCCGACCTTGGCGGCTTCCTCGGGGCTCAACCGCTCCTCGTTCAGCGGCGGACGCTCACCCTCTGCGGTGGCGACCCACCCGGGCTGGAAGACGGATGCCTGCTTGACCATGCGATTGCTCACTCCTTCGGCGAGAAGGTGACCCAGGTGCCGTTCGGCGGAATGACCGGAGCACCGGTCACCGGGTCGATGTCGGTGACGAACGGCGCGCCGCCCTTCTGCGACCATACCGGCTTCGTCGGTGCGGTCACGTCGACCTTCAGGATGGTCGACAGCTGCTGTGCGAAGCCGTCGGGCCGCGCGCCGGTGTCGCACGAGAACAGGCGGATGGGGGTCTCGCCGTCCCAGTCGGTGCGCTTCTTGATCATGTCGGCGAAGTCCGCGGCATCCAGCATCGATCCGGTCGGGCCCTGCACCTGCGTCGGCGAGCCGTGCAGGTCGAGCGTGTACTCGCCCGGGTAGTTCGGCACATCGCCCGACGCCACACGATCCTTCTCGGGCAGGAAGTGCCAGCCCGCGTCGGTCTTCTCACCGCGGCGGAGCTTGAGGTTCTTCAACCAGCCGCGCGAGACCGCGTCGTCGTAGGTGTCCTGGTCGCGCACGGCCTTCACGACGTCGTCGAGGTGATCGTCGAGGTTGTCCGCGACCTGGTGGAGCCTGCGCTGCGCGTGCCCCATGCCGTGCACCACCGCTTCGCGCAGCTCCCGGAACACCGGTTTGATCGCCGACATCCGACCCCCTTCCCCGCCGCGCCCGATGCGCTCTCCCGACACGATAGCGCCGGTGCGGGCCGTGGTCCCATGGGGAGAACTGCCCATCGGTGCACGCGCGCCGTCGGTCCGCCGGGTTAGCATGCGATGACGGATCCGCCGACTGGGGGCGTGGATCCGTCCGCGGCACCCGAGCCGTGCGTGCCGCACCGAAGCCGCCGCCCCCGGAAGGCACTCTGACGACGATGTCCGATCTCCCCGCACTCACCGGTTCCCACGCCACGCATGCCGAGCCGGATGCCGGTGCACCGGCATCCGACGCCCCACCCCGTCCCGCGCGTCGCTCGCTGGGACGGCGCATCGGGATCATCGCGTTCTCGGTCGTGGCGGGACTCACCGTCATCGCCCTGATCGCCGCGGGCGTCGTGGTGTGGACGATCCAGCGCTCGTTCCCCCAGCTGGACGGCACCGTCGCGGTCGCGGGGCTCGACGCCGAGGTCACCGTCCACCGCGACGCGCTCGGCATCCCGACCATCGTCGCCGGTGACAGCCACGACCTCTTCTACGCACAGGGCTACGTGCACGCGCAGGATCGCTTCTGGGAGATGGACTTCCGCCGCCACGTGACGAGCGGCCGCCTGTCGGAGCTGTTCGGCGCCTCGCAACTGCCGACCGATACGTTCCTGCGCACGCTCGGCTGGCGCCACGTCGCCGAGGAGGAGGTGGCGGCGCTCGACGACACCACCCGGGGGTACTACGAGGCGTACGCCGACGGCGTCAACGCCTACCTCGCCGACCACGACGGCGCCGACGTCTCGCTGGAATATGCCATCCTCGGCATGCAGAACTCGTCGTACGAGATCGAGCCGTGGACGCCCGCCGATTCGGTCGCCTGGCTGAAGGCGATGGCGTGGGATCTCCGCGGCAACGTCGAGGAGGAGACCGAGCGCGCGATCCTCGCCCAGACCCTCTCGCCCGAGCAGATCGCCGAGCTCTACCCCGGCTACCCGTACGACACCAACCCCGTGATCGTGCCCGAGATCACCACCGACGCTCCCGCGCCGGCGCCGGGCGATGACCCGGCCGCGGTGCCCGCGGCATCCGTCGCCTGGAAAGAGGTGGGCTCGGTCGTCGAAGCGGCCTCAGCCCTTCTGGGCGGGGTCGGCGAGGGGATCGGCTCGAACTCGTGGGTCGTCTCGGGCGCGCTCACCGAGAGCGGTCTGCCGCTGCTGAGCAACGACCCGCACCTGGGGGCGGCGCTGCCGAGCGTGTGGCATCAGGTCGGGCTGCGCTGCCGGACGGTGAGCGAGGACTGCCCGTTCGACGTCGCCGGATTCGGGTTCTCGGGCGTGCCGGGCGTGGTGATCGGGCACAACGCGCAGATCGCGTGGGGGTTCACGAACCTCACCGCCGACGTCACCGACCTCTACCTCGAGAAGATCGACGGCGACGCGTACTGGCGCGACGGCGCGCTCATGCCGCTCGAGACCCGCACCGAGACGCTCCGGGTCGCCGGGGGCGAGGACGTCACCCTCGAGGTGCGCTCCACCGTGCACGGGCCGATCGTGTCGGGGCTCACCGACGGGTTCACCGCCGTCGCGTCCGGTCCGTACACCGGGTCGACGGGTGCCGCGACGCCCGCCCCGGCGGGGCCGGCCGGCGAGTACGCCGTCGCGCTGCGCTGGACGGCGCTCGATCCCGGCACGACGGCGAGCGCGATCTTCGCGCTGAACACGGCACAGGACTTCGCGCAGTTCCGCCACGCCGCGACGCTGTTCGACGTGCCGGCGCAGAACCTCGTCTACGCCGACCGCGACGGCAACATCGGCTACCAGGCGCCGGGACGCCTCCCCCTCCGCGGCGCCGGCGACGGGACCATGCCGCAGCCCGGGTGGGATTCGGCGTACGACTGGACCGGGTTCATCCCGTTCGACGACCTGCCGGTGTCCTACAACCCGGCATCCGGGTACATCGTCACCGCGAACAACCCGCTGGTGGCGCAGGACTACCCGTACTTCCTCGGCTCCGACTTCGACTACGGCTGGCGCGCGGCGCGCATCACCGACCTCCTCGAGCGGGCGATCGCGGGCGGAAAGCTCACCGCCGACGACATGAGCGCGGTCCAGGCCGACCAGGAGTTCTGGATCGGCAAGCGCCTCGTCGCCGCCTACGCCGACATCACCCTCGAGGATGCCGACGCCCAGCGCGCCCTGGACCTGCTCGACAGCTGGGACGCGCAGAACACGCCCGACTCTCCGGGCGCCGCGTTCGCCAACGTGCTCTGGGACGAACTCGCGCAGGACCTGTTCGCCCGCCGGGACGACCCGGCGCCGCTGTCGGATCAGGCGCGGCTGTTCCTCGTCGTCGACACGCTGCTCGACGAACCGGGGTCGCCCTGGTGGACCAACGACCGCCTCGACGTGTCAGGGCAGTCCGAGATGCTCCAGCGCGCCGCGACCGACGCCTACGCGCGGCTCGTCGCGCTGCAGGGCGACAACCCCGACGCGTGGAACTGGGGCGACCTGCACGCCATCACGCTGACCAGCGACACGTTCGGATCGAGCGGCATCGCGCCGATCGAGTGGCTGTTCAACCGCGGCCCGTTCCCGGTCGGCGGCGGATCCGCCGTCGTCGACGCGACGGGCTGGTACCTCGGCGACGGGTCCTTCGCGACCCAGACGGTGCCCTCGATGCGGATGACGGTCGACCTCTCCGACCTCGACGCCTCGCGCTGGAACCATCTGACCGGCACGAGCGGCCACGCCTTCCACCCTAACTACGACGACCAGTTCGCCGATTGGCAGCAGCAGCGCCAGACGCCGTGGCTGTTCACGCGGGAGAAGGTCGCGGATGCCGCGACGAACACGCTCGTGCTGACCCCGGCATCCTGAGTCGCGCTGTCGTCCTCGGCGGCACGAGTCGCGCCGGGCCGGCGAGCGCAACCCCCCTGTCCTCATCGGCACGCTCGCCTAGCATCGGGAGGGACGGCGAAGGAGACCCATGGCCACCGCGAGCGTCCGACTGTTCGACTGCACTCCCGACGATGTGTTCGCCGTGCTCGGCGACGGGTGGGTGTATCCGGTGTGGGTCGTGGGCGCGTCGCGCATGCGCGACGTCGACCCGGAGTGGCCCGCGGAAGGTGCGCGCATCCACCATTCGCTCGGGGCGTGGCCGATCCTCATCGACGACGAGACCGAGATGGTGGAGTGGTCTCCGCCGCGCCGCATCCGTCTGCGCGCGAAGGCCGGTCCGCTCGGCCGGGCGGTCGTCGTGATCGAGGTGAAGCCGCGCGGTGAGGGCTGCGTCGTGCGCATCGGCGAGGAGCCCGTCGGCGGCCCGGCGGGTCTGCTGCCCCGATTCGTCTGGGCGCCGCTGCTGCACCTGCGCAACGAGGAGACCATCCGCCGGCTCGCCTTCCTCAGCGAGGGGCGACGACGCGAGCGCGAAGCGGGCGAGAAGACGGCGCGGCCGGCCGTCCCCCAGCCGGACGAAGGCACTGCCGCGCCGGATGCCGCCACCGACGCGGCCGCGGCGACCGACGCCGCGGCGGCCGCCGCAGGAGGGGCATGACCGACGTCGAGATCGTCGGGTCGGGGCCGAACGGGCTCGCGGCCGCGGTGACGCTTGCCCGTGCGGGTCTGTCGGTGCGCGTGTACGAGCGGCTGTCGCAGCTCGGCGGCGGCGCCAGCACGCGGGAGGAGGCCGCCCTCGGCTTCCGGTTCGACACGTGCTCGGCGGTGCATCCGCTCGCGCTGGCGTCGCCGTTCTTCCGCGCATTCGGGCTTGCGCGCCGGGTCGAGTTCGTGACGCCGGAGGTCTCCTTCGCGCACCCGCTGCCCGGCGGCGCTTCCGGCATCGCCTACCGCGACCTCGCGCGCACCGCCGAGGAGCTCGGCCGCGACGGCGCCGCCTACCGGCGCCTGCTCGGCCCGCTGTCGGCGCACGCTCGAGAGGTCGCCCGCTTCACCGGGTCGACGCTGCTGCGGGTGCCCCCGCATCCGATCGTCGCCGCCCGCTTCGGCCTCCGCGCCCTGTGGCAGGGGTCGCCGCTGTGGGGGGCCGGGTTCACCGGCGCGACGGCGCCCGCGATGATCACCGGCGTCGCCGCGCACGCGATCGTGCCGCAGCCCAGTCCCGTCGCCGCCGCCGCCGGCCTCGCCCTGCAGGCGCACGCCCACGCGGCCGGGTGGCCCATCCCGCTGGGCGGCTCGCAGGCCATCTCCGACGCCCTCGCCGATGACCTGCGCGCCCACGGCGGCGAGATCGTCACCGACCACGAGGTCGCCTCCCTCGACGAGCTGACCGCCCGCGCCGTCGTGCTCGACGTCACGCCCCGCGCCCTCGTCCGTCTCGCCGGGGGGCGGATGCCGGCGCGCTATCGCCGGGCGCTGGAGCGGTTCCGCTACGGCAGCGGCGCCGCGACCGTCCACTTCGCGCTGTCCGCGCCCGTCCCGTGGGCAGACGAGCGGATCGCCCGCGCCGGCACGGTCCACATCGGCGGCACCCGGGAGGAGATCGCCGCCGGCGAGAACGCCGTGCTGGCGGGGCGACACGCGGCATCCGCCTACGTGCTCGTCTCGCAGCCGTCGGTGTTCGATCCGTCGCGGGCGCCCGATGGCTCTCACGCCCTGTGGACCTACACGCACGTGCCCACCGGCTCCACCGTCGACCAGACCGAGGCGATCACGCGGGCGATCGAGCGGGTGGCGCCGGGCTTCCGCGACGTCGTCATCGCCTCGCACAGCGCGACCGCCGCTGACCTCGCCGCCCACAACCCCAACTACGTCGGCGGCGACATCGGGGCGGGTGCCGCGACCATCGGACAGCTGCTCGCGCGGCCGGTGCTGAGCACCGACCCGTGGCGCACCCCGATGCGCGGCGTCTACCTGTGCGGGGCGTCGACGGTGCCCGGCCCGGGCGTGCACGGCCAGTCCGGATGGTTCGCCGCGCGCAGCGCCCTGCAGCACGAGTTCGGCATCCGCCACACGCCCTCGCTCGCGCCCTGACGGTTCAGCCGCCGGCGCGCACCTTCGCCCCCCGCGCCCGCCCGCCCCATCTGCCGAGCCCTTATCCCCGGGACGAACCCTCACGCCCGGGCGCGCAGGGAGGTGAGGGTTCGGCCCAGGGGTAAGGGTTCGGCCCAGGGGTGACCGACAGGCGCGCTCGCGCCCTGACCCGTCAGCCGCCGGCGGCGGGTGGCGTGCGTCCGGCGTCGGCGAGCTCGTCCACGTACAGCGAGCGCTCGTCGATCGTGCCGTTGCGGTAGGCCTGGCGAGCGACCATGTGCGCCGACAGCGGCGCGGTGGCGAGCTGGATCATGACGATCGGCACGAGGAAGGCGATGACCGGCCACGCCCGCAGCGCGAGCGCGATCGCGATGCAGATGAGGATGAGGCCGAGCACCTGGGGCTTCGTGGCCGCGTGCAGGCGCGTCGGCACGTCGTGGAAGCGCAGCAGGCCGATCGCCGCGGTCAGACACAGCAGGGCGCCGATCAGCACCAGCACGAGCGCGACGGTGTCGAGGATCTCGTTCATCGGGTGGAGTCCCTCCGTGCGACGAAGCGGGCGATCGCGATCGAGCCGAACACGCCCACCGCGGCGATGATGAGCAGCACCGACAGGGTCCGGGTGTGGTGGTGGATCACCATGTCGGCGCCGAGCGCGCACATGACGAGGGTGAGCAGCACGTCCGAGGCGACGGCACGGTCGAGGATCGACGGTCCCACGATGATCCGCCAGAGCGTGAGCAGCGCCGCGATCGCGAACACGACATAGATGACGACGACGAGCACGGTCATCGGCCCGCACCTCCTCTCGGCGCCGGCGTGCGGCGGATCGCGTCGAGCTGCGCCCGCGAGCCGACGGCCCGCACGATGCGCTCCTCCCAGCGCTGCACCGACGCGCGCTGCGCCTCGACGTCGCGATCGCTCGAGACGCCGATGACGTGCAGGTACAGGATGCGGCGGTCACGATCGACGTCGACGATGAGCGAACCCGGAATGAGGGATGCCGTGACCCCGACGTGCGCCATGATGAGGTCGTCGTCGGTGCGCAGCGGCACGGCGATGATCGCGGTGCCGGGGTAGCGCGCGAGGTTGATCGTCTGCCACGCGACCAGCAGCGATCCGCGCAGCACCGCGAAGAAGAACATCACGACGAACGCGGCGCCGTACCAGAGGTTCACCCGACCCGACAGTTCCACGGGCGGCAGACGGAACACACGCGTCACGAACAGCGCCACGACGAGTCCGGTGACGGCGGCGAGCACCGTGAACTGTCCCCACAGCAGCATCCAGAGCGCGATCAGCCACAGGAAGAACGGCAGTTGGCGCCACACCGCCACCGCCGCAGCCTTCGCCGTCGGGCTCACTGTCCCGCCTCCTGTTCCAGCTGCACGAGGGTCACGGGCGTCAGCAGCGCATCGCCGATGCTGGTGCACAGCTGGTACAGCGGGCCCGCGAAGACGGTCAGCGCGACGGCGACCGCCACCATGCCCGCGGTCGCCGCGGTCATGATGCGCGGGATGACCCGGCGGCTGCTCTGCTCGTCGGCGGCGGGTGCGTCGCCCAGGTACTCGATGCGCTCGACGACGGCCGGATCGTCGGCCTGGTCGTCGTCCTCGCGCCAGAACGCCAGGTTCCAGGCGCGCATGAGCGTGTACAGGGTGAGCAGCGACGTGATGATCCCGCCGATGATGAGGATGTACATCAGCGGCGTGCCCACCTCGGCCGCCGCGTCGAACAGCGCGAACTTGCCGATGAAGCCGGAGAACGGCGGCAGGCCGCCGAGGTTCACGGCGGGCAGGAAGTAGAGCACCGCGATGACGGGCGCCGCACGCATGAGGCCCTTCACCTTGAGGATCGACGTGGAGCCGGCCCGGCGCTCGATGAGGCCCACCGCGAGGAACAGCGTCGTCTGCACGATGATGTGGTGGACCATGTAGTAGATGGTCGCGCCGAGGGCGAGGGGCGTCGCGATCGCAAGGCCGAACACGAGATAGCCGACGTGGCTGACGAGCGTGAACGACAGGATGCGCTTGAGCTCGGCCTGGGCGAGGGCACCGAGCACGCCGACGATCATGGTGGCCAGGGCGACGACCAGCAGCAGCGTGTTGACGTCGTTGTCGCGGAAGATCTGCGTCTCAGTGCG
Organism: Microbacterium sp. CH-015; assembly: GCF_049707015.1. Lineage (NCBI taxonomy): Bacteria > Bacillati > Actinomycetota > Actinomycetes > Micrococcales > Microbacteriaceae > Microbacterium > Microbacterium sp. CH-015. The sequence goes on along the minus strand of NZ_JBNAFJ010000014.1, from coordinate 9,879 downwards.
GATCATCGCGTACACGCCGACCTTGGTCAGCAGGCCCGCGAACACCGCCGTGACCGGAGCCGGCGCGGTCGGGTACGAGTCGGGCAGCCAGAACGACAGCGGGAAGACGGCCGCCTTGATCGAGAAGGCCAAGAGCAGCATGAGGTGCAGCACCAGCTGGGTGGACTGCGGGAGCTCGCCCATGCGCTCGGACAGCTGCGCGATGTTCACCGTTCCCAGGGCACCGTAGATCGCGGCGATCGCGGCGAGGAACAGGATCGACGAGACGAGCGAGACGACGATGTAGACGACGCCGGCGCGGATGCGGGATTCCGTCGACCCCAGCGTGATCAGCACGTACGAGGCCACCAGGAGGATCTCGAACCCGACGTAGAGGTTGAACAGGTCGCCCGCGATGAAGGCGTTGAAGATGCCCGCCGCGAGGATCAGATACGACGGGTGGAAGATCGTCACCGGGGTGTCGTCGTCACCGTCGGCGGCACCCTGGCCGACCGAGAACAAGAGGACCGCGAGCAGCACGACGCTCGAGACGACGACGAGGAGCGCCGCGAGCCGGTCGACGTACAGCACGATCCCGAACGGGATCGGCCAGCCGCCGACCGAGACGGCGAGCGCCTGCCCGGTCGAATCCACCGTGTACAGCAGCACCGCGGCGATCACGAGCACGAGGGTGAGCGTCACGAGCGAGACGCCGACCTGCACGCGGCGGGCGCGCCCGAAGAACAGCGCGACGGCCGCGCCGAGCAGGGGCAGGGTCACGAGCAGCGGGATCAGGGCGCTCATCGCGGCATCCCCCCTTCACCCTCGTCACCGGACGACGGTCGGGGCCGGTCGGTGGGCGCATCGTCGCGGATGCCGTCGACATCGCGGTGGTGCAGGATCGTGATCGGGGCGGTGCCGGTGCCGATGAAGTCGGTCGTGGCGTCGTCGTCCTCGTCTTCGATGGACGTCTCGTCGTCCATCTGGTCCTCTTCCTCGGTTCCGCGGTCGCGCACGGCGATGTCCTCTTCGTCGTCGTGGACGGTGTCGGCCTGGCCGAGCTGCCATGAGCGGTAGATAAGGGCGAGGAGGAAGGCCGAGACGGCGAACGTGATGACGATCGCGGTGAGGGTGAGCGCCTGCGGCAGCGGGTCGCTCATGGCGTCGGGATCCGCAGAGCCCGAGAAGGGCGCCTCACCGGGGCGGCCCATGACGACGAGCAGGAAGAGGTTGGTGGCGTTGCCCAGCAGCAGGAAGCCGATGAGCACGCGGGTGAGGCTGCGCTCGAGCATCGCGTAGACGCCGGCGGCGAATAGCACGCCCATGATGATGATCAGCACGCCCGAGACGGTCACGAGACGCTCACCCCCCGGTCGCGGAGGGCCTGCGCCTGGCGGTCGACCTCGCCGCCGAGCGAGCGCAGTACGTCGAGCACGAGCCCGATGACAACGAGGTACACGCCGATGTCGAAGAGCGTGGAGGTGACGAACTCGACGTGGCCGAGGACCGGCAGCTCGGCCTCCCAGAACCAGCTCGTCAGGGGCGCGGCGCCGAACAGCAGCGGCACGACGGCGGTCCCGACAGCGAGGGTCATGCCGGCGCCGAGGAGGCGCCCGGCATCCGTCGGCGCGGCCGCACCGAGCTCGTAGCGGCCCCCGGCGACGTAGCGCATGACGAGCGCCATGCCGGCGACGAGTCCGCCCGCGAAACCGCCGCCGGGCAGGTTGTGGCCCGCGAAGAGCAGGTAGATCGACACCACGATGATCGTGTGGAAGAGGATGCGGACGATCACCTCGAGCATGATCGAGCGGTTCTCGGGGCGCACGCGCTGCCCGCCGACGAGCCAGGCCTGCCGGGTGCTGCGCGAGTCGGCGGTGCGCGGCCGCGGGCCCTGGTCGGTCTCCACGAGGGGCCGCCGCGTGCGGGTCGCGCCGGTGGGGAGCGGGGAGATCGCGCGCGAGATGAGGTCGGAGCGATGCGTCACGAACACGAGCGAGGCGACGCCGGTGGCTGCGAGGACGAGCACCGACAGCTCGCCCATGGTGTCCCAGCCGCGCAGGTCGACGAGCGCCACGTTGACGACGTTTTTGCCGTGGCCGATCTCGTAGGCGAGCTCGGGGAACCGGTCGGAGATGGGCTCGGCGACGCGCGCGCCGGTCGCGACCATCGCGACCATCGCCATGGTCGCGCCGACGGCGACGGCCAGCACGGCGCGTGCCGCCGGCCACACCGGCGCGTTGTGCTCGCCCAGGCGCGCGGGAATGCGCCGCAGCACGAGGGCGAACGCGACGAGGGTGACCGTCTCGACGAGGATCTGCGTGAGCGCGAGGTCGGGCGCACCGCTCGTGGCGAACAGCACCACCATGCCGAGGCCGGTGACCGAGACGAGCACGACGCCGGTGTAGCGCTTGCGGGCGCGCACGGCGACGATGCCCGCGACGATCATGATGGGCGCGACCATCAACTGCATCGGCGTCTGCCACGCGTCCAGCGCGATCCGCCACTCGTCGCCGGCGAGGAGCGCCGTGCCCTGGGCGGCCACGAACACGACGAAGATCGTGCCGACGTACACCGGCAGCGAGCCGCGCTGCGTGAAGGTCGTCGTCCACACCGCGACGCGGGCGATGCCGCGCAGGGTCGCGTTGTAGACGTCGGCGGCCGTGAACGGCAGGATGCGGCGCGGCACGCGGCGGGCACGGTAGGTGAGCCAGAACAGGACGACACCGACGAGGATGCTGCCGAGCGAGAGGAACAGGGCCGGCTCGAGGCCGTGCCAGAGCGCCAGGTGGTATGGATGGGACTCGTCGCCGAACGGGTTCGGCAGCGTGTCGGCGTAGCCGGAGAACGCGACGTCGAGCAGCGGCGCGGCGAAGCCGGCGACCACCGTGAGGCCCGACAGGACGATGGGGGCCGCGAGGAAGCCGATCGGCGGGTCCGGCCACGGCGTCACGGGCCGCGTCTGGCCGGCGTCGTCGCGCTTTGTCCAGAACGCGCCCCAGATGAAGCGCATGCCGTAGGCGGTCGTGAGCACCGAGCCGAGCACGATGCCGATGAGCGGGATGAGCGCCTCCGGCGACGACCCGGCATCCAGCAGCGAGGTCAGCGCGGCCTCTTTCGCGACGAAGCCGACGGTGGGGGCGAGCCCGACCATCGAGGCGACGGCCACGATCGAGAACGCCGCCAGGGTCGGCGCCTGGCGCCCCACCCCCGACAGCTCGCCGATGTCGCGGGTGGACAGCTGCCGGTCGATCACGCCGACGACGAGGAACAGCGCCGACTTGAACAGGGCGTGCCCGATGAGCAGCGCGAGTCCGGCGAGGGCGGAGTTGCGCTCACCGTAGCCGAGCACGACGGTCAGCATGCCGAGCTGGCTCACGGTGCCGAAGGCGAGGATGCGCTTGAGGTCCGATTCGCGCATGGCCTGCAGGCCGCCCAGCAGCATCGTGAAAAGGCCGAGGCTGATGACGATCGGCCGCCACGGATCGCTGTCGGCGAAGGCCGGCGCGAGCCGCGCGATGAGGTAGATGCCGGCCTTGACCATCGCCGCGGCGTGCAGGTACGCGCTCACCGGAGTGGGCGCGGCCATGGCACCGGGCAGCCAGAAGTGGAAGGGGAAGATCGCCGACTTGCTGAGCGCGCCCACCAGCAGCAGCACGATCGCGACGTTGAGCAGCCCCTCGCCGCCCGGCTGCAGGCTCGCGGCGCCGGAGATGATCGCGTCGAGGCTGTTGGTGCCGTAGAGCACCGAGAGCATGACGGCGCCGACGAACATGACGAGCCCGCCGAGGGTCGTCACCAGCAGCGCCTGCAGGGCGGCACGACGGCTCGCTCCGCGCGCGTGGTAGAAGCCGATGAGGAGGTACGACAGGATGCTGGTGATCTCCCAGAACATCACCAGCACGATGACGTCGTCGGTGAGGACGAGGCCGTACATCGCCCCGGCGAAGCCGAGGAGCACCGCGCTGAAGAGCCCTACGCCCGGCTTGACCCCGCCGTCGAAGTACCACCGGCAGTAGACCAGGACGAGCGCGCCGACGCCGGTGACGATGAGCGTCATGACCCAGCCGAGCGTGTCCATGCGCATCGACAGGTCGATGCCGAGCTGCGGGATCCAGGCGAACGACTCCTCGGGGGCGTCGCCCGCGATCACCGCTCCGGTCTGCGTCAGCGCGTGACCGAAGGCGGCGACCGGCAGCAGCGCGGCGACGAGGAATGCGCGGGGTCCGATGCGGGCGTACAACCACGGCAACGCCAGCGGCAGAACCGCGAACGCAGCCAGGAGCACGAGCAAACGGGCCTCCTGACAGGTCGCGGGGGTCGGGTTCCCAGTCTACCGGGCGCTCAGGGTGCCATCGGCGGGGCGGTCGTATTCCCGGGCCGGAATGTCGAGGTGAGCAGGACGGATGCCGGGACCCGCCCCTCCAGCATCGCGGCGACGGCGGCGCCCGCCGCGCGGCCCTTGTCGGTCGCCGGCTGGAACAGCGTCGTGAGCTCGTACGGCGCCAGGCCGTCGACCGGAATGCCGTCGAACCCGGTCACGCTGACGTCCTGGGGCACGCGCAGCCCGGCCTCCTCCGCCGCCCGGATGACGCCGGTGGCCAGCAGGTCGCTCTGTGCGATGACGGCGGTGGGTCGTGACTGCGGATCGGCGAAGAGCACGCGTCCGGCGGCGAAGCCGTCGTCGATGGAGCTGTGCGCGCTCGCGAACGCGGGGGCGTCGGGGAAGACGTCGCGCGCGCCGCGGAGGCGGTCGCGTGTCACGTCGATCGTGATGTCGGCATCCGGCGCGATCCACCCGCGGGTTCCGGCGGCGTCCTGCCACAGGGTGACGATCGCGACGCGGGTGTGCCCGAGGTCCCTCAGGTGCTCGGCGGCTCGGCGCTGAGCCTCGGGGTTGTCCAGGGCGATGCGGGGGACGTCGTCCCCGGCATCCCCTTCGACGACGACGATCGGGATGCCGCGGGCCTGCACGTCGGGGAGCGTCTCGCGCAGCGACCGGTCGCAGCCGATGAGGACGGCCGCGTCGATGGACGCGGTGGTCAGCGTGGGGGCGTTCTCGCTGTCGATGCCCGCGTCGCGGCGCAGCAGCAGCAGCCCCGCACCGAGCGGCGCCACGGCCTCGGCGAGCCCGTCCATCAGCAGGCGCTGCACCGGATCGAGGAACATGAAGTTCAGCGACGATCCCACCACGACGGCGACGATGCCGCTGCGTCCGCGCCGGAGTGACGCCGCGCGGGGGTCGGGTCCGGTGTACCCGAGGGATGCCGCGGCGTCGAGCACCCGCTGGCGGGTCGGGTCGGAGACCGGCGTCTTGCCGCTGAAGACGACCGACGCCGTCGACGGCGAGACGCCCGCGACGCGGGCGACATCGGCGATCGTGGCGCGACGATTCGTCATGACCCGATGGTAACCCGCGGGTATCCGGTCGTCGAATCGATTCGGTAGACTCACCCGGTGAATAGCACGCTGACTCGAACCCGACTCGTCCACTGGCGCACGGCGATCTTCACGCTGTTCCTGCTGTGTGGACTCGTGTTCGCGTCGTGGGCCTCGCGCCTGCCGGCGGTGAAGCAGAACCTCGGGATCGACGATTTCGAGGTCGGCATCCTGCTGTTCGCGATGGGGTCGGGTTCTCTCGCCGGCGTCATGCTCGCCAACGTGATCGTCGCGCGCTGGGGAGCCCGGCGCGGCCTGTCGGTCACGCTCGTCGGCGTCGCGGCCGGGCTGCTCATCGCCGCGCTGGGTGTGGACGCGCTGGGCTCCTATCCCATCGCGGCGGCAGGCCTCGCGCTCATGGGGCTGTGCTTCGGCTCGACCGACGTCATGATCAACGTCGAGGCCGCCGCCGTCGAGCAGGCCTTCGCGCGCACGCTCATGCCGCTGTTCCATGCGTTCTTCAGCCTCGGGACGGTCGCCGGTGCCGGCATCGGCGTCGCGATGGCGGCGCTGCAGGTCGGCGTCTCGTGGCACCTCGGCGTGACCGCCGCCATCGGGCTGGTCGTCAGCATCGTCTCGCTGCGCTTCATCCCCGCGCAGGCGGCGGCCGACGACGACGTCGCCGAGACGCCCTCCCGCCGCGAGCGGCTCGCCGCGGCGCTGGAGGTGTGGCGCGACCCGCGCACCTACGCGATCGGCGCGATCATCCTCGGCATGGCCTTCGCCGAGGGCAGCGCCAACGACTGGCTGACGATCGCGGTGGTCGACGGTCACCGCGAGACCGAGGCCACCGGCGCGATCGCGCTGACCGTCTTCTCGGTCTCGATGACGGTGTTCCGGATGATCGGCGGCCCCATCGTCGACCGCATCGGGCGCGTGTGGACGCTGCGCATCCTCTCGATCGCCGCCGGCGCCGGCCTCATCGTCTTCATCCTCGCGCCGAACCTGCCGGTCGCGTTCGTCGGCATCGCGCTGTGGGGCGCGGGCGCCTCGCTCGGCTTCCCGCTCGGCATGTCGGCGGCCGCGGACGATCCGAGCAAGGCCGCGGCATCCGTCTCGGCGGCGGCGACCATCGGCTACGTCGCGTTCCTGTGCGGCCCGCCCGTGCTCGGCTGGATCAGCCATCAGATCGGCATCCTGAACACCCTCTGGATCATCGTCGCGCTGATCGCGATGAGCGGCATCGCCTCCGGTGCCGCCAAGCCCATCGCCGGCTCCCGCGTCGGCGCCGGCCACCACTGATCCGCAGCACCCTGCGTCACCGAGCGCCCCAGGTCACCGAGCGCCCCAGGTCACCGAGCGCGCCCTTTCTCGCCGAGTGCGCCCCTTGTCGCACGCCGATACCCGGCCCGCTCGGCGGGAACGGGCGCAGTCGGCGGAGACACGGCGCGGACCGAGCGCGGCCGGGCGTGGACCGGGGCGTGGACCGGGCGCGGGACCGAGGGTCGGGCGCGCCGCGTACACTCGTCGGGTGCGTCTTGTCATCGCCCGCTGCTCCGTGGATTACACCGGCCGACTCAACGCGCATCTGCCGCTCGCGACGCGCCTGCTCGTGCACAAGGGCGACGGGTCGCTGCTCGTCCACTCCGACGGCGGGTCGTACAAGCCGCTGAACTGGATGAGCCCGCCGTGCACGTTGACGGTCGAAGAGCCGGATGCCGAGTCGCGCTCGGCTGGCGTGCTCGAGCACTGGCGGGTCACCCACGCGAAGACCGGCGATGCGCTGCTCGTGCGCATCTACGAGGTGCTGCACGACTCGGCACACGAGCTCGGCATCGATCCGGGGCTGCAGAAGGACGGCGTCGAGGCCGACCTGCAGCGCCTGCTCGCGGAGCAGGTCGACGTCATCGGCGACGGGCTCACGCTCGTGCGACGCGAGTTCCCGACGGCGATCGGTCCGGTCGACCTGCTGCTGCGCAATCCCGCCGGCGGCACGATCGCCGTCGAGGTCAAGCGCCGCGGCGACATCGACGGTGTCGAGCAGCTGACCCGCTATCTCGAGCTGCTGGGGCGCGATCCGCACCTCGCGCCGGTGACTGGGGTGTTCGCCGCGCAGGAGATCAAGCCGCAGGCGAAAGTGCTCGCCGCCGACCGCGGCATCCGGTGCGTGACGCTGGACTACGAGGGCATGAAGGGCGACGAGTCCGGCGCCCCGCGCCTGTTCTGACCCTCGCCGCCGCGGCGGACGACGCCCCGGCGCCGCGGCCCACGACGGCGCGGCGGCCGCGCCCACGACCGGGCAATAGGCTGGAGCGATGGCCTCGAGATCACCCTGGACCTGCGTGCTGTGGGACGTGGACGGCACCATCGTGGACGCCTCCGAGGGGATCCTGCGGCGCTTGACGGTGGCCCTGGATCACTTCGGCAAGCCCGCGCCGACGCGCGCCGAGCTCGTCCACTGGATCGGCCCGCCGATGTTCGAGTCGTTCCAGAAGAACGTCGGCATGACGCCGGAGGAGTCCGCCGAGGCGGTGGCGTACTACCGGACGATCGGCAAGGCCGACGGTTACACGACGGGCGCGCGACTGTACCCCGGCGTCGGCGAGCTCATCGCAGACCTGGATGCCGCGGGCATCGCCCAGGCGACGGCCAGCTCGAAGCCCGAGGTGCAGGTCGTCGCGCTGATGGACCACTTCGACCTCGCGCCGCATCTTCAGGCGATGGCGGGGGCGACGCCGGATGAGAAGACGCTCGCGTCGAAGGCCGACATCGTGGCCGAGGCGCTGCGGCGACTGGCGGCGGCGGGCTGTGACATCAGCCGACCTGTGCTCATCGGCGACCGTCACCACGATGTGGAGGGCGGCGCCGCACAGGGCGTGCCGGTGATCTTCGTGCGCTGGGGGTTCAGCTGGCCGCACGAGGCGGACGGCGCGGCGGCATCCGTCGAGACGATCGACGAGCTGCGCGCACTCCTGCTGATCGACGACGACGCGGCCGACCGGGTCTGACCCGGCCGCCGCGCCACGACGAAGAGCCGCGCAAGCGCGGCTGGGGTGTGAGAGAAACGGCCCGCGCCGGTGAACCGGGCGGGCCGTCAGAAACTCACAGGGGGCGGATGTTCTCCGCCTGGAGGCCCTTGGGGCCCTGTGCGATCTCGAACTCGACGCGCTGGTTCTCCTCGAGGGAGCGGTAGCCGCTCGAATCGATCGCGGAGTAGTGAGCGAAGACGTCTGCGCCGCCCTCATCGGGAGCGATGAACCCGAAGCCCTTCTCCGAGTTGAACCACTTGACGGTGCCCTGCGTTGCCATGAACTGCCTTACGTACGTGCGATGACGACGCAACTGCGCCGACGGGTCCCACGCTAATGGGGGATGCCCCCTCGCGCGCTACCCGATGTCAGATGGTGACACAAACGTTGCACGACGCTCCGGTGAACCATTCGACGCCCGGGCTCGCGCGATGCGCGTCGCCCGGGCGTCGACGGATCCCCCCGGATAGGCCACGCGAAGCGTGACTGAGCACACTGTACCGATATATCAGAACCGCCGGCAGGGGGCGGCATCCGAGAAAACGCCCAGAATCGTCGGCGCGGAACGCCGTCTCATCATCGACGGATCCCGGTTCCATAGGAGCGCGACATACACTGAGCGCGCCATGTCCGCGCCCCTCGCCCCGATCGACCTCCGCAGCGGCACCATCCTCGGCGACGAGGTCTACGCCCGCATCGGCGCCGCCATCCTCGACGGCACGCTCAGCCCGGGACAGCGCCTGCGCGACGTCGACCTCGCCGCGCAGCTCGGGGTCTCCCGCACGCCGGTGCGCGAGGCACTGCAGCGCCTGGAGCGGTTCGGACTGGTGGAGATCGCCGTCGGTCGGTACACGCGGGTGTCGGCGCCCGACGAGCGGGTGCGCGACGAGACCGGCGTGTTCACGGCGTACTTCATGGGCAACGCGCTGCGGCTCGCCCTGCAGCACGCCGACGACGCGCAACTGGCCGAGATCCTCCAGCGGGCGGATGCCGTGGTCGACAGCGCTCTGCGCCAGGACGGCCTCGCGCTGTTCGAGAACTCCACGAACATGTTCATCACCATCACGCGGGCCAGCGGAAACTCGGTGTTCATCGGCTTCATCCGCGAGGCGTCGCTCGCGATCCAGCGGAACCTCCGCGGTTGGACGCCGTTCGTCGCGGGCCCGCTGTCGCGCGCCGACGCGTACCTGCGGCTGCGCGACCAGATCGCCGCGCGCGACGCCGACGGCGCCGAGCTCACGCTGCGCCAGCTGCACGGCGTCGCCTGAGCGCCGCCGCGCCATTGCCGGGCCGCGACGCGGCTGGTTCGATGAGGGAATGGCCACCCACGCTGTCGTGAACCAGGCACCGCCGCGCATCGACGTCGACGAGTACGCGACGAACACCGCCCTCCTCGAGGGCGTCGAACGCTACGACGCGGGGGTGCCCCTATGTCTTCTGTCAAGCGGCGAGGACCGGTTCGGTGATGCGCGACTGGTAGAGGGTGCCGTCGCGG
>NZ_JBNAFJ010000013.1:0-57592 GCF_049707015.1 Microbacterium sp. CH-015 | reverse complement strand
TCCTAGCCATCCCTTGGATTCTCGCTTCCCCAGCGCCGTGCTGGAATCAGCGTGTCCAAGATCAGGGGTCAAGCGCCAGGCTTACCAGATGGCACAGATCCCTGTGAAGTACGGCGTCGGCAACGAGGCCAAGGCTGTGGAGATGATCAGCCTCCTCTGGCAGGAGGTCCACCACAACCAGAGTCTGCATTTCTACGAGGAGACCGACCAGGACATCGAGCGCGTTCTCGACATCTTCGTCCGTGTGAACTCGGGAGGCACCGTTCTCTCCTACAGCGATCTGCTCATGTCGATCGCAACTGCCCAATGGAAGGAGAAGGATGCTCGCGCGGCCGTCCACGACCTGGTGGATGCGCTGAACACCACCGGCCAGGGGTTCGACTTCTCACAGGACACGGTGCTGAAGTCTGGGCTCGTGCTGGCCGATGTCGGAGATGTCGGCTTCAAGGTGAAGAACTTCACGACCGCGAACATGGCTCGCCTTGAGTCGAGATGGGACGACATCAGCACCTCGCTGCGCATCGCGGCCGAGCTGCTCGCGGACTTCGGCTTGTCGGGCGGCACGTTGACGGCCGATAGCGTGCTCATCCCGGTCGCGTACTACGTGCATCGCCGAGGGCTCACGCCGTCATACCGCGTCTCCGACAAGAAGGATGACCGCGAGGATCGCGCCGCGTTGCGCTCGTGGGTGCTGCGTTCGCTGATTGTCCGCGGCGTGTGGGGATCAGGCCTTGACACGCTCTTGCGCGATCTCCGCGAAGTGCTGCGGAGCGACGGCGCGGAGGCATTCCCACTGGCCACAATCGAGCAAGTGATGGCGCGACGGGGAAAGTCGCTCGAAGTGACCGACGCCCTCATCGAAGACATTCTCGGGCTCGCCTACGGCGGCGGACGCACCTGGGCAGTGTTGGCAACTCTCTTCGATCACGTCGACACGCGAATGCAGTATCACGTCGATCACGTGTTCCCGCAGGCGCAACTTGATGCCCGTGCGCTGAAGACGTCGAAGTCTTCCGAAGGCGTTCGCCGCTACAGCGATGAGTTCGTGGAGGAGCTTGTCGGCAGACGAGACCTGCTGCCGAACTTGGAACTGCTGCCGGGCCCAGAGAACATCGGCAAGTCCGACACGGCGCCGGACTCCTGGGTGGTCGAGCACTACCCCGGAGCCGATGAGCACGCAGCATTCGTGAAGGCCAATGCTCTGCCGAGCGTTCTGCCGCACGACGCCGACAGCTTCCTAGACTTCTACGACGCGCGACGCGATCTGCTCATTGCGCGAATCAAGGACAAGCTGCAGACGCAGGTTCGCACGGCGCCGACGTTCGAGTCGCGGCGCTCGACTGACATCGACGCAGAGCTTGGAGAGGGTGACCTCGACGATTGAGGGGCTGCGTTCAGTACGCGATCCCGTGCGACCGGAAGATGGCCTCAACGCTCTCGCCGGCATCCAGGGCAGCGCGCACGGTGGTGCGCGTCGCGGCGTCATGAACGGATAGCAAGAGCGTCTTCCCCTCGATCTGCGTGATGGGCCAAATCGCGCGGTACTCGACCGCGTGGTCGTCGGCATAGTCGAGATAGCCCCGCAGCTTGTCGGCTGAGTCCCCGAAGTGAATGCCGTGCGGATCGATGATCGTCGGTCGGATGCCGCCACCGACATCGTGGAACGTCACGAAATCGGGGAAGAGTCGGGCCCAAGACCCTGTTCCGCTGTCGCGGTAGGGGATGCACAGCGCTCGGTCGCCGCCAGTCGGGTTACGGTACCAAGCCACGAGGGTGGGTTCCTCGAGTTCGGTTGTGAGCACCTTCCGCTCGAGCCCGTCGGTCGCAGTTGGCTTCTTCCAATAGCGACCGTCGCCGTCCTGATAGAGGTGCTTCGGCCAGCGGTTTGCTTCATCGTCACGGATGTCGGCGCGGAGTTGTGTGTCGGATGAGTCGGGCTCCATCCGGATCGATACTGCGTCCTCGATCGTTCCGTCGACGATGATGCCCGGGCGCTGTGCCGGCTCCTTCGCTTCCGCCTGGATGCGTGCGTAACGCGACCGGTCAGCCTCAGGGAGAAGGGAGATCGCCTTCGCATGCTGCTTGAACCAATCAGCAACGAGTGATGCCGCCGCGGTCTCGACGTTGTCCACGACGTGTTCGGTGAGCGCGAGGGCTGCGACCGTGATCTTCGCTTCGATCGGGTCCTCGTCGGGATCTCTATCGACGAGGTAGGCCCAATACGCCTCGGCAGTGCCGTCCTTGAGCGCGCGGCTCGCACGCTTGAAGACATCATCGATGTTCTTGGCGTCGAGGCGGGTGCCGGTCACGAGTCGCTCGCCGTCGATGACCGACCCGTCGATCGAGGTCAGCAGTTCGAACACCGACGCGCTAGACACCGCCTCGCGCTTTGACTCGAGTTCGCCGGATGCGTCGAGCTTCCCTCGTTCATCGTCGAGCTTGCCATTGAGGAACGCTCGAGCGTGGGCGGCGGCGTTCGGCCGGACCCCATCGTTCTCGAGAAGTGTCGCCAGCGCATGGAGGCGCCGCACATCCGGTGCGGATGACTGAGAGGGGACCACATAGGTGGGCAGTTCAGCGAGCACCTTCAACGCCGCCTCCATCCCGCTGGGCGCGTGATAGTCAAGGGTCAGGCGCACGACCTCTGCGGTTGCGCCCGCCTCCCCTCCGGCGAACTGGCCAACGACCTGCATGACTGTCTTTCGGTCGAACCGCGGGAGGTACGCCTGGACACGGTTCAGCGACTCATCTGACGCGATCCGCCTGGCGAGCGGCTGACGAACGATCCGACCGATCAGCTGCGCGATCGGCGTGTAGTCAACCGACGCGCGGAGCGAGACGAGCACCTCCGCGCGAGGACAGTCCCAACCGGTCGTGATCGCATTCTTCGCCAGCACGACACGCACGTGAGTCGCATCCTGGATGTCCTGCGGGGGCATGTAGCGCACCGCCCGATGCGGTCCGAGATCGATCGGGGCACGTTCGGCGAACGTGTGCACGATGTTTGACGCGACGAGCCCGGGCCACTCCTGGGTGATGGCATCGATCACTGCTCGCACGAGCTCAAGGAACTCGCCATCGTCGGAACGCTGATCGGGGAGCTGGACGACAAGCGCCGGCTTCACCGCTGCCTCCCCCTGCTGCTCCGCGTAGGACGCCCAACGCTGCTCGAACTCGAGTGTCTTCTGCACCGCCAGACGAACGAACGTCGTGTCCGCGGTGACCTCTCCCTGCACGGCTGCCGGCGCGAGCACTATCCGGTCCTTGACGAGCCCGGAGTCACGCACCTTCTCGATCGGAACGACGTAGTTCTTTCGGAACCGATTCTGCTGCTCGAGTGCCTTGTTCAGTCGTTGTGCGGTGGCCGAGATCCCGACGAACACGGGGATCGGGACCTCGCCGTTGATGATCTTGCTCACGACGGTCGGAGAGCCGCCCGGCTTCTCCGTCACTCCGTAATGCGCCTCATCGACGACCACCAGGAAGCGGCTCCCGCGCAATCGCACGGTGTTGGCGATGGTCTCCCAGATCGTGTGTCGCTGATTGTCGGACCGTTTCGTGATGCGCGCAGACGCCGAGGCGGCCTGTGTGTTGAGGAAGTAGATGGCGCCTGCCTCGAAGTACTCCTCGTCAAACGAGGCGCCCTGCCCGATAAGGCGAATGTCGCTGATCTTCTCGCTGGCCTCCTGCATCTTGCGCGCCGTCTGGGCGTTGAGGCTCGGATCGTTCGTCACCCACAGGATGGTGGTTCCCTCGATGGGATCCGTGAAGTCAGACCCGAAGATCAGCTGCTCAATGATCGACGTGGCGATCACAGTCTTCCCGGCTCCCGTTGCCGCCTCCAACACGACCGCGCCGAGCAACTCCGAGTCGTTGTCGTAGCGCGCTTGCGCCTTCTTGATCTCCGTGATGAGCGCCTCTGATGCGGTGCGCTGAAAGTCGAGGAGGTGGAACTTCACGCCTCAGCCCTTCCCATTGATCTCGAAGGAGCGCAAGTAGTCGGCATACAGCCTCGTCGTCTCGAGCCGCAGATCGGGCGGCAGGTAGGCCACGGCTTCCTGAAACTCACTCTCCGAGTCCGTAACCACGAACACGTGCCGCAGGTCGCGATCATGCACCGCAATCAGTTCAGCGAACGCCCGCGCGTGGGCAGGTGCGAACAACACTCCGTAGACCGCACCGCTCGGGAGCGCCCAGAGCGCGTCTCCCCTTCGCCGCACAACCGGTCCGAACCCGCCAGCCTTCAGCCACAACAGCGGTGCTACCGCGTCGAACCGGCGCCCGAGCGCAACGAGGTTCTCGTCCTCGTACGTGAGCTTGAAGAACGCGACGTTCTCGTCGTGTCCGTCTGAGAAGACTGAGCCGTCGGCTCGGACGCCCGATACAACAGTCTCGATGCGAGGTCGGGTGACCTTGGCCGAGACGCCCTGCGCCTCCCACTCGGGGTCACCGGGGCGGTGGCCGCCTGCTCGCAGACCAGCGGCTGCCTTCGAGGAGAGTTCATTGTTCGTGACGACAATTGCCTGCCGCCGGCCGCCATCCTGCGCATTCAGACGCATGACGGCTTCTACGGTCGAACCCGTGCCGGCGAAGAAGTCGAGCACCACAGCCTCGGTCGATCGCTGGGTGGTGATGGAGATCCACCGCGCGAGAACGTCTACATCCTTCGGAAAGGGGAACTCCTTCGAGCCGAGCACGGAGCTCAAGTGCTGACTTGCTGAGCGCCGATCTTTGTAGAAGCTCGGCATCACGCTCCGCATCGACATATCGCGGAGCGGTGTTTTCAGTCGAGGGCGCACTCCGAACAAGACGCGGTTTGTGGCGATCATCTCGTCCATCAACTCGCGCTTGAAGCGCCACCCGTTCTCTGGGGGCTCGTAGACGACGCCCGTCGCAGGATCCGTGATCGAGTAGCGAAGGTTGGGCCTTGGCAAGCTGTTGCTCAAGTCACCAACCTTGATGGCGGTTCCGTCGCTGTCGACCTTGACGTTGTCGCCCAGCCCGGGATCGTACTTGGACTTGTTCCTGTTCCACCACGACGACAGCAGGCGCGACGCAGCTTCAGAGTCGTGCTCGGACTTCTCCCACGCTTCAGCAGCGGCGTCGAGAACGTCCTGTAGGCCGTCTTTTTCCACTTTCCAGCGCACGCCGGAATCGGTGAGAGCCGACATGTCGCGCGCGTATACGAGCATGTAGTCGATTCCGCCCGCGTGGAACCGTGAAAGTGACGACCCTCCTCCTTGCCACACGATGTTCCCGACGAAGTTCTGCTCGCCAAATACCTGATCGAGGAGCATCCGCAGCCGGTGGTGCTCGTCGTCTCCGATCGCGACGATGATCACCCCGGTGTCCGTCAATAGACGCTTTGCGTGAATGAGTCGCCGCTCCATGAACGACAGCCATTTCGAGTGCCTGTACGCGTCAGTGCTCGCAACGAACCGGTCGTTGTAGATCCAGTCATCCGCGCCGGTGTTGTAGGGCGGGTCAATGTAGATCAGATCGACCTTGCTCTCGTGGGTGTAGAGCAGCGTCTCCAGCGCATAGTAGTTCTCGCCCTCGATCACGACGTGTGTCGGCTTGTCGCCGCCCCGACTGATCTCGCCGAGCGCTTCCAGGCCGGGGTAGATCGGCACGCTGAAGTCCTTGACAACGACGAGTTCGTCGTGTGGGTGCGTTGCGGGTTCGCTTCCTTCGATCGTCTGCTTCGCCGCGTCCACTGCAATGACCGACGCGGCACCGCCCCGGGCCGAGAGCACGACGTAGTTCTGCTTGTCGGCATCGGCGCGAATTCGCACGATGTCGCCGCGCCGGGGCCTGGTTCCGGGAACCTCAAGGTCTTCGGGAAGGTGGCGCTGGAAGACGAGGCCGAAGTCCTTGTGCTCGACGAGCTTGGCCACCTCTTGAGCGATCTGCGCCCTGAGGTGAGGATCGGGGATTCGCTCGATGAGGTTGTCGACATGGGCCACGTGTTACACCGTACCGGCGCCGTTGGCGTGAGCCTGGCGGCTACCGCAGGGTCAGGTCGGGGGCGCGCGGGGGAAGCAGATCGCTCAGCTCCACGTCGAGCACTTGTGCAATCGCGAGTAGCGTCATCAGACGAGGATTGGCGGCTGAGTCCGGTCGAGACTCGCCCTTCTCGAGCTTCTGGAAGGTATACCTGCTGAGGTTCGCTTCGTATGCGACACGATCCTGGCTATATCCGCGAGTGAGGCGCTGACGTTGAATGTTCGTCCCGATCTCGCGGGCGTACGCACCCCAATCCGAGTCGGAGGACGGAACGTTGCGCACCCTTTCAGGCTGGCCGCGAGGCCTCCTCTGCAAGGCCTAACCTGTATGGCATTCTCTCGCTTATGGGATTCGACCTCGTCGATGTGCGGGCATTCCAGATGGTCGCGCGCGATCCGTTCCTTGAGATGCTGATCGGCATCGTCTCGGAGCCAAATGGGTCGTCCACAGCACGTCATGCGTACGAGGCCACCTGTGAGTGGTGGGACGAGCATCGAGAGGGACCAACGGCCACCGAGTTGCTCGACTCAATGTTCGAGCCGGACGACTGGTTGACTGTGATCGAAGACCCTGGACGGCCACGCGCCACTCAGGAGGCACAGTTGCAGCTGTTGCGGGACTGGCTCTTGCAGTACTGGACGCGGGTGGGCGCCATCAGCTTCATCTCAGGCGTCGATTCGGTCATTCGCCCTGGGAGCCCGGCGTTCGTGCAGCGCGACTAGGAGCGTCTGGTCGGAGTCACCGACCAGGGCTGCATTTGCGCTCCTGCGGCTTCTCGGCGGGCCCGGCCCTCCGCTTCCTACCTACAGGTTCACTCCGCAAGAGTGTGGGTGCTATCGCAGCATGGACACCCCGCGCCGTCTAACGCTCGCTCACGAATGGTTGCCTCCCAACGGTGCCCGCGCCGACACCGCCAGTGGATGCGGCGGTTCGATTTGGCCGCGACGTGATCGGGATCACCAGCGTTGCGGCGCACGCCGTCCCACTCGGCTGCGATGCGCGGATGAGTAGTGCGGAGATCAGTGTGTCCTGGCCATACTCTCTGGCCCGCGCAATATGGACATCCGCTCCCGGAGAGGCCGCGAACGGAGGGACTGGTCTTCCACCTGTGCCCTTCGTCGCAAGCCCAGACCGCAGTCTGCGAGATCCTATGCCCCTCCCAGGGGTCCGTTCTGGGGTCGCAGAGGCCCCAAGCCCACTCCGCGATCGCGGCTGGATTGCGCCTAATCCAAGACGGGTAGGGGGCAGTCACGTCAATGATGGCGGCAGCGTCGACGGCATCGAGTGGCTTAAAGAGAGTGGCGCATCTCGTGCGCTTGTTCTTTCTGCGGTGTGGCCGCAACCAGAGAACTATTCGCTCGATCAAGGTGTCTACGGGGCAGCCGAGAGGCGGCAGGTCCGCCGCGATGGCACCGCGCAGAGCTTCGGGCGGAAGCTTGCACCACCCCTCGACCGTCGTGGCATCGGAGAGCAGTCGAAGGACGGCAACGGTCGCTGGATAAAGCGATGCGCGGCCCACTGTCTCTCGGTCGTCGGCGACGTGAATCGGTGCGTGCTGATGGTGGCCGCGCTCCGTCAGGGATGCGTTGTCTCGTACCATCTCCCACACCCGTGCGTGGAGGCCGGTGTATCTGCGGGTCTGGGAGGCGATGCGCCGATACTCCCGTTCGGCGCGTGCCTGCGTTCGGTCGAAAACAAAGATCGGCTGTGATGTTGGTGAGGTACCTACTCCCGTCCAGACCATGACGCCGGAGTGTTTGAGGCACCAGTTCTCGCGATCATGAGGTACCTGCTCTATGTGCTCCCCAGCAGCGCAAAGCCTGCAGAGATACCGCTGCGGGTACGCTCCGTGAGGGTCGGGCTGCGCGAGCGACTGCAGTCTCGCGAAGTGGCCGACGGGGCGTCCAGCGGATACCTCCACGAGTGCCCCCGCAGCGAGTTGGTTTGCCCAGACTCGCTTCAGGTTCTGCTGTCTTGGTGTCGTGAGGCGTCTCTCGACGAGCTCAATCGGAACCCCAGACGCTTCGCATTGGCGTCTCGCGTATGAAGATGGCGACTCGTAGCGATGCCACTTCGGCCGAATGGGCCAGGCGAGATCGCCGCTCATGCGACATCGACCAAGTCGTCGATCTTGACTTTGTGTCGGACAGGGGTGGTGTGTCGCAACCCGTCCAGCACGTCAAACAGTCGTTCTCGGGTGACCATCTCGTCGGTGCGTGCCGCGTCGTCCAGAATGCTGGCAACCAGACGCTCCATGATCATCGCGAGCACGGACAGTTGGCCGCCCGCGGCATTGCGTAGGGCGTTGTCGTTGCGTGTGAGGGTGCCCGGTGAGTGGCCGCATAGGGGGAGATTGCGGTCGAAGATCGCGACCCAGCGCCTCCACAACGCCCTGTCTTCTTCCTTCTTGCCGTCAATCCTGCGGAGTTCAACCTTGTCGCACCTCATCGTGACCTGGAGGCCGTCGCCACCCCCGAACGCGGTCCTGCCTGCCAGGTCAATCCCCACCAGGAGGATGGTGGCGGCCGACTCGTTCTGCAGTGCCTTGATGATGCTTGAAGGCTCAGCGCCCCCCAGTTTGTGGGCCTCGTCGATGACCAACAGCTTGGTGCCGTGAGCGTGCAGGAGGTCTACGGCCACCCGCCGGAGCTTGTCGGTGTTGTCGTTTCGGTTCACCCCAACGGTGGGGCTGAGGAACTGGATGATTTGGCCAAGCAGCGCCTTCCCGGTGGAGTTATCCGTCATCTCGACCCACACCACGGGGACCTCTCCCCAGCGGGCGTATTCAGGGTGGCGGCGGGCATGCGCCTGCTCAATCGACCGGGCGAGGAGCAACGCCAACTCGGTCTTGCCATAGAACATCGGTGCGGAGATCATCAGCCCGCGGCGGGAGTTCTTCCGTCGCGGATTGGACGCGATGAGGCGGGTGAGGATCCTGGCGCACGTGTCCTGCTCTGGGGTGGGCACGCGCAACGTGAGGCGCAGAAAGTCATCACGCGCGAGATCGTATGTGTCGCGGACTTCAGCGGGCAGTGCAGCATATTCAGCAAACGACAGCGTTGGCGGTGAGGGTGGGAGAGCGGTGAATGCCTCGCGGAGCCCTGGCAGGGTGGTCTTGCGGTCGTGGTGAAGAACCAGAGGCTCGATGATCACGTTCCGATCTCCTTCACCGTGACGATGTCGTAGTCGGGTGAATCCCAGTCAATGTCGTTGACGTCCGCTGGGTCAGACCATCTGTCCAGGTCGATCGGCTCCGGCTCGGTCGCGGGATCCGCAGGACCGAGCGCTGCCGACGCGGCTGCCTGGGCTTTGACGTGCCGGTTGCGGGCGCGCTTGTCGCTGCGCCCTCGACGTTCGATCTCGTCAAGGAGTTCCACTCTTCGCGGCGTTTCGTCGGACTCGCCGGTGCCGAACTGTTCGACCAGCTTCACGGCGGCTTCGGCGGCCATCCACGCCACCTTGTCGTCGAGCGCGGTGTCCCAGCACTCGATCCATTCGTCGGTCTCGGGGTGGCGCACCCAGACGGCGTTGGAGTTGTAGGGGTCATAGCTGATGTCGAACTTGCGCGCCCGGGTAGAACCAGCGGCCGCACCGGTCAGTGATCGGTCTCGTAGTTCGGCGAGCAGCGGCGAGTCGTAGGTGCGGTTGTCGAGCTCGATGCCCTCGCTGCTGATCACGCGCGGCTTCGTTGGCAGTAGGGCGAAGAAGTCCTCCGCGCGGAACGGCAACTGCACGCCGGGGCCGACCTCGAACAGGGCTGCGTACATCTGGTTCGGAGTCCACTCTCGACCCGGGAACAACGGAGACTTCAACCCGCCGTGCTGCGTGTTCAGGTACACCGTCGTGATCCACGTCTCGAAGGCGAGCCGCACCGAGTCCAGCGTGAGCGTCGGCTTGTCCCGCTTGCCTCTGTTCGCGACCGAACTGCCAGTCGCGCCGGCCAGCCAGGTCGCGAAGCTCGTCGAAGTGGTTCCGAAGTTTCGCTCGACGTGCGGCTTCACAGTGGGGGTGTTCGGCGGAGCAAGCACCAGCGTGATGCCGAACGCGCGACACGCGGCCTCGAACGTCGCAGAGCGGAAGTCGGCGCCACCGTCGATGGTGATCGCGTGAGGGAAGATCCACGGCACTGCCAGCGAGTCGTCATCGAGGTAGGGGTTGACCTGCTTCATCAACGCGACCGGAAGCGTCGCCGATCCAGACAATACGGCCGCCGCCGATCCCGGGATCGCCTTGCGCCCTACGATCGCGCGAGCCAGCAGCAACGCGTGGTCGAAACCGTTCGGCGAGTCGGCGTGGATCGCCCACGCCAGAGGCACCCTACTCGCGACATCGAACAGCACGGTGGCCGTGGGGCGATACGTGTTGCCCTTGTCATCCCACACCTGCACATCCAGCAGCGTCGAGTCGATCTCACAGACCGCGCCAAGTCGGAAGGCGTTGCCGGAGAAGTGCTGACGATCCGGACTGTTCGCAGCGGTGCGCCGAGTCGTCGCCTTGTCAAAGCTGTACCGACCCGCGTCGCGCTCATTGATGTAGCCCTGCAACGTCGTGCCCTTGATATCGCAGACCGAGTCGCCCGGGTACATGCTCTCGAGCATCCGACGCACCAACAACGCGCAGTGCCGTCGAGTGGTTGTCGGCATGTCCCTGCGATCGTCGAGGACGCGGTCGATGACGGCGACCAAACGCGGGTCTGCCTTTGCGATCGCAAGCCTCCGAGTGCCCTTTCGGTGCATGCGGGCGTCGAGCCCGGCGACACCGTGCGATCGATACACGTTCCAAAAGTTGAACAGAGCCTTCCGAGAGCGAGCCAATGATGTGCCGGCCATCTCTGTGATCTTCGACGCGATCCGCTGCTCCTGTGTCGTGGCGGCAGGGTTGTACTGCGGGCGCGGTCCGATTGCAGTCGGATCCATCGGGATCCCCTGGAATGCTTCAAGCAGGTGCTTCTCCATGTCCAGCACATCGCTCGGCCAGTCGCCCGCTGAAGTCCGCAGCGGAACACCCGCATCACGTCTCGCGCTCCCCGCGTGCGCAAGTAACTCGGGAACCGAGATGACCATCCAGTCGTCGTCGGTCCCCTCGCGGCGCAGCTTGGCCTCGCTGCCGCGACGTACTCCTTCCCAAGCCCACGCCTCCCCGTCGATCTCTACGATGTCGCCGAGCCGCAGCTTGTGCTCCTCATGCATTGGTGCCGGCTCCCTCCCGGATTCGTGCCGATGTCGTGAAGATGGTGTCGCTGCTAAAGACCTTCGCGAGATCCAGGTGGAGAAGACGGCGCCACGCCAGGTTGTCGACCCAAGCGGCCGCAAGTGGTGGGCACTCGGGTGACGCGATCTCGCACAACTCCCGTCGCGTCCGCCCGTCCCTTGCGGCATCGAGGATCAGCGATTCGACTCCTGGAGCTGGTGCACAGCGTTCATGGCGCGAAGCCGACAAGCAGTCGAGGTTCCGTGTCGCAAGCGCGTCGTGACCGGCGAGTACGCGATAGTGCCAGCCGAGCGTCTCGCAGACCATCGCGGTCTCGTCGAACTGGAGACGCGTTTCGATCTTCAGCTGTTCCTGCGGGCGGACATCGAGCAGTCCGTAGCTGCCGTCTATGAGCTGCGCCAGGAAGTCAGGAACGTGCGAGTATCCGGCGAGCCGCGAACCGTGCCCAAACGCGATCGCCAGGGGCTGCGCCCACAGACGCTCGACCTGGCCGCCATAGTCGAGCCACAACAACTCCCAACGCTCCTCCTGGGACTCACACCAGACGTGACTACGCGTGCGTTGCCAGAAGTACATCGAGTTCGTGAAGCGATGCCGGACACCCTTCGACGTGCGAACACGCATTGGATCGATTGACGCCCAGTCCAGGTCTCCAACGTCGCGTCTGGCGATCGCGTACTCCTGGCGAACGGTGGAGCGACGAGAGGGGTGTTCCATCGAGCGCGGCACCCAGTGGACCTCAGTAAACGGCGAGCGACGCCGCATCGTGATCTGCTTCGCACTGTCGACCGGGCGCATCGGGACCTCCTGGCACCGGTCTATACGCAGCGACACGCGCGACACGCGCGACTCGCGGATCGAAGTGACATTCTGTGTCACCAAATCCCCGACCTATGTCAGGTAAAGAGCTCTTGTGTCACTCAAAGCGGTTCCCGACACGAGAAGGGTTGACACTCGGCATCCGCGGTCGTAACGTACAACCAAATGGTTGTACAAACTGAGTTGAGTGACGATGCGACCGACCGCGTGTTCCACGCCCTGGCCGCGGCGACGCGGCGCGACATCCTGCGGCGCACGATCGCCGCGGAGCAGTCCGTGTCGGCGCTCGCGGCGGACTACGACATGTCCTTCGCCGCGGTGCAGAAGCACGTGGCCGTGCTCGAGGCCGCCGGCCTCATCGTCAAGCGGGCCGAGGGACGCGAGCGCCTCGTCCGCGCGGACCCTGCCATGATCGCCCGCGCCCGCGCGCTGCTCGCCCGCTACGAAGAGCTCTGGCGTGCCCGCATCGACCGCCTCGATGCGCTGCTCGCCGGGCCCGACCCACACGCCACGTCCACCGACCGCACGCCCGACAAAGGAGACTGACATGCCCGTCACCGACATCACCACCGACCCCGAGAACCTCACGATGACGCTGGTGGCGGATACCGCGGCATCCGTCGATCGGCTCTGGAACGCGTTCACCGACCCGCGCCAGCTCGAGCGCTTCTGGGGTCCTCCCGGCTGGCCCGCCACGTTCACCACGTTCGACCTGCGCCCCGGCGGCCGCGTCGACTACCACATGACGAGCCCGCAGGGGGAGCGCTCCGGCGGGTCGTGGGAGGTCCTGAACGTCGACGAGGGCCGCAGTTTCGAGGTGCTCGACGCGTTCGTCGGCGAGGACGGCGAGAAGCTCGACGGATTCCCGTCGATGCGCATGACGTTCACGTTCGAGCAGACGGATGCCGGGTCGCGCCTCACCAACGTGACCTACTTCCCCTCCCACGAGGCGCTCGAGCAGGTCGTCGCAATGGGCGCGGTCGAGGGCTCGCGCATGGCCATGGACCAGCTCGATGCCGTGCTGGTCTCGCTCCGCGAATACGCGCAGGGCAAGGGCACGCGCACCGAGATCCTCGACGACCAGCACGTGCGGATCACCCGGCTGATCGACGGCCCGCAGGAACTCGTCTGGCGCGCGCACCACGAGCCCGCGCTGATGGAGAAGTGGATGCTGGGTCCCGACGGCTGGCAGATGGTCGAGTGCACCGTCGGCGACACCTACCGCTACGTCTGGCAGCAGGGCGACGACGAGTCGACGCGCTTCGGCTTCGAGGGCGAGACGGTCCTCAGCGAGCCGCAGTGGCGGGAGGTCACGACCGAGAAGATGATCGGGATGAACGGCCCCGGCACGCTCAACGACATGCAGCTGTACGAGGAGGACGGCGCGACCCTCGTCACCCTCGTGATCGAGTATCCGGACAAGGAGACGCGCGACATGATCCTCGCCACCGGCATGACCGACGGCATGGAGGCCTCGTACGCGCGACTGGAGGAGACGGTGCTCGCGGCGCGCTGAGGTCGGCCGGTCGGCTGGTCGGCGGGCCGGTTCGCGGCGCCGTGCCGTGCGAAAAGCAGGCTGGATCGACATCTCCCGGGGCCGTGCGCCCGCCGGAGGTTGATTCAGCCTGCTTTTGCGACGTCGGCGGCTCGATACGGGCTGGCGAGCGGGACGGCGGCGGATCCGGGATGCGCGGCTGACGTGGTGGCCGGGAGCGGTACGCGCGGCCGAACGTGGCACGCGCGGCCGAAAGTATCGATAGCGGATGCCGATTTCGATAGCGCGAGCGGGATGCGCTCGGCCGAGGCTCGCCACGCGCCGCGGCCTCGGCTCGGGTGTCAGGCGTCAGGCGTCAGCTGAGGCGCCGGGCGCCGAACCGGTGCGGGGGGTGCGGGCGACGCGGTGCGGGCGGATCGCGGGAACGTCGCCGACGATGGGCACCGGGGTGCGCCACAGGTGCGCACCGTAGCGCGCGATGAGCCCGACCATGACGGTGAGCTTGTTGCGAGGTCCGAGCAGGCTCGCGATGTGGACGAAC
This sequence comes from Microbacterium sp. CH-015, assembly GCF_049707015.1. Lineage (NCBI taxonomy): Bacteria > Bacillati > Actinomycetota > Actinomycetes > Micrococcales > Microbacteriaceae > Microbacterium > Microbacterium sp. CH-015. The sequence goes on along the minus strand of NZ_JBNAFJ010000013.1, from coordinate 43,520 downwards.
AGCCAGACGAACCAGGCGATCGTGCCGGTCAGCGGGATCGTCGCGCGCAGCAGGGGAATCCGCTGCAGCGGACGGATGCGGTGCAGGATCGGCAGGTTCGCGATGCCGGGCACCTCGCCGATCGCGGAGCGGCGCCCGATGATGGCGAGCTGACCCTTGTCGTAGTAGGAGAACGGCTCGCCCTCCTCGCCCGCGATCGCCCGCAGGATCTGACGCGCGACGTGCGCGCCGCCCTGGATCGCCGGCTGCGCCAACTGGGGGAGCTGTTGCGGCGTGGCAGCGACATCGCCGGCGGCGTACACGCCCGGCATCCCGAACACCTGCAGATCCTCTCCGACGCGGATGCGGTCGCCGTCGTCGAGCGGCAGACTCCACTCGCGCACCTCTTCGTGCGGGGCGACGCCGGTGGCCCAGACGGTGAGGTCGGATGCCAGTTCGGTGCCGTCGGAGAGGATCACCGAGTCCTTCCGCACCTCCTGCACCCCGGCGCCCAGCCGCAGCGCGACGTCGCGGTGGCGCAGTTGCGCCGCCGCGTAGTCCCGCAGCTTCGGGGTGAACGGCTTCAGGATCTCGCTGCGCTGCACGAGGGTGATGCGGAAGGCCGCGCCGTCGAGCTCGGGGTATGCCGGCTCGAGGCCCTGATCGCGCAGCTCGGCGAGGGCACCGGCCATCTCGACCCCTGTGGGACCGCCGCCGATGACGACGACCGAGAGGCCCTTGTGCCGCTCGGGGCGCACCGCGGCGCGCTCGAGCCGGGTGAACAGCGCATCGCGGATCGCGATCGCCTGCGACCGGGAGTAGACGGCGAACGAGTTCTCCTTCGCGCCTTTCGTCCCGTGGTAGGCCGTCGTCACGCCGGTCGTGATGACGAGGTAGTCGTACGAGAGAGTCTCGCCGTCGAACAGGCGCACGGTGCGGGCGTCGTGGTCGATCTCCATCAGGTGCTCGTGCACGACGTCGAGGTTGCGCTGACGGACCCGCAGGCTCCTCAGGAAGTGGGTGACGTCGCCGGGGTTCAGGCCTCCGGTGGCCACTTGGTAGAGCAGCGGCTGGAACGTGTTGTAGACGCGGCGGTCGACGAGTGTCACCCGGACCGGAGCCTTGCGCAGCGCGCGGGCGGCCGAGATGCCGGCGAACCCGCCCCCGATGATGACGACGTGAGGGACTGCCATGCTTCCACGCTACTCTCGCCCGCCCGGTCCTCCCCAACGTGCCGCTGTCTGTTGCGCCGGCCGGACCCCCGCGCGCCGGATCCAGCGCGCGGTGGGACAATGGACTCATGACGTCCGCGCCCGAGCACCACCTCGAGACCGTGCAGCTGCGCCGCAGCCCGCGCTACGGGGTGTTCCTCGCCGCGGGAGCAGCCCTCGGCATCCTCGCCGCCCTCATCCTCACGTTCGCCTTCCACGGCACCGATCAGGCGAGCGCCAGCACCGGCGTGGAGTACTCCTCGACCCAGGTGTTCGGGTTCCTGTGCCTGTTCGGCATCCCGGTCGGCATTGCGCTCGGCGGCGCCGTCGCCCTCCTGCTGGACCGCACCGTCGGCCGCCGCACCCGCGACGTGCGCGTCGACGTCGAGCATGTAACGACGCCGGAGGGCTGAGCCGGCGGGCTACGGCGTTTCGTCTCGCTGCGCTCGCTCAACGACCGGGGAGCGGGTCGGGTCGGGCGTTTCGTCTCGCTGCGCTCGCTCAACGACCGGGGAGCGACCGCTCAACGACCGGGGGAGCGACCGCGACCCGGGCTAGGCGATGTCGGCGATGACCGGGCCGATGGCGGCGTCGAAGGCCGCGATGTCGCCGCGCAGCCCGTCGGTCACCGCGACGGTGAGCGCGCCGATCCACCACACCCCGCGCTGGGTCAACGGCAGCACCTGCACGTTGAGCTCGAACGAGTGCGCGCGCCGTCCCACGGCGCGCTCGTGCTCGGCGATCGCGCTGGCGTACGCACGGTAGGACGCTCCCGTGCCCAGGCCCGCCCGATAGCGCGCGTGGGCCGCTCGGGCGAACGCCACGGCATCCGCCCCGTGCGGCGCGATCGCCGCCTGCAGCTCCGCGAAGCCCTCCACCGGCAGCGCGACGAGCATGTCGAACCCGTCGACGAGCTCGAGCGGCACCGGCGACGGGTTCGCCTGCGGCTCGACCGTCATGTCCCAGTACGCGCGCCATTGCCGCTCCAGCGTCGCGGAATCGTCGTACTCGCCGGCCGTCGTGGGCGGAACGCCGCGCAGATGCGGCAGCTCCTCGGGGAAGCGGATCGCCAGCACCTGGCGCAGGTACAGCGCGACGAGCACCGGAAGTCCGGCGTCTTCGCGCACGACCCACTCCGGTCCCGCCGCTGCAGCCATGCCGACATCCTAGGCAGACGAGCGGATGCCGGGGCGAGTGCCTGTCCCGGGCCGGGTAGGCTGGTCGGGTGGCACAGGCCCCACAGAACCCCTATACCGAAGCCGGCGTCGACACCGCGGCGGGAGACCTCGCCGTCGAACTGATGAAGTCGGCCGTCCGGCGTACCCACGGTCCCGAGGTGCTCGGCGGCGTCGGCGGGTTCGCCGGCCTGTTCGACGCCTCCGCGCTGCTGTCATACACGAAGCCGCTGCTGGCGACGAGCACCGACGGTGTCGGCACGAAGGTCGCGATCGCGCAGGCCATCGACAAGCACGACACGATCGGGCAGGACCTCGTCGGCATGGTGGTCGACGACATCGTCGTGGTCGGCGCGAAGCCCCTCTTCATGACCGACTACATCGCGTGCGGCAAGGTCTTCCCCGAGCGCATCGCCGACATCGTCCGCGGCATCGCCCTCGGGTGCGAGCAGACCGGCACGGCCCTCGTCGGCGGCGAGACCGCGGAGCACCCGGGCCTGCTGGGCATCAACGACTACGACGTCGCGGGAGCGGCGACCGGCGCCGTCGAGGCCGATCAGGTGCTCGGCGCCGAGCGGGTCCAGCCCGGCGACGTGGTGCTCGCACTCGCCTCCAGCGGCCCCCACTCCAACGGATACTCGCTCATTCGGCACATCGTCGCCGGCAAGGGCATCAGCTACGGCGCGCACGCGGCCGACTTCGACCGCACGTGGGGCGAGGAACTCCTCGAGCCCACCCGCCTGTACACGCTGCCGCTCCTGCGGCTGATCGAGCAGGTCCCCGGCGCCATCCACTCTCTCAGTCACGTCACGGGGGGCGGCATCGCCGCGAACCTCGCCCGCGTGCTGCCGCAGGGCACCTGGACCGAGCTCGACCGCTCGACGTGGTCGCCGCTGCCGGTGTTCCGCGTGCTCGCCGACCTCGGCGGGCTGCGGCTGGAGGACACCGAGGGCACCTGGAACCTCGGCGTCGGCTTCCTCGCGGTGGTGGCGGCCGAGAAGGCGGATGCCGCGGCATCCGCGCTCCGCGCCGAAGGCATCGCGACCTGGCAGGTCGGCGTCGTGAGCGACGGCGCGCGCCCGGGCGACGCCCACGGACACTTCGAAGAGGGCGCCAAGGGCGTCGGCGGCGGTGCCGTGCGCCTCGTCGGCACGTACGCGTCATCGGCGCTGTAGGCGCAGAAACGGACTGAGCAACAACCCATGTGCGGAATCGTCGGCGTCGTCGGTCAGGCGGGCGTCAACCAGGAGATCTACGACTCCCTGCTGCTGCTGCAGCATCGCGGACAGGACTCCACCGGCATCGCCACGGCGGAGCGCAACGGCGTCTTCCACCTGTTCAAGGCGAAGGGTCAGGTGCGCGAGGCCTTCCGCACCCGCGACATGCGCGCCCTCCTCGGCAACATCGGCCTGGGGCACGTGCGCTACGCCACGAAGGGCACCGCCTCCAGCGAGGAGGAGGCCCAGCCGTTCTACGTCAACGCGCCGTACGGCATCGTCCTCGTCCACAACGGCAACCTCACGAACACCCGCGAGCTCACCGAGGAGCTGTTCCGCACCGACCGCCGGCACCTGAACACCAGCTCCGACACCGAGCTGCTCGTCAACGTGCTCGCGAACGAGCTGCAGGCCGGGATCGCCGGGCTCGAACTCGATCCGCAGCAGATCTTCCAGGCCGTCTCGCGGGTGCACGAGCGCGTCGAGGGCTCGTACGCGGCCATCGCGCTGATCGCCGGCTACGGTCTGCTCGCCTTCCGCGACCCCTTCGGCATCCGCCCGCTCATCCTCGGCACGCGTCCCGCGGTCGACGCCGAGGGCGCTCCCACCGGCAGCTACGAGTGGATCGTTGCGTCGGAGTCGCTCGTGCTCGAGAACGGCGGCTTCGAGGTCGTGCGCGACGTCGAGCCGGGAGAGGCGGTGTTCATCGACCTCGACGGCCGACTGCACACGCAGCAGTGCGCGTCGAACCCGCAGCTCGTGCCGTGCTCGTTCGAGTACGTGTACCTCGCCCGTCCCGACTCGGTCATGAACGGCATCTCGGTGTACGAGGCGCGGCTGCGCATGGGCGAGCGCCTCGCCGACACCATCGCCAAGTACACGCCGGCGGGAGCGATCGACGTCGTCATGCCGATCCCCGACTCTTCCCGACCCGCCGCGATGCAGGTCGCGCGCAAGCTGGGCGTCGAGTACCGCGAGGGCTTCTACAAGAACCGCTACGTCGGCCGGACGTTCATCATGCCGGGCCAGGCGGTGCGCAAGAAGAGCGTGCGCCAGAAGCTCAACGCGATGTCGAGCGAGTTCAAGGGCAAGAGCGTGCTGCTCATCGACGACTCCATCGTCCGCGGCACGACGTCCAAGGAGATCATCCAGATGGCGCGGGATGCCGGGGCGCTCTCGGTGACCTTCGCCTCGGCCGCCCCGCCGGTGCGCTACCCGCACGTCTACGGCATCAACATGCCGTCGCGTCACGAGCTGGTCGCCCACGGCCGGACGATCCCCGAGATCGCGAAGGAGCTCGGCGCGGACTACATGGTCTACCAGGAGATCGACGACCTGAAGGCGGCGATCCTGGAGGGCTCTCCCGACGTGGAGGACCTCGACATGAGCTGCTTCGACGGCCGGTACATCACCGGCACCGTCACCGACGAGTACCTCGCCTGGGTCGAGGGCACTCAGGAGTCTTGACGACCCGTTCGCTGTGGCGCGGGCGCGCGCTGGCCCTGGCGGGCGTCGTCCTCGTGGCGTTCTCGCTGCGCTCGGCGGTGGCCGCGCTGTCGCCCATCCTCACCGAGATCCAGGCCGACTTCGCCGTCCCCGCGTGGGTCGCGGGCCTCATCGGCACCGCACCGCCGGTGTGCTTCGCGGGCTGCCGGCGATCCTCGTCGAGCACGCCGGGGTCTCCCACGCCGCCGCCGGCGCTCTGCTCTCGCTGTTCGGCGCGATGGGTCTGCCGTGGTCGATCCTCGTGCCGATCGTCCTCACCCGGTGGCGCCGGGTCGGCGTGCTGTACGCGGTGGCGCTCGTCGCGGGTCTCGCGGGCGTCGCGGGCATGGTGTTCGCCCCGACGGCGGCGACGGTGCTGTGGGTCGTGCTGCTCGGAACGCCGCAGGGGCTGTTCTCCGCGGTGCTCGTCCTCATCCAGCTGCGGGCGCGCACGCACGAGGGCGCCGTCGCGCTCAGCGGGTTCACGCAGAGCGTCGGCTACGCGATCGGGGCGCTCTTCCCGCTGTCGTTCGGCATTCTGCACGAGGCCACGAACGGATGGCCGCCCACGCTGCTGCTCCTCGGCATCCTGTTCCTGGCGACGATCCCCGCGGGGATCATCGTCGCGCGACCGCACACGATCGAAGACGAGTGGGAGCGCCGGCACGGCGCATGGTGAGAAGTCCCGCGCGGGACGCGCCGGACGGATGCCGCGAGGTCAGGCTTTTTCGAGCTCGTCCTCGTCGTCGGCATACTGATCGGCCCACTTGTCGACGTACGGATCGTCGTCGTGGTGACCGAGTTCCTTCTCGAGTGCGGAGTAGTTGACGTTGTAGGTGTCGTACTTCAGCTCGCGAGCGATCTTGGTGTGCTTCGCTTTCTGACGGCCACGCCCCATGCGAGACCCCCTCATTTCTGAGTCACGGGCTGTGCGGCGGCCCGTCACATTGCCCGGCGTTTGCCTCGTGCATTCACGATGCGGTTTACGATCCGGCTGGAAACCGGCAAGAGTAGCATTCAGGATAACACGGTGCCCTCCAGGCCTCGCTGTGGAGGGCCGATGACAGAGAGGGCGTCATGAGCGATTCCGAAGCGGGCCCGGTCCCTCAGCATGCCGTGATCGTGGGGGTCATTCCCGATCAGCCGCCGCGCGTCCTCAAGGAGGCGGCGCGCTACGCACAGCTGTTCGGTGCGCCCCTGATCGTGGCGCACGTCGACGTCACCCGCTTCGTCACGTACGAGGATCCGGACGGATACGTCCACTCCGCGCCGATCGATCTCGACATCGCGGTCGGGGAGGCGCAACTGGGGTCGGTGACGGCTGCCGCGGCATCCGTTCTCGACGGGACCGGGGTGGACTGGTCGGTGCGCCAGCTCGTCGGCGACCCGGCGCTGGCGATCAAGCAGCTGGCCGAGCAGTCGCAGGCGCGGCTGATCGTCGTCGGCACCCGCCGCCGCGGGTTCGGCGAGTCGATCCGGGAGTTCTTCACCGGGTCGGTGGCCGCCCGGCTCGCCCACCGGCAGTCCCGACCGGTGCTGGTCGTGCCGCTGGAGGAGCCCGCCGCGGACGACGAGCCCCTCTGGCCGCACGACGACGCCGGCTGACGCCGCCCCGGTTCAGCGGCGCAGCGCCTGAGTGAGCGCGCGGGAGGCGTCGTCGAGCGCGCGGGACAGGTCGTCGATGATGGATGCCGCGAGGCTCCCGCCGTGCGCGAGGTGTGAGCGCAGGTCGGCGCGGACGTTCGCGCGGAACTCGCCGACGAGCGCCTCCGCGCGGCGCACCTGCTCGCGCGAGGCCGCGCGGTCGTCGTCCGCCGAGGCGGATGCCGACGTGGCGCGCTCGCTCGCCGTGTGCCGCTCCGACTGTGCGGAGGCCGCGAGGTCGGCGCGCAGGCTCTTCATGGCCTCGCGGACACTCCCGCGCACCTCCTCGGCGATGAGCCGGACGCTGTCGGCGAGACCCGCCTCGATGCCCTCCAGCTCACCCGCACGAGCGGCGACCTCGGCGCGGCCGGCGTCGGTGATCTCGTACACGGTCTTGCGACCGTCGACCACCTTGGTGACCAGGCCCTCCTCCTCGAGCTTGGCGAGGCGTGGGTAGATGGTGCCGGCGCTGGGCGTATACGTGCCGCCGGTGCGATCGGACAGCGCCTGCATGAGGTCGTAGCCGTGTCGGGGCGACTCGTCGAGCAGATTCAGCAGGTACAGGCGCAGATCGCCGTGCGAGAACACGGGGGCCATGCTCAGACCTCCTCGGGGAAGGACGGCTCGGCGGGCTCGGGCTCAGGGCTCGGTGACACGGGGGCGGATGCCGCGGCATCCGGCTCCTGCGTCGCCGCACGGCGCAGCACCGTCACGTCGCCCGAGACGGAATTGGCGCGCACGTCGACGAAGCTGCCGCTGAGTTCGCCGACCGAGTCGACGTAGTTGGACGGCCCGGACGTCGAGCGCTTGATGCCGTCGACAGTGAGGCGGCCGCTGACGCTGCGCAGCACGAAGTTCGCCGGGTGACCCTCGTCGATGCGCACGGTCGCGTCGCCGGAGACGGTGTTGAGGCTCACGGCATCCACCCGGCCGGTGGAGTCGACGAGCATGTTGCCCGAGACGGTGTCGATCGTGGCCTTGCGGATGCTGCCGGTCGCCGCGACCTCGCCCGAGACCGAGTTGGCGTTCAGCGTGCCGGTGAGGCCGCGGATCTGCACGTCGCCCGAGACGGCGTTGGCCGACAGGTCGCCGGTGATGCCGTCGACGATGATGTCGCCGGACACGGTGTTGAGGCGCGCGTCGGTCTCGAGGCCCGACACGAGGGCGCTCGCGGAGACGACGCCGAGGGTCAGCGCGATCTGGCGGGGCACGGCGACGCTGATCTCCGCCTTCGGCCCGGAGGCGCTGAAGTTGCGGAACACCTCGAGGAAGTTGTCCCAGCGCAGCTGCGGGTGGTCGATCTCCACGACATCGCCCGAGGCTTCGATGCGCAGATCCTTGATCGTGACGGCGTGGACTTCGATGCGCACGCCCGGCTCGTCGTGGGCGACGACGTCAATCTGACCGCCGATGAGGCCGACCTTGAGCTTGCGGACGTCTTCGAGGTCGATCACCCGGGTCTCGCCCGGCTTGATGAGCCACTTCTCGAGAGTCATGGGGGTTCTCCTGTGTTCGGTCGCGAATCGAGATATATCGCGTTGAGGAGACGGTAACACGATATATCTCGATTTGCCAGAGCGTGGGAAAGGATGCGCTTGACCTTGACGTCGCGTCAACCTCTACCGTGGTCCCCATGAAGGAATGGTCGATTCAGGAGATCGCGAAACTCGCCGGCACGACGAGCCGGACCCTCCGGCACTACGGCGAGCTCGGCCTGCTGACGCCGTCGAGCGTCGGGGCCAACGGCTACCGGCGGTACGACTCCGCGGCCCTGCTGCGGCTGCAGCGCATCCTGCTGCTGCGCGAGCTCGGTCTCGGGCTGCCGCAGATCGCCGAGATCCTCGCGCGACCGGCGGCCGCCGAAGCGGCTCTCGCCGCGCACCTGGCCTGGTTGCGCGACGAGCAACACCGGCTGGCGCGGCAGATCGCCTCCGTGGAGAAGACCATCACGACACTCGAGACGGGAGAGGAACCCATGGCTGAGGACATGTTCGACGGGTTCGACCACACGCAGTACGAAGACGAGGTCACCGAGCGCTGGGGAGAGAAGGCCTACGCCGACTCCGACCGGTGGTGGCGCGGGATGGACGTCGCGACGCAGGCGGACTGGAAGGCGCAGACCGCCGCGCTGAACGCCGCGTGGCAGGATGCCGCGGCATCCGGCCTCGCCTCCGACAGCGCCGCGGCGCAGGAGCTCGCGGCGCGTCATGTCGCGTGGCTGCGCGGCATCCCGGGCACGCCCGCCGCCGACCCGCACGCCGACATCGCCGGGTACATGCGAGGTCTCGGCGAGATGTACGTCGCCGACGAGCGCTTCGGCGCCAACTACGGCGGCGTCGCCGGCGCGACGTTCGTCCGCGATGCCCTCGCCGTCTACGCGGACCGGAACCTCTGAGCCCGGGCGGGGAGAGCACGGTAATGGCCGGGGGCCCGAGGGCTCCCGGCCATTGCCGTGTCGTGTGCGGGGTGGGGACTAGGCCCGGCCCCCGCGCACGACTCGCAACAGGAACGCGATCAGCGCGATGAGTCCGACGACAATTGCCACCCAGAGCAGCCAGTTGAGGGCCTGGGACATGCCTCCCACGATCGCGAGCACGATGGCGACGACGATGATGATGATCAGAGCGATGTTCATGTGATTGCTCCCTTTCTCCGGGATGTCCGGGGACTCCATGACGCACCGAATCTAGCCCTGACCGGGCACGGTGGCACCCCCCTTGCCACCCGGACCGAATCTGCGATAGGGCCGTTATATGCCCCAGAATCGCACGCCCAATTCCCTGAAGGACCCCGAGCTCTACGAGGAGCTGCGCAAGGACGGCGCCTCCAAGCAGAAGGCCGCGCGCATCTCCAACGCCGCCGCCCGCGACGGGCGCAAGAAGGTGGGTGAGCGCGGCGGTGAGGCCGGGTCGTACGACGACTGGACGGTCGCCGACCTGCGCGCCCGAGCGAAGGAACTCGGCATCCGCGGCTACTCCGGCACGCGCAAGGCGCAGCTCATCGACATGCTGCGAAACTCCTGACGGCGCCGGCGTGGTGCGTCTGAAGAAGGTCCATCCCGGGGTGGACCTCGGGTACCGGCGTGTGCGTTCCGGCTCCGGTTTCCGCTACACGGATGCCGACGGGGCCGCCCTCCCCGCGGCGGAGCGCGACCGTGTGGTGGCACTCGTGATCCCCCCGGCCTGGAGCGATGTCTGGATCAGCGCCGCGGCGAACGGGCACATCCAGGCGACCGGGGTGGACGAGGCGGGGCGTCTGCAGTACCTCTATCACCCGGACTGGTCCGCGGGGCGAGACAAGGGCAAGTACGCGCGGGCGTTGCAGCTGGCCGAATCGCTGCCGCGGGCGAGAGGGCGGGTGACGACGTCGATCCGCCGCGAGGGGCTGGACCGGGAGCGGGTGCTCGCGACGGCGTTCCGCTTGCTCGACCAGGCGGCGCCGCGCGTCGGCAGCGAGCGCTATCTCGCCAAGCACGGCAGCCGCGGGCTCACGACGCTCCGGCGGCGGGATGCCGCGGTCGAGGAGACCGTGACGAGCCTGCGCTTCCCGGGGAAGAGCGGCAAGCGGCAGAGCCTCGAGATCGACGATGCGGAACTCGCCGCCGTCATCGCGCTGCTGGTCGCCGGTCGCCCCACCTCACCTCTTCTCGCGTACGAGCGCGGCCGGCGGCGCGTGCCCCTCACGCCGAAGGAGGTCAACGCGTACGTGCGGACCATGACCGCCGGCGCCTTCACCGCGAAGGACTTCCGCACGCTGCGGGGCACGATCCTCGCCGCCGAAGCTCTCGCGCGCATCGGCGCCGTCGACACCAAGACGCAGCGCAAGCGCGCCGAGGTGCTCGCCGTGAAGGCGGCCGCCGAGGCGCTCGGCAACACCCCCACGGTGGCGAAGAGCTCGTACATCGATCCGCGGGTGTTCGCGCGCTACCGGCAGGGGAGGATGCTCGATCGCACCGTCTCGCCCGAATCGGCGATCCGCTCCCTGATCCTCGGCTGATCGGCCGATAATCTCGGCTCGTGGCCCGCGCGGGATGGTTCTCACCGGCCGCCCTCGTGCTCGTCATCGTCGGCGGTGCGGTCGGCGTCGCCGCCCGGGCGCTGCTCGTCGTGCCGCTCACGGGCGGCTCGGCCGTGCATCCGCTGGCCGTTCCTGCGGTGACCCTCGGGATCAACCTCGTCGGGTCGCTGCTGCTGGGGGTCATCATCGGCTGGCTCGACGACCGGCATCCCCTCGGCCGTCTCTTCCTCGGCACGGGCGTGATGGGCGGGTTCACCACCTACAGCGCGTTCGCGGTGCAGTCAGTCACGACCGCGAGCGCCTCGCCGTTCGTCGGCCTCGCCCTCGTCGCCCTGTCGCTGTTCGGCGGCGCTCTCGCCGCGGCGGCGGGACTGGCCGTCGGGCGGCGCATCGTCGACCGGCCCGGCGAGGTCGAATCGCCGGAGGAGGCCGAGTGAACGGCCTGGACTGGACCCTGCTCATCGCCGGCGGCGCGCTCGGCGCTGGCCCGCGCTACCTGCTCGACGGCGCGATCATGCGCGGTCGCAAGGGCGCCTTCCCCGTCGGCATCCTCGTCGTCAACATCATCGGGTCGTTCCTGCTGGGCCTCATCACCGGCCTCGGTGCGCTGGTGTCGCCGACGTGGGTCGCGATCATCGGCGTCGGCGTGCTGGGCGGTTTCACGACCTTCAGCACGGTCTCGGCCGAGACGGTGCTGCTCGCCCAGCGGGGGCGACGCGACTGGGCGTGGCTGAACCTGCTCGGCACCCTCGCGCTGTGCCTCGTGGCGGCGGCGCTTGGCCTTCTGCTGGGCGGTCTGCCGCCCCGCTGACCCGGTCGCCGATGACTCAGTGGCCGATGATGCCTTGGAGGTCGACGGCGACCTTGATGGAGGCGATGGTGTCGCGCTTGTGGAGGTTCTCGACCTTCGCCTCCCCTCCCATCGACAGCAGCGGGACGAAGATGAACGACTGGTCATACGGCAGCTCGCCGTGCGCCGCGACCGCCTCGGGGAAGATGTCCCAGTTCAGCGTGTCGGAGAGGTGCTCGGCACCGTCGAGATAGGTGAGCGTGAGAAAGGCGTCCATGCTGCCGAGCCCGACCGTCCGAATCTCGCGGTAGAGGATGCCGATGACGCCGGCGCTGGGCTCCCAGGTGATGAGGTCTCCGAGGCCGGTGGTCATGACCGGGATGGCGATGCCGTCGCCTTGGGTCTTGCCGATGCAGTCGCCGACCTCGGCCTCGTAGAGCTTCGGGTCGATGATCCGCAGGAACCCCTCACCGAAGGTGCCGTAGCCGTAGTTCTCCCAGACCTCGATCAGCTCGTCGGGCACCCGCCCGCGATACTCGTCGACGATCTCCCGGGGGACGGGCGCGTGCGGGACGAAGTCAGCGATCTCGACCATGGATCCCAACCTATCTGAACAGCACATTGATCGAGATCTTGTTCAGATCCACGCCGGGGTGTGCATTGACGTAGTCGATGACGGCCCGGTCGATGTCGTCCACACGCGAGCGCCACTGCGACCCGAGGGAGGAGTTCACCCGCGCGTCGCCCACGCCGGAGATGTCCGTGATGTCGCCGCCCGCGATACCGTCGAGGCGGTGTGTTGCCGCTTGGGTCGTGAGCCATTCAAGCGCGTTCTGCTTGGCTTCGTCGCGTGACTGGCCTTCGCGGCGAAGCTCGAGGATGCGCTGCTGCAGGGCGTAATCGCGGGCGTTCTGCTGCGCACGCACCGAGTCAGGGGTACGTCCGTTCTCGAGATACTCGATGCGGTTACGCAGCCAATCGGCGGCGGACATGTTCTGCAGCGTGTCCATCTGCTCGTTGTACTGCCGGTGATACTCGGCAGAATCGTGCTTCTTGTTGCGCTTGAAGCGCTTGAGGTTCACGTCGATGGCGTCGTCGAATCGATCGGCATCCCTTACCCTGCGCACCACCGTATCGAGACGGTCGTTGATGTTGCGGGTGAGGTGGGGCAGCTTGTCCTTCGCGTGCGCGCCGCCGCGGAGAGCGGCCTCCTTCAGCTCCCGGATGATCGGCTTGAGCGCGCTCATCCGTCCCCGCCGAAGTCCAGCGCCGAGAACTCGGCGAAGAAGGTGGACGTCAGCGACTGGATGTCGGCGCCGTGCAGCTTCATCGTCGACTGCGCGTCTTCGAGCGCGGCGAGGTCGGCGTGGAACTCGTCGGTGTCGCCGACGGCCCCCTCGACCATCGGAGCGTCGAGGATCGCGTCGATCACCGCGGGCAGCTGCTCGGCGAGCGGCTCGATCGCCATGGGGGCGACCTGGGCGATGAGCTGCTCGACAGCGATGTCGACCGCCGCGTTCAGCAGCTTCTTCTTGATCAGCAGCATGGGGCCGGCCCCGGCCGCGGTGATCGGGTTCGTCAGCATGGCCACTAGGGTGACCAGGGTCGTCGTCACGTCGACGATGACCTTGACCTTCAGCGCTGTGATCGCGCCGGCTCCGATGTCCATCGCCGTCGCCGCCGGCGGCATGATGTCGACGAGCCGCTGCAGGTTCTGCGAGCGGTTGGTGTTCCACGCCGACAGGGTCGCCGGTCCCGCGTTGCCCTGCAGCGCTGCCGCGATGTCGCCGTTCATCTTCCGGTCCACCGCCTGGATCACGTCTTCCAGGTCGGTGCCGAGGTTGCGCACCAGGGTCGCGCCCTTGCGCACCTCGTCCTCGTCGATATCCGGCCACTCGAATCCGAGCTTCTCCATCACCCAGACGAGCTCGTTCGGCAACATCATCCCCATCGCAGCACCTCCGTGTTCACCGTAAACGGCCCACCCCCGGTTGGACCATGGGGAGAACTACCCATCGGCCGCGCAGACCGCCGGCTGCGACGGCGAGGCATGCGACAATGAACTGGATACATTCGTGTATCGACAGCGTCCGCACCCGTCTGCAGCCCACCGGCATCCACAGCAAAGGCCCTCCGTGTCGAACCTCGCCGTCCTGAGCATGAAGAATCGCGCGCTCATCGCGCTCATCACGATCGTCGCGGCGATGTTCGGCGGGCTCGCGCTGACGAATCTCAAGCAGGAACTCATCCCCTCGATCGAGTTCCCGCAGCTGTCGATCCTCTCGACCTACCCCGGCGCGTCGCCCGACGTCGTGAATAACGACGTGTCGACCCCGATCGAGACGGCGATCCAGGGCATTCCGGGGCTGGAGTCCACCACCGCGACGAGCACCACGAACGCCTCCATCATCCAGGCGTCGTTCACCTACGGCACCGACCTCGCGACAGCCGAGCAGAAGATCCTGCAGGCGATCAACCGCATCAAGTCGACGCTGCCCGACAGCGTCGAGCCCAACGTCGTCTCGTTCTCGATCGATGACCTGCCCGTCATCGCGCTCGCCGTCACCGGCTACGACGACGAGGAGACCATCCAGGCGCAGCTCGAAGCCACCGCGATCCCCGACCTCGAAGACGTCGCGGGCGTCAGCGCAGCATCCATCATCGGCGGTCAGGGGCAGCGGGTGACCATCACCCCCGACCAGGCGAAGCTCGCCGCCGCCGGTTTCACGCAGACCGCCATCACCGACGCCCTGGACCAGAACGGCGTGCTGTTCCCCGGCGGGTCGGTCACCGAGGGCGACCAGACCCTCACGGTGCAGACCGGCGCGAAGCTCACCAGCGTCGACGAGATCGCCGCGCTGCCGCTCGTCCCGACCTCCGCGGAGCAGCTCGCCGCGGGCACCGTCACGATCGCCGACGTCGCCACTGTCGTCCTCGGCCAGGACCCGGTGACGTCCATCTCCCGCGTGAACGGCGAGCCCGCCCTCACCATCTCGATCACGAAACTCCCCGCCGCCAACACCGTCGACGTCAGCCGCGCGGTCACCGCACTGCTGCCGCAGCTGCAGGACTCGCTCGGCGACAAGGCCGAGTTCACCGTCGTGTTCGACCAGGCGCCCTACATCGAGCAGTCCATCGAGTCGCTCGCGCAGGAGGGGCTGCTCGGCCTCGTGTTCGCGGTGCTCGTCATCCTCGTCTTCCTGCTGTCGGTGCGCTCGACGCTCGTCACCGCGATCTCGATCCCGACGAGCGTTCTCATCACCTTCGTCGGCATCCAGGCATTCGGCTACTCGCTGAACATCCTCACCCTCGGTGCCCTGACGATCGCGATCGGCCGCGTAGTCGACGACTCGATCGTCGTGATCGAGAACATCAAGCGGCACTACGTGGAGGGGGCGGAGAAGCTGCCGGCGATCCTCCTCGCCGTCCGCGAGGTCGCCGCGGCCATCACCGCCTCGACGATCACCACCGTCGCGGTGTTCCTGCCGATCGCCTTCGTCGGCGACATGACCGGCGAGCTGTTCCGGCCGTTCGCGATGACCGTCACGATCGCCATGTCGGCGTCGCTGTTCGTGGCGCTGACGATCGTGCCGGTGCTGGCGTACTGGTTCCTGCGTCCCGGCAAGCCGGTGCGGGATGCCGACGGCAACCCGATCGACCCGGAAGACCCCGCCGCGCCGCCCTCGAAGCTGCAGAAGGCGTACCTGCCGATCCTGTCGTGGACGCTGAAGCACTCCTGGGTCACCGTCATCCTCGCCGTGCTGGTGCTCGGCGGCACCCTCGCGGCCGCCCCCTTCATGAAGACGAACTTCCTGGGCGACAGCGGGCAGAACACGTTCACGGTCACGCAGGAGGTCGCGCAGGCCGCGTCGCTCGACGCGGAGGACGCGGCGGCGAAGAAGGTCGAGGACGTCCTGCTGGGCGTTCCGGGCGTCGAGACCGTGCAGACCTCGATCGGGTCGTCCGGCTCCGCGATCCGCGACGCGTTCTCCGGCGGCGGCGCGGGCATCACCTACTCCATCACCACCGACCCCGACGCCGACCAGGTCGCCGTCCGCGAGGACGTGCAGTCCGCGCTCGCCGACATCGACGATGCGGGCACGATCACCGTGGCCGCCGGCCAGGGCGGCTTCGGCTCCAGCGACGTCGAGGTGGATGTGACCGCGCCCGACGCCGACGCGCTGCAGCAGGCGACGGATGCCGTGGTCACCGCGCTCGAGGGCAAGGAGGGCCTCGGTCAGGTCACCTCGAACCTCTCGGCATCCCTCCCCTACGTCGCCGTGTCGGTCGACCGCGACAAGGCCGCCTCGCTGGGACTGTCGGAGGTCGCCGTCGGCGCGCTCGTGTCGAACACGATGCAGCCGCGGCAGGCGGGCACGGTCGAGATCGACGGCACGTCGCTCACGGTCTACCTGCAGGCGGCGTCGGTGCCCGGCACCATCGACGAGCTGCGCGCCCTGCCGATCGCCTCGGCGGCGGGTCTCATCCGCCTGGATGAGGTCGCGACGGTCGAGCAGAGCCAGGGCCCGACCTCCATCACGACGCAGCGCGGACAGCGCACGGCGACCGTGACGGTGAGCCCGTCCACCGACGATCTGAACGCGGCATCCGCCACCGTCACCACCGCTCTCGACGGAGTCGACCTGCCGACCGGCGCCGACGCGAAGATCGGCGGCGTGCTCACCCAGCAGCAGGACGCGTTCGCGCAGCTGGGTCTCGCGATGCTCGCGGCGATCCTGATCGTCTACATCGTCATGGTGGCGACCTTCAAGTCGCTGCGGCAGCCGCTCTTGCTGCTCGTCTCGGTGCCGTTCGCGGCGACCGGCGCGATCCTGCTGCAGATCGCCACGGGCGTGCCGCTGGGCATCGCCTCGCTCATCGGCGTGCTCATGCTGATCGGCATCGTCGTGACGAACGCGATCGTGCTCGTCGACCTCGTCAACCAGTACCGCGAGAAGGGGCTGAACGCCCACGACGCCGTCCTCGCCGGCGGATCGCGACGTCTGCGGCCGATCCTCATGACGGCGCTCGCGACGATCTTCGCGCTCACGCCCATGGCGCTCGGGATCACCGGCCACGGCGGGTTCATCTCGCAGCCGCTCGCGATCGTCGTCATCGGCGGTCTCGTGTCGTCGACCGTGCTGACCCTGCTCGTGCTGCCGACGCTCTACAACCTCGTGGAGGGTGCGCGCGAGCGCCGCGCGGCCCGCCGGTCGCGGGCCGCGAGCCCCGACCTCACCCCCGTCGACACGAGCGACCTGCACCCGCGCCGCGCGCTACGCGCATCACCGGGACAGGAAAAGTCGCCGACACAGGAGGCGTGAGCGCTCACACGTCCTGTCTCGGTGAGATCTCCTGTCTTGGTGCGCTGCGGGCCGGGTGCTGTGGGGCCGGGTGGTCTCACAGGTGGGACCGGTACAGTGGTGCGGTCGGCTCTGAACACCGCGCATGCGCGGATGGGTGTGTGAGTCCCGTTTGTATGTTCATGGGGCCGATGGTGAGCGTCACTCGATGCACATCACCATCACTGTGAATGGCCCCCGGCCGACGATTGTCCGGGTTGCTCTGCGCCGTCTCGGCGTCGAGCGCTGTTCTCGCACGAGACAACCCAGAAGGACACTCCCATGCCCAAGAACAAGAAGCCGGCCGGCGGCCGCGCACAGAACTTCGAGCCGCGCTACGGCGCGAAGAAGACCTCGTACCATGACCGGTCGGTGGGCGAGACGAAGCGCACCCGCCCTGGTCAGGCCTCCGCCGGCACCGCCGGCAGCAAGAGCCCGAAGCACCGCGGGTACCGTCCCGCCGACGAGCAGGCGCCCGAGAAGAAGCAGCGCTGGACCGCGCAGGAGCGCGCCGGCCGCGACGAGGCCCGCGGCATCCGCAACCAGGCCCAGGGCGCGCGACGCGACGACCGCGGGGGTCGGCCTGACCGGGGTTACGGCGACCGGCCCGACCGGGGTTATGGCGACCGGCCCGACCGGCGTTATGGCGACCGGGACCGCCGGAACTCCACGGATTCGCGCGCAGATCGCCGCGAACAGTCCGATTTCGGCTCTCGTGGCACGGATCGGTGGAGTTCCGACCGCCCGGCGCGTCGCTTCGACGACCGCCCGCGTCCCGCACGCAACTCCTTCGATTCGCGGGGAGACCGGCCTGATCGTGCCGATTTCGGCCGGAACGGCACGGATCGAAGGAGTTACGAACGCCCGGCCCGGGGCGAGCGCCAGCCGCGCGACGACCGCCGCACATTCGGTGACGCCCGTCCGTCGTTCCGCGACGACCGCGAGCGTCCCGCACGCAACTCCTTCGATTCGCGGGGAGACCGCCCTGATCGCGCCGAATCCGGCCGGAGCGCCACGGATCGAAGGAGCTACGACCGCCCCCGCCGCGACGACCGTCCGCGCCGCGACGACCGTCCGGCTCGTTCGTACGACGACCGTCCGCGCCGCGATGACCGTCCGGCTCGCGACGACCGCGCCCGCCGCGATGACCGCCCCGCTTACGGTGGCAACCGGTCGGACTGGAAGCAGGACGAGAAGGATGCCGCACGTCGCGCCGCGTACGAGCAGCACGCCGACACGGTCCACGAGAAGCTGCAGGCCGAGGCCGTTCAGGCCGAGGCGGTCGCCGATGTGACGTTCGCGAGCCTCGGGCTCGGCGACAACATCGTGCGCGTGCTGAGCGATCTCGGCGCGGCGTCCCCGTTCCCGATCCAGGCAGCGACGGTCGTTCCGATCCTCGAGGGCAAGGACGTGCTCGCGCGCGGGCGCACCGGATCGGGCAAGACGATCGCCTTCGGCGCGCCGCTCGTGGAGTCGATCCTCCGCAGCCAGGCCGGCAAGCGGCGCGAATTCGGCCGCAGCCCCAAGGCCCTGATCCTCGCGCCGACGCGCGAGCTTGCGCTGCAGATCGACCGCACGATCCAGCCGATCGCCCGGAGCGTCGGCCTCTTCACGACCCAGATCTACGGCGGCGTGCCCCAGGCGCGCCAGGTCGGCGCGCTGAAGAAGGGTGTCGACATCATCATCGGCACCCCGGGCCGCATCGAGGACCTGCAGAACCAGGGCAAGCTCGACCTCTCCGAGATCCGCATCGTCGTGCTCGACGAGGCCGACCACATGAGCGAGCTGGGCTTCCTCGAGCCGATGCAGCGGATCCTGCGCCTGGTCGAAGACGGCGCCCAGAAGCTGCTGTTCTCGGCGACGCTCGACCGCGAGGTCGCCGCGCTCGTGGACGAGTTCCTCGTCGACCCGGCCGTGTACGAGGTGGCCGGAGAGGACCAGGACTCCGGCACGATCGACCACCGCGTGCTCGTGATCGACCACCGCGACAAGGCCGAGATCCTGACGAGCCTCGTCGACCGCGACGGCAAGACGCTCGTCTTCGCGCGCACCCGCGCCTACGCCGAGATGCTCGCCGAGCAGTTCGACGACGCCGGCATCCACGCCGTCGCTCTCCACGGCGACCTCAATCAGGCCAAGCGCACGCGCAACCTGGAGCGGCTGACGTCGGGGCGCGTGAATGTGCTGGTCGCAACGGATGTCGCGGCGCGCGGCATCCACGTCGACGACATCGACCTCGTGATCCAGGCCGATGCCCCCGACGAGTACAAGACGTACCTGCACCGCTCCGGCCGCACCGGGCGCGCCGGCCGCAGCGGCACCGTCGTGACGCTCATCACCCGCCAGCGTCGCCGTCGCATGACCGAAATGCTGGAGCGCGCCGAGATCGACGCGCCGTTCGAAGAGGCCCGCATCGGCGACGACGTGCTCGAGGAGCTGTCGGGACGTCAGGTGGTCCCGGCGTAGCAGCGGTTCGTCGGGGTCTCACGCAGGGGCCGGATGCCGAGAGGCTGCGCGTCGGAACGGGACGAGCGGCCGAGGGTACCCGAGCCCCTGCGGAATCCGCAGGGGGTCGTCTGCGGTGCGGCGGCGTCCGTAGGGTCGGGCGCATGCGACTCCGATATCGACATCGAACCACCGCATCGCTGACGCTCGCCGCCGCTGTGCTGACGGCATCCCTCACCGGCTGCACCGGCCCGCAGTCCTCACCGACCGGCGAGCCCACGCCGACGGAGACCGTGACGGTCACGGCGTCGCCGTCCCCCGCGGCGCTGGTCATCCCCGATTGCGGGCAGCTCGTCCCCATCGAATCCGTCCGGCAGGTCGAGCGGTGGAGCGAGGTCATTCTGATCCAGACGATGGAGGGCACGGCGCTCGCCGGCAACCTGCCGGGTCCCCTCGCACGGGATGCGGCGAGCCGCGCGCAGCAGAACCGAGGGTGCCTGTTGGGCGTGCCGCAGTCGGATTCTGCCGTCGGCGTGTACACCCTCGACATCGACGCCCCGACACGGGACAACCTCATCGACGCGCTGCGCGCGGACGGCGGGTACGCCGAGTCGGAGATCGACGGGGCGCCGTCCTTCGCCATCGCGACGGACGAGGGGCTCGGGGGCACGACCGTCTCCTACACGTTCGTGGGCGACGCGTGGCTCATCCTCCGGGGCAGCCTCATCGATTCCGAGACGGCCGCACACGTCGCAGCGCCGGCCGTCGCGGAGCTGCGTGCGGCCAATCCGGGCCTCGACGACCGCTGACACGCGCGGTGCGCCCGACGGCGCATCCGACCGAGCGTCAGAACAGCCGGGCGGGTGCGAGGGTCGCCGCCGCGGCGGACGCGCGGGCGCCGCGCGCTGTCGTCCGCACCGGGCCAGGTCGGGCGGGTCGCGTCTCGACCTCTTCCTCGGCACCCCCGCCCAGCCGGTGCCTCCGCAGCAGCGGGCGCACTCGCGCGGCGAGCCACTTCCGATAGCCGGCCGGTGCGTAGACCGACGCACCAGGGTAGAGCCCGCGATACGCGGGCACGAGTTCGGGGTGCTCGCGCTCCAGCCAGGTCCAGAACCACTCGCGCGCGCCTGGCCGCAGATGCAGCGCCCCGTAGACGACGCGCACGGCGCCGGATGCCGCGATGCGCGCGAGCGCGTCGTCGAGCACCGCGGTCAAATCGGTCAGGTGGGGCACGATCGGCATGAGGAAGACGGTCACCGGGAACCCGGCATCCGTCGCCGCGCGCACGGTGTCCAGGCGCGCCTGGAACGTGGGGGCGCCGGCCTCGAGGGTCTGGCGCAGCGCCTCGTCCGGCATGGCGATCGACATCGCGATCGAGACCGGAACGCGCGACGCAGCATTCTGCAGCTGCGGCAGGTCGCGCCGCAGCAGCGTCCCCTTCGTGAGGATCGAGAACGGCGTGCGGCTGTCGGCCAGCGCGTCGATGATCCCGGGCATGAGCCGATAGCGGCCTTCGGCGCGCTGGTACGGGTCGGTGTTGGTCCCGAGGGCGACCGACTCGCGCGACCAGCTCGGCGCCGCGAGCTCGCGCCGCAGCACGTCGGCGACGTTGACCTTCACGACGATCTGGCTGTCGAAGTCGCGCCCCGCGTCGAGGTCGAGGTAGGTGTGCGTGTTCCGAGCGAAGCAGTAGGCGCAGGCGTGACTGCAGCCCCGGTACGGGTTGACGGTCCAGTCGAACGGCATCGCGGAGGCGCCGGGCACGTGGTTCAGGGCGGACTTCGCGTGGACCTCGTGGAAGGTCATTCCGGCGAACTCGGGCGTCGTGACGGTGCGCACGTGACCCGTCATCGCTCGCAGACCGGCCATCGAATCCAGACCGGGCAGGGCCGCGGCATCCACGCCATCGATCATTTGTCCCTGCCACCGCATACGAAAAGTAGAACATAAATACGATGGGGACGACAATCCCCGCCGCGTGACGCCGCGTGAAACCGAGTACCATTGCTGCTGGGATTGCATCCCACATCTTCGACACTCGACGACGAGAGGCAGGCGCAGCATGGAGCGCGAGATCTACGACGAGGACCACGAGGCGTTCCGCGACGTCGTCAAGGAGTTCCTCAAGCGCTACGCGACCGAGGAGAAGCGCAAGCAGTGGGAGGCGGACGGCGAGATCGACCGCGCCACCATGCTCGCCGCCGGTGAGGCCGGCATCATCGGACTGTCCGTGCCGGAGGAGTTCGGCGGCGCCGGGATGCTGCAGGACTACCGCTTCCGCGCGATCGTGCTCGAGGAGACGATCGGCGCCGGACAGGGCTCGCTCGCCGGCGCGTTCGGCATTCAGGACGACCTCGCCGTGCCGTACATCGTGCACATGGGCACGCAGGAGCAGAAGGAGAAGTGGCTGCCCGGAATGGCGACCGGCGAGATCCTCGGCGCGCTCGCGATGACCGAGCCGGGCGCCGGGTCCGACCTCCGAGGCATCAAGACGACCGCCAAGAAGGTCGACGGCGGCTACCTCGTCAACGGTGCCAAGACCTTCATCTCCAGCGGCAAGACCGCCGACATGGTCGTCACGTTCGTGAAGACCGGCGAGGGCAACCGGCCGGACGCCTTCAGCCTCCTCATCCTCGAAGACGGCATGGAGGGCTTCGACCACAGCAAGAAGCTCGAGAAGATGGGCTTCCACGGCTGGGACACCGCCGAGCTCAGCTTCACCGACGTCTTCGTCCCCGACGCGAACCTCATCGGCGGCAAGGAGGGCATGGGCTTCATCCAGCTCATGATGAACCTGCCCCTGGAGCGCCTCTCGATCGGTGTCGCCGCTGCCGCCGCCGGTGAGGCGGCCTTCGTCTGGACGCGCGACTACGTGCTCAGCCGCGAGGCGTTCGGCGAGCGCATCGCCGACTTCCAGAACACCCGCTTCCGCCTGGCCGACATGGCCACCACCGTCGACGTCATGTGGGCCTACAACGACCGCGCGATGTTGCTCTACAAGGACAAGAAGCTGACGGCCGAAGAAGCGGCGAAGGTCAAGTTCTGGTCGACCGACCGCGAGGCGGAACTCCTCGACGTCGGCGTGCAGCTGCACGGCGGCTACGGCTACATCACCGAGTACCCCATCGCCCGCGCCTACCTCGACGCCCGCGTACACCGCATCTACGGCGGCACGAACGAGATCATGCGCGATCTCGTCTCGCGTCAGATCGTCGGCAAGAAGTAGCTCGCGACGCCGGATGCCGCGACCGCCCCGCCGGGCGGGCGCGGCATCCGGCGTTTCGCGTTCGGAAAGCAGGCCGGATCGACCGAAACGGGCGTTGCGGCATCCGGATCGGCCGGTTCAGCCTGCTTTTGCGACGTCGGCGGGCCGCCGCCGGGCGAGACGCGCGACGCCCGCGGCGCGCAGCCGGTCGGCGATGACGAGGCCGAGGGCCACCGCCCCGAACTCCGACGCGACCAGGACGACGACGTAGAGCGCGACGACCCACCCCTGGAACGCCTGCATGTCCGCGGCCGTGACGGTCCAGACGGAGTAGAACGCCGCCAGCAGCGTGGCGCCCACGAGATACAGCCACCGCGACCAGCGCCGGTACAGCGTGACCAGGAACGGCAGCTCGATGAACGCGGCGAACATCACGTTCGTGACGACGATGGCCGCGCCCGTCGTCGACAGCGGGGTGGCCACGAGGCCGGAGATCAGACCGGTCAACAGGGCCGCGCCGGGGCGCTCGATCAACCGCATCGCGACGACGAACCCGATGACCCACGCACCGGCGACGATCGCGGAGACGGGTGGCATGGTCGCGTAGGTCGCCGTCGAGAAGGCCGTCGCCGGGATGATCAGCAGGCCGGTCGCCACGCCGATCGCGGCGCAGGTCAACAGGTACGCCGTCGTCACCTTGCCCATCAGTGCGCTCCGCCGACGGCGGCCTGAGCCTGCTGCGACTTGGGGGCGGGCGACGCCGCCCCCACGCGCCAGTAGCCGACGAAGCTGATCCGGTCCTTGTCGACGCCCTGCGCGACGAGGTGGCGGCGCGCGGCGGTGGGAAGGGACTGCTCGCCGACGATGAAGCAGTGCGCGTCGGATGCCGGTGTCTCGAGCTGCTGCAGCGTCTCCAGCGCGAGGGAGCCGGGCTTCGCCGCGGCATCGCGCACCAGCCACCGCACCTCGACGCCCGCCGGCGCCGGGAATTCCAGCACGTCGTCCGCCGACGGCGCCTCGATCAGCGCGACTCCGGTGGCCGAGTCCGGCAGCGACGCGCAGATGCCGGCCACCGCGGGCGCACCCGTCTCGTCGGCCACCAGCAGCACGCTCTCGACGCCGCGCTGCGGATTGAAGCCGAGACCCTCGTCGATCACGACGACAGACTCGCCCGGCACCGCGGCATCCGCCCACCGCGATGCGGGACCGGCCGTCGGACCCGAGGCGTGCAGCACGAAGTCCACATCGATCTCCGGGCCGCCGCTCGGACCGGACGCGCGGTACGCGCGCACCGTGTAGTTGCGCATGACGGGGCGGACGCCGTCGGGGATCCGGAGGTACTTGAGGTACCCGAAGATCTTGTTCGCCTTCGCGGGGATGCGCTCGAGCCCCTCATCGCCGCCCTCGCCGCTGTGTGGCAGGAAGATGCGGAACCACTGGTCGTAGCCCATCGGCGTGAAGCGCGCGATCTCGCCGCCGCCGAGCGTGATGCGCATCCAGTGCGGCGTGAGGCGCTCGGTGCGCACCACCTGCAGGTGGATGAGTTCCTGCGATGCGGGCTTCACGAGGCTGGAGAAGCGGGCCATGGGGTGTCCCTTCAGAGCGTCCAGGGGAAGAAGGCGATGAGGATGCCGGCGCTCAGCGCCCAGAACGCGATCACGAACGCGGTGTCGCGGCGGCGCCAGGGCACGAGGTGGCGCTCGGTGCGGTCGGGGTGCGCGCCGAAGGCGCGGGCATCCATCGCGAGGGCGACGCGCTCGGCGTGGCGGATCGCCCCGGCCAGCAGCGGCACGATGTAGCCCCACCACCGGGCGAGCGCCGCGAACGGGCCGCGCCCGCCGTGCGATCCGCGGACGCGATGCGCCTGCCGGATCACCTCGAGCTCGTACCCGAACCGCGGCACGAAGCGGAACGCCGCCAGCGCGGTGTAGCCGATGCGGTACGGCACGCGCAGCTGCTGCACCATCGCGCGGACGATGTCGGGGCCGGTGCTGGTCAGACCGGCGATGAGCGCCAGCGCGATGATCGCGGCCAGGCGTACGCCGGTGGCCATGCCGATGAGCAGGGTACCGCCGTACAGCGACCAGCCGCCCACCTGCAGGATCGTGACGGCGGTGTCGACCCGCGAGGCGTCGATCCACACCGCCATGCTCGCGCCGATCAGCGCGGCCCCGGCGGGGAGCGCGACGAGCAGCAGCAGCGCGAGGCGCCCGGTGAGGCGGGCGCCCGCCAGCAGCACGACGTAGGCCAGCGCGAGAAACGCCAGCGGCGTCGCGATGTCGCGGACGAACACGAGCAGGATCATCGCCGGGACGGGCGCGGCGAACTTGGCGAGCGGATTCAGGCCGTAGAGGAACCGGCCGGCCGGCGCCTCGACCGCCCACGGGTCGACCACCGCGGCCGTCACGACGCCACCTCCCCGGTGGGCGTGCGGGCGGCGGCAGGGCCGTGGTCGGGCGCGGACGGGTGATCGGGTGCGGACGGCAGGTCTCCCAGGCGGACGACGCCCGCGAGCGACGGATGCCGGCGGAGGCCGGCGAACGCGCGACGCAGCGGCGGCTGCCGCAGTCCCGCGGCGCGCAGCAGTGCATCGTCGGCGAAGACGGCGGAAGTTTCGGCATCCGCCACGATGCGACCATCGCCGACGACGATCGTGCGGTGCGCGTACTCGGTGACCAGCTGCATGTCGTGGGTCACGACGAGGATGGTGGTGCCGGCCCCGCTGAGCTCGCGGAGGAGGTGCATGAGCTCGTCGGCGCGCGCCCGGTCCTGTCCGAACGTCGGCTCGTCGAGGGCGAGCACGGGAGCCCCCGCGACGAGCGCCGTGCCGACGGACAGTCGCCGTTTCTGCCCGCCGGACAGGAGGAACGGGTGCACGTCGGCCTTGCCCTCGAGGCCGAACCGGCGCAGGACGTCGAACGCGTGCTCGCGCACCTCGGGCTCGGGCAGCCGCTGCAGCCGCAGGCCGTGGGCGAGTTCGTCGTACACGGTGTGCGCGATGAACTGATGCTCGGGGTTCTGGAAGACGAACCCGATGCGGCGCGACAGCGTGCGCAGGTCGGTGCGTGCGACATCGACGCCGTCGACCGTGACCTGGCCGCGCGGCACCCGCACGACGCCCGCGATCGACTGCAGCAGGGTCGTCTTGCCCGCGCCGTTCGCGCCGACGATCGCGACGAACTGCCCGGCGGGCACGTCGAGGTCGATGCCGTGCAGGATCTCGGCGCGCCCGCGGCGGGTGCGCAGGCCGGTGACCCGGATGATCGGTTCCGAAAGCAGGCTGGATTGCGCATTCGGGCCGGGCTGCGGGGCAGAAGTGTCGATCCGGCCTGCTTTTGGAACGGAAAGGGCGGATGCCGGGGTGCTGGATGCGGCGGATCCGGGAGCCGGGGTGCTGGCTGCGGCGGCTGCGGCAGATCCGGGGGCCGCGGATGCCGGGGATGCCGGGGCGCCGGATGCCTGCGTGCTTGCGGCGGATGCGGCGGATCCGGGGGCCGCGGGAGCCGGGGCCGCCGCGGCCTCGAGGGCGGCGTGCAGCTCGGCGGGCTCCAGCGGCAGCGGATCCAGCGTCCAGCCGGCGGCGCGCAGGCGCAGCGCGGCGATCGTCGACACCGGCAGCCATACCCCCATGGCGTGCAGCTCCTCGGCGCGGGCGCGCAGGACGGCGTCGACGGTCCCGTCGGCGTACGTGCGGCCGTCGTGGTCGAGCACGACGACGCGGTCGGTGATGCCGACGACGGCGTCGAGGTTGTGCTCCACGAGCAGGATCGCCCGGTCGCCCGCGGCGACGAGCTCGCCGAGCGCGGCGTACACCTCCTCGATTCCCTGCGGGTCGAGATTGGCCGTCGGCTCGTCGAGCACCAGCAGCGGTGAGCCCATCGCGAGCGCACAGGCGATCGCGAGTCGCTGCTTGCCGCCGCCGGACAGCCGGTCGGGGTTCTCGTGGCGCCGGTCCCACAGCCCGACGCGGCGCAGGGCGTCTTCGGTGCGGGCCAGCACCTCGTCCACCGGAAGGCGCAGGTTCTCCGGCCCGAAGGCGACCTCGTCGAGAAGTGTCCCCGTCACGAGTTGCGCGTCGGGGTCCTGGAACACCATCCCGACGTGCGTGCTGAGCTCCGACACCGGCGTCGTGGCCGCGTCGCGTCCGTCCACGAGCACCGTCCCGGTCACGGTGGCCGGCACGGCGTGCGGGATCAGCCCGTTCAGCGCCAGCGCGAGCGTCGACTTGCCGGCGCCGCTGGGGCCCAGCAGGAGCACGACCTCGCCGCGGGAGACCTGGAACGACGCGGATGCCGGGGCCGCGGCATCCGCCCCGTCGTGACGGATGCCGAGGTCGTCGACGCGCAGCAGCGGTGTCGGCGTCGTGGCGGGGTCGGCCGTGACGGCCGCTCCGGGGACGGCAGAGGTCACGGGAAGTCCCAGCGGTCAGAACAGAGGAGTCACCTTAGGTTAGCTGAGCCTAAGTTCCGCGCCAACACTGCGCCGTCGACCCCGCCCGCCTTGCCGCCTTGGCCGCCCTGGCCGCCCCGGCACCCTCGACGCCCTCGGCGCCCCGATCCCGGCGCCCCGCCCCGATCCCGGCGCCCCGCCCTGACGGATTCCGAGGAGACGACGGATGCCGAGGAGCGAACCCCGGCATCCGGTCCTCGGAATGCGGCTTTCTCCTCGGAATCCGGCGCCCACGCCGCTACGCCCACGCCGCCGACGACCCGGCGCCCGACCCGGCGCCGCACCGCCCGCCGGCGTCAGCGCGCGGCGGTCTGCCGGGCGACGCCCGCCCGCCGCAGCGAGGCGCCGATGCCGAGGCCCAGCGCCGTCCACGCCACGGGGCCGAGCACCGACAGGATGAGGTAGGCCACCTGCGCCCACGGCGCGAACGCGCTCAGATGCGCCGCGAAGAACACCGCGACGGCGACGATGACGCCGATGATCACGGCGGAGATGAAGAAGCGCCACGGCCCCCAGGCGCGGTAGCGGGTGAGGGCGGCCACGCCCTCCTGGATCGCGCCGAACAGCAGCGCCGTGCCGATGAACCGCAGCGCCCACGCCGGGTTGAACGCCGTCGCGACGAGCGCCGCGAGCACGTGGGTCAGGATCGCGACGAGCGGCATCCGCAGCACTTCCTGCGCGACGATGCCCGGCAGCACGTGCGCGCCGAGGACGAAGCCGTAGGCGATGGCCAGCGGCGAGGCGAGGATGAGCGGCGTGAGGATGCCGGCGATGCCGCCGACGATTCCGGTTGCGACCCCGATCGCCGCGCACACGAGCAGCACGCGCGTCGAGAGGAGCGTGTGTCGGGCCACCCCTCCAGCGTAGCCGTCCGCCTCCGCCGGTCCGGCCGTGAAAACCCGTCCGCGCGGGTCAGCCCCGCCGCCGGCGCTGCGTGAGGCGCACGGCGGGCAGCGGCGGAGCGGGGATGCGCTCGGCGCCGTGACCGACCACGTGACCGAACCGCGGCGCGCCGGCCTCCCAGTCCTCGCGCGCGGCGACGATCTCCTCGTGGGTGCGGCCGACGAAGTTCCACCACATGACGATGTCCGCCTCGAACGGCTCGCCGCCGAGGACGAACAGGGTGCTCTCGCGCTCGGCGCGGACCTCGATCTCATCGCGACGGATGCCGAGATACAGCAGGCTCTGGTCGGCCAGCGTCACCGGTTCAGGGGTCGACACGATCGGTGCGCCGTCGACCCCGACGAGGGCGTACTCCCACGCCGGTTCCAGCGGCAGGAGCACCCGCCCTCCGGCGGGGATGCGCACCTCGGCCCCCGCGATCGGCGTGTACATCGCGGCGGGTGAGGTCGCCCCGGCGAACGCGCCCACGACGACCGTCGCGGTGGCGCCGTCGCCGAGCTCGACCACGGGGAGATCCTCGTGCCGCTCGAAGGCGGGCGCCCCGTGGCGCCGCGTCTCGGGCAGAGCGACCCACAGCTGCAGGGCGTCCAACGCCACGGCATCCTCGCCGACGGAGTACTCCGAGTGCGCGATGCCCGCCCCGCTGGTCATGAGGTTCAGCGCCCCGCGCCGGACGAGGACGTCGCTGCCGAGGACGTCGCGGTGCCGGACCTCGCCGACGAAGGGCCACGTCACGGTCTGCAGGCCGATGTGCGGATGCGGCTCGACCCGCATCTTCGCGACCTGCGGCCCGAACCGGTCGAGGAAGCACCAGGCGCCCACCATCGGCAGCTCCCGCTGCGGGAGACTGCGGTGCACCTCCATCGCCCGGACGCCGCCGAGCGGCACCTCGCGCGCCTCCAACAGCAGCGCCCGCGGGCCGTCGCAGGCCTCCTGCCGGAGGGCGTCCTCGGGCCCCGCGTCGAGTCTCGTCATCCCCGCATGGTCCCGACGCCCTCGTCGCCGGGCAGCCGATCCTCCAGCGGTGCGGCGTCGGCGGTCTCGACGTCGCGCGGACGCCACCGGACCTCCAGGCCCGGGACCTCGTGCTTCTGCAGGTACTTCACGACGAACGGGCACACCGGCACGACGGCTTCGCCGCGCGCGGCGACATCGGCCATCGCTCCGCCGACGAGGGTCGAGCCGAGGCCCCGGCCCCCGAACGCCGGGTCGATCTCGGTGTGCGGGAAGACGAGCCTGCCCTCGGCATCCGCCTCGAATTCGGTGAACCCTGCCACCGTGTCGTCGACGATCACCTCGTACCGGTGCTTGTCGTCGTTGCGGACGATGCGGACCTCGTCGGCCATGTCGGCTCCCTCCGTCGGTGTGTGTGTCCAACGTAAGCGCGCGGGCTTCTGTTCCGCCAGGGAGGGAGGTGCGGATGCCGCTTGTCGCGCCATCGGCGCCGTTCGTCGCATCGTGCGCACTCCGCCCCGACACCCGGACGTCGTCCTTCTTACCCTGGTGCGGCGCGATGATGCGCCCTGTGAGGAGATCCGA
This sequence comes from Microbacterium sp. CH-015, assembly GCF_049707015.1. Taxonomy (NCBI): domain Bacteria; kingdom Bacillati; phylum Actinomycetota; class Actinomycetes; order Micrococcales; family Microbacteriaceae; genus Microbacterium; species Microbacterium sp. CH-015. The sequence goes on along the minus strand of NZ_JBNAFJ010000013.1, from coordinate 14,119 downwards.
TGAGTGCACCTTCATCACGCCGCGGTTCCGCCGTGGCCGACGACCCCGAGATCGTCACCGACCCGTCCCTTCCCCCCGTCGCCGTCACCGACGAGCAGGAGCGCGAGGCCAGCCGCTGGACCTGGCCGAAGATCGTCCTGTGGGTGGCGATCGCGCTGCTCGGCGGCCTCGCGTGGGTCATGCTCGCCGTCGTGCGCGGCGAGACCGTCAACGCGATCTGGTTCGTCTTCGCGGCCGTCTGCACCTACCTGATCGGCTACCGGTTCTACTCGAAGGTCATCGAGCGCTACATCACGCGCCCCGACGACCGGCGGGCGACTCCGGCCGAGGTCCGCTCGGACGGCAAGGACTACGTCCCCACCGACCGCCGGGTGCTGTACGGCCACCACTTCGCCGCCATCGCCGGCGCCGGACCCCTCGTCGGCCCCGTCCTCGCGGCGCAGATGGGATACCTCCCCGGCACGATCTGGATCATCGTCGGCGTCGTGCTCGCCGGCGCGGTGCAGGACTACACGGTGCTGTTCTTCTCGATGCGCCGCGGCGGCCGCACGATCGGCCAGATGGCCCGTCAGGAGCTCGGCCGGATCGGCGGCACGGCCGCGATCATCGCGTCGCTGCTCATCATGCTGATCATCGTCGCGATCCTCGCGCTCGTCGTGGTCAACGCCCTGGGCGAGAGCCCGTGGGGTGTGTTCTCGGTCGCGATGACGATCCCGATCGCCCTGTTCATGGGCGTGTACCTGCGTTACCTGCGCCCCGGCAAGGTCACCGAGGTCTCGCTCATCGGCTTCGTCCTGCTGATGTTCGCGATCGTCGGCGGCGGCTGGGTCGCCGGCACCGAATGGGGCCAGGCGATCTTCCACCTCGACCGCACCACGATCGCCGTCGGCATCATCATCTACGGCTTCATCGCCGCGGTGCTGCCGGTGTGGCTGCTGCTCGCCCCCCGCGACTACCTGTCGACGTTCATGAAGATCGGCGTCATCGTCATGCTCGCCGGCGCCATCGTGCTGGTGCGGCCGGAGATCTCCGTGCCCGCCGTCACGATCTTCGGCGAGAACGGCCTGGGCCCGGTGTTCGCCGGACCGCTCTTCCCGTTCCTGTTCGTGACGATCGCCTGCGGCGCTCTGTCGGGCTTCCACGCGCTGATCGCCTCGGGCACCACCCCGAAGCTCATCGAGAAGGAGAAGCAGACCCGCTTCATCGGGTACGGCGGCATGCTCATGGAGTCGTTCGTCGCGATCATGGCGCTCGTCGCGGCCGTGTCGATCGACCAGGGCATCTACTTCGCGATGAACGCCTCGGCCGCCGCGACCGGCGGCACCGTCGAGGGCGCCGTCGCGTTCGTGAACTCGCTGGGCCTGACCGGAGTGCATCTCACCCCCGAGATGCTCACGACCACGGCCGCCAACGTCGGCGAGGAATCGATCGTCTCGCGAACCGGCGGCGCGCCCACGCTCGCCCTCGGACTCGCGCACATCATGCACCAGTTCCTCGGCGGAACCGCCCTGATGGCGTTCTGGTACCACTTCGCCATCATGTTCGAGGCGCTGTTCATCCTGACCGCGGTGGATGCCGGGACGCGCGTCGCGCGCTTCATGCTGCAGGACTCGATCGGCGCCTGGGTGCCGAAGTTCCGTGACGTGACGTGGCGGCCGGGCGTCTGGATCTGCACCGCCATCATGGTGGCCGGCTGGGGCACGATCCTCATCCTCGGCGTCACCGACCCGCTCGGCGGCATCAACACCTTCTTCCCGCTGTTCGGCATCGCCAACCAGCTGCTCGCCGCGATCGCGCTCGCCGTGGTCATGGCGATCGTGGCCAAGCGAGGTCCGAGCTACGTGAAGTGGCTGTGGATCATCGCCGTGCCGATGGTGTTCACCGCCGTCATCACGATCACGGCATCCGCCTACAAGATCTTCTCGCCGGTCCCGGCGATCGGATACTGGGCGAACAACGCGAAGTACCGCGCAGCGCAGGCGGCCGGCGACGGCTCGCTCGGCACGCCCGAGGTCGTGAACGCCGTCATCCGCAACACCGCGGTCCAGGGCACGCTGTCGATCATCTTCGTGATGCTCGCGATCATCGTGATCATCGCGGCGTCGGTCGTGACGATCAAGGCGATCCTCGCCGGCGGCGGCGAGAACACCGAGGACGTCCCCGTGCCCTCGCGCCGCTACGCGCCGGCCGGGCTCATCCCGACCAAGCCCGAGCGCGAGCTCGAGAAGCAGTGGGAGCCGATCCTCGCCGAGGAGCGGCGCGAGCTCGCCCACCGCGGGCACTGAGGGGCGGCGGGCGTGGCTAACTCCTTCGATCTGCACACCGATGCGGCCGATCCGGCCGGATCCGGGCCTGTGCGCACCCGATCGAAGGAGTTCGCCACACGGCTCGGCGCGCACCTCACGCGGGCTGCCCGCGGCATCCGCTGGTACATGACGAGCCTGATGGGCGACAGCGCCTACGCGACGTACGTCGCCCATCAGGCTCGCCACCACCCCGGCGCGCCGGTGCCCACCGAGCGCGAGTTCTGGCGGCAGCGGATGGACGATCAGGACCGCAACCCCGGCGCGTGGTGCTGCTGAGGGCCGATGCCCGCGGCAGGGGACTGCTTAGGCTGGCACCGTGACCGATGCCGTCGTCCTCGCCGCCGTGCTCGGCGTCGCGGGCGGCGCCGGCCTCGTCATCCTGCTGCTGCTGGCGCGGCGGCTCGGCCGCGGCGGCGCTGACCTCGGCAGCGACGCCGAGCAGGCCGCCCACCGCGCGCTGCACGAGGCGGGTCTGGCCGCGGTGCATCTGCGGGGCGGGCTCGGCGCCGATGACGTCGGCCGGGCGGCACGACACCTCCGCACTCTACTGGGATCGGCCGCCGTCGCCCTCGTGCAGGACGGACGGGTGGTCGCCGCCGACGGTCCGGTGGACGAAGCCGCCGCCCGCCGGGTCGCGGCGCGCGTCGTGGAGACCGGCCGGCGGCAGGTCCTCCGCGCCGGCGAGGCCGCGGGCGCCGGCGGCGCGGACGGGGATGGCGCGGGCGTCCCGGGCGGGGGCGGTCCCGGCGCGGGCGGTCCCGGCGCGGGGGATGCTGCGGCCGCCCCGATCGTCGTCGACGGCGCGCTCGCGGGCGTCCTCGTCGCCTTCGCCGCCCCGGTGCGCGCCGCCCTCGTCCGCGCGGTGGCCGAGGTCGCCGACTGGTGCGCCGCCCAACTCGCGCTCGGCGAGCTCGACGCCTCGCGCACCGCGCTCGCCGAGGCGGAGCTGCGCGCCCTGCGGGCACAGATCTCGCCGCACTTCATCTACAACGCGCTCACCGCGATCGCCTCGTTCATCACGACCGACCCGGCCCGCGCCCGCGAGCTGGTGCTCGAATTCGCGGACTTCACGCGCTACTCCTTCCGCCGCCAGGGCGAGTTCACGACGCTCGCCGAGGAGCTGCGCAGCATCCACTCCTATCTCGAGCTGGAGCGCTCCCGCTTCGGCGATCGCCTTGCCGTGACGCTGCGGATCGCGCCCGAGACGCTGTCGACGGTGATCCCGTTCCTGTCGGTGCAGCCGATCGTCGAGAACGCCGTGCGACACGGGCTCGAGCCCGGGGAGCGCGGCGGCGGCATCCGCATCGAGGCGCGCGACGACGCGACGCACACCGAGATCACCGTAGAGGACGACGGCGTCGGCATGGATCCGGAGCAGCTGCGAGCGCTGCTGAACACGGATGCCGACGGCGCGCACGTCGGCATCCGCAATGTCGACACGCGGCTGCGGCAGCTGTATGGCCCCGGCGGCGGACTCGTCGTGGAGACCAACACCGGAGCGGGGACGCTCGTGCGGATGCGGATCCCGAAGTCGCAGCCGCAGCACGCGCTCGACACGGCGGGAGCCGGCGCATGATCGACGTGCTCATCGCGGACGACGAGGCGCCGGCCCTGGCGGAGCTCGCGCATCTGCTGCGGGCCGATCCGCGCATCGGCGACATCGTGCAGGCTCGCTCGGGCGCCGACGCGCTGCGGCACCTGGCCGAGCGGGCCGTGGCGGTCGCGTTCCTCGACATCCACATGCCAGGGCTCGACGGCTTCGCGCTCGCCGCCGCGATGAGGGGACTGGCGGCACCGCCGGCGATCGTGTTCGTCACGGCCGATGACGCGCGCGCCGTCGACGCGTTCGAGGTGCGCGCCGTGGACTACCTGCTGAAGCCCGTGCGCGCCGAGCGGCTGCGCCGTGCCGTCGACCGGGCCATCGAGCTGGCGGGGACCGGCGCCGACGGCGACGATGAGCTGCTGCCGGTCACCGTCGGCCAGGCGGTCCGGTTCGTCCGCCGCCGCGATGTGCGCTGGGTGCACGCGCAGGGGGACTACTCCCGGCTGCACACCGACGACGGTGCGCATCTCATCCGGGCGCCCATCTCGGAGCTGGAGGAGCGGTGGGCGCCGCACGGCTTCGTCCGCGTGCACCGCTCGTACCTCGTCGCCGTCGGAGCGATCGCCGAGGCGCGGCTGAGCGGCGCGGAGCCGGCGATCGTCCTCGTCGGGACCGTGCCCGCGACGATCCCCGTCAGCCGGCGGATGCTGCCCGCGGTGCGCGACGCGCTGGTGCGCGCACGGGAGACGGGACGATGAGCGACGCGCCGCGGCGGGTGCCGCCGCGCGTGCGCGTCAGCGCCGATCCGTCGCCGCCGCGAGGTCCCGGCATCCGTCGCCCCGTCACGCGCTCCGTCCCCGTCCCCGCGTCGGCGTCGCCCGGCGCGTTCGACGAGGCGGATGCCGTGTACGACCGCGCCCTGCGGCGGTCGCAGCTGCGGCTCGCGCTCGGCGCCGTCGCCGGGTTCGTCGTCGTGGTGGTCGCGCTCACTCTCGCCGTCGCCCTCATCCCCGAACTCGACCGGTGGACGCTCGCGGGCGTGCCGGTGTCGTGGCTGCTGCACGCGTTCGCGTTCTACCCGGCGATCGTCGTCTTCGCGGTGCTGTACACGCGCGGCGCGACGCGCAACGAGCGCCGCTACCGGACGCTGCGGGAGCGCGAGTGAACGCCCTGCTCGACCTCGCCGCGGTGGCCGCGGTCATCCTCGCGACGGTGCTGATCGGCGCATACGGCCTCCGGATCTCGCGGACGACGAGCGACTTCTTCGTCGCCTCGCGCACGGTGCGTCCGGTGTGGAACGCGTCGGCGATCAGCGGCGAGTACCTGTCGGCGGGGACCTTCCTGGGCCTGTCGGGACTGGTCCTGCTGGACGGTGCGCGCGGATTCTGGTTTCCCATCGGCTACGCCGCCGGGTACCTCCTCGTGCTCGCGTTCGTCGCCGCGCCGCTGCGCCGGAGCGGCGCGTACACGATCCCCGACTTCGTCGAGGCGCGGCTGGAGTCGCCGCTCGCTCGCCGGGTCACAAGCGTCGCGGTGCTCATCATCGGGTGGCTCTACATCGTGCCGCAGCTGCACGGCGCGGGGATCACGCTGCAGGTCGTCGCCGATCTGCCGCCGTGGACCGGCGCGGCCGTCGTCGCGGCGCTCGTCGCCGCGCTCGTGGCCGCCGGCGGGATGCGGGCGATCACGTTCGTGCAGGGCTTCCAGTACTGGCTCAAGCTCACGGCGCTGCTGGTGCCGGTCGTCGTCATGGCGTTCGCGCTGTACGGAACCCCGCACGAGTTCGATCCGGCCGTCGCCTTCCCGAGCTCTGCGGGGCCGGCGGGGATCGACGCCTACGCGACCGGCTCGCTGCTCGTCGCGCTCCTGCTCGGCACGATGGGCCTGCCGCACGTGCTCGTGCGGTTCTACACGAGTCCCGACGGCGTCTCGGCGCGCCGCACGACGGTGCTCGTCATCGTCATGGTGAGCGCGTTCTACGCCGTCTCGAGCGCGATGGGCCTCATCTCCCGCGTCGTCGCGCCGGATCTCGCCGAGCCCGGTGCGGCCGACACCGTCGTCCTCGTGCTGCCGGCGCGGGTGTTCCCGGGGATCGTGGGCGAACTGCTGACGGCGCTCATCGTGGCGGGGGCCTTCGCGGCGTTTCTTGCGACCTCGGCCGGTCTCGTCGTGTCGCTCGCGGGGGTCGTGAGCCAGGACGTCTTCGGCGGATCGGTGCGCTCGTTCCGCGTGTCGGCGCTGCTGTGCACCGCCGTGCCCTTCGTCATCGCGCTGGTGACGGCGCCGGCGGGCCTCGGCTCGAGCGTCGGGATGGTGTTCGTGTTCGCGGCATCCTGCCTCTCGCCGGTGGTGCTGCTGGGTGTGTGGTGGTCGGGGCTCACCGCCCGCGGGGCGGTGGCCGGGATGGTCAGCGGCGGCGTGGCGTGCGGGCTGTCGCTCCTCATCTACGCCGCCGTCGGGGGTGTGGGGGTGGCGGCGCCGTACCTGGCGCAGCCCGCAGCCTGGACCATCCCGCTCGCGACCGCGGTGACGGTGGTGGTGTCGCTGACCGACCGCCGCGGCGCCCCGCGCACCGCGGAGCGCTACCTCGCGCGGCTGCACGCCCCCGAGCGGGTGTGACGCGGGGTGGCGGCCGCGCGCCCCCGACGCCCCTATCGCGTCGGCGGCGCAGCCGGGAGGATGGGCGCATGCCCCGCACCGCGTCCGACCCGCGCCGCACGGTCGGCGCGCTGATGGTGGCGGGGATGCTGGTGCTCGCCGGGTGCGCCCCGGCATCCGCCCCCTCCCCCACCGCGACGACCGCCGCACCGACCCCGACCTCGACCCCGACGCCCACGCCGACGGCGGACCCGCTGGCGGGGCTCAGCCTCGAGGAGCGCGTGGGCCAGCTGTTCATGGTCGGCACCGACGTGTCCGCCGCGACGCCGGCGACGCTGGCGGCGATCACCGACCGGCACGCGGGCAGCATCTTCCTGCACGGGCGCACGCAGAGCGGGACGGCCGCCGTCGCCGCCGTGGTGGACCAGTTCACGGGGCTGGTCGGGAGCGGGGCGACCGGCGGCATCCGGCTCTGGGTCGCCACCGACCAGGAGGGCGGCGAGGTGCAGGTGCTGCGCGGTCCCGGGTTCGACGACATGCCGTACGCGATCCGTCAGGCGGACCTTCCCGACGATCAGCTGCACGCGCAGGCGGCGGTGTGGGGTGGTCAGCTCGCGGCGGCCGGTGTGGACATGAACCTCGCGCCCGTCGCGGACATCGTCACGAGCCACGACACGCGGTTCTCCAACCCGCCGATCGGCGCGCTCGGCCGCCAGTACGGCTACGACGAGGCGACCGTGGCCGCGAAGGCGGGCGCGTTCGCGCAGGGGATGAGGGATGCCGGGGTGCTCCCCGTTTTCAAGCACTTCCCGGGCCTGGGCCACGTGACGGCGAACACCGACACGACCGCGAACGTCGTCGACACGACGGTGACGGCGGACGGTCCGGATGTCTCGGTCTACCGGTCGTTGACCGCGGCCGGCCCGTCGGCGGTGATGCTGTCGACGGCGATCTACCAGAACATCGACCCCGCCGCGCCGGCGGTGTTCTCACCCACGGTGGTCGGGCTCGTCCGCAGTACGGTCGGCTTCGACGGGGTGATCATGACCGACGACCTTTCGGCGGCGGTCGCCGCGCAGGCGTGGAGTCCGGGCGATCGCGCCGTCCTCGCGCTGTCGGCGGGGGTCGACCTGGTGCTCGCGTCGGCCGACCCGACGGTGTTCGCGGCCATGTACGACGCCGTGCTGGCCAAGGCGCAGTCCGACCCCGCGTTCGCCCGCCGCGTCGACGAAGCCGCCGCCCGCATCGTCGCAGCCAAGGCGCGGTAGCGACCCGGCCCGGCGGCCCGCTCGGACTGCCGGGCCAGCCCGCAGTGCCGGCCAGCCCGGGTTGCCGGTCCTGCCGGGGCCTGCCGGGGCCGCCAGGTCCTGCCGGGCCCGCCAGTTCCCGCCGGGTTTGCCGGGTGCGGCGCGGGCACGGTCCCTAACTCAGTCTGCGCGAGCCCGCTCCGCCGGGCCGGGCGCGCCATTGCGGGGCCGCCGCGGAGTGGCGGCCCCGTCCAGACTGAGTTGTGCCCGTGACGGAGGGAGCAAGGGGGCTGGCAGACTCGAGGGATGACCGACCAGCCGCGCCTCGTCGACCTCGTGCCGGCCGGCGCCGGGGCGGATGCCGCCTACGACGGGTTCGTGCAGTGGGCGGCCGGCCGTGGGCTGACGCTCTACCCGGCGCAAGACGAGGCGGTCATGGAGCTCGTCTCGGGCGCGCACGTCATCCTGTCGACGCCGACCGGGACGGGCAAGTCGCTCGTCGCGATCGCCGCCCACGCGGCGGCGCTCGCCGCCGGCGGTCGCTCGTACTACACGGCGCCGATCAAAGCGCTGGTGAGCGAGAAGTTCTTCGCCCTCGTGGACGTCTTCGGCGCCGAGAACGTCGGCATGGTCACGGGCGATTCGTCGGTGAACCCCGACGCGCCGATCGTGTGCTGCACGGCGGAGATCCTCGCGAACGTCGCGCTGCGGCTCGGTCCCGACGCGCCCGTGGACCAGGTCGTCATGGACGAGTTCCACTACTACGGCGACCCCGACCGGGGCTGGGCCTGGCAGGTGCCCCTGCTGCTTCTGCCGCGCGCGCAGTTCCTACTGATGTCGGCGACGCTCGGCGACGTCACTCCGATCGCGGACGATCTCGAGCGGCGCACCGGCCGCCCCGTGGCACTCGTGACCGGCGTGGAGCGGCCCGTGCCGCTGCACTTCTCCTACGAGCGGCGCCCGGTGCACGAGGTGCTCACGATGCTCGTCGACGAACGCGAGGTGCCCGTCTACGTCGTCCACTTCGCGCAGGCGGCGGCGCTGGAGAGGGCGCAGGCCCTGGCATCCGTCAATCTGACGACGCGCGCGCAGCGCGACGAGATCGCCGACGCGATCGGCGGATTCCGCTTCACGACGGGCTTCGGCAAGACGCTGTCGCGTCTCGTGCGGGCGGGGATCGGCGTGCATCACGCCGGGATGCTGCCGCGCTACCGGCGACTCGTCGAGACGCTCGCGCAGCGGGGACTGCTGAAGGTGATCTGCGGCACCGACACGCTCGGCGTCGGGATCAACGTCCCGATCCGGACCGTCATGATCACGGCGCTGTCGAAGTACGACGGGACCCGGATGCGGCAGCTGACCGCGCGGGAGTTCCACCAGGTCGCGGGGCGTGCGGGCCGCGCCGGCTACGACACCTACGGAAACGTTGTCGTGATGGCGCCGGAGTGGGAGATCGAGAACGCCGTTGCGCTCGCGAAGGCCGGTGACGACGCCGCGAAACGCAAGAAGATCGTGCGCAAGAAGGCGCCGACGGGCGTCGTCAACTGGGGTGAGGGGTCGTACGAGCGCCTGATCGCGGCGGCGCCCGAGCCGCTCGTCCCGCAGCTGAAGCTGTCGGCGGCGATGCTCATCAACGTCATCGGCCGGGGCGGCGACGTGTTCGCGAACGTGCGCGCTCTCGTGTTCGACAACCACGAGCCCCGCGCGCGGAAGTACGAGCTGGCGCGTCGCGCGATCGCGATCTTCCGCACGCTCGTCGACGCCGGGATCGTGGAGGTGGAGCGCGACGCGGCATCCGCCCCGCGAATCCGGCTCACTGTCGACCTGCAGCCGAACTTCGCACTCAATCAGCCGCTGTCGCCGTTCGCGCTCGCCGCCATCGGCCTGCTCGACCCGGAGGCGCCGCCACGGTCGAGCACGGAGGGCGGCGTGGGCACGGGCCACTACGCCCTCGACGTCGTGAGCGTCATCGAGGCGACGCTCGACGATCCGCGTGCGATTCTGAGCCAGCAGGAGTACAAGGCGCGCGGCGAGGCGGTCGCCGCGATGAAGCGCGACGGCATCGAGTACGACGAGCGCATGGCGCTGCTCGAAGAGGTCACGTGGCCGAAGCCGCTCGCGGAGCTGCTCGCGCAGTCGTTCGAGGTGTTCGCGTCGAGCCAACCGTGGGTGCGCGATTTCGAGTTGAGCCCCAAGTCGGTCGTCCGCGACATGTTCGAGCGGGCGATGTCGTTCGCGGAGTACGTGTCGTTCTACCAGCTTGCCCGCAGCGAGGGTCTCGTGCTGCGCTACCTCTCCGACGCGTACCGCGCGATCCGCCAGACCGTGCCGGCCGATGCCCGCACCGATGAGCTGATGGACATCATCGAGTGGCTCGGCGAGCTCGTGCGGCAGGTCGACTCCAGCCTCGTCGACGAGTGGTCAGCGCTCATCGACCCCGCCGCGCATCTGCCCGAGGACGACGTCGCGGTCGTGCCGCCGGCGCCGCCGTCGATCCTCACCAACCGGCGCGCGTTCACGGTGCTCGTGCGCAACGAGCTGTTCCGGCGCGTGCAGCTCGCGGCCCTCCAGGACGATGACGCGCTCGTCGCGCTCGACCCCGACGTCGGCTGGCCCGAGGTGCTGGATCGGTACTTCGACGAACACGACGAGATTCTCACCGGCGGCCCCGCGCGCTCGCCGCGGCTGTGCGTCATCGACGACACGGATGCCGCGGCATCCGGGATCTGGCGCGTCGAGCAGACGATCGACGACCCGGCGGGCGACCACGACTGGCGCATCCGGGCCGAGGTCGACCTCGCGGCATCCGTCGACGAAGGCTCCGCCGTCGTGCGTGTTACTGAGGTGCTGAGGCTCTGAGGGTAGAAAGTCGGAGCGCGAGGGTAGAACTGGACGCGGGAGCGGCGCAGGAGGCGAGGGTCGCGCGCATCCGGGCGGCGGTCGCCGCCGCTCAAGAGGCCTTCCGCGGGGTGGACCTTGATCCTTTCGCTCGCGAACTCTACGACTCCGAGACGGGACTGCCCGCGTGATCGTCGACAGCTCGGCGCTCGTCGCGATCGTGAAGGGGGAGGCGGATGCGGAAACCCTTCTCGAATCCCTGTTGACAGTGCCTCGGCCCGCGATTTCTGCGGCGACGCTGGTGGAGGTATCCATCGTGATCGACGGGACGCGCGACCCCGTCCGCGTCACCAGGTTCGAGGAGCTTCTCGCCTCACTCGAACTCGACGTCGCGCCTCTCACGGCCGCTCAGGCGACGATCGCCCGGCAGGCCTACCGCGACTACGGCAGAGGCTCGGGCCATCCGGCGCGGCTGAATCTTGGCGACTGCTTCAGCTACGCGCTCGCCAAGGACCGCGGCGAGTCCCTGCTGTACTTCGGCGATGATTTCGCGCGCACGGATATTGCCTCCGCCTCCGGGTGACTGCTCGGGGCGGCGGTCTTGGGGTGGCGGCGAGCGTGCCACCGGTCAGCATGCGCAACGGTGTCGCAGTTGGGCTACCGCCATCGCGCATTCCACCGTGCGGGTCTTGAGAGCATCAGCAGCCTGACAGGCGTCACCAACTGCGATGATGTCGTGGACTGAACGGTGAGGGACCGGCCGGCGGGCGCTGGATGGCGGGCTCCGAAAAAGGAAGCCCCGACTGTTACCACACAGCCGGGGCGAGACGAATGAGAAGTTCGCCTATCGCGACCAGTCTACGTTGCGCGCCTGGGAGGCGGCTCCGCGTCGGGCTGGTGGACCCAGGTCATTCGTCCAGCCGGACGCGACAGAACCTGCTGCCGTTCGCCGCGGGCGAGGCGCCACGCCGCCGCCTCAGTCAACATCTCCCATGTCGGAGGGTCGCGCCAGGATCTGTGTCAAACCGTTCATGGGTTGGGGAGGAGTTGTGATGTCCGAGGTGATCGCTGCGACGGTGGGCTCTTTGGCTGGTGCGGGAGTGGAAGCCCTGCATGGCGGGAAGCGCGATCGTGCGCGTGACAGCCGCGAACGACGTCGAGCCGGCGCGGACGAAATCTTGCGGGCCCTCCGCCCGCTTCATCGGCGAATGCGCAAGGTCCAGTTCTCACGCAACGTAAAGAAGTGGGTGAAGACGATAGATCGCGCGCTCAGGACTATCGAAGTTCATCGAGACTTGCTGCCCGATGGTTGGCATCTCCATCGAAACGTTCGGGACGCGGTCGGAACCGCTACCGGGCTCGGCTTGCATGAGCTACTCGGCGGGGACCCTCGCGAGCTCGCTTCTTTCGATCGACTCTGGCTCGAGCGTGGCGCGAATTACCTGGACTACGCGATGTACGTCATCGAGCGCTGGCAGTCCGCGTACAAGGAGTCCACTGCAAACCGGATGCAGCTCATGGACTTTGATCCATGGCTTCGAGAAGTCGAACGACGGTCCACCATCGGACCCTGACCCCGAGCTGTGATTGACGCTGGCGCTGGCATCTCCAGTGAAGAGTCTCCGCGGCGGGGGACCGGCTTGCGGACGGAGGCGGATACCCCCGTGCCTCCTCGCTCACCCCGTGCAGACGTCAGTGCTGGAGAGCCAAATCGTTGAGCTGCACCACGAGTCGGAAGACACTCCCGCCCAATCAGGCGGTGAGGGGTCGCAGGGTCTGATCGGTTTGCGTGCTGTCGGGTGAGAGCACCGGCCCCCTTCGTGCCATCTCCTGTCGCCTGAATGCACAGTTCCGGTCATGATCGTGTTGGAAGAGGACGCTCAGCGCTGGAGCGGTGATGAATTTGTGTCCTGCCCTGTCGTGAGGATGCGGCTGGCCAGCATGATGGACTCATGATCGCGGTCGTGCTCGACGCCAACTCCATCCACTCTGATCCGTGGTTGGCCGGCGATCCAGGGAAGAAACTGCTCGATCTGGCAGCAGCGGGATCCTGTGTCGTCATCTACCCGGAGGTCGTCATAGACGAGCTGCTCAGGCAGCGGCGCGAGGCCGCGCAGCGTGCGCACGATCAGGCAGCCAAGGGCATCAGCGACATGGGTAAGGCCGGCATTGACGTGAGCCAGACTTCTTCTGACTTGGAGGCTAGCTTCGAAAAGATCGGTTCTGATCTGGACTCTGCTTTCCAGGCATTGCTCGATCGAGACGGAGTCAGGTCCGAGCCCGTGCCCAATGTGCCACTCGAGGACATCATCGAGCGCGACCTCGCACGTCGGCGTCCCTTCAAGGAAGTCGAACTGGGCCAGAAGCCTGTGTCGGTCGGGTTCCGAGACACGGTGATTTGGGAGACGGTGCGCGAGGTTGTGGACCCGGCCAGAGGCTACGACAGGGTGCTGTTCGTGACCGCTGACAAGGGCTTCCTGTCTGACGACTCGAAGTCGCTCCACCAGGATCTGCTCGATGACCTCGACGAGCGGGGCGTCGATCGTAGCCGCGTGGTGAGCGTCAAGAACGTGCCTCATGCGAACTCCGAGGTCGAAGAGGCGGCGGCTCGCGCTGCGCTTGTGACTGCGGCCACCAACGCGCTATACGAGCTGGTGGGCGAGGACATCTCAATGCAACTCGTCTATGGCGGCGACTACGACTACCCGGACTTTGTCAGGTTTGGAGTCCCCGCGATGGAGAGCGGCTCGATCAGTGCCATCGATCAGACCTCGGAGTTCGAGTTGACAGAAGCAGGAGCGACGGTCACGGCGACAGCCGATGCGCTGCTCTACATCGAAGGCGCTGTCTTCAAAGGCGATTGGTTCATGGACGATGGTGAAAGTGTGAGCATCTCCGGGGAGCTCAACGACCACTATTTCGAGGCGAGCAGCGAGGTAGAGGTGCGGGTCGTCGTTGAGATGGACACAGGCGAGGGCAGTCCTCAGGTCCTGAGCATCGTGCTTGAGGATCCGCTGGATGAACAGGCTGCGGTTGGCGGCGCCGAGGAGAGCGCGGAAGGTGCGTCGTCGACAGGTGACTCGGCGGCCGGCTAACACCTCGATGCGCACCCGCTGACGATCGCCGGCGACTGGCACCTCGCCGGAATACATTCAGCGGCGCAGATACCGAGACAATAGTGGTGGAAGGCGTGACGAACACCGGAGTCCGACCGTGCGATGCACCGACTTCAATCTGCCTAGGCGCCTGACACGAACTACGGCGCGGCCACGCGCCATTGGGTGGATCCCACACGCACCGGCGGAGCCGTTTACCAGCTGCCTCAACCGCGCGGTGCACGAACATGGATCCGAGACGCTCATGAGCCATTCGGCCAGGTGTCGCTGCCGCAGCGATAGAGTCGTCGCGCTGGACTGACGCCGGGACGAACATGGCTGCAACTCGTATGTTGACTCAACTGCGAGTCGGTGGCGTCCGCCCGATTCCCGACGACCTTGAAACCAGCGAGACTGTTAAGCCGGCGCTTCGGGTAGCGCCGGTGTAACGATCCGGTAGCGTGCGTGCGGGGATACGGTAGCGTTCCGACG
>NZ_JBNAFJ010000012.1:0-67958 GCF_049707015.1 Microbacterium sp. CH-015 | reverse complement strand
CAGCAATCATGCCGGGCCCGGCAGGCCGTCACCACCCAGCATGCTCACCGAGCGGCCACGAAGAAAGTAACGGGGCGCACCATCAGCTGCACCTGACCGGACAGCGCGTGGGCACGGCATCCTTCCACTCCGACGCGGTCGCGGCGAACCGCATCGAGCCGGTGCTGCAGACCCACGACCGGTACGGCAACCGCATCGACGAGGTCGAGTACGACGACCTTCCCGCGGGGACGGATGCCGGGAGCATCGCCCCGCGGGCGTGAGGGCGGCGGGTGCTACCATGCGGACATGCGCACCGCCTTCCGCAACCTGATCGGTGCGGCGGTCGGTCTCGTCCTCATTGCACCGCTGGTCTCGTGCGTCGGGACATCACCGACCGATGCGCCCGAAGACCTGACGTCGCCGACGCGACCGAGCGCGGTCGCCGACGGCGGCAGCCGGGGTCCCGTCGCGACGGGCGGAGCGCTGCCGCTGCTCGATCGGCTCGGCTGCACCGCGCCCATGCGCTTTGGCGCGTCCAAGGTCGATGGCGGTGAATGGCAGTGGGCCATCACGGGCTCTCACGTGGATGCGGGCGCCAAGGAGCATGCGACCGGCACGGCCAACGACGACCTCACCGAGTACGTCGTTGCACCCGGCGACACCTTCACGGGCATCGGTGAGCGGTTCTGCATCGACAATATTCATCTGGCGATGATCAACCGTCGTGATTCGGGTGAGCTCTACGCCGGCGAGACCATCCGACTTTTCCCCGACGGTGCCGCCGCGGACTACTTCGCCGACGTGCCCGAGTGAACGACCGATCCGCCCGTCGCGATGTCGGGGGCCCTCCTTATCGTGTGTGATATGAAGGTCACTTTCCACGACGGGTCGGCGGATGCCGAGGTCTGGAACGACCCGGCCTTCACCGAGGCGTACTGGAGTGCCGTCACCGAAGCGTCGCTGTGCGGCGCGGAGGGCCCCTGGGCGTCGGACATCGATCCGTGGCTGCTGCCCGACGGCGCCGTGGCGCCCGATGGAATGGACGAGCCACCTGCTGCGGCCGATCCGACGCCGTGGGTGGGCCCCGACCCGACGGTGGATCCGCTGTGGCAGGACCCGCGGGGGTGGTCGAACGCCGACGTGCGGGCGTATCGGCGGGGCCTCGCCGTCCGCTCCGCAGCCGCCGACACCGGGGCGAGGGTGCAGCTGACCGACAACCAGGTGCGTCGCCGCGCCTACCGCGCACAGACGCTCAGCGAGCGCACCCCGGGCGTGTGGGCGGCGTGTCTGGCCGGTGAGGTGTCCGAGCAGAACATGATGATCGCGGCCGAGGTCGCCGGCTCGCTCCCCGCCGACGATCCGGAGGCGTGGGCGGCGTTCGATGCCGCGGTCGTCGCGCCAGCGACGACCGCGGTGCCGGGTCGATTCCGGGTGCGCGCCCGCGCTGTCCGCGAGCGCGTGCACCCCGAGTCGCTCCGCGAACGCCACACGCGTGCCGCGAAGGATCGGCAGGTCGACCTCACTCCCGACTTCGACGGGATGGCGCTGCTCAGCGCACTGCTCCCGGCGGAGCAGGCGCACGCGATCGACGCCGATCTCGAGCAGCGCGCCCGGCACCTCTACGGCCTGGCCGATGAGACGCGCACCCTTGCGCAGATCCGGGCGGACGTGTTCGCCGATCTGCTCCTCGCCCAGCCGATCGACGTCGGCGCGACGGGCAAGCGGGGGAAGGCATCGCGTGTGCGGGCGACCGTGCGGATCACGATCCCCGCCCTGACGCTTCTCGGCCAGGGTGACGAGCCCGCGACGCTCGACGGGTACGGCCCGATTCCGCTCGAGACCGCGAAGGAACTCGCCGGCGCGGCGACGTCGTGGATCAGGGTGCTGACGCATCCGGTGACCGGCACGGTCGTCGACGTCGACCGCCGTATGTACAGGGTGCCGGCCGACATGCGGAGACTTCTGCGCACCCTGCATCCGACGTGCGTGTTCCCGGGCTGCTCGAGACCCGCCGACGACTGCGATTACGACCACCGAAAACGGTGGTCGGACGGGGGCACGACCTCCGTCGGCAACGGGGAGCCTCTCGACGGCCCGCATCACCCGATCAAAGACGAGACCCTGTGGCAGAGCGAACGCGACCCCGCCACGGGGCGCATCATCTGGACGAGCCCCAGCGGATACCGGATCCCCGAGGATCCGCCGCCCTTCTAGTGTCCTCCGCCGTTAATTCGTTGCAATAGTCGTCCGAGGGATTCGAGTATCTGGTCTGCGGTCTTGGTCCAGATGAAGGGCTTCGGGTTCTCGTTCCATGCCTTGACCCACTCTCGGAGGTCCCTCTCGAGCGCTTGCACGGATCGGTGGTCGGAGCGTTGCAGCAGGTCGCGGGTGACCTCGGCGAACAGCCGCTCGACCTGGTTGATCCAGGACGAGTATGTCGGGGTGAAGTGCATGTGAAATCGTGGGTGGGCTGCCAGCCAGGTATTCACGGTCGGGTGCTTGTGGGTGCCGTAGTTGTCGCAGATCACATGCACGTCCAGATGCTCCGGCACGTTCTGATCGATCTTGGCCAGGAACTTCTTGAACTCCGCTGCCCGGTGCCGCCGATGGGTGGACGCGATCACCGTGCCGTCAGCGATGTTCATCGCCGCGAACAGGCTCGTGGTGCCGTGCCGGAAGTAGTCATGGGTGCGCTTCTCGGGCATGCCCGGCATCATCGGGAACGCCGGCTGCGAGCGGGACAGCGCCTGCACCTGGGACTTCTCGTCCACGCTGAGCACGACCGCAGACTCTGGTGGGTCCAGGTAAAGGCCGACGATGTCGTAGACCTTCTCCACGAACAGCGGATCGTTGGACAGCTTGAACCCGTCCGCACGGTGGGGCTTGAGACCGAATGCCTTCCAGATCCTCCCGATCGTCGACGCGGACAGCCCGCTGCGCTCTGCCATTTTCGACCGGGACCAATGCGTCGCGTTGGCAGGCGTGGATTCCAGCGTCGCCACGACCACGTCCTCCACCTGCTCGGCGGTCACCGTCGCAGGCCGGCCGGGCCGCGGATCATCCACGAGCCCGTCCAGGCGATGCTCCAGGAATCGCGCTCTCCATTTGCCGACCGTGGGGCGGCTGACCCCGAGCCGCTCGGCCACCACCGTGTTCGCGGCGCCCGTCGCGCTCTCCAGAACGATCCGCGAGCGCAACGCCAGAGCCTGCGACGACTTCCGCCGCCGAGCCCAGCGGACCAGCTGCACACGCTCCTCGTCACTCAGGACCAGATCAGCTTTCGGACGCCCAACTCGTGCCATACCCCATTCTAAGAGATAGACAACGAATTACTGGCGTACGACACTAGGTCGGGGGACGGGTTGACGAGCGAGAGCCCGCCCGAGGCCGGGGAATGGATCCGGCTGCACAACAACACGTTACGGCGTACTGGCACTCGCAGCCGTCGTTCACCTGATTCAGCTGCGCTTCATCCCCGTCGATCTCGATGAATTCGACCGTCGGCTCCGCCGCCGCTCCACCACCTGAGGCGCAGGGCGTTCCGCGACGCCGCGCTCACTCCTCGCCAACGACAAAACGGATGAACCCCCGAAACCGGGGGTTCATCCGTTCACGATGTCCTGAGACATCACACACTGTGCGCGAGGGGGGAGTTGAACCCCCACGCCCTTTCGGGCACTGGCACCTGAAGCCAGCGCGTCTGCCTATTCCGCCACTCGCGCGAGCCGCGGCATCCGAAGATCCCACGGACTCAACTTCCCGAGGATATCACGGCCCACGCGTGGGCCCGAATCCGAGCTGCGGCCGGGGTTTCCGTCCTCGCTCAGGCTGTACAACTAGCATGTACCCACCGGCCCCCGAGCATGAGGAGCCCCGTGGGACTACTGGACAGCTTCGAGAAGGGACTCGAGCGCGCGGTCAACAGCGCGTTCGCGAAGTCCTTCCGCAGCGGCATTCAACCGGTCGAGATCGCCGCCGCCCTGCGCAGCGAGCTCGATGCCAAGGCCGCCGTCGTCAGCCGTGATCGCATCCTCGCGCCCAACGCGTTCGAGGTGCGCCTGGCTCCGGCGGATGCCGAGCGCATGCGCTCGCTGGGCTCGACGCTCGACGACGAGCTGCTCACTCTCGTCCAGAAGCACGCCAAGGCGCAGGGCTTCAGCTTCGCCGGACCCGTCACCGTCTCCCTCGCCACCGACGAACAACTCTCCACGGGCACCCTGCGCGTCGACTCGCAGACCGCGGCCGGGCAGGTGGCCTGGCGCGGCGTCGTCGACATCGCCGGCGCCCGGCATCCGCTCGCGAAGGGCCGCACCGTCATCGGCCGCGGCAGCGACGCCGACATCACGATCGCGGATGCCGGGACGAGCCGCCGTCACGTCGAGATCCTGTGGGACGGCGAGCGCGCCATGGTCCGCGACCTCGGCTCCACCAACGGCACCGAGCTCGACGGCCGCAAGGTCTCCGAAGCCCCCCTGCCGCCCGACTCCGTCATCAAGATCGGGCGCACCGAGATCGTCTTCCGCGTCATCGCCCAAGCCACGCCGCCCCGCCCGAGCGTCTCGGCCTCCGACGCCACCCGCGCCTTCGGGTTCGACGGTCCCCGCTTCGAGGAGGGCGCCCGGTGACGAGCGAACTGACCCTGCTGCTTCTGCAGATCGGCTTCCTGATCCTGCTGTGGTTCTTCGTCTTCGCCATCGTCTACTCCCTCCGCGCCGATCTGTTCGGCGTGAAGGTGCGCAAGCTCCCCGACCCGGCACCGGCGACAGCCCCGGCCGCCGCACCCCCGCCCGCGCAGGCGGCCACGGCTCCCATCGCTCCCGCCGCGGCCAGCGCCCCGGCCCCCTCCAGCCCGCAGAAGGCGACGCGAGACGCCGTCTCGCGCATCGTCATCACGAGCGGCCCCAAGGCGGGGCTCGAACTTCCGCTCGGCACCGACGCCCTCACGATCGGCCGCTCCAGCGAGTCGGGACTCGTCATCCGCGACGACTACACCTCCAGCCACCACGCCCGGCTGCTCCTATGGGGCGACCAGTGGATGATCCAGGACCTCGACTCGACCAACGGCACCTGGCACGACGGCCACCGCGTCAGCACCCCGGTGCCCGTGCGCATCGGCGCCCCCATCAAGGTCGGCGCGACGACCTTCGAGTTGAGGAAGTAGCCGGCGCCGCATGGTCTTCGAGGGATCGAGCGTCGCGATCTCCCACACGGGAAAGGTGCGCTCCAACAACCAGGACTCGGGCTACGCCGGCTCGAACCTGTTCGTCGTCGCCGACGGCATGGGCGGCCATGCCGGCGGTGACGTCGCCTCGAGCCTCGCCGTGCACCGCCTGAAAGAGCTCGACCAGCCCTTCGCGTCGACGGGCGAGGCCGAGCGCGCGCTGCAGGACGCCATCGGATCCACGGCATCCGTCCTCATCGACACCGTCGCCCGCCGACCCGAGCTCGCCGGCATGGGCACCACCGTCAGCGGCCTCATCATGGTCGACGACTACGCCGTCATCGCGCACATCGGCGACTCGCGCATCTATCTGTACCGCGACGACGCGCTCACCCAGATCACGACCGACCACACCTTCGTGCAACGCCTCGTGGAGTCAGGTCGTATCACCCCCGAAGAGGCCCGCTACCACCCGCGCCGCTCCGTGCTCATGCGCGTGCTCGGCGACATGGACCCCGATCCCGAGATCGACACGTTCATCATGCCGACCCAGCCGGGTGACCGCTGGCTGCTGTGCTCCGACGGCCTCTCGGGCGTCGTCGACGACGCCCACACCAGCAAGGTGCTGGGGCAGAAGCTCCCGCCGGGCCGCACCGCCGACCTGCTGCTCAAGCAGGCGCTCGACGCCGGCGCCCCCGACAACGTCACCGTCGTCATCGTCGACGTCGGCGGCAGCCACCCGATGTTCAGCGGCACCCCGACGATCGTCGGCTCGGCATCCAACCCGCAGGGCATCGACGTGCCCGCCGCCCGGCCCGGCCGCACCAGCTGGCTGCACCCCGCCCGGCAGGCGGCGAACGAACCGACCCACTTCGAGCCGGCCGCCGAGTTCCTCGAAGAGCTCATCGAGGAGGATCGCCGCCGCGCCCGCCGCCGGCGCATCTGGTGGGTCGTCGGGTTCGTCGTCATCCTCGCCGCCCTGGCGGGCGCGATGTTCGGCGCGTACAGCTGGACCCAGTCGCGCTACTTCGTCGGCGCCGACGACGACTCCGTGGTCATCTACCGCGGGATCCAGCAGGATCTCGGCCCGATCCCGCTCTCGTCGGTGCACGAAGACACCGGCATCCTGCTCTCCGACCTGCCCTTCTATCAGCGGCTGGCGGTCACCTCGACGATCTCGGCGCGGTCGCTGGCCGACGCCGAGGCGATCGTGGAGACCCTCCGCGAGACCGTGGAGGACACGCCATGACCGCCGTCGACACCGGCCGGGCCGACACCACCGTCGTGAAGGCACTGCGCAGACTCCGGATGCCGCAGACACAGCGCAACCGTGAGCTCGGCCTGCTGCTGTTCGCGTTCCTCATCAACGGCGCCGCAGTCGCCCTCGTGCAGCTCGGCGCCCTCGGCCACATCGACTGGACGTTCCTGTACTACTGCGGTGCGCTGACCGCCCTCGTCCTCGGCCTCCACATCGTGCTGCGCTATCGCGCCCCGCAGGCCGACCCGTTCGTCGTGCCCATTGCGACCGTGCTCTCGGGCCTGGGCCTCGCGATGATCTACCGCATCGACATCGGCCGCAGCATCTCGGGATGGGAGGCGCTGTCGACCCGGCAGCTGGTGTGGCTCGGCATCGCGCTGGCCGGCGCCGTCGCCCTCGTGCTGGCGCTGCGCAACTATCGCGTGCTGTTCCGCTACACCTACGTCTCGGGCCTGGCGGGTGTCGTCCTGCTGCTCCTGCCGTTCGTGCCGGGCCTGGGCGTCGAGGCCGGCGCCGACGTGTGGATCTCCATCGGCGGCATCTTCTCCTTCCAGCCCGGCGAGCTCGCGAAGATCTGCCTCGCGATCTTCTTCGCCGGCTACCTCGTGCGCACGCGCGAGGCGCTCAGCTCGGTGGGCCGGCGGTTCCTCGGGATCACCTGGCCGCGCGCGCGCGACCTCGGCCCGCTGCTGCTCATCTGGTTCGCGTCCCTCGGCATCATCGTGCTGCAGCGCGACCTCGGCACCGGCATGCTCATCTTCGGCATGTTCATCGCCATGCTCTACACGGCCACCGGCAAAACCAGCTGGGTTTTCCTGGGGCTCTCGCTGGCGGCGGTCGGTGTCGCGGTGGCGACGCAGATCCTGCCGTATGTGCGCGCCCGGTTCACGAACTGGCTCGACACCTTCAACCCCGACACCATCGACGGCTCCAGCATGCAGCTGGCCAGCGGCATCTTCGGCCTCGCGCACGGCGGACTCATCGGCACCGGACTCGGCCGCGGCCGCCCGGGACTGACCCCCCTGTCGCAGAGCGACTACATCTTCCCGAGTCTCGGCGAAGAGCTCGGCCTCATCGGCGTCTTCGCGATCCTCTGCCTCTACATGGTCTTCGCCAGCCGCGGTGTGCGCATCGGCATCGCCGGCCAGGACGATTTCGGAAAGCTGCTGGCGACGGGACTGTCGTTCACGATCGCGCTGCAGGTGTTCATCATGGTCGGCGGTGTCACGCGCGTCATCCCGCTGACGGGGCTGACGACGCCGTTCCTCGCCGCGGGTGGTTCGTCGCTCGTGGCGAACTGGATCATCGTCGCCCTGCTGCTGCGCATCTCCGACGCCGTCCGCTCGAGGCCCCGCGTGGTGATCGGATGAGGGGGGTGACCGCATGACCAAAGAGCTCCGCCGCCTCAGCTTCATCATGCTGGCGATGTTCATCGCGCTGTTCGGCGCCACGAGCTGGATCCAGGTCGTCCAGGCCGGCGATCTCGGCGAGAACCCGCACAACAAGCGCGCCCTCTACGACTCGTTCGAGGTGCAGCGCGGATCGATCATCGCCGGTGACGAGGTGATCGCCACGTCGGTGCCGAGCGACGACATCTACAGCTGGCAGCGGCAGTACGCGGATGCCACGATGTGGGCGCCGGTGACCGGCTTCCTCAATCCGCTCCTGCAGTCCGCGACGGGGCTGGAGCGGGCGATGAACCGTGAGCTGTCCGGCACGGCGAGCTCGCAGTTCCTCGCGAGGGTCGAGCGCATCATCACGGGGCAGCCGGCGCGGGGGTCCAACGTCCTGGTGACCCTCGACCCGGCACTGCAGAAAGTGGCCTTCGACGCCCTCGGCGACTACGAGGGGGCGGTGGTCGCCATGGAGCCGAAGACCGGCCGCATCCTCGCGATGGTGACGAGCCCCAGCTACGACCCGAACACGCTCGCCATGCACAACGCCGCGCAGGTCAACGCGACCTACGACGAGCTCGTCGCGAACGCCCTGAACCCGCTGTGGAACCGCGCGATCGAGGGCAACCTCAACCCGCCGGGGTCGACGTTCAAGCTCGTCGTGACCTCGGCCGCGCTCTCCTCGGGGAAGTTCACCCCCGACTCGACCTTCCCCAATCCCGCCCGCTACACGCTGCCCGGCACGTCGACCTCGATCAGCAACTTCGACGGCGGCACGTGCGGACCGGGCGACGAGGTCACCATCGCGACGGCGCTGCGCCTCAGCTGCAACATCCCGATGGCCCAGCTGGCCGTGGCCCTCGGCGAGGACGCCATCCGCACCGAGGCGGAGAAGTACGGCTTCAACTCCGGGTTCGACATCCCGCTGGCCGTCACGCCCTCGGTGTACCCGACCGGGCAGCTCTCCGACGACAAGGTCGCTCTCACCGGCTTCGGGCAGGGCGATGTGCAGGCCACGCCCCTGCAGATCGCGATGGTCGCCGCCGGCATCGCCAACGACGGCGTCGTGATGAACCCGCGACTGGTCGACCGCGTGGTCGCCCCCGACCTGACGGTGCAGCAGACCTTCGAGGACAGCGAGTTCGGTCGTGCGCTGAGCACGGCGGATGCCGCGACGATGACCTCTCTCATGGTCGCCAATGTCAGTGACGGCGCGGCGAGCGGTGCAAGAATAGACGGGGTCGACGTGGCTGGGAAGACCGGTACCGCGGAGCACGGTCCTTCGGATCCGTACACGCTGTGGTTCACCGGATTCGCGCCCGCGGATGACCCGCAGGTCGTCGTCGCCGTCATGGTGGAGAACGGCGGAGGACTCGGCCAGCACGGCACGAGCAACGGAATCGCGGCCCCGATCGCGAAGAAAGTCATTGAGGCGGTGCTGAGCAGATGAGACCGACACAGGGTGTGAGCTTCGGCGGGCGCTATGAACTCGACTCGCGAATCGCGATCGGCGGCATGGGCGAGGTCTGGGAGGCCACCGATCACGTGATCGGCCGCACCGTGGCGATCAAGATCCTCAAGGACGAGTACATGGGCGACCCGGGGTTCCTGGAGCGCTTCCGCGCCGAGGCCCGCCACGCCGCACTCGTCAACCACGAGGGCATCGCGAGCGTCTTCGACTACGGCGAGGAGAACGGCTCCGCCTTCCTCGTCATGGAGCTCGTCCCCGGTGAGGCGCTGTCCACGATCCTCGAGCGCGAGGGGTCGCTGTCGACCGACAAGACGCTCGACATCGTCGCGCAGACCGCCGCCGCGCTGCAGGCCGCGCACGCGGCCGGCCTCGTCCACCGCGACATCAAGCCCGGGAACCTCCTCATCACCCCCGACGGCCGTGTCAAGATCACCGACTTCGGCATCGCCCGCATCGCCGACCAGGTGCCGCTGACGGCGACCGGGCAGGTCATGGGGACCGTGCAGTACCTCTCGCCCGAGCAGGCGTCCGGTCACCCGGCATCCCCCGCCACCGACATCTACTCGCTCGGCATCGTCGCGTACGAGTGCCTGGCCGGCAAGCGCCCCTTCACGGGCGAATCGCAGGTCGCGATCGCGATGGCGCAGATCAACGACACTCCGCCGGCGCTGCCGGCGACGATCGCCGAGCCGGTGCGCAACTTCGTGATGAGCATGATCGCGAAGAAGCCCGAGGACCGCCCGGCCACCGCCTCCGCGGTGGCGCGCGCGGCGACCGCCCTGCGCCGCGGCGACGTTGCGGGGGCCGCCTCCATCGTGCCGGCGATCGCCGGCAGCGTGCCCGTCGACGAAGTCACGCAGCTGCTCACCCCGGGTGCTCTCGGCACCGCCGAGGCCACGCGCATCCTGCCGCAGGCCGCGCCCGCCGCGGATGCCGAGGAGCCCGCCCCCGAGAAGAAGAAGCGAAGTCCCTGGACGTGGCCGCTGGTCGCGCTCATCGCGATCCTGCTGCTCGTCCTCGGCGGCACGCTGTTCGCCCTCTTCGCCGACCCCGGCGGTGAGCCGGCACCGTCGTCGTCGACGCCGAGCACGACCCCGACCGAGCCCTCGGACACCCCGACCCCTGAGCCGACGAACATCCCGATCACCAGCCTCGGCTTCATCGGCAAGACGTGCGACGAGGCGATGACGATCGCGCAGGAGAACGAGCTCACCGGCGTCGTCTGCGAACGCGGCACCGCCGCGCCGACGGCCGGCGACGTCGGGAAGATCTACCAGACCAACCCCGCTGCCGGAAACGTCCAGCCGAACACGTCGATCACGCTGACCTTCTACGACGAGCAGTCCGCCATCGACACGCCGGGCGCCCCCACCGTGGTGAACAACCCGCAGGGATCGTCGTCGTTCACGGTCACCTGGCCGGCCTTCACGTGCCCCGCGGGGTCGTCGCTCACGGCGTTCAACATGTCGGTGATCAACGGCACGTTCGACGCGAACAACGGCACGACCTACCAGGCGCCGGCGAGCCCGCGCAGCCTCACCGTCACCGCGAAGGCCGATGCCCAGCCGGGTTCGCTCGTGCTCGTGTCGTACACCGCGCAGTGCGGCGACCGCGAGTCGGCCGCCTCACCGGAGGGCCAGGCGCCGATTCCGACGCAGACGACGAGTCCGACACCCGACACCGCGCCCTGATCGTCGCCGATCGCGCCGGGTTCTCGCCCAGGCCGGTCGGTTAGGCTGGCTGTCGAATCCGCCCCGTTGGTCAGGGCTTTGGGAGTGAAGTGTCTGCAGAGCCACGCGTGCTGTCCGATCGCTACCGCGTCGATGAACTCATCGGCCGCGGCGGCATGGCCAGCGTCTACCGAGGGCGCGATCTCACGCTCGGCCGCGAGGTCGCGATCAAGATCCTCAAGCGCGAACTGGCCGACGACAGCGCGTTCCGCACCCGGTTCCGCCTCGAGGCGCAGGCGGCCTCCCGCATGTCGCACCCCACGATCGTGCGGGTGTTCGATGCCGGCGAAGACACCGAGACGGATGCCGACGGCACGACCCACTCGGTTCCGTACATCGTCATGGAGCTCGTCGACGGCACGCTGCTGAAGGACATCATCGCGTCCGGCCCGGTGCCGATGACCCAGGCCGTCCGCTACGTCGACGGCATCCTCGAGGCGCTCGAGTACTCGCACCGCGCCGGCGTCGTCCATCGCGACATCAAGCCCGGCAACGTCATGGTCGCCGGCTCGGGGCAGGTCAAGGTCATGGACTTCGGCATCGCGCGCGCGGTGTCCGACTCCTCGTCGACCGTCGCCGAGACCACGGCGATTCTCGGCACCGCCGCCTACTTCTCGCCCGAGCAGGCCAAGGGCGAGCCGGTCGACGCGCGTGCCGACCTCTATTCGGCGGGCGTCGTGCTCTACGAGCTGCTCACCGGACGCGCGCCGTTCCGCGGCGAGTCGCCCGTCGCGGTCGCCTACCAGCACGTCAGCGAGACCCCGGTGCCGCCGTCCGAGCTCGTCGACACCGTGCCGCGATCGCTGGATGCCGTGGCGTTGCGCGCCCTGGCGAAGGACCCGTTCCAGCGCTACCAGGACGCCGCCTCGTTCCGCGCGGCGCTGGATGCCACGCTGGAGGGACGCGCCCCGACGAAGAAGCAGCTCGGCGCCCTGACGAGCGAGCTGTACGGCGCGAACCCGCGCCAGGCCGCCGAGACCGCGCGGTCGCTGCGCCAGCTGACCACCGACACGACGATGCGACGCACGCAGTCGGGTCCGCCCGTCGCGTGGATCTGGGCCGGCGTGGCCGTGCTCGCCGTCGTCCTGATCTCGGTGCTCATCTGGGTGATGACCGCCCGGCCCGGCCCGACTCTGCCCCCGAACGCCCGCATCGTGCCGAACATCACGGACATGTCGTGGGAGCGGGCCAACGAGGAGCTCTTCAAGAACGACCTGCAGGCCGATCGGCTCGAGGAGAGCAGCGACCAGATCGCGGCCGGCAACGTCATCCGCACCGATCCGTCGGCCGGCACCACCGTCGCCCCGGGGCAGACGATCAAGGTGTACGTGTCCACCGGTCAGCAGATGAGCACCGTGCCGACGCTGACCGGACTGTCGTCGACGGATGCCGAGGCGGCCCTCGCCGAGGCAGGACTGACGCTCGGGGCGATCACGACACGCAGCGACCCGGACCTCGCCGGCGGCACCGTCATGTCGGCGGATCAGACGGAGGGGAGTGAGGTGCCCCTGGGGACCACCGTGAACCTCGTGGTCGCCAGCGGCAAGGTCGCCCTCAACAACGTCGTCGGCTACACCGTCGAGGCGGCGCAGCGCGAGCTGTCCTCCGACGCACTGAAGCTCAACCCGGTCGTCATCGAAGACCCCGGCTGCCCCGCGACGGCCGATCGGACTGTGGCCGCGCAGTCGCTCCCGCCGGGCGACGTGCCGATCCACTCCACGGTCGAGCTGACGGTCTGCACCGGCTCCTAGAGCTGCCGCAGCGGACTGCGGCGCGCCCCACGGGCCGCCGCGCCGGCCACGCCGGCGCGCTCCAGCCAGGTGCCGAGCAGCCGGTACCCGCCCTCGGTGAGCACCGCCTCGGGGTGGAACTGCACGCCCCACAGCGGCAGCGTGCGGTGGGCGAGCCCCATGATGACGCCCGACGCGGTGCGCGCCGTGACCTCCAGTTCGGGCGGAACGGATGCCGGCACCACCGCGAGGGAGTGGTACCGCGTCGCCGTGAACGGCGACGGCAGACCGAGGAACAGGCCGCGCCCGTCGTGGTGCACCTGCGACGTCGTGCCGTGACGCAATTCGGGGGCCTCGGCGACGTCCGCCCCGAACGCCACGGCGAGCGCCTGGTGCCCGAGGCATACCCCGAGCACCGGGATGCCGCGGCCCGCCGCGGCCCGGATGATCTCCACGGACGCGCCGGCCGTCTCGGGCCTCCCGGGTCCGGGGGAGACGAGCACCCCGGCGACACCGGCGAGCGCGGCCGCCGGGTCTGCCACGGCATCCGCCTCGATCATCATCGTCGTCGCGCCGAGCTCGTGGAGGTATCCGACGAGCGTGTGGACGAAGCTGTCGTGGTTGTCGACGACGAGGACGTCAGCCACCGACGGTGGACTCCTGCGGGTTGATGAACTGGCCCGCCCAGGGGAAGACGTACCAGAACAGGCCGTAGAGCACGGCGGCCAGCAGCACGAGCAGGATCAGCACCCGCACCCACGCGGGGCCGGGCAGAATGCGCCAGAGGGCGGCGTACATCAGGCGGTCACCCCTTCGGTGAGCGAGGCCGGCGGCCCGTCGGCGGTCGGTGTGAAGCTGTCGAAGACGGCGTACGCGATGATGCGCTCCAGCATGTTGAGCTTCGGTGCGCAGCTGGTCAGCGTGAGGTAGCGGCCGTTGGCGGCGACACCGACCTGCTGGGGCACCGGCAGCAGCACCTCGACCTGCGTGTCCTGCACGTACTCGAGGGTGCGGAACCGGTAGGTGTACCAGCCGTCGGGGGTCTGCACGACGATCGCGTCGCCGATCACGAGCTTGTCGATCGGGTCGAAGGGCGCACCGGAGGTCCAGCGGTGCGCGGCGTAGACGGTGTTGCCGATGTCGCCCGGCATGGCGGTGTCGACGTAGTGGCCGATCTCGCCCTGGTCGAGGATGTCCTTGCGCGTCGTGCCACCGGCGATCGTGAACTGCCAGTCGGGTCCGAACCGCGGCACGAACATGACGCCGAACTGCTGGCCGTGCTCGGGCTGAGCGAGCACCGGGACGATCGGATCGGCGGTGTCGGTGGGCGTCGGCGCCGGGGTGGGTGTCGCGGACTCGGTCGGCGCGGTGGTCTGCTGCGTCCAGCTCTGCGAGAGGGCGCTGGCCTCGTGGTGCTTCTGCGAGCCGATGATCCAGTCGCCGATCCACATCTGCCAGGCGACGTAGAGGAGGGCGACGACACCGATGGTGATGAGGATCTCGCCGAGGACGCCGATCACCGAGACACGGCGCCGCTGGTGAACTTCCCCCATGGTGCGATTCTTCCACAGCACGGCTGTGACGCTGCTGCCAGGTAGAATCTTCGCCATGGCACGTTCAGGCAAGGATGATGAGCAGCTCGCGGAGTACGGCGAGAGCGAGTCCGCCCCCAACCCGGTGTGGTTCAAGCCCATCATGCTGGGCCTCATGATCCTCGGCCTGCTGTGGGTGATCGTGTTCTACCTGAGCAACCAGGCGCTCCCGGTCCCCGGCATCGGCGGCTGGAACCTCGTCATCGGGTTCGCCATCGCCTTCGTCGGCTTCCTCATGACGACCCGCTGGCGCTGAGCCGGTTCACCCCCGGGCGGACCCCGCTCTGACAGGAATTACACCGGTGTGATTCATCCCCATGTGTGGATGAATCTGTGGATAACTCGTGTGGTCAGGCGTGACGCTCACCGGTAGATCGCCAGCGGCACCGCGAGCAGTGCCAGCAGGCCCACCGCCACCGCGACCAGCAGCCAGATCTGCGTGCGGCGCTGGCGGATCTTGCGCGTCTTGGCGAAGATGAGGCCGACCAGCGCGCCGACGAGACCGCCGCCGATGTGCGCCTGCCAAGCGATGTTGGAGTTCGGCAGGAATGTGATCACGAGGTTCAGTCCCAGGATGATCGCGATCGCGGTGACGTTCGCTCCGAGGTGCCGGCCGATCACGAACATCGCGCCCAGCAGACCCCACACCGCTCCCGACGCGCCGACCACCGGAGTCGTCGGCGCCAGCAGCGCGCCCAGCACCGATCCGCCCAGCGCGCTCAGCAGGTACAGACTGAGGAACCGCCACCGGCCGAGCAGGGGCTCAAGGCTGCGGCCCAGCGCCCAGAGCGCGAGCATGTTCAGCGCGACATGCCAGATGCTCGCGTGCACGAGGGTGACGGTCAGCAGTCGCCACGGCTGCGCGTACGCGAGCGGGGGATAGTAGAACAGCCACGACGTGACGACGTCGCCCATTCCGGGGATCAGCCCGATGAGGGAGAACACGCTCGTCACGACGACCAGCGTGTACGTGACCACCGGCCGGCCGTCGAGGCCCGCGGCGCGACCCCGCGGCATCCGCGTGACCGTCGCCTTGTGGGCCTTCTGCTGCTCGGCCAGGCACTCCGGACAGATCACCCCGACCGGCAGCGGCGTCTGACACTCCGGGCAGATCGTGCGCAGGCATCGCTGGCAGAGCACGAAACTCTGCCGCTGCGGATGCCGGTAACAGAAGTTGTCCGGATTGCTGCGGAGGTCGGAGTCGGTCACGCGGTGTCAGACCGCCACGACGTCGATCGAACGGATGACGACGGGGTCGATCGGGCGGTCACCGGCCGCGGTCGGCACGGCGGCGATCTCGTCCACGACGGCGCGCGAGGCGTCATCGGCGACCTCGCCGAAGATCGTGTGCTTGCCCTGCAGCCACGGCGTCGGGTCGGTCGTGATGAAGAACTGCGAGCCGTTAGTGCCCTCGGCCTTGCCGGTGATGGCATTGCGGCGAAGACCCGCGTTGGCCATCGCGAGGATGTACGGGCTGTTGAAGTTCAGCTCCGGGTGGATCTCGTCGTCGAAGTTGTAGCCCGGTCCACCCACGCCCTGCCCGAGCGGGTCGCCGCCCTGGATCATGAAGTTCGGGATGATGCGGTGGAAGATGACGTCGGTGTAGAGCGGTCCCTCACCGGGCTTGCCCGTCGCGGGGTGCGTCCAGGCCTGCGAGCCGTCGGCGAGGCCGGTGAAGTTCTGCACCGTGCGGGGCGCGTGGTCCCCGAAGAGGTTCACGACGATGTCGCCGTGGTTGGTGTGGATCGTCGCAACAGCGGTATGGATCGGCATGCTTAGCATTCTCTCACCTGTCAACCCCTCGCGCCGTCGGGCCCGTCTGGCAAGATGGGGATATTCGTACCGCCGTGATGACGGACATCAGCCGGAACCCCAGGGAGGGCACCGTGAGCCTCAGCCGTAAGCGCAAGAAGGAACTCCGCAAGCTCCAGGAGCAGGCATCGACGCTGTGGGAGTCGCAGCAGGTGCTGCTCGGCCAGGCCGGGCACGT
This sequence comes from Microbacterium sp. CH-015, assembly GCF_049707015.1. Taxonomy (NCBI): domain Bacteria; kingdom Bacillati; phylum Actinomycetota; class Actinomycetes; order Micrococcales; family Microbacteriaceae; genus Microbacterium; species Microbacterium sp. CH-015. Next base: position 51,650 of record NZ_JBNAFJ010000012.1, on the reverse strand, counting down.
CGCCCGCGAAGCCGGTCGCCAGCTCGGCAACTACAACCGCGAGCAGGTCGTTCCCACCGTGCAGCACACGTACGAGAAGTACGCCGCCCCGTACGTGAACCAGGGTCTGCAGACCTCCGCGCGTGTCTACAACCAGCGCGTCGCGCCCGCCGCCGGCGCTCTCATCGGCTCGGCGCTGTCGGTGTGGGATGCCGCCAACGAGAAGCGCGAGGCTCTCGCCGCCGGCCGCGGGTTCGGCTCGATCGACATCGCGAAGCTGCAGAAGGCGGCCGAAAAGTACGGGAAGGATGCTGCGAAGAAGCTCGTCGTGTCCGCGCCCGCCCCGGCGAAGAAGGGGATCGGCGCCGGTGGCGTGATCGCCATCATCCTCGGTGTCGCCGCTGCGGCCGGTGTGCTCTACGCCGCGTGGCAGACGCTCCGCGCCGACGACGAGCTCTGGGTCGCGGACGACCCGCTGCGCGCCCCCGACGCCTGACCCGCCGCCCGGTCGTTGCACCCCCGGTCGTTGCACCCCCGGTCGTTGAGCGAGCGAGCGAGGAACGAGCGAGACGAAACGCCATGACCATCCCTGACGCCCTCGCGCGCGTGCGCGACGCCGCTGCCGCGCGCGGCCTCGAGATTGAGCTGCGCGAGCGGCCCGCCGCATCCTCTCTGCACGAGGCAGCCGCACTGCTGGGTTTCACGCCGGCCGACATCGTCAAGACGCTCGTGGTCAAGCGGTCCGACGACAGCTACCTGTTCGCGCTCATCCCGGGGGACCGGGCGATCTCGTGGCCGAAGCTGCGCGCGCTGGTGGGGGTGAACAAGCTGCGACTGCCCGAGCCGGAGCTTGCGCTCGCGGCGACCGGATACGAGCGGGGCACGATCGTCCCGATCGGCAGCGCGCAGGACTGGCCCGTGTATGCGGACGCCTCGATCGCCGGCCGGCGCATCGCGATGGGCGCCGGAGCGCACGGCTACAGCCTGTTCGTCGATGCCGACGACCTGATCACGGCCTACCAGGCCGTCGTCGCCGACATCTCACAGCCCGCCGCGCCCTGACGGCCCTCACCCCGGTGATCGAGTAGCCGCGAGGAACGAGCGGCGTACCGAGATCAGAGCCCCGCCATCTCCAGCCCGATGTCGACGAGCTGCACGTGCTGCAGGTCGGCGATCTCGGCGACGGGGAACCAGCCCGCGCGGTCGGTGGAGCCGCCCACCTCGTTGCGCAGTCGACCGCCGGTGATGCGGGCGCGGTAGAGAATGCGCAGGGTGTGCAGGGGAGCATCGGCGCCGGGCGTGATGCGCTGTCGCGCGGGGATCACGCGGGAATGGATGCCGAGGAGATCCCCTAGTTCCACGTGAAACCCGGTTTCTTCCAGGACCTCGCGGCGCGCGGCATCGGCGGGATCCTCACCGGGCTCGAGTCCGCCGCCCGGCAGCGTCCACGCGGCGCGGCGCCCCTCGTTCCAGTGGGCCAGCAGCACACGCCCCTCGTCGTCGACGATGACGGCATAGGCCGCGACGCGGAGGTCCATCCCGCCACCCTACCGAGGCCGCTGGTCCGCGGCGGTCAGGCAGGATGGGGGACATGGACGAGAAGCACCACGCGTCGAGCTGGTCGCTGGCAGGTGTCGACGGCTCACCGCTCGTGGTCTCAGAGATCCGCACGCTCCTGGCCGACCGGGCGGCCGCCGGGAGTCTCACGACGGTGCTGCAGTCGGACACCGGGCTGATGCTGCACCTCGTCACGAACCGCCGACGGGTCATGGTCATGCTCATGGGGGCCGACGGGAGCGCCGGGCATGCGATCGACGACGGCGCGCAGGGGACGAGCGGCGGGTATCTGCTCGAGAACGGACAGGAGGACGAGTACGCGGACCGTGACACACTCGCGCTCCCGGACGCGCTCTCCGTGGTCGAGTGGATCCTCATCCACGGCGCGGCGCCCGAGATCGGCTGGTCGATCGACGTGCCCGGTTGATCCCGCTACCTCCCGAGGCCGGGGATCGATGTGATGTGGAGCCTAGGAGATTCGAACTCCTGACATCCTGCTTGCAAAGCAGGCGCTCTACCAACTGAGCTAAGGCCCCGGATGTGGTTGTAGGGGAGGAATTGGTGGGGCTACCAGGACTTGAACCTGGGACCTCTTCATTATCAGTGAAGCGCTCTAACCGCCTGAGCTATAGCCCCGCAACCTCGTAGACTTTACCCGATTCTCGGGCTCAGCCCTAATTGGACGTGAAGCCGACCAGCAGTCCGCCGGTCACCTTCACCATGAGGTTGTAGATCCCCGCGACCACGGCGCCGAGCACCGTGATGACGATGAGGTTGAGGATCGCCACGATCGCGGCGAACGCCATCACCTGCGGCAGGTCGATGTAGGTGCTCAACGTGAAGTTGTCGTCGAACGCCGTGAACAGCTCATCGAGCTTGCCGATCAGGCCCGTCGTCTTGATGACCATGAAGACGAGGAACACCGAGACGATCGTCACGATCGCCAGGGCCACCGCCGCGAGGAAGGACAGCTTGACGGCGGACCAGAAGTCCACGTACACCAGGCGCAGGCGCACCTGCTTGGCGCTGGTCTTGCTCGAGGACTTCTTGGCGAGCTTGTCGGCTACCGTGCTCATGCGTCAGTGTCACTTCCTTCGGGGCTCGCAGTGGAGGGGTCGTCTGCGGCGTCTGCGTTCTCGGCCGGCTCCTGCTCGTGGCGCAGGGCTCGTTCGCCGTTGCGGGCGATCGCGAGGATGCGGTCATCGTCATCGGGACGGGCGAACACGACGCCCATGGTGTCGCGGCCCTTGGCGGGCACCTCGGCCACGGCAGAGCGTACCACCTTGCCGCTGGCAAGAACCACCAAGACCTCGTCGTCCTCCGCGGCGATGAGACCGCCCGCCAGACTGCCCCGATCGTCGTTGAGCTTGGCCACCTTGATGCCCAGGCCCCCGCGTCCCTGCAACCGGTATTGGTCGACGGCGGTCCGCTTGGCGTAGCCGCCTTCGGTCACGACGAACACGTAGCCCTCATCCTTCGCGACCGAGGCCGACAGCAGCGTGTCGCCCTCGCGGAAGGACATGCCCTTCACGCCCTCGGTGGAGCGGCCCATCGGACGCAGCGAGTCGTCGGTCGCCGTGAACCGCAGCGACATGCCCTGGCGCGAGATGAGCAGGATGTCGTCGGTGTCGTCGACCAGCAGCGCGCTGACCAGCTCGTCGCCGCCCTCGGCATCCTCCTGCCCGCGCAGACGGATCGCGATGATCCCGCCCTGGCGGTTGGTGTCGTACTCGCTGAGCGCGGTCTTCTTGATCTTGCCGTCGCGCGTCGCGAGCACGAGGTACTGCGCCACCTTGTAGTCGCGGATGTCGAGGATCTGCGCGATCTCCTCACCCGGCTGCAGCTCGAGCAGGTTCGCGACGTGCTGGCCCTTCGCGTCGCGCCCGGCCTCGGGCACCTCGTACGCCTTGCAGCGGTAGACCCGGCCCTTGGTCGTGAAGAACAGCAGCCAATGGTGCGTCGTGGTGACGAAGAAGTGTTCGACGACATCGTCGGCGCGCAGCTGCGCACCCTTCACGCCCTTGCCGCCGCGGTGCTGCGACCGGTAATTGTCGCTGCGGGTGCGCTTGATGTACCCGTCGCGGGTGACGGTGATGACCATCTCCTCTTCGGGGATCAGGTCCTCCATCGACATGTCGCCGTCGAAGCCGTGCAGGATGTGGGTGCGGCGGTCGTCGCCGAACCGCTCGACGATCCCGGTCAGCTCCTCGCTGATGATCGTGCGCTGACGCACCGGCGAGGCGAGGATGTCGGTCAGGTCGGCGATCTTCAGCTCGAGCTCGGTGGCCTCGTCGATGATCTTCTGGCGCTCCAGCGCCGCGAGGCGACGCAGCTGCATCGACAGGATGGCGTTCGCCTGATCGTCGTCGATCTCCAGCAGCGTCTTCAGACCCTCGCGGGCGTCGTCCGCGGTCGGCGAGCGACGGATGAGGGCGATGACCTCGTCGAGCGCGTCGAGCGCCTTGAGGTAGCCGCGCAGGATGTGCATGCGCTTCTCGGCCTCGTTGAGCCGGTACTGCGTGCGCCGGACGATCACCTCGATCTGGTGGTCGATCCAGTAGGTGATGAACCCGTCGAGCGCGAGCGTGCGCGGCACGCCGTCGACGATCGCCAGCATGTTGGCGCCGAAGTTCTCCTGCAGCTGCGTGTGCTTGTACAGGTTGTTCAGGACGACCTTCGCCACGGCATCCCGCTTCAACACGATCACCAGGCGCTGCCCGGTGCGGTCGCTGGTCTCGTCGCGGATGTCGGCGATGCCGGTGATGCGGCCGTCGCGGGCGAGGTCGCGGATCTTCAGCGCGACGTTGTCGGGGTTGACCTGGTACGGCAGCTCCGTGATCACCAGGCAGGTGCGGCCCTGGATCTCCTCCACGTTCACGACGGCGCGCATCGTGATCGAGCCGCGCCCGGTGCGCTGCGCGTCGCGGATGCCCTTCGTGCCGAGGATCTGCGCGCCGGTCGGGAAGTCGGGGCCGTGCACCCGGCTCATCAGCGCCTCGAGCAGCTCCTCGCGCGGAGCGTCGGGGTTCTCCAGCGCCCACAGCGCGCCCTCGGCGACCTCGCGCAGGTTGTGCGGCGGAATGTTCGTCGCCATGCCGACCGCGATGCCGACCGACCCGTTGACGAGGAGGTTCGGGAACCGGGAGGGCAGGACCGTCGGCTCCTGCGTCTTGCCGTCGTAGTTCGCCTCGAAGTCGACGGTCTCCTCGTCGATGTCGCGGACCATCTCCATGGCCAGCTGCGACATCTTCGTCTCGGTGTACCGCGGGGCGGCCGCGCCCTGGTTGCCCGGCGAGCCGAAGTTGCCCTGGCCCTCCGCGAGCGGATACCGCAGCGACCACGGCTGCACGAGCCGGACGAGGGCGTCGTAGATCGCGCTGTCGCCGTGCGGGTGGTACTGACCCATCACCTCGCCGACGATGCGCGCGCACTTGTTGAAGCTCTTGTCCGGCCGGTACCCGCCGTCGTACATCCCGTAGATCACGCGGCGGTGCACGGGCTTGAGCCCGTCGCGCACGTCGGGCAACGCGCGCCCGACGATGACGCTCATCGCGTAGTCGAGGTAGCTGCGCTGCATCTCGACCTGGAGGTCGACCTGGTCGATGTTGCCGTGGTTGTGGCCCGCGTTGGGGTCGGGGCGTACGTCGTCAGTCATTCGTCATCGTTCCTGAGCTCGTCGAAGGGTCAGATGTCCAGGAAGCGGACGTCTTTGGCGTTGCGCTGGATGAACCCGCGTCGCGACTCGACATCCTCACCCATCAGCACCGAGAAGATCTCGTCCGCCGCGGCGGCATCGTCGATGGTCACCTGCCGCAGGGTGCGGGTGTTGTGGTCCATCGTGGTCTCCCACAGCTCCTTCGGGTTCATCTCACCGAGACCCTTGTAGCGCTGGATGCCGGATTCCTTGGGGATCCGCTTGCCGTTGGCCAGTCCGTCCGCGAGCAGTGCGTCGCGCTCCTTGTCGCTGAACACGTACTCGTGCTCGGCGTTGGACCACTTGAGCCGGTACAGCGGCGGCATCGCGAGATACACGAAGCCGGCCTCGATGAGGCCGCGCATGTAGCGGAACAGCAGGGTCAGCAGCAGCGTCGTGATGTGCTGCCCGTCCACATCGGCATCCGCCATCAGGACGATCTTGTGATACCGCGCCTTCTCGACGTCGAAGTCCTCGCCGATGCCGCAGCCGAACGCGGAGATGATCGCCTGGATCTCGTTGTTGCCGAGGGCACGGTCCAGGCGCGCCTTCTCGACGTTCAGTACCTTGCCGCGCAGCGACAGGATGGCCTGCGTCTCCGGGTCGCGGCCGCGCACGGCCGAACCGCCGGCGGAGTCGCCCTCGACGAGGAAGATCTCGCTGATCGAGGGATCCTTGCTCGTGCAGTCCTTGAGCTTGTCGGGCATGGATGCCGACTCGAACACGCTCTTGCGACGGGCGGTCTCCCGCGCCTTGCGCGCCGCCAGGCGCGCGGTCGCCGCGTCGATCGCCTTCGTGATGATGCGCTTGGCCTGCTGCGGGTTGCGGTCGAGCCAGTCCGTGAGCTGGTCGCCCACGATCTTCTGCACGAACGCCTTGGCCTCGGTGTTGCCGAGCTTGGTCTTGGTCTGCCCCTCGAACTGCGGCTCGGACAGCTTCACCGAGATAACGGCGGTGAGGCCCTCGCGGATGTCCTCGCCGGTGAGGTTGTCGTCCTTCTCCTTCAGGAGGTTGTTCGCACGGGCGTACTTGTTGATGAGGGTGGTCAGCGCCGCACGGAATCCCTCTTCGTGGGTGCCGCCCTCGTGCGTGTTGATCGTGTTGGCGAAGGTGAAGACGTTCTCGGTGTAGCTCGTCGTCCACTGCATCGCGAGCTCGAGCGAGATGTGGCGCTCGGTGTCCTCCGACTCGACCTCGATGATCTCGTCGTTCACGACCTCGGCCTTGCGCACCTTGTTGAGGTACTCGACGTAGTCGACGAGGCCGCGCTCGTAGTGGAAGTCGTCGTGCGGCTGCATCTCCACGGCCTGGCCGTCGTCGCCGTCGACGACATAGGCGGATGCCGGGCGGTGATCGCTCAGTGTGATCCGCAGGCCCTTGTTGAGGAACGCGGTCTGCTGGAAGCGGGTGCGCAGCGTGTCGTAGTCGAAGTCGACGCTCTCGAAGATCGTGGCGTCGGGCCAGAACGTGATCATCGTCCCGGTCTCCTCCGTCTCCTCGCCCCGCGCGAGCGGTCCCTCCGGCTTGCCCCCGCCGCTGAAGGTCTGCCGCCAGACGTAGCCCTGACGGCGGATCTCCACCTCGAACCGCGTCGAGAGCGCGTTCACCACCGACGAGCCGACGCCGTGGAGACCACCGGAGACGGCGTATCCGCCGCCGCCGAACTTGCCGCCGGCGTGGAGCACGGTGAGCACGACCTCGACGGTGGACTTCGTCGGATCGGACGCGTGGGGGTCGACCGGGATGCCGCGGCCGTTGTCCACGACACGGATCGCGCCGTCGGCGAGGATCGTCACGGCGATCGTGTCGCAGTATCCGGCGAGCGCCTCGTCGACGGAGTTGTCGACGATCTCGTAGACGAGGTGGTGCAGGCCCCGCTCACCCGTGGAGCCGATGTACATGCCCGGCCGCTTGCGCACGGCTTCGAGGCCCTCGAGCACCTGGATGGCGTCGGCCCCGTACTCGTTCTCGACCTTCTGCGGCTGCCCCGCCCTCTCAGACGGCGTGGGCGGAAGTTCCTGAGGAACGCTGTCGGGGGTATCAGACGTCATATGCTCGCGTGCTCCTGGGTCCGACCGCAGGCGCGGTCCTCCAACGATCGAGTCTATCGTTTTTTCCTCGCCGACGACGCGAGAACGGCCCTGTGGCGCCCGGAAAATCGCCAGGATGCCGCAGGACGTGGCTCAGCCGTAGGTATCGCGAGGACCGCGCCCTGGAACGGCTCTGGGGCCCCATTTCCAGGAGGGGACGTCCGGCCCCACGAAACGGACGTTGGTCACCCCGGCATCCGGGAACCGGCGCATCAGCTGCGTGACGATCTCGCCGCGCATGAGCTGGAGGTTCTTGGCCCATGCCGTCGAGTCGCACTGCACCGTCAGCAGTCCGTCGGCGAGGGCGACGGGGTGCGCGTGGCGGGCGGTCTCCTCGCCCGCCACGTCGGTCCACTGCAGCACGAGGTCCTCGCGCGCCAGCTGCGAGTCCCATCCCGACTGCTTGGTGAGGTCGGCGAGCACGTCGCCGACCCCCTTCGGGTCGCGGCCGGGGGCGAACGGCTGCTTGTCCTCGTCGTCGCTGCCGCGCTTGCGGCGTCGGCGCGCGGCACGGGGCGAGGGCTCGAGTCCGCGCAGGCGCAGGTAGGTGCCGATCGTCTCGGGCACCGCGGGCGTCTCGTCACTCATGCGCCACCTCGATCGTGCCGGCGACGACCCGCACCGTGCGGGCGCGCAGGGCCGGCGGGACGTCCTCCTCGACGGCGGCCGTCACGATGACCTGCTCGAAGCCCTCCACCATGCCGGCCAGACGCGCCCGCCGATCGGTGTCGAGCTCGGCGAACACGTCGTCGAGGATCAGCACCGGGTCTCCCAACTGGGACTGCGCACGCAGCAGGTGGGCTGAGGCGAGCCGCAGCGAGAGGGCGACCGACCACGATTCACCGTGCGACGCGTAGCCCTTGACGGGAAGTCCGCGCACCCGCAGCAGAAGATCGTCGCGGTGCGGACCCACGAGGGTGAGACCGCGTTCGAGTTCCGCGGCGCGCTTGCTCGTCAGCGCGGAGCGGAACGCGCCGGCGATGTCCGCCGCCGAAAGCGCGGCGTGGGCAGAAGGCGTGTCGGATGCCGCGGCATCGGCACGCTCCTCGTCGTCATCGGGATCGGTGCCGCCGATCGACAGCAGCCACTCCAGCTCGGGGCGGTGGTCCGCGCCGGCGATCGCCGTGTACGCCTCGGCGACAGGACCGGCGAGATCCGCCGCGAGGACGAGGCGGGCGCGGATGACGTCGGTGCCGAGCTGGATCAGCTTGTCATCCCAGACCTCGAGGGTCGACAGGTTCTCGCCTCGGATGCCGCGGGCTCGCGCCGATTTCAGCAGCGCCGTCCGCTGCTTGAGCACCCGGTCGTAGTCGGCGAGGACGCCCGCCATGCGCGGTGCGCGCTGGATGAGCAGCTGATCGGCGAACCGGCGCCGGGCGGAGGGATCGGATCGGACGATCTGCAGATCTTCCGGCGCGAACAGGACCACCTGGGCGTACCGGGGCAGTTCCGCGGTCTTCACCGCGGACCCGTTGACGCGCGCCTTGTTGCTCCCGGTGCGGTTCAGCTGCGCTTCGAGCAGCACCCGCCGCTCGCCATAAGCCAGCCGCATGCGCACGATCGCGGCATCCTCACCGTCGCGGACCATCGGCGCGTCCTGCGAGACGCGATGCGAACCGAGAGTGGCGAAGTAGCCGATGGCCTCGGCGAGGTTGGTCTTGCCTTGGCCGTTGCGACCGACGAAGACGTTCGGACCGGGCGCGAGCGTCACGTCGGCTGCCGCGTAATTGCGGAAGTCCACGAGATTCAGCTGCTCCACGATCACCGGTCAAGCCTAGGCCGCGGCACCGACGCGCTGGTCGCCGACCGTGCGGCGATCAGCGCAGCAGCAGGTTCGGCTGCAGCAGGTACTTGAAGCTCTCGGGACCGCCCGAGGTCTGCGGGGTGATGAGCACCGGGCTGAGCTTGTTCGCGTTGTCGCTCGAGGTGAACGTGATGCGCGCGAACTCGCTCTTGACGGCGCCGAGCGCCTCGAGCAGGTACTGCGGGTTCAGGCCCAGCGTGACCTCTTCGCCCGCGAGCGTCGCGTCGACCGACTCGGTCGCGCGCGCCTGCTCGGTGCCGGAGGCGTCCATCGACACGCCGTCCTCACCGAACGTGAACCGCAGCGGAGCCGAGCGGTCGAGCACGAGCGAGACGCGGCGGACGGCCTCGGCGAGGTCGGCGGTGTTGACGACGGCGTAGTGGTCGGTCTGCTCGGGGAACAGCCGGCGCACCGGCGGGAAGTTGCCCTTGATCAGCAGCGAGGTGACGGTCTTGTTGCCCGCCGTGAACGCGATGATCTCGCGATCGCCGGATCCGGAGAACGAGATCTGGATGTCGCCGGAGTGTGCGAAGGTCTTCCCCACCTCGGTGAGGGTGCGCGCCGGCACGAGCGCCGTCGTCGACTCCTCACCCGCGACGGTGCCGCCGTCCCAGGCGACGTCGCGCAGCGCGACGCGATAGCGGTCGGTCGCGACGAGGCTGAGCTCGGTACCGGCGACCTCCAGCTGCACACCGGTGAGCACGGGCGTGACATCGTCGCGGGAGGCGGCGAACGCGACTTGCGAGATGGCCGTCGCGAACTCCTCGGCCGGGACGAGCCCGGATTCGCCGGAGACCTCGGGGATGGCGGGGTATTCCTGCACCGGCATCGACGCGAGGGTGAACCGCGCCGATCCGCAGGTGAGGACGATGCCGTCGTCGGCGCCGACCTCGATCTGGATGGGAGCGCTCGGGAGACGGCTCGCGATCTCGGACAGCAGCCGGCCGTGGACGAGGATTGTGCCCGGCTCGTCGACGGTCGCTTCGATCGTCGTGCGTGCCGACGCCTCGTAGTCGAACGCGGCGAGCGAGAGTCCGTCCTCCGTCGCCTCGATGAGCACACCGGCCAGGATCGGCTGCGGGTTGCGCTGCGGCAGGAGCTTGACGACGAACGACACGGCCTCGCTGAACACGTCGCGATTCACGTGGAACTTCACTGGCGCTCCCTACTCGGGCTTAGACAAAGGACAAGCCACTTCATGCTAGTGCCCTCCTCCGTCCGGATTGTCGAGCGATCTCCCGCCCACGGCGCCGGCCGGCGTTCGCCTCGCAGAGGTGATCGAACCGGTTTCATCAAAGGAGGTCTCTGTCATGGTGTTAACAGCTGTGGAAACTGTGGACAACTCGGTGGATCGCTGTCGAGAGCGGGAAACCACACGCGTGTAAGTTGTGGGCGAACTGCGGATGCCGCGGGGAAAGCGGCATCCGAGCGCACGCTCGCGAAGCGCCGTCATCCACAGCATCCGTCGATCGGCTCACAGCAGTCCCGTCTCGACATGTAGTTATCCACAGGCTGTCCACACTGTGCAGAACGCGAATATTGGCGACAGCTGTAAAGGCTGTCAAGATCCGGACGCGGAATATATCGGCGTGTTGCCGTCAGCGGCCGACGCGGCCGAGCTGTGTCGTGATCTCCGACACCTGGTTGTAGATCGAGCGCCGCTCCTTCATGAGCTCGCTGATCTTCTTGTACGCGTACATCACGGTCGTGTGGTCGCGGTTGCCGAAGAGCTGACCGATCTTCGGCAGCGACAGGCTCGTGCGCTCGCGGCAGAGGTACATCGCGATCTGGCGGGCCGTGGCGATCGACTGCGAGCGGCTGGAGCCGTACAGGTCGTCGACGGAGAGCCGGAAGTACTGCGCCGTCGCGGTGATGATGTCCGTCGGGGAGATGACGTTGGCGTCGTCGGTGTCGACGATGTCGCGCAGGACGGTCTGGGCCAGCGAGATGTCGAGGTTCGACCGGTTGAGGCTCGCGAACGCCGAGACCCGGATGAGTGCGCCCTCGAGCTCGCGGATGTTGCTGGAGACCTTCGTCGCGATGTATTCCAGCACGTCGTCCGGGACCAGCAGCCGCTCGGACTGGGCCTTCTTGCGGAGGATCGCGATGCGGGTCTCGAGGTCGGGCGCCTGCACGTCCGTGATGAGGCCCCATTCGAATCGGCTGCGCATGCGGTCCTCGAACCCGGTGAGGTGACGCGGCGGGACGTCGCTGGTGATCACGACCTGCTTGTCGTGGTCGTGCAGCGTGTTGAAGGTGTGGAAGAAGGCCTCCTGCGTCTCGGCCTTCCCCTGCAGGAACTGGATGTCGTCGATGAGGAGGATGTCGACGTCGCGGTAGCGGGCCTGGAAGGCGGAGCCGCGGTTGTTGGCGATGGAGTTGATGAAGTCGTTGGTGAACTCTTCGCTGGAGACGTACCGGACGCGGATGCCGGTGTAGAGGCTCAGGGCGTAGTCGCCGATCGCGTGGAGGAGGTGGGTCTTGCCCAGTCCCGAGTCGCCGTAGATGAACAGCGGGTTGTAGGCCTTCGCCGGCGCCTCGGCCACGGCGACGGCCGCCGCGTGCGCGAATCGGTTGGACTGGCCGATGACGAAGTTGTCGAAGCTGTACTTGGGGTTCAGCCGGGTGTCGCTGCGGCTGTTGCCGTGCGCCGGCAGCGACGCCGGCTCGCTGAACTCCTCGGCTGCCGGCCGCGCGATCGGCATCGGCGCGGCGGCGGACTGCACCGGGATGGGCGCGGTCAGGTGCGCGTCGGCGAGTTCTGGATTGACCACGACACGGAACGCGGATGCGGCCGGCTCGGCGTCCACGCGCGCCAGCGCCTCCATGATCGGCGCGCGCAGCCGCTTGTTCAGCTGCGCTGCGGTGAGGTCGTTCGGCACGTCGAGATAGAGGGTGCCGCTCATGACACCCTGGGCGACGGCGAGGTTCAGGAAGCCCTGGAGCTGCGGGGTCACCCGCTCATCGCCGCTGAGTTCGTCCAGCACGGCGGTCCAGACCGGGACATCCGGAACTTCGTGCTGAGACATGTCCCCCCTGGAACCTTCACCTGTGGATAACTACCCGAGTCACGGTATCCAGCGACCCCGTCGAGAGCAAAATCCACTGTAGATCCGGCCCGCGTGTCTTCACCAGACGCTATCCACAGTCGGTGGATAATGTCCCCTCGGCCCTTCCTGAGTGATCGCTGGTTTGAGTTCTTGTGGTTCGCGACGTAGCCTTAGTCGGTTGACTTATGCCCTCGCGGGCAGTCCCCTGTACCCGTGTCCCCGGTCTAGAGCGTTCCGGTGACCGCCGATCCGGAGTGATCCTCATGAGCAAGCGCACGTTCCAGCCCAACAACCGCCGCCGCGCCAAGAAGCACGGCTTCCGCGCCCGCATGCGCACGCGTGCCGGCCGCTCGATCCTGTCGGCGCGCCGCGCCAAGGGTCGTACCGAGCTGTCCGCCTGACCTGACACGGTGCTGGCGCGGGATCATCGCATCACCCGCGGGGCGGAATACAAGGCCGTCGTCCGTGGGGGTAGCCGGTGCGCCGCTGTGCACACGGTGACCTACGTGGTCGCCACATCCGAAGACCGCCCACCGCGGTTCGGATTCATCGTGAGCAAGCAGGTGGGAACCGCTGTGACCCGCAACACCGTCCGCCGCCGGCTCAAGGCCGTGTGCGCCGAGGCGCTGCCGCAGGTCCGCAGCGGTGCGGATGTCGTGATCCGCGCGCTGCCCACGGCCGCATCCGCCGACTTCGCGCAGCTGCGCGCCGAGGTGACGCGGTGCCTGGCTCGGCGGGCCGCGGCGTGACCGCCACCACTCTGCCCTCGTACGCACTCGGAGCGGGCAGCCTCTCGGCATCCACCGCCCTGCGTGCCCTCCCCCTGATCCCGCGCAACGCGGGACTGGCCCTGCTGCACAGCTATCGTGCGACGGTCTCCCATCTCTACGGCGACGTCTGCAAGTACTACCCCTCCTGCTCCGCGTATGGGGTCGGTGCGGTGCAGCAGCACGGGCTCCTCAAGGGCTCGGCGCTGACGGCGGCCCGCCTGGCGCGGTGCCATCCCTGGGCGCGCGGCGGCATCGACGACGTGCCCGCACACAAGAACTTCCGACACGAGTTGACCCGACACGGGTTCGTCGTCCCGCCGCGCGATGGTTCATCGCACGGCGGCACCGCGGCATCCGTGTCGACGAGAAAGGACTGATCCGTGCTGGATCTTCTGTTCGCCGCCGCGACACCGAGCCCGGTCGTCCCGACGCCGACCACCCCCTATCCGGGGACGCAGCTGGACTTCTTCCAGATCATCATGTGGCCGTTCAAGTGGATCGTCGAGGCGATCCTGGTGTTCTGGCACTGGCTGTTCACGTCCCTCGGGCTCGAGGCGGATGCCGGCCTGACATGGGTGCTGTCCATCATCGGCCTTGTGATCGTGGTGCGCTCCGCACTGATCCCGCTGTTCGTGCGCCAGATCAAGAGTCAGCGCAAGATGATGGAAATCGCTCCTGAACTGCGAAAAGTTCAGGAGAAGTACCGCGGCAAGAAGGATCAGCTCTCTCGCGAGGCTATGAGTCGAGAGACCATGGCGCTGTACAAGAAGCACGGCACGACGCCGGTGTCGAGCTGTCTGCCGCTGCTCGTGCAGATGCCGATTCTGCTCGGCATGTTCCACACGCTCAGCGATGTGAAGAAGCACGCCGAGTGGGGCCTGGGCGGCGTGGGTCTGCTGAACAAGGACCTCACGTGGCAGTTCTACGAGGCCAAGCTGTTCGGCGTCGCTCCCCTGCACGTCAACATGATCGAAGCGATCAACGACAACCAGACCGCGACCGTGGTGATCCTGGTCATCCTCGTGATCCTCATGATCGCGTCGCAGTTCATCACGCAGCTGCAGATCATCTCGAAGAACCTCTCCCCCGAGGCCAAGACCGGCCAGGCGTACCAGATGCAGCGCATCATGCTGTACGTCCTCCCGCTCGCATTCATCTTCTCGGGTGTGTTCTTCCCGCTGGGCGTGGTGCTCTACTGGTTCACCTCCAACATCTGGACGATGGTCCAGCAGTTCCTCGTCATCCGGAACCTTCCCACCCCCGGCTCCGAGGCCGCCAAGGCGCGCGAGGAGCGACTGGCGCGCAAGGGCAAGGCGATCGACGCGCAGGGAAAGATCGTTCCGCTGGAGAAGTACCAGGCTGAGCAGCAGCGTCTGTTCGAGGAGGCGCAGAAGGCCAAGGCCGCGGCGCCCAAGCGGCAGCAGCCGGTGAGCAAGCAGCGCGCGAAGAAGCAGCAGCAGAAGAACAAGCCCCAGTCGGACGCCTGAGCGCACGAGATCACAGTGAGGACCCCATGAGCATCACCCCGGAGCAGGCGTCGACCGAGCACGACGGCGCCGAGCGTGTCACCGCGACTGTCGCACAGCTCGAGCAGGAAGGCGATATCGCCGCGGACTACCTCGAGGGGTTGCTGGACATCGCCGACATCGACGGTGACCTGGCGCTCGATGTGCGGAGCGGACGGGCATACGTCTCCGTCGAGAACGACGATGCCGAGGCGTTGCGCGTGCTGTCGAACCCCGACACCGTCCAGGCGCTGCAGGAGCTCACCCGCATCGCCGTGCAGACGAAGACCGGGCGCTTCTCGCGTTTGATCCTCGATGTCGGCGGTTCTCGGGACGCTCGACAGCAGCAGCTCGAGAAGCTCGTCGACCGTGCGATCGCCCGCCTGGACGAGGGTGCCTCGCAGGCATCCCTCCCGGCGATGTCCAGCTACGAGCGCAAGCTCGTCCACGACATCGTGGCCGCGCGCGGACTGGTTTCTGAGTCCTACGGTGAGGGCGCGGATCGTCACACGGTCATCCGTCGCTCCTGACGCGTCATGAGCGACGTTTCACGTGAAACATCGGGCGAGGTCGAGCCCGAGCCGGCATCCGCTGCCGTTGTGTTCGGTGACCGGTTGGATCTGGCGCGCCGTTTCACCGCCGCGCTGGGGGCGCACGGCGAGGAGCGCGGGCTGATCGGTCCACTCGAACCGCCTCGGCTGTGGAACCGGCACATCCTCAACTCGGCGATCGCCGCTCCCCTGTTCCCGACCGGTGGTCGCGTTGCCGACGTGGGGTCGGGTGCCGGTCTTCCGGGCCTGGTGCTCGCGATCGCTCGTCCGGATGTCGAGTGGGTCCTGATCGAACCGATGGAACGACGCGTGGCGTGGCTGAACGAGCAGCAGCGCGAGTTGGGTCTCGACAATGTCGAGGTGATCCGCGGCCGGGGCGAAGAGTGGAAGCAGGGTCCGGTGCTCGATGCCGTCACCGCCCGCGCCGTGAGCGCGTTGCGCACGCTCATCCCCGTGACCGCACCGTTGCTGCGCTCGGGCGGCGAGCTGATGCTCCTCAAGGGAGCCAACGCCGAGAACGAGATCGCGGCGGCGGAGAAGGCCATCCGCAAGTACAAACTCAGCGACGTGCGCGTCGAGATCGTCGGCGAGGGCGTCATCGCCGAGCCCACCCGCGTCCTCCGCGCCACCCGCCGCTAATCTCTCCCCCGGTGGCCGAGTAGGCGCGAGGGACGAGCGTGCCTCCCGGTGGTTGAGTAGCCGCAAGGGACGAGCGGCGTATCGAAACCACAGCGTTTCACGTGAAACATCGCCGCCGAACGCCTTCTTCGCGCGACCCCAGCCCTGCACCTGCTTCTCGCGAGCGAAGGCGTCGCCGACATTCGAGAACTCCTCGCAGGAGACGAGCTTCAGCGGCCGGCGTCGTTTGGTGTATTCGGCGCCCTCACCTAGATCGTGGAGCCAGAGGCGTTGATCGAGGTTGCGGCAGCTCCCGACGTCGTAGCTGCCGTCGCTGCATCGAGTATGTCTGTGCGAACGAGGTCTTCGTTTCACGTGAAACATCGGGCAGGGTGATCTCGGTACGCCGCTCGTTCCTCGCGGGTGCTCGCTCGGCGGGTGGCGGGAGGTTCCCGTTTCACGTGAAACGGCGGGGGGTGCGGGCTCGACTACAGTAGAGAGGTCCCGGAATGACAGGAGTTGATGGTGCCGGAATCGGAGAACGCGACCTCTCCCGCACCCTTCTCCATCGACGACAGTCCAATCGGCCGCGAACTCGCGGACCTCACATCGCGCCGCAAGGCGCTGGATGCCGTGGAGATCGAGTTCAGCGGGCAGACCCGCATTCTGACGGTCTCGAACCAGAAGGGCGGCGTCGGCAAGACCACGACGACGGTGAACATCGCCGCGGCGCTGGCTTCGGTGGGCGCACGCGTCCTGGTCATCGACCTCGACCCTCAGGGGAACGCCTCGACGGCCCTCGGTGTTCCGCACACCGCCGACACTCCCAGCGTCTACGACGTGCTCATCGACGAGTTCCCGCTCGCCGACATCGTGCAGACGAGCCCCGAGTCGCCGAACCTCCTCTGCGCCCCCAGCACGATCCACCTCGCCGGCGCCGAGATCGAACTCGTCTCCCAGGTCGCCCGGGAGCATCGCCTGCGGACCGCCCTCGACGACTATCTCGCCCGCCCCGACGTGCAGCTCGACTTCGTCCTCATCGACTGCCCACCGTCGCTCGGCCTGCTGACGATCAACGCGTTCACCGCGGCGGGGGAGCTGCTGATCCCGATCCAGTGCGAGTACTACGCCCTCGAGGGGCTCAGCCAGCTGCTCGGCAGCGTGCGGATGATCCAGAAGCACCTCAATCCCAAACTGCACCTGTCGACGATCCTGCTCACGATGTACGACGGTCGAACCCGACTCGCACAGCAGGTGGCCGAAGAGGTCCGCACGCACTTCCCCGACGAGGTGCTGCGCACGATCATCCCGCGCTCCGTGCGCGTCTCCGAGGCGCCGAGCTTCGGGCAGACCGTCATCGCCTACGACGGTCAGTCCGCCGGCGCGGTCTCGTACCGCGAGGCGGCCGTGGAGCTCGTGCAGCGAGAGCGACTGAAGACATCCGACGAGGGGACATCCTGATGGCGAAGCGAACTGGACTGGGCCGAGGCATCGGCGCGCTCATCCCCACGGCCGAGAGTGCCGAAGCGCGACCGGTGGACGTGTTCTTCCCGGGCGCCACGCCGTCGGCAGGGCAGGATGCCGCGGCATCCGCTGCCGACGAGACGAGCAGTCCGGTCTCCTCCACCGACGAGAGCACGGAGCAGCTTCTCGCCATCCCGGGCACTCGCCTCATCCAGGTCGACCCGAACGAGATCGTGCCGAACCCGCGCCAGCCGCGGACGAACTTCGACCCCGACGACCTGGCCGAGCTCGTACACAGCGTCCGCGAGTTCGGTGTGCTGCAGCCCGTCGTCGTGCGCACCAACGAGGACGGCAAGTACGAGCTCATCATGGGCGAGCGCCGCACGCGCGCCTCGCGCGAGGTGGGACTGACATCGATCCCCGCGATCGTGCGCGACACTTCGGACGAGAACCTGCTGCGCGACGCGCTGCTCGAGAACCTGCACCGCTCGCAGCTGAACCCCCTGGAAGAGGCCTCCGCCTACCAGCAGCTGCTGGAGGACTTCGGCATCACCCAGGAGGAGCTCGCGACCCGCATCGGCCGCTCGCGCCCCCAGATCAGCAACACGATCCGGTTGCTGAAGCTGCCCGTTCCGGTGCAGCAGCGCGTGGCCGCCGGTGTGCTGAGCGCCGGCCATGCCCGGGCCGTGCTGTCGCTCGACGACGCGGAGGCGATGCAGCGGCTCGCCGACAAGATCGTCAACGAGGACCTCTCGGTGCGCGCGGCGGAGGCCGCCGCGAAGAACGTCGCCGCCGCTGGCACCAAGACGGCGGCGCCGAAGGCGGGCGCCCGCCGCGCCCACCTCGACGACGTCGCGGAGCGCCTCGGTGACCGTCTCAACACCAAGGTCCGTATCACCCTGGCGGCGAAGAAAGGCCAGATCATCGTAGATTTCGCGACGATTCAGGACCTCAATCGCATTCTCGCGGAGATCGGCGAGACGGAGTTCGGCGCGCGCTGAGCGGTCAATGACCCGGCGCCGCCGGAGCCGCACCGGCCGTCGCGCACGTAGGCTGGATGGGTGACCGATCGCCCCTCGCTCCCGCGCCGCGCCAGCCTCGAGCTGCTGCGCGCCGAGGCGGGCGACGAGCTGTCGGTGCTCATCGAGGAGCGTCTGCGTGACGGCGAGGACCCGTGGGATTTCATGGAGGATCTCCCCTCCGTCGACGAGCTCGTGGTCTTGACGCTCCGGGCGGAGAACATCGCCGCCGACGGCGGCAACCGTCCGACGCAGGCGCGCAACTACCGTGTGCTGCGGCAGATCGCCTTCGACTACCCGCCGCTCACCCGGGCGGTGTGGCGACTGCTGGGAAGCGAACCGCACCGCCGCTGGGATGCGACGGTGCGGATCGAAGCGTCGTAGCGTGACGCGGCGCGCGGCTTACGCGAGGTAGGCGGCCAGATCCTGCTCGAGCGCGAACTTCGGCTTCGCGCCGATGATCGTCTTCTCGACCTGACCCTTGTTGAAGACCTTCATCGCGGGGATCGAGGTGATCTGGTACTGCATCGCGAGGTTGGGGTTCTCGTCGACGTTGAGCTTCAGGACGGTGATCTTGTCGCCGTTCTCGGTCTGGATCTCATCGAGGATGGGTCCGACCATGCGGCACGGCCCGCACCACGCGGCCCAGAAGTCGACCAGCACGGGTCCCTCGGCGTCGATGACATCCTGCTGCCAGGTGCTCTCGCTCGTGGCCTTGGCGGTCATGTTCTCTCCTTCGTGTGCGACCCGCTCGATACGCGGATCTTCTCGGTTTAACACGGCGGATGCCGGGATTGTTCCGTTCGGGTCGGCGAGCGTCCGGGCGGGGCTGATGATCCTCGTCAGGCTGCGTCGGTCAGACCGTCGATCTCGGCGGCATCCTGCGCCGGTGCGCCGGCATCGCCCCGCGCGGCGAGGTAGTGCTCGACGTCGAGGGCCGCGACGGTTCCGCTGCCGGCGGCGGTGACCGCCTGGCGGTAGGTCGGGTCGATGACGTCGCCGGCGGCGAAGACACCGGGCACCGACGTGCGCGACGAGCGCCCGTCGACCCAGACCGTGCCGTGCTCGGTGAGGTCGAGCGATCCGTGGACGAGGTGCGTGCGCGGGTCGTTGCCGATCGCGACGAAAACCCCGGTCACAGGCAGTTCTCGGGTCGATCCGTCGACGGTGTCGCGCAGCAGCAGGCCGCTGACGGCGTCGTCGCCGAGCACGTCGGCGACCTCACTGTTCCACACGAACTCGATCTTCTCGTTCGCGAAGGCGCGGTCCTGCATGATCTTCGAGGCGCGCAGCTCGTCGCGACGGTGGATGACGTAGACCTTCGACGCGAACTTCGTGAGGAACGTCGCCTCCTCCATCGCCGAGTCGCCGCCGCCGACGACGGCGATCTCCTGCTCGCGGAAGAAGAAGCCGTCGCACGTCGCGCAGTACGAGACCCCGTGTCCGGAGAGCCGCTGCTCGCCGGCGATGCCGATCTTGCGGGGCGCCGAGCCGGTCGCGAACACGATGGCCTCCGCCTCGTGCGTCACGCCGCTGCCGAGCGTCACCTTCTTGATGTCACCGGCGACGTCGAGCGCGGTCACGTCGTCGTAGAGCACCTCGGTGCCGAACTTCTCCGCCTGCTCCTGCATCTTGGCCATGAGGTCGGGGCCCATGATCCCCTCGGGGAACCCCGGGAAGTTCTCGACCTCTGTCGTGTTCATGAGCTCGCCGCCGGCTTCGACGGAGCTGGCGATCAGCAGGGGCTCGAGGTTCGCGCGCGCGGCGTAGATCGCCGCCGTGAAACCGGCGGGGCCGGAGCCGATGATGATGAGCTTGCGCACGTGGGTTCCCTTCGTCTGCGGGGCGCCGCGATGGATCGAGCGGCGCCTCAGCGCGTTCAACCCATGATAGCCGCGGCGCATTCCGCGACCGGGCGGCGCGAGGGGGTGTCAGCGACGCAGGATGCGGCGCACCGCGCCCGTGGCGATCTTCACCTCGTGAGCGCGCAGCAGCGCCAGCGCGCCGACGTACACGACGAGAGATGTCCCGCCGACGAGCACGGCGCCGACGAACCCGCCGATGCGGCCGTCCGAGGTCCATCCCGAGGCGGCGCCGGTGAGAAGGAACACCCCGAATCCCGCGATGAAGGCCGGCACGGCGGCGACCGCGAACCGGGCGAGCGCGCGCCAGGTCGGCGCGAAGCTGATCGGGCCGGTGTGGCGGCGCAGCAGCCGCAGCGCGACCGGCAGCTGCACGAACATCGACAGCGACTGCGCCAGGGCGACGGATGCCGACAGGAACGCCAGCGGCAGAAGCTCCGCCTGTGCGGCGACGAAGGCCAGGCCCGCCCCGCCGGCCGCGAGCACGCACTGGACCACGCTGAACTGGAACGGGGTGCGTGTGTCGTGGAAGGCGAAGAACGCGCGGCGGATGATCACGAGGATGCCGAACGGGACGAGCGCGACGAGGAACGCGCACACGTTGAGCGCGAGCAGCGACGCGCCGTCGCGCTCGCCCGTGAAGAACACCGACACCGGGACGGATGCCGCCGCCAGCGCCGCGGTGAAGCCGAAGGCGAAGACGCTCAACGCCCGGATGGACTCGTCGAGGTTGCCCTGCACGAGGTCGCTGCGTCCCTCCGCGACCTGCTCGGCCAGCTGCGTGAAGTAGGTCGTCGAGATCGACATGGCGACGATCGAGTGGGGGAGCATGAAGATGAGCCACGCCGTGAGGAAGACCGCGAAGCCGCTCTCGGTCGCGAACGAGATGGTCCTCTGCTGCACGAGGCCGGCGCCCTGACCGACGACGACGGTGAGGAAGGTCCAGAACCCCAGCTTGCCGAGATGACGCAGGCCCATGCCGCGCCACGCGAAGTCGGCGCGGACGCTGAGGCCCGTCCGCCGCCAGAAGAAGGCGAGCACGAACGCCTGCAGCGCGATGCCCAGGGTCGCCGTGCCGCCGAGGACGGCGATCCTCGCGGCATCCCACTGATCGACGTCCTTCAGCGGGCCGCCGAACATCGCGAGGAACACGAGGAACCCGACGATCGACACGAGGTTGTTGACGGTCGGCGCCCAGCTGTAGGGCCCGAACACGCGACGGGCGTTCAGCACCTCGCCGACGAGCGCGTAGAGCCCGTAGAACAGCAGCTGCGGCAGACACCAGTACGCGAGGGCGAGGGTGAGCGCCCGCTGTTGCGGGGTGTATCCGGGCGTGTAGATCCAGATGAGGGCGGGCGCGAGCGCAAGGACGATGACGGTCACGGCGACCATGAGCACCGTGCCGAGCGTGAGGAGCTTGGAGACGTAGCCGCTGCCGCCGTCACGGTGTCGCGCGGCGCCGACGATCTGCGGCACGATGATGCCGGTGATGACGCCCGCCGCGACCAGTTCGTAGATGTTCGTCGGCAGCGCGTTGGCGGTCGCGAATGCGTCCGCCACCTTGCTGCCGGTGAGGCCGACGACGGAGATCAGCACCATCGAGCGGACGAGTCCGGTGAGGCGGGACACGAGCGTGCCCGCCCCGATGATGGCGCTCGCGCGGGCGTGGCTAGCCATCGGCATCCGTCCCCTCTGGCTCCTGCGTCCGCTCGGGCTCCGGCGTCCGCTCGGCCGCGGCCCGACGCCGGAGGCGCAGCACGGTGCGCACGACGCCGGCGACGAGCATCGCCGCGATGAGCGTCACCATGACGACGATCCCGACCGACTCCCACTCGGCGCGGACGGCGACGGCGACGGGCACCGACGGACCGATCGCGATCATCGTGGGACTGCGCAGCTGCAGCGTGAGCGTGGACTCGCCGCTGCCAACCCGCGCCTCGACCGGCACCTTCACGCGCGTGTTCTGCGCGGCGCCGGCCTCGATGGGCGTCGAGTTCTGAACGCGCAGTCGCGGGTCGCCCGGCGTCGTGATGAGCACGAGCGACACCGGCCAGGCCAGGTCGTTGCGCACCGTGAACGTCAGCGGTGCGGCGGTCGCGAGCAGCGTGATGTCGCTGACCGGCACGATGCCCACGGCGTCGAGCGTCGTCGCCGTCGCGGCCTGGTGCTGCGTCACGGCGTCGGCGAACGCGACCGGCGCCTCGCGCCACGCGTTGCCGAGCAGCTGCAGCACGGTGGCGCGCTCCGGCGCCGTCAGCACGGTCGGATCGGCGAGGATCGTCGCGAACGACGCCAGGTCGCCCTCGCCCTGCAGGAAGTCGGTCAGCGCGGCGACACGGTCGGCGTCGGGCTCGGCGTCCGCCGCGAGCGTCACGGCGGCGGGGGTGCCCGACATGAGTGTGTCGAGGTCGACCGCGGTGCGCCCGGCGAGGGAGGATGCCGCCGTCAGCGCGGTGCGCAGCGCGTCGCCCGTGCGCGTCGCGGCGCGATCGACGGTGACGAGGAGCGGTGCGGTGCGGTCCGTTCCGGACGTGGCGAGGTGGGCGTAGGCGGATGCCGCGGCCAGTGCCGCCGCCTGCGTCACCGACCCCGGCGCCGCCGAGGCCTCGTGCAGGGCCGCGGAGATCTCCGCGTCGTACACCAGCACGCCCGCGCCGTCGCTCTGCGCCCACGCCGCGGTGGCGCTGCCGGCGCCCGCGGCGCCGGAGACCTCGTCGGAGGGGACCAGGGTGACGGCGGCGACCTCGTCGACGCCGCGATCGCGCAGCGCCGCGACCACGCCGGAGCCGGCAGTGCCGGTGGCCGGCCAGTACACCGCGGAGCGGGCCTCGCCGATGTCGAGCAGCGCGGCCAGCGTCGGCAGGGTCCCGGGCTCGGGCGCCGGGGTGGGCGTCGCCGCCGGCGGTGTGGCCGGGGTGGGCGTGGCCAGCGCGGTGAAATCGTCCGCCGACATGTACGGCGCGAGCGTGGGCACCGTCAGCGGCGCGCCGACGCCGGCGGCGATCTGGGTGGCGAGGTCGGCGTCGCCGAACTGCAGCGCGAACCGCGAGTTCGGCAGCGCGAGCAGGTCGGCGAGCCACTGCTGTGCAGCGGCGGGCGCCGAGCTGCCGAGCACGCGGATGGCGGCAAGGATCGCGGGATCGACCGCGAGGATCGCCGCGGCCCCGGTCACCGCATCCAGCTGGTCCCGCAGCGCACCGCCGGGTGCCGTCAGCTCGGCGAGCTGGTCGGCGGTGAGCAGTCCCGCCGTCAGGGCGGGGGCGGTGATGGGGACGATGACGCCGATCGGACCGGAGGGGTCCGCCGCGGCATCCGGCACCACGATGACGCCGGCCGCGACGGCGGGATCCGATCCGGTGGCGTACGTCGCGGCGAGCGGGTACACGCCCGGAGCCAGTCCGGTCAGACCCGCGGCGGCGGGGTCGACCGTCACCGTCAGGGTCCGGCTCGCGTGCGCGGCGATGCCGGGGACGGCCTCGCGCGCGATCTCGACATCCGCCGCCGGGGCGCCCAGGGCACCCTCACTCGACGGATCGGCGAGCCAGCTCTTCACGGCCGCGTCGGTGGTCAGCGCGGTGCGGGACACCGCGACGACGACGTCCGCCGCCGTGGCGGCCGAATCCGCGGAGTTCGTGACGGTCACCGTCACCGTCAGCGGCTCGGCCGTGACGACGCCGTTCCCGCCTGCCGCGACGGCGATCTGCAGCGCGTCGGAGGATGCCTCCGACGCCGCCGGGACGACGGCCGCCGCCGGGACGGCCGCCGGCACCGCCGCGAACACCAGCGCCGCCGCGGTCACGAGCGCGGCGAGGCCCGCCCGCAGACGCGGGAGCGGTCGACGCACCGCGCGGCGACGGGGGCCTCGCAACCCACGGGGCGCGGCGGCAGGCGAGATCAAGGTCATGACGGGAATCGGCTCCTGTGCGATCCCTGACCGCACGATCAGGTGCGATTCTAGGGTGAGCGCCCTGTGCGGGCCCGGTGAATGGCCGAAGACTGCAGGAAGATGGGATGCCGTGGATGCCGATTTCGCCTTCGACCGAGGCCCCGACGCCGCGCTCATCGCCGACCTGAGTGCCGATCTCGGCGACGCCGGCTACACCGCCGACGCCGTGCGGGACGCGTGGGGGCCGCTGGCCGACACCGCGGTGGGCCACGGTCTGCACGGCCCGGCGCTGACCGCCCTCGCCGGACGCACCGACGCCGCGGCGACGCTCGCGCGGCTGCTCTTCCTCGGGGTCGGCACCGCGCGCGACGCCGTCGATGCGGCGCTGCCGCGGGTGGGTGCCGCGGGCCTCGAGCGCCTGGCGCTCGCGCGCATCGACGGCGACGAGGTGGTGCCGCAGGCCCTCCTTCGCCCGCAGGACTACGGGGGAACCGGCGACGCCGGCGACACCGGCGATACCGGTGAGTGGTGGATCGCGAGTGACCTCGACGAGGCGGCCCTCGGCGGACCTCTTCCCACCGGTCACGTGCTGGGGGTCGGCGGCGCCTCCCTCACCCTCGCGGGGCTGCAGCTGACGACACCGGTGGAGCGCGTGCTGGACGTCGGCACCGGGTGCGGCATCCAGGCGCTGCGGGCGCGGCGCGCCGCGGCATCCGTCGTCGCGACCGACGTCTCCGAGCGGGCGCTCGCCTTCACCCGACTGAACGCCGTGCTGAACGGCGTCGACGGCATCCAGACCCGGCACGGGAGCCTGTTCGAGCCCGTCGCCGGCGAGAGGTTCGACCGCGTCGTCTCCAACCCGCCGTTCGTCATCACGCCGCGCGTCGCGGGCGTGCCGGAATACGAGTACCGCGACGCCGGGTTCGCCGGCGACGATCTCGTCGCGGCGTTCGTGTCGGGCGTCGGTGCCGTCCTCGCTCCCGGCGGCACCGCCCAGCTGCTCGGCAACTGGGAGTACCGCGCGGGGGCCGACGGCCTGGACCGGGTGCGGGAGTGGGTCGCGGCGTCTCAGGTGCCGCTGGAGGCGTGGGTCATCGAGCGCGAGCAGCTCGACCCGCTCGCCTACGCGGAACTGTGGGTGCGCGACGGCGGCACCGCGCCGGGCACACGAGGGACACCGGGCACACGAGGGACACCGGGCACATCCGGCTACGCCGACCTCGTCGGTGCGTGGCTCGCCGACTTCGCCGCGCGCGGCGTCACCGGGATCGGATTCGGGTACCTGCTGCTGCGCCGCCCGGCATCCGGCGCCCCGCGCCTGGCGCGGTACGAGCGCATCACGCAGCCGCTCGGCGACGGGCTCGGGGTGCACCTGGGCGACGCCCTCGCGGCCTTCGATGCGCTCGCGGCCCTCGACGACGACGCGCTCGCCGCGACCCGCCCCGTGGTCGCCGCCGACGTCACCGAGGCCCGGCACCACCTGCCGGGTGCCGAAGCCCCGAGCGTCATCGAGCTGCGGCAGGGCGGCGGGCTCGCCCGCACGCTCGAGGTCGACCCGGCGCTCGCCGCGCTCGTGGGCGCATCGGACGGCGAACTGACTGCGGGTCAGCTGATCGACGCGATCGCGGACCTGCTCGAGGTGGATGCCGCGGCCCTCCGCGCCGACCTGCTGCCGCGCGTGCGGGAGCTCGTGTTCACCGGGTTCCTGCGCCTCGCCTGACGACATCGCCTCGGTAGGCTGGAGGCCATGCTCAACATGGCCGAGGGACTGGACCGCCTGGGGGCGCTCGCGACCTCGCCCATCATGGCGCGCCTCGGTGCGGCGTTCGCCGAGGCCGGTTTCGAGCTCGCCGTCGTCGGGGGCCCGGTGCGCGATGCGCTGCTCGGTCGGACCACGAACGACCTCGACCTGACGACGAACGCGCGGCCCGACGACATCCTGCGGATCGTGAAGCCGCTCGCGACCGCGACGTGGGACATCGGCCGCGCCTTCGGCACGATCGGGGCCAAGATCCCCGGTCCCGCCGGCACCTCCGAGCAGGTCGAGATCACGACGTACCGGGCCGACAGCTACGACGGCGTCACCCGCAAGCCGACCGTCGCGTTCGGCGACCGCCTCGAGGACGACCTCACGCGGCGCGACTTCACGGTCGGTGCGATGGCGCTGCGCCTTCCGGTGCCCGCGCTCGTGGACCCCACCGGTGGCGTGGAGGACCTCGTCGCCGGCATCCTGCGCACCCCCGGGGACCCCGACGTCAGCTTCGGCGACGATCCGCTCCGGATGCTGCGGGCCGCCCGCTTCGCGAGCCAGCTCGGCTTCACGGTCGCCGCCGACACCCTCGACGCGATCGCGCGGCTGCGCGCCACGATCGGGATCGTGAGCCCCGAGCGCGTGCAGGCCGAACTCGTGAAGCTCCTCGCGACCGACGATCCGGTGCCCGGCATCCGCATCCTCGTCGACGCCGGCCTCATGGCCGAGTTCCTGCCCGAGGTGCCGGCGCTGCGGCTCGAGGTCGACGAGCACCATCACCACAAGGACGTGTACGAGCACTCCCTGACGGTGCTGCAGCAGGCGATCGATCTGGAGCACGAGCGTCACCCCGGTGCCGCGCCGGATGTGACGCTGCGCCTGGCCGCGCTGCTGCACGACATCGGCAAGCCCGCGACCCGCAAGCTCGAGCCCGGCGGCGGGGTCAGCTTCCACCACCACGACGTCAAGGGCGCGCGGCTGGCCCGCAAGCGCCTGCAGGCGCTGCGGTTCGATTCCGACACGATCGCCGCCGTCACCCAGCTCATCGAGCAGCACCTGCGGTTCTTCGGGTACGCCGAGGGGGCGTGGACCGACGCGGCGGTGCGCCGGTACGTGCGGGATGCCGGCGATCAGCTGGAGCGGCTGCACATCCTCACCCGCGCCGACGTCACGACCCGCAACGCCAAGAAGGCGGCGCGGCTGCGGCGCGCGTACGACGACATCGAGCGGCGCATCGCCGAACTGGCCGCACAGGAGGAGCTCGACAGCATCCGCCCGGAGATCGACGGCAACCGGATTCAGGAGATCCTCGGGATCGCGCCCGGCCGGGAGGTCGGCGAGGCGTACCGGTTCCTGCTGGATCTGCGCCTCGACGAGGGCGTCATCGGACCGGATGCCGCCGAGCAGCGCCTGCGTGCCTGGTGGAGCGCCCGCGGCTGAACCTAGACTGAGCGCACTCCCGTCATCGTCGAACGGAGTCGCCGTGCCGTCGTCGTGGTCCGCGCACCGTGAGGTCTCTGCGGAGACCTCACGCCTGCTGATCGAGCGCGCGCACGAAGAGCTCGTCGGCGGCAACGCCGATGATCCCCGGCTGCAGCACATCCGCCCGCTCGTGCAGGATTCGTGGCGCCGGTCGCTCGCGAGCCTCGTGGGCGCCGAGGCGCTGCCGCCGCTGGAACTCACCGAGGCGGAGTTGGAGGCCTACCGCAGCGCCCACCCGCTGGCCGGCGCGATGGACATGATCCGCGCGCTGCTGCTCCCCGAGTCGGATGCCGGGGTTGTCGTCGCGGTCGGCGACGCCGCCGGGCGCCTGCTGTGGGTCGAGGGCGACCGCGGCATCCGCCGGCTCACCAGCGACATGGGCTTCGTCGCGGGCGCGAACTGGTCGGAGCAGGCGGTGGGAACCTCCGCCCCCGGGACGGCGCTGACGCTCGATCGCTCGGTGCAGATCCACGGCGCGGAGCACTTCAACCGGCTCGTCGCGCCCTGGTCGTGCACGGCGGCGCCGGTCCACGATCCTGAGACGCGCCGGGTGCTGGGCGTCATCGACGTGACCGGCGGTGCCGAGGCGGCGACGCCGCAGGCGCAGCTGCTGGTCGACGCCACGGCCCGGGCGGTGGAGGGCGAGCTGCTCGTCGCGCGGCTGCGGGCCCGGGCCGCGGCGCCGGTGCGGTCGCGGGCGCGCGCCGCGGCATCCGTCCCCGCGAACGCGTCGGCGACGCTGCGGGTACTCGGTCGTGACCGGGGGATGCTCGAGGTCTCCGGGGCCGGCGGCGAGGCGGTCGCCGAGCTGTCGGCCCGGCACGCCGAGATCCTCCTCATGCTGGCGGTGCACCGGCAGGGCCTGTCGGCCGAGCGTCTCTCCGAGCTCGTTTACGGGCCGGATGCCGGCGAGGGGACGCTCCGGCCCGAGATGGTGCGGCTGCGGAAGGTTCTGGAGCGCCGCGCGCCGCAGCTGGTGCCGGCGTCGCGGCCCTACCGGCTGCCCGCCGCGCTCGACACCGACGCGCACCAGGTGCTCTCCCTGCTGGGCCGCGGCGCCCACCGCGTCGCGCTCGCCGCGTACCGCGGCCGCGTCCTCCCGGACTCGACGGCGCC
The DNA here is from genome assembly GCF_049707015.1 of Microbacterium sp. CH-015. NCBI lineage: Bacteria > Bacillati > Actinomycetota > Actinomycetes > Micrococcales > Microbacteriaceae > Microbacterium > Microbacterium sp. CH-015. The sequence continues at coordinate 23,453 of NZ_JBNAFJ010000012.1, read as the reverse complement.
GGGGGTGGAGGAGTTCCGCGACTCGGTGCGGATCGCGCTGCGCGAAGCCCTGCTGGCCGAAGCCTCCGTCGACGTGCTGCTCGCCTACGCCGACACCGACGACGGCGCGGACGACGCGGATGTCCTGCGCCTCGCCCTCGAGATGCTTCCGGCTCGCTCGCCGCGGCGCGCCGGGCTCGTCACCCGCCTGGAGCGCCTCGCCGGCTGATGCGCCCGCGACGAGACGGCGCATCTGCGACGAGACGGCACCCGTCGCGCCCCGTCTCGTCGCGAATCTTCCGTCTCGCCGCGGGCAACCTGGCAGGATGGGCCGTGACGGAGGGATCCTGATGACCGATGACCTGCCCACGCCGGACCTCGTCCGCCTCGCCGAGTCGCACGGCATCGCGACGGAATACTGGTCGTTCTTCGGGGATCGGGTGAGTGTCCCGGCATCCACTCTCCGCGCGATCCTGCAGGCCTGCGGCGTCGATGCGACGACGGATGCCGCGGTCACGGCGGCCCTGCGCGACGCCGACGACCGGCCGTGGCGCGACCTGCTGCCGCCGTCGTTCGTGTCGCGCCCCGGCGCGCGCGCCCTGCCCGTGCACGTCGCGGACGGGTACGACGTGGTGGTCACGGCGGTCCTCGAGGACGGCACGACCCGCCCCCTCCCCGTGCCCGATCAGCAGCCGACGGCGCGCGACGTCGACGGGCAGCGACGCTGGCGGGTCGAGGTGCCGATCCCGGCCGACCTCCCGCTCGGCTGGCACTCCGTGCACGCGTACGAGCGGTCGATCGGCGGAGGCGAGACCGGCCGCGCGGCATCCGCGCCGCTCGTGATCACCCCGGAGCGGATGCCGGCACCGCCGACCCGGCCCGGCCGCAGCCGCGGCTGGGGACTCATGGCGCAGCTGTACTCGGTGCGCTCGCGGGCCTCGTGGGGCATGGGCGACTTCGCCGACCTCGCCGACCTCGCCGCGATCGCCGGCTCCCGCGGGGCGGACTTCCTGCTGATCAACCCGATCCACGCCGCCGAGGTCACCCCTCCCATCGAGCCCTCGCCGTACCTGCCTGCTACACGCCGGTTCCTCGCGCCGCTGTACGTGCGCCCCGAGGACATCCGCGAGGCGTCGTACCTGGACGCCACCGGGCGCGCCGCCGTCGACGCCGCGCGCGGTCCGGTCGCCGCGAGCGACACCGATGCCGCGCACATCGACCGTGACGCCGTCTGGGCCGCCAAGCTCCGCGCGCTGGAGACGATCTTCGCCGTGCCGCTCTCACCCGGCCGCGCCGCCGAGCTCGCCGCGTTCACCGCGCGCGAGGGCCAGCCGCTGCAGGATTTCGCGCTGTGGTGCGCACTCGAGGAGCACTACGCCGGCGCGCCGCGCCCGGACGAAGCGTGGGACATCGACTCGCCGCTCGTCGCCGATCTGCGTGGGCGGCTGGCGCCGCGGGTCCGGTTCCACGTGTGGCTGCAGTGGATCGCCGACCAGCAGGTCGAGGACGCGCAGGCGGCGGCGAAGGCTTCCGGCATGGCGATCGGCATCATGCACGACCTCGCCGTCGGTGTGCACCAGAGGGGCTCCGACGCCTGGTCGCTGCGACGCATGTACGCGCCCGGCATGGCCGTCGGCGCGCCGCCGGACATGTACAACCAGCAGGGGCAGACGTGGAACCAGCCGCCGTGGCTGCCTCGCGCGCTCGCCGAGGCCGGATACGCACCCCTGCGCGACATGATCCGGACGCTCCTGCGCCACGCCGGAGCGCTGCGCATCGACCACGTCATCGGGCTGTTCCGGCTGTGGTGGATCCCCGAGGGCCTGAGTCCCGCTGCGGGCACGTACGTGCGCTACGACCACGAGGCGATGATCGGCGTGCTCATGCTCGAGGCGCACCGCGCCGGGGCGGTGCTCATCGGCGAGGACCTCGGCAACGTCGAGCCGTGGGTGCGCGACTACCTCTCGGCACGCGGCATCCTCGGCACGAGCGTGCTGTGGTTCGAGCGCGAGGGTGAGGGCTTCCGTCCGCCCGAGCACTACCGGGCGTCGCTGCTCGCGACCGTCAACACCCACGACCTGCCGCCGACGGCGGGCTACCTCGCCGACGAGCACGTCGCGCTGCGCGCGCGGCTGGGGCTGCTGACCCGGCCCGTCGAGCAGGAGCTGGCCGAGGCGGATGCCGAGCGCGCCGCCATGCTGGCGCTGCTGCGCGAGCGGGGGCTGCTGTCGGAGGACGCCGGTGAGCAGGAGATCATCGAGGCGCTGAACGTGCTGATCACGGCATCCCCCTCGCAGCTGCTCGGGGTGGCCCTCGTGGACGCCGTGGGCGAGCGCCGCACGCAGAACCAGCCGGGCACCGATAAGGAGTACCCGAACTGGCAGATCCCGCTCGCGGGCCCCGACGGCCGTGGCGTGCTGCTCGACGACCTCGCCGCGAACCCCCGGTTCCGCTCCCTCACCGCCGCCGTCGACGCCCAGGTGTAGCCCGCCCCACCGCGCTCCCGCCGCGCTCCCGCCACACCCCCGCCCCGCGTGCAACGGAATGCAACGTGGCGGGGCGTAGCTTCGGCGGCATCCGAACGCGGCAACGGATGCCGCGAGTTCATGCGTCGAAGGAGACAACATGACCATCGTCGAAGAGGGCGTCTCGAGCGTCTACGCCGCACCCGGCCAGCGGGGCGCGGTCGCCCACTACCGTCCCCGCTACGGCCACTACATCGGCGGCGAGTTCGTCGAGCCCGTCAAGGGGCAGTACTTCGAGAACATCACCCCCGTCACCGGCAAGCCGTTCTGCGAGGTGGGCCGCGGCACGAGTGAGGACATCGACCGCGCCGTCGACGTCGCATGGAAGGCGTTCGAGTCGTGGAAGCGGACGACCCCCGCCGACCGCGCCAACATCCTCAACAAGATCGCCGACCGCATGGAACAGAACCTCGAGAAGATCGCGGTCGCCGAGACGTGGGAGAACGGCAAGCCCATCCGCGAGACACTCGCCGCCGACATCCCACTCGCGATCGACCACTTCCGCTACTTCGCGGGCGTGCTGCGTGCGCAGGAGGGCACGCTCAGCCAGATCGACGAGGACACCGTCGCGTACCACTTCCACGAGCCGCTGGGCGTCGTCGGGCAGATCATCCCGTGGAACTTCCCGATCCTCATGGCCACGTGGAAGCTCGCACCGGCGCTCGCCGCCGGCAACTGCGTCGTGCTGAAGCCCGCCGAGCAGACCCCGGCGTCCATCCTGTTCCTGTTCGAGATCATCGGCGACCTGCTGCCGGCGGGGGTCGTGAACATCGTCAACGGCTTCGGCATCGAGGCGGGGGCGCCGCTCGCGCAGCACAAGCGCATCCGCAAGGTCGCCTTCACGGGTGAGACGACGACGGGCCGGCTGATCATGCAGTACGCGTCGCAGAACCTCATCCCCGTGACGCTCGAGCTCGGTGGCAAGAGCGCCAACATCTTCTTCGAGGATGTGGCGCGACAGAAGGATGCCTATTACGACAAGGCCCTGGAGGGCTTCACCTTCTTCGCGCTGAACCAGGGCGAGGTCTGCACCTGCCCGTCGCGGGCTCTCATCCAGCGCTCGATCTACGACCAGTTCCTCGGCGACGGGCTGGAGCGCGTCGGCAAGATCATCCAGGGAAACCCCCTCGATCCCGCCACCATGATCGGTGCCCAGGCCTCGAACGACCAGCTCGAGAAGATCCTCAGCTACATCGAGATCGGCAAGGCCGAGGGTGCGAAGCTGCTCGCCGGCGGGGAGCGGGTGGACCTCGGCGGCGAGCTCAGCGGTGGCTACTACGTGGCGCCGACGGTGTTCGAGGGGCAGAACTCGATGCGCATCTTCCAGGAGGAGATCTTCGGTCCGGTCGTCTCGGTGACGAGCTTCGACGGCTTCGACGACGCCATCCACACCGCCAACGACACGCTCTACGGTCTGGGCGCAGGCGTGTGGAGCCGATCGGCCGACACGATGTACCGGGCCGGGCGCAGCATCGAGGCGGGTCGCGTGTGGACGAACACCTACCACCAGTACCCGGCGCACGCCGCGTTCGGCGGGTACAAGCAGTCGGGAATCGGTCGCGAGAACCACCTGAAGATGCTCGACCACTACCAGCAGACGAAGAACCTGCTCGTGTCCTACGCCGAAGGCGCGATGGGCTTCTTCTGAGCGTGTCGAAGACGGTTCCTGAGCTTGTCGAAGGACTGAGATGACCTCCCCCACCAGCAGGGTCGCCGTGACGGATGCCGCGGCGGCCCTGCTGCGCCAGTTGACGGCGCAGCACGGAAAGCTCATGTTCCATCAGTCCGGCGGATGCTGCGACGGGAGCGCCCCGATGTGCTTCCCCGTCGGAATGTTCCTCACCGGCCCGTCGGACGTGCACCTCGGCGAACTCGAGGTGGGCCTGGACGACCCCATCCACGTGTGGATCTCGGAGGCCCAGTTCGAGTACTGGAAGTACACCCACCTCACCATCGACGTCGTGCCGGGGCGCGGCGCGGGGTTCAGTGTGGAATCCCCGACCGGCAACCGCTTCATCATCCGGTCGCGGATGCTCGATGACGCCGAACTGGAGGCGTTCGGCCTGCGCCCGGGGATCTGACCGGGGCCTCCCCGGTTTCGTTCTCGTTACAAAAACCGGGATCAGGTGTCAATCCGCTGAAGCCGGGTGAAAGATGGCTAACCGGGCCCCGCCTTCCCGACGGGGCCGGCATTCACACAGCAGAGGTAACTCCATGGCACTGCATTCCACTCCCCGGGGCCGCGTCGGCCTCGCGGTCGCCGCGTTCGGCGCGTCGGCCCTTCTCCTGGCCGGCTGCGCCGGCGGATCGACCGGCGGCTCCACCGACGGCGCCGCGTCGGGCGACCCCATCGTCGTCGGCACCACCGACAAGGTCACCACCCTCGACCCGGCCGGCTCGTACGACAACGGCTCGCTCGCGGTCCAGACCCAGGTCTTCCCGTACCTGGTCAACACCGACTACAACTCCACCGAGGTCGTCCCCGACCTCGCCGAGTCGGCCGAGTTCACCTCGCCGACGGAGTACACGGTGACCCTTCCCGAGGGCCTGAAGTGGTCCAACGGCCACGACCTCACCAGCTCGGACGTGAAGTTCTCGTTCGACCGCACCATCAAGATCGCCGACCCGAACGGCGCGTCGAGCCTGCTCTACAACCTCGACAGCGTGGAGACCCCCGACGACACCACCGTCGTCTTCAAGCTCAAGACGGCCAACGACCAGGTCTTCCCCTTCATCCTGACCTCCTTCCCCGGCGCCATCGTCGACGAAGAGGTCTTCTCGGCCGACGCCGTCACGCCCGACCAGGAGATCGTGGATGCCGATGCGTTCGGCGGCCCGTACTCGATCACCTCGTGGGACTTCAACAAGACCGTCGAGTTCACGCCCAACAAGAACTACAAGGGTCTGCTGGACGCCCCGGTCAACTCCGGTGTCATCCTCAGCTACTTCGCCGAATCGTCGAACCTGAAGCTCGCCGTGCAGGAGGGCGACGTCGACGTGGCGTACCGCAGCCTCTCGGCCACCGATGTGGACGACCTCAGCGGCAACGACAAGGTGAAGGTCGTCGACGGCCCCGGCGGCGAGATCCGCTACATCGTCTTCAACTTCAACACCCAGCCGTACGGCGCGACCACCGCCGACGCCGACGCCGCCAAGGCGCTCGCCGTCCGTCAGGCCGTGGCCGACCTCGTCGACCGCGAGACCATCTCGACGCAGGTCTACAAGGGCACCTACACCCCGCTGTACTCCTACGTTCCCGAGGGCTTCACGGGAGCGACCGAGGCGCTGAAGGACCTGTACGGCGACGGTGACGGCGGCCCCGACGCGGCCAAGGCCAAGGCGACCCTCGAGGCCGCCGGTGTCACCGTTCCCGTCGAGCTGAACCTGCAGTACAGCCCCGACCACTACGGTCCCTCCTCCGGTGACGAGTACGCGCTGGTCAAGCAGCAGCTCGAGAAGGACGGCCTGTTCACGGTCAACCTGCAGTCGACCGAGTGGGTGCAGTACGCCAAGGACCGCACCGCCGACGTGTACCCGGCCTACCAGCTCGGCTGGTTCCCGGACTACTCCGACGCCGACAACTACCTGACGCCGTTCTTCCTGAAGGACAACTTCCTCGGCAACCACTACGACAACCCCGAGGTGAACGACCTGATCCTGAAGCAGGCGGTGGAGCCGGATGCTGCCACGCGCACGGCGGACATCGAGAAGATCCAGGACCTCGTCGCGCACGACCTGTCGACGGTTCCGCTGCTGCAGGGTGCCCAGGTCGCGGTGACCGGCGCTGACGTCTCCGGCGTCACCCTCGACGCGTCGTTCAAGCTGCGCTTCGCACCCATCACCAAGTAATCGCGGCTCACGGCGTTTCGTCTTCACGTTTCGACTCGCTTCGCTCGCTCAACGACCGGCTGGGGGAACCTCCCCCGCCGGTCGTTGAGCGCCGTTTAAGGTAGACATCCATGACGACCGACGTCGCAGACCCGCCCGCAGCGCTGCAGGTGCCGCGAACCCGAGGCGGTGGCTCCACGCTGGGCCGCTACATCCTGATCCGGTTCCTCCTGATCTTCCCCACCGTGCTGATCCTCGTGACGCTCGTGTTCTTCCTGATCCGCCTCACCGGCGATCCGATCACGGCGGCCCTCGGCGGCCGGCTCCCGGCCGACCAGCTCGCCGAGCGCATCCACGAGGCCGGCTACGATCGGCCCATCTGGATCCAGTACATCGAGTACCTCGGCCAGGTGTTCACCCTCAACTTCGGCACGACCCTCACCGATAACCAGCCGGTCGTGCAGGTGATCGCCACCTACGGCACCGCGACGCTCGAGCTCGTGGTCTACGCGCTCGTGGTCGCCTTCATCGTCGGCATCCCGCTGGGACTGGTCGCGGCGGCGCTGCGCGATCGCTGGCCCGACGCTCTGCTGCGCGTGAGCGCGATCCTCTTCTACGCCACCCCGGTGTTCTTCGCCGGTATGGTCGCCAAGCTCGTCTTCGGGGTCTGGCTCGGCTGGCTGCCCATCTCGGGGCGCGCGAACGTGCGCACGGAGCTCGCCATCGGGCGTGACGGCGGCACCGGCATCTACCTCATCGACGCGATCGCGACGGGAAACCCCGCCTACGTGCAGGACGTGCTGCTGCACGCCGTGCTCCCGGCGCTCACGCTCGGCCTGCTGACGGCCGGCATCTTCCTGCGTCTCGTGCGGACGAACGTCATCGGCACCTACAACATGCCCTACATCGACGCCGCCCGCTCCCGCGGCGTCGGCGAGGGGCGCCTGGTCCGCACCCACGCCTACCGCCCGGCGCTCATCCCGATCATCACCGTCATCGGCCTGCAGATCGCGCTCATGCTCGGTGGCGCGGTGCTGACCGAGACGACCTTCGAGTGGAAGGGCCTCGGCTTCCAGCTGGCCGCCTACCTGTCCGCGCGCGACTTCGTCGCGGTCCAGGGCATCGTCGCGATGATCGCGATCATCGTCGCGCTCACCAACTTCGTCGTCGACATCCTCGCGGCGTTCATCGACCCGCGAGTGAGGTACTGACATGGCGAAGCGTCGCGTCCTCGACCGCCTTCCCGTCGTCCACCAGCTGCGCCAGAGCGTCGGCCTGCAGCGGGGGATGCTGGTGGCCGGCCTCGTGCTCACTGCGATCTTCCTGCTGTGCGCGCTGCTCGCGCCGTGGATCGCGCCCTACAGCTACAGTCAGCTCTCCGGACCCGACGGCAACTTCGGTGCGCAGCAGCCGCCGAGCTCCGCTCACCTTCTGGGAACCACGGTCGGCGGGTACGACGTGCTGTCCCGCGTCATCTGGGGTGCCCAGACCGCGCTGTACGTCGTCATCGTCGCGATCGTGCTGTCGGTGTTCATCGGCATCCTGCTGGGGCTCGTGTCGGGCTACCTCGGCGGGTGGGTCGACCGCGTGCTCGTCGTCATCGCCGACGCGATCTACGCCTTCCCGACGCTGCTGCTCGCGATCGTCGTGGCGATCGCGATCTCGCGCGGTCAGTCGGACCTGCGGTCCGGGATCATCGCGGCCGCGGCATCCATCACCGTCGTGTTCATCCCGCAGTACTTCCGGGTGGTCCGCGCCGAAGTGATCCGGGTGAAGTCCGAGGCGTTCGTCGAATCGGCGAAGGTGATCGGGGCCTCCACACCGCGCATCATGTTCCGCCACGTGCTGCGCAACTCCACGCGCACGCTGCCGCTGATCGTCACGCTCAACGCCTCGGAGGCGATCGCGACGCTCGCCGCCCTCGGCTTCCTCGGGTTCGGCATCGAGCCGACCGCGGCGGCCGAGTGGGGGTACGACCTCAACAAGGCGCTCAGCGACGTCGCCGCCGGGATCTGGTGGACCTCCATCCCGCCCGGCATCGCGATCGTCCTGACGATCCTCGGCATCACCCTCATCGGCGAGAGCCTGAACGACCTCGCCGATCCGCGCCTGCGCGCCCGTCGCCGGGCGAAGGCGCAGACGCCGGCCGATGCGGTCGCGGCCCGCCAGCCGACCGCGCAGGAGTTCATGGGAGAGGTGCAGTGATGACGACGGCATCCACCGACCGCCTGGCTGTCGACATCCGGCACCTCGACGTCACGTTCGCGACCGACGGGGGCGACGTTCACGCCGTGCGCGGCGTCTCGCTCGACGTCCGCCCGGGCGAGGTGCTCGCCATCGTCGGCGAGTCCGGCAGCGGCAAGACGGTCACGGCGCGCACGATCCTGGGGCTGCTGCCCGAGACGGCGCTCACGCAGGGAGCCGTCGTGCTCGACGGCATCGACGTCGTCGGCCTCGACCGCGATGCGCTGCGGCGCGTGCGCGGCGAGAAGGCCGCCATGATCTTCCAGGAGCCCTCGACAGCGCTGAACCCGGTGTTCACCGTCGGCTGGCAGCTCATCGAGGGTCTGCGCGCCCACGGGAAGTACTCGAAGGCGGAGGCGAAGGCGCGCGCCGTGGACATGCTGCGCCGCGTCGGCATCCCCGACCCGGAACGCCGCGTCGACGACTACCCGCACCAGTTCTCCGGCGGCCAGAAGCAGCGCATCGTCATCGCGATGGCGCTCGCGCTGAACCCGACCGTCATCATCGCCGACGAGCCGACGACCGCGCTCGACGTGACCGTGCAGGCGGAGATCCTCGACCTGCTGCGGCGCCTGCGCGACGAGGACGGCACCGCGATCGTCCTCATCACGCACAACATGGGCGTCGTGGCCGATCTCGCCGATCGCGTGGCGGTCATGCTGAACGGCGAGGTCGTCGAGACGGCACCGGCGGAAGAGCTCTTCGCCGCCCCCCGCCACGAGTACACCCAGCGCCTGCTCGCCGCGGTCCCGCGGCTGGAGATCGTCGATCGCCGACTGCCGGAGTCCGCGGCATCCGCGGCGCCCCTCGTCGTCGCCGACGAGCTCGTCATCGAGTATCCGGGACGCCTCGGGCGGCCGACCTTCCGCGCCGTCGACGCGGTGAGCTTCACGATCTCCCCCGGCGAGGTGGTGGGCCTCGTCGGCGAGAGCGGATCGGGCAAGACGACGATCGGTCGCGCGATCGCGGGGCTCACGCCGGTCAGCGGCGGGTCGCTGCAGGTGCTGGGCGCGGAGATGCTCGGGATCACCGAGCGCCGATTCCGCCCGCGGCGCAAGGATCTGGGGTTCGTCTTCCAGGACCCCGCGACGAGCTTCAACCCGCTGCTGACGATCGCGCAGAACGTCGCCGAGCCGCTCATCGTCCACGGCGGCGCCCGCAACGCCGCCGACGCCCGGCCCAAGGTCGACGAGCTGCTCGAGGCGGTGCAGCTGCCGGCCGCGTTCGGCGACCGCTTCCCGCACGAGCTGTCCGGGGGTCAGCGGCAGCGGGCCTCGCTCGCGCGCGGGCTGGCGCTGGACCCCAAGCTGCTGATCGCCGACGAGCCGACGAGCGCCCTGGACGTCTCGGTGCAGGCCCGCGTGCTCGAGCTGTTCGGGCAGCTGCAGGAGCGGTTCGGGTTCGCGACGCTGTTCATCACGCACGACCTCGCCGTCGTCGACATGCTGGCGCACACCGTCGTCGTGCTGCAGGGCGGCCGGATCGCCGAGACCGGCCCGACCGCGAAGGTGCTGGGCGACCCGCAGAACGCCTATACCCGCAAGCTCATCGCCTCGCTGCCGGTGCCCGATCCCGCCCTGCAGGCGGAGCGCCGCGCGGCGTGGAAGTCGAGTCATATCATCTGAGCATGACGACCCCGCCGCCCGCGCCGCGTGACGATGTCCCCACGTATGCGGGTGAGCGCGTCAAGGCCTTCGCCGATGCGGTCGTGGCGATCGCGATGACGCTGCTCATCCTGCCGCTGATGGAGTCGATCGCCGACGTCGCGGCATCCGACCTCTCGGCCGCGCAGCTTTTGTTCGCCCGGATGCTGGGGTCAGGGAGTCACGCCGCTGAAGAGCCCGCCCAGCAGCCCGCCGAACACGCCGACCTGGCCGAGCAGCATGACGACCACGATCACCCCGACGATCACGATGAAGCCCCACGGGACGCCGCGCTTGAGCCGTCGCCCCTGCGGCGCGACGCCCGGCGGTGGGCGCAGGAGCGCGGCGGGTGCCGCGAACGGCAGCGCGGTCGCGCCGGCTGGGGCGGGTGCTCCCGGCGTCGGCGCCGCCATGGCCGCCGGCGCTGAGGCGGGGGCGGCCAGGCGCTCGTCGCGCCACCGCTCCCATTGCGCGAACTTGTCGAGCAGGCCGCGACCACCGAGAACAGCCACGCCCACGTCGCCGCATCGAGGGTCGACGCCTCGCGCGGGGTGTAGAGGAAAAGCCAGTCGTCGACGATCTCGGCATCCAGCGCCGCGGCGTGGTCGACGAAGCGCGCCATGATGTCGGGCGTGAACAGATACAGCGCGTCGGCCTCATACCCCTGTGGGCAGAAGAGGGTGAAGTAGCGGTCGAAGTCGCCCTCGAGGCTCAGCCGCTGGCTCTTGTCGAGGGATGCCGGCAGGTTCGACCCCAGGAAGGAGTTGTTGCCGACGGCATCCAGCACGATGTTCGGCAACGGCGTGGACAGCTTGACGGCCACGTAGCCCCAGCGGTGGGTGCTCTCGTTCTTCCCCGACCCCGTCTTGTAGGTGTAGTTGCCGAACTCGACGAACCGCGGCCGCTCCCCGCGGACGACGTCGGCGGCCACGCGCCCGTGTCCGAGGCCGAAGATCATGCCGGGCAGGGGTGGGTCGGAGACGACCGGGTACCACGTCATGGCGTTCGCCTGGGCGAACCGGTCCAGCCGCCACCACCGCTCCCCGCTTCCCGCGCCGACCACACCCACGATGATGGCGACGACCGCCCCGACGATCACGACCAGCATGACGATCGGGGCGATCGCGAACAGGCCGCCGCCCGGCATCCCGCCCGAGGTGGCCAGCGCGAGGAAGCTCCCTACGATCCCGGAGAACACCGGGCCGAACATCACGAGGAAGACCGCGCCGATGACCGCCGCCAGGACGATCCCGACGACACTGCGCGCAGGGGCGCGCCCGCTCGCGCGCAACTGGCGCACGTACGCGCGCACCGTGGCCCGGTCGGCGGGCTCGGTGAGCGGGCGGGCGTCGAAGGGAACGGATGCCGGGGGCTTGCTCATCTGGCCTCCTCAGTCTTCTGCCACGGTACGGGATTCGGCCGCAGCCGAGCCATCGGCTAGACTGTGGAGGTTGTCCGTCTGCGCCCACCCGGGTGCGATGCGGACACGTGCATCAACCCTCCTGGTGCCGGGAACCGCCCGGCATCCGTTCTAGTCCGAAGGAGGTGGGTTAGTGACGCACTCACACCAGTACGAGCTCATGGTCATCCTCGACCCCGAGATCGACGAGCGTCAGGTCGCCCCCAAGCTCGACGGGTTCCTCAAGGTGATCACCGGTGACGGTGGCACGATCGAGAACGTCGACATCTGGGGCAAGCGTCGCCTGGCGTACGAGATCCAGAAGAAGAACGAGGGCATCTACGCCGTCGTCAACTTCACCGCCACGAGCGAGGCCACGCAGGAGCTCGACCGTCAGCTGAAGCTGAACGAGCAGATCATGCGCACCAAGGTCCTGCGCGCCGAGGAGGCGATCGCCCAGGTCGCCGCCGAGAAGGAGCGCGCCGAGGCCAAGGCCGCCCGCAAGGCAGCGAAGGCGTAACGGACGATGGCCGGCGAGACCGTCATCACCGTCGTGGGCAACCTCACGGCAGACCCCGAGCTGCGCTACACGCAGAACGGCCTGCCCGTCGCGAACTTCACGATCGCGTCGACGCCGCGCAACTTCGACCGTCAGGCCAACGAGTGGAAGGACGGCGAAGCGCTGTTCCTCCGCGCGTCGGTGTGGCGCGAGTTCGCCGAGCACGTGGCGGGGTCCCTCACCAAGGGCATGCGGGTCATCGCGACCGGCCGTCTGAAGCAGCGTTCCTACCAGGACCGCGAGGGCAACAACCGCACCGCGATCGAGCTGGAGGTCGACGAGATCGGCCCCTCGCTGCGCTACGCGACGGCTCAGGTCACGCGCGCGGCATCGTCCGGCGGGTCCGGCGGCGGCTTCGGCGGCGGACAGCAGGCACGCCCGCAGGTGCAGCAGGAGGAGCCGTGGGCGACCCCCGGCTCGGCCGCACCGGACGCGTGGAGCGCTCCCGGTTCCTACGGCGACGACACGCCGTTCTGATTTCACAACACTCGTAAGGAAAAACAATGGCTGGAAAGGCTACCGGCGATCGCCGCAAGCCGCGGAAGGGCGCGAAGAACGCCGCTCCCGCGAAGGCGATCCGCGTCGGCGTCATCGACTACAAGGACGTCGCGACGCTTCGCAAGTTCATCTCGGAGCGCGGCAAGATCCGCGCCCGCCGTATCACCGGTGTCTCGGTGCAGGAGCAGCGTCTGATCGCCAAGGCGATCAAGAACGCCCGCGAAATGGCGCTCCTGCCCTACGCCGGCGCTGGCCGCTAAGGAGCACCTCATGGCAAAGCTGATTCTCACGAACGAGGTTGCCGGGCTCGGAAGCGCCGGTGACGTCATCGAGGTCAAGAACGGGTACGCCCGCAACTACCTCATCCCCCAGGGCTTCGCTGTGGCCTGGACCCGCGGTGGCGAGAAGCAGGTGGCGTCGATCCGCGCCGCCCGCGAGTCGCGCGCGATCCACGACCACGAAGAGGCCGTCGCGCTCAAGGACGCTCTCGAGTCGAACAAGGTCAAGCTGTCGGTCAAGGCCGGCAAGGAAGGCCGCCTGTTCGGTTCGGTCAAGACCGCCGACGTGGCCGACGCCGTCAAGGCGGCGGGCCTCGGCGAGCTCGACAAGCGCAAGATCCACATCACCGCGCCCATCAAGGCCGTCGGTGAGCACGAGGCGACCGTGCGCCTGCGCGACGACCTCACCGCCGTGATCACCCTTCAGGTGGTTGCCGCGAAGTAATCGCGCGGCGGTCGGCGGACGCGAACTCCGCAAGATCACACGAACTCCGCACCGGGAAACCTTTTTCCCGGTGCGGAGTTCGTGCTTTTCCGTGGAGCTTCTGCGGTCAGGTGGTGCGGCCGCGGGCCAGGGCACGAGTGGTGCTGCGGGCGATGAGCATCACCCCCGCCGCGAGGACGAAGAGCCCGGCCCACAGTGGCACGGTGCTGAGCGCGCCGCCCGTCTCGGCGAGGGCCGTGACGTTGCCGACGGATGCCGCGGTGCCGACGATGCTGCCGCCGCCCGACCCCGCAGGAGTAACGCTGGTTCCCGGCGTTCCCGGCGTCCCCGGATCGGTGGGGTCGGTCGGTCCGGTGGGGTCCGTCCGGTCGGTCGGGCTGACCGGGCCCGTGGTGGGCCCGGTTGTGGCGGCGTCGCCGACGATCGCGACGGCGTTTCCGCCTGCGGTGACCGGTGCCGTCAGCGGCAGGGCCAGCTGGGTGCCGCCCAGGATGCCGTCGGCGCCGTCTGTCGTCGCGGCGTCCGCCGTCGCGTCCGATGGGCTCACAGGCGCCGTCGTGGCGGCGCCTGCGCTGGTCGCGTCGAACCAGGCGAAGGCGACGCCGAGGCCCGTGACAGCGAGCATCGGCCAACGGCGGCTGTGCGATCGAGCTGCGACGTCCACCTTCACCTCCCGCGACGGATCGTCGGATGCCGATGAAGCCACCGGCTCTGGAGTGCCTGGATTTCGCACGCTACCCCCGCAGTGCGCGGTTGTCTACCACCCCCGTCGCGCAGCGCGTGCGATTCCGACTTGACAAGGCGACATTCATCCCCATGGTTGTCCCCAGTTCCCCCACCGCCGGTTCAACCTTCAAGCAGCACTTCAACCACATTCACCGTCCACAGCATGTGGGAGAGAAAACCGCAGATCAAGAGGTCATAAATAGTCAGCATCCGTCAAATCTCGGGCGTGTTTCCACAGCCTCTGTACACAGGCGTCTCGGCGTTTCACGCATCCCGTCCACAGAGTTATCCACAGGCCGGTTTGCGGGTGTCGGAACCCGTCTCTAGCGTGGCGTGTGGTCCGGAGAACGAGGCACCCGGGCCGGGGAAGAGGGGCGCTGCATGTCGATCGCGGATATCTCCGACGAACGTCTGGGCGGACCCCGCGAGGAGCGGGGGGCCGAGCGCACCCCGCCGCACGACCTGCTGGCCGAGCAGAGCGCCCTGGGCGGCATGTTGCTGTCGAAGGACGCGGTCGCCGATGTCATCGAGACGCTGCGCGGCACCGACTTCTACGTGCCGAAGCACGAGCTGATCTTCGAGGCGATCCTCTCGCTGTACTCGCACGGCGAGCCGACCGACGTCGTCGCCGTGACCGACGAGCTCATCAAGACCGGCGAGCTTCAGCGCGCCGGCGGCGCCGACTACCTGCACACGCTGACCTCGATCGTTCCGACGGCAGCGAACGCCGGCTATTACGCGTCGATCGTCAACGAGCGAGCGCTGCTGCGCCGGCTGGTGGAGGCCGGGACGCGCATCGTGCAGATGGGCTACAACGGCCAGGGCGAGGCGCTCGACCTGGTGAACAACGCCCAGGCCGAGATCTACTCGGTGACCGGCGCGGAGCGCGCCGAGGACTACGTGCCGTTGCAGGTGGCGGTGGATGCCGCGGTCGACGAGATCGAGGCGGCGCGCGGTCGCGACGGGCAGATGACGGGCATCCCGACCGGGTTCTCCGGGCTGGACCAGCTGACCAACGGCCTGCACCCCGGGCAGATGATCATCATCGCGGCGCGGCCGGCGATGGGCAAGTCGACCCTGGCTCTCGATTTCGCGCGGGCCGCGGCGATCAAGGCGGACATGCCGACGATCTTCTTCTCGCTCGAGATGGGCAAGAGCGAGATCGCGATGCGTCTGATGAGCGCCGAGGGCGCCGTGCCGCTGCAGAGCATGCGCAAGGGCACGCTCGACTCGCGGGACTGGACGACGATCGCGGCGACGCGCGGCCGGATCAATGACGCGCCGCTGTACATCGACGACAGCCCCAACATGACGCTGGTCGAGATCCGAGCGAAGTGCCGACGGCTCAAGCAGCGGGTCGGGCTGAAGATGGTCGTGATCGACTACCTGCAGCTGATGACGTCGGGCAAGCGGGTCGAGAGCCGCCAGCAGGAGGTGTCGGAGTTCTCGCGTGCGCTGAAGCTGCTGGCGAAAGAGCTGCAGGTGCCCGTGATCGCGCTGTCGCAGCTGAACCGTGGACCCGAGCAGCGCGCCGACAAGAAGCCGGCGCTGTCCGACCTGCGTGAGTCGGGATCGATCGAGCAGGATGCCGACATGGTTGTGCTCCTGCACCGCGAAGCCGCCTACGAGAAGGACAGCCCACGCGCCGGCGAGGCCGACCTGATCGTCGCCAAGCACCGCAACGGCCCCACCGACACGATCACCGTCGCCTTCCAGGGCCATTTCTCGCGCTTCACCGACATGGCCCCGGGAGACTTCGGGTAGTGTTGTAGGTTTTTTTTGGAGTTGTCCATTTCGCAGGAGACTTGTCCACGCGATGTCCATATGGACATTTCAGCGCTGACTCCGGGCGCCTATGCTGCTCCCCGTCGCGTCGGAGGACCCCCGTCTGAGACCGTCCCTGTCCCGTAAGACGCAGCGAACTGCGAATCCAAACCGGGCGGGTCAAACGCGAACTCAGACAGTCCGTAAAGCGCGGCGTGCCGCTACTCCAGGGTGCGCCAGTGCGGCGTCGCGCTGATCCACCCGCCTGCGAGCGGCGGAGCCAGTTACTGGGGGCCGTGACATCTCTTGGCATGTCGACAAAGGGTCAAGTCCCGTGGTGTGGTGTCATTCCGTATCAGTAATCTTGAAGAGCGGACCATCTCACCCAGGAGGAGACCATGAGCGCGAAGGATTACGTGAAGACCGAGGAGGCGCTACGCAGCCTCACCGAGGACCAGCGTTACGTCACGCAGGAAGAGGGCACCGAACCTGCTTATGACAACGAGTATTGGGCGAACGACGAGCCCGGCATCTACGTCGACATCGTCTCCGGGCAGCCGCTGTTCTCCTCGACCGACAAGTACGACAGCGGCACCGGTTGGCCGAGCTTTACCAGGCCGATCGATGACGACGCCCTGGACACCAGGACCGATCATCAGCTGGTCACGCCTCGCATCGAGGTGCGTTCGACCGGTGCGGACAGCCACCTCGGCCACGTCTTCCCCGACGGACCGCAGGATGCTGGGGGGCTCCGGTATTGCATGAACTCCGCCGCCCTTCGCTTCGTCCCGGCCTCATCCCTCGAGGAAGAGGGATACGGGCAGTACCGCTCGCTGTTCGACGCGGATGCCGGCTCGACAGGAGTCGTCGCATGACCGCCGGCATCGATGACACCGGAAAGATCACCCGCAACCCCGACACCGAGACCGCCGTCCTCGCGGGCGGCTGCTTTTGGGGCATGGAGGATCTGTTCCGTCGCCAGCCGGGCGTGGTTGACACCCGTGTCGGCTACACGGGAGGCGAGAACGATCACCCGACTTACCGTAACCACCCCGGGCATGCCGAGGCGATCGAGATCGTCTTTGACCCGACCCAGACGACGTACCGCGACATCCTCGCCTATTTCTTCCAGGTCCACGACCCCACGACCCTCAACAGCCAGGGCAACGACTACGGCACGAGCTACCGCTCCGCGATCTTCCCCACCTCCATGCAACAGGAGCAGATCGCCCGCGAGACGATCGCCGACGTCGACGCATCCGGTCTGTGGCCGGGGAAGCCTGTCACCACCATCGAGCCCGCGGGCTCTTTCTGGGAAGCCGAGCCCGAGCATCAGGATTACCTGATTACATACCCCAACGGCTACACATGTCACTTCGAACGCCCCGATTGGGTGCTGCCGAGCCGAACCGAGGCGGACGCGCCGGCATAGCGACGGCGGATCTCAGCGAACCTCGGACGATCGCGCCGGAAACAGGACACACATGGACAGCAGCCAGGACGGCATGGTCACGCTGAGAGGTACCGATCAGGTGCTCGGAGAACTGGACTCGTCCCGGACCGCCGACTCGCTCGCCGAAGTCACGAACATCACGAACGACGAGAGCGCATCGGTCTATGAACTCCGCGTCGAGGACCGCACCGTTGCGGGACTTGTGTACGCCGAGACCGGCAACCGGGTGACTCTGCTCGCGACATCCGTGTTTCCTGAGTTCCGCGGAAAAGGGCTTGCCGGCAAGCTCCTCGGCGGCGTCCTCGACAAGCTTCGCACCGAGGGCCGGACCGTGACCCTGACGTGCCCATTCGCCACCGCATTCGTCCACTCCCATCCCGAGTACGCGGATGTCGTCGACCCCACCTTCCCTGGCAACGCGCACTCACGCAGGCACGGACGACGGCACTGAGCCGCAAGAGAGGCAGCCATGACCCACCTCGAAGAACACTCGCTCCCGTACATGGACAAAGCCCTCCCCGATGCATGGAAAGCAGCGACAACCTTCGCTAGCGCGATTTCTAGAGAAGCCGCTCAGCACGGGCTGTCACTCGCCGAAGGCGAGATCATCAAGATCCGCGTCTCGCAGCTCAATGGATGTGTCTTCTGCCTAGACCTCCACTCCCGGCAAGCCCGGAAGCTGGGTGTGCCGCAGCAGAAGCTCGACCTGCTCCCAGCATGGCGAGAGTCCACGCTCTTCAGTGACCGGGAGGCAGCGCTGCTCGCAGTCGCCGAGACAGCGACCACGCTCCCGCTGAGCGAAGACAGCAAGGCCGACCTCCTCGCCGCCCGAAGCGCCCTCGGTCAGGAAGCTTTCGTCAGCGCCGAATGGGTGGCCACTACCATCAACATCTTCAACAGGATCTCCATCCTCAGCGAGCACCCCGTGCGAGCGCGAGATGCTGAAGGGAAGCTCTCCTAGAGTCGAGAACGGACGCCCCGCAACGCCGCGAAAAGGACAGCATTCTCTCAGGAAAGCGGGACCAAAAGGTCCACTTCTGACGTTATCTCCAGTGACGCCGCAAGCCAGCGGCGGCAGAAACGGAGGAATCGTGCCCAGCAGTAACTACCCCAAGACGTCCGAGGCGCTCAGCCGTCTCACCCCGATCCAGTACCGCGTGACCCAGGAGGACGGCACCGAGCCGTCGTTCTGCAACGAGTACTGGAGCAACCACGAGCCCGGCATCTACGTCGACGTGGTCTCGGGCCAGCCCCTGTTCTCATCCACCGACAAGTACGAGAGCGGCACCGGGTGGCCGAGCTTCACCCGACCGATCCAGTCGGACGCCGTCCACACCAAGACCGACCGGAAGCTCTGGATGGAGCGCACAGAGGTCCGATCCACAGGAGCCGACAGCCATCTCGGGCACGTCTTCGACGACGGACCTGCCGATGCCGGGGGATTGCGCTACTGCATGAACTCGGCCGCACTCCGTTTCATCCCCGCAGCGGAGCTCGAGGCACAGGGATACGGCGAGTACCGCTCCCTGTTCGACACCACCGACACCACAGAGGAGAACGCATCATGACCAGTGGCATCCACGACGCCGGCCAGATCACCCGCACACCCGGCACCGAGACGGCGGTTCTCGCCGGCGGCTGCTTCTGGGGCATGGAGGACCTGGTCCGCCGCCAGCCAGGCGTGCTGCAGACACGAGTCGGCTACACCGGCGGTCGCAACAGCCACGCCACCTACCATCGTCATCCCGGTCACGCAGAGGCGCTGGAGGTAGTCTTCGACCCCGCCAAGACCACCTACCGTGATCTCCTGGCATTCTTCTTCCAGATCCACGACCCGACCACCGTCAACCGCCAGGGCAACGACATCGGCTCCAGCTACCGCTCAGCGATCTTCCCCGTCACCCCGGAGCAGGAGAAGATCGCCCGCGACACCATCGCAGACGTGGACGCCTCCGGCCTGTGGCCGGGCAGCGTCGCGACCACAATCGAGCCGGCAGGCCCGTTCTGGGAGGCAGAGCCTGAGCACCAGGACTACCTGGAGCGGTATCCGAACGGCTACACGTGTCACTTCCCTCGTGCAGGTTGGGTGCTTCCGCCTCGCGCGGCGCATGCGGCGATCTGATCAAAGGAGGAGGGTGTGCTCACCAGGGTGAACACACCCTCCCGGTCGATAGGGAAGCAGTTAGTGAGCTCCGCCGTCGTCGGCCCAGACCTGCAGCTCGTTCATCACAAGCTCGTCGAGCATGGGCGTCTCGTATCGCCCTTCGGCGGTGTAGGACCCATTCCGGAAGCTGAGCCCAGCAACAAGATGGTCTTCAACGATCCATCGAACGTCATAGCAGGCCCGGTAGCTCGGAGGCCAGAAGGAGCAGAAACGCCCCGTCGCGTCGAGGTACCATTCGCCGCGAGTGGACCGCCCATACTCGACATACACAGTGCCGCCGGCGGGGTCGAACGTCTGTGTCGCCCCGTCTGCGTATCGGAGAGGTCCTCTTGTCACCGCGTAAGCAATGTCTTCGGCGAGGACGACGTCGCCATGCTTCATGATCGGCTTCTCCCAGCGTACGGAGCCTCGGCCCTCGTCTTCGTGCTAGACGCGGTCTCCATCAAACAACGGCCTCCTCGATGAGCTCGTAGATGTTCGCGCGCCGGAGGTCGGCGGCGTGAAAGACGAGACCGTCGCCGCGCTCGGGCGGTTCCACGGCGACATGCCGCACGCAAGTCGCGGCGAGATCTCGCTCTTGTCCCGTCATGACAACGAGCCCGATCACCGTGGTGTCGGACCCGACCGCGTTGGTCGCTGCCACTCTGATGTCGCGGGTGACGTGCCGTGCGATGCGGTCCACACGTCGCCGTGAGGCGCCGTCAGCACCCTCGAACACCATCACCACCGTCCGCGGCTGCACAGCGTGCACCGCGCCAGTGACCTCCCGGCGTATGCGCGCCACTTCTGCTCTCCTTGAGCGGAAACCGAGCATTCCTCTGATCCGATATGCGGCCAGCACCATCCGCAGGTCCTCGACCGTGGGCATATCGGAGGCCAGCGGGACGAGATCCAGAACGGCCGCGTCGTCGCCAATACGGACTGGCGAACGTATGTCAGACATCGCGCCAACTGATCGGGGGCATGCCGCACAGGCTTGCGTGCCCATCTACGTCCAACGTTGAGGCTCCCGTCGAGATAGTTGCGCCTTCGTGTGCCACTGCCCCTCGGCGACGGGCGAGGAGGACCGCCCGTCACCAATTCGCTTCGCGCCGCGGCGGCTAGGCGTGAACGTGACCCGGCTCGTGCTGGTGGTTGTCGAGCTCGGCACGGACCTGCTCCATGTCCAGCCCTCGCACCTGAGCGATGAGGTCCTCCAACGCCGGCTTCGGCAGTGCGCCAGCCTGGATGAACACCCTGATCGAGTCGCGGTAGACCGCCACGGTAGGCAATGCACGGATGCCGATCTCCGACGACAGCTGAGCCGCAG
This sequence comes from Microbacterium sp. CH-015, assembly GCF_049707015.1. Taxonomy (NCBI): domain Bacteria; kingdom Bacillati; phylum Actinomycetota; class Actinomycetes; order Micrococcales; family Microbacteriaceae; genus Microbacterium; species Microbacterium sp. CH-015. The sequence continues at coordinate 2,639 of NZ_JBNAFJ010000012.1, read as the reverse complement.
CCTCTGTATCGACCTTGCCGAACACAATGTCCGGGTGCTCTTCGGAGGCGGCCTCATACACCGGGGCAAACGCTCGGCACGCACCACACCAGGTCGCCCAGAAGTCGAGGATCACGATCCCATCGCGGCCCGTGACCTCCTGAAAGTTCTCGTCTGTTACCTCTATCGTCGCCATCTCTGGTCCTCTCGTGAACAACCTTATTGGACTTCGTGGTCCTGTTACATAGTCCTCGGTCGCGCGGGACTGCGCAAGGTCGCGGCTACCTGTTGGCGGCGTAGCGATAACCGTCAGCAGCGGGGCGGAGATGCGAGTCGACACGTCGCTACACGCGATCGCCGGATTTTCCGTCCAAGATCAGGCTTGTCGGGCTCGCGAGGCGAGCCTCGGTAGCGGTCGGCTTTCGGGCGCCGCGAAGGTTCCCGGCGTCGTCAACGTCGCCACCCGCGTACGGCTGACTACGTGCTGCTGTCGGACCCGATCGTTGTGACGGTCATTCACCACCGGGGGGGTATCACCGGATGAGTGTGCTCTTGCTCCAGAGGATCGACTTCCATCTCGGTGGCGTCCGACACGGCCTCGACGCCGGCACCCGAGCGACGACTCTCGTTGAGTGCCTGGACGATGCGAGCAAGCGCTGGTTCAGAAAGCGTGCCGGTATGGCTGAAGACTCGTGCGCCGTCTCGGTACCCCAGTAGGGCCGGGACGGCGGCCACGCGTGCGACGTGCGCAGCCTGGAGCTCGCTGGTGATGTCGACGCGTGCGTGCAGGACGTGTGACTGTTCGACGGATGACCTCTCGTAGATCGCACCGAAGGCACGGCAGGGAGAGCACCAGCTCGCCCAGAAGTCGACGACGACGAGTTCGGTCGTCGCAACCACGCTTACGAAACTCTGATCAGTCAAAGCAACCACGGTCATGGGTCAATGCTCCTGTCAATTTCGACGCGGCGGTCTTGGAGGGGCAACGGAATGGCGGCGACCCCGGTGGCTGCGGGGCGACCCCCGCATCGTGTCTCGGTACGATCGCGGAATGCCCGGCCTCGTTGCTCCGATGACCTTGCCGCCCGGCGAGCCGGCTGCCGGCCCTTGGCGGGCGATTCGAGAAGAGGACCTCGTCCGGGTGCTGTTCAATGCGGGCAGCGTTTCGCCCCGCAAGCCCTTAATCGTGGCGGTAGACGGTCGCGGTGCATCCGGGAAGACAACTCTCGCCGAACGGTTGGCTCGACAGGTGGATCGCTCAGCCATCGTCCATACCGATGACATCGCTTGGAATGAACCCTTCTTCACGTGGGGCCATCTCCTCGGCGATCACATCCTGAGTCCGTTGCGCCGCGGTGAGAGCGTGATGTTCTCACCGCCCGCCTGGGCTAAGCATGGGAGGGACGGGGCCATCGAGGTTCGCGCTGGTTTGGATCTCGTGATCATCGAGGGCGTTGGGGCCAGCCAGCGCGAATTGAGCGACCTCGTTGATGCCACCGTCTGGGTACAGTCCGACTTCGCTGCAGCGGAAACACGAGGTATTGCCCGAGACATTGCTCAGGGCGTGAATGGAAGCGCCGAAGAGACCGTCGCTTTCTGGCACGAATGGATGGATGAGGAACTGCTGTTCTTATCGGAGCAGAGGCCGTGGGAACGGGCATGCATAGTTGTCGCGGGGACCCCCACGATCCCGCTCGAGCGAGATCGGCTGGCCGTGGCGAGCGGACCCTTGTAAATCTCCAAGCCCGCGTCATCTCAGGTAGGACGCTCTGATCAGTGGGCGCCCGACATCGTGCGGAGATCCGCTACTGAGGTGCCCTCAGCGAGACCATCGTCGACAATTCTGTGGACCCATCCTTCTACGGTCGTCCCCCTGGGCGCGTGCGGAATTTCGGCTTAGGGCGCGAGCAAGTACGCGACGGGTTCGGAAACGGCCACGATAGCGGTCACCACGATGCCCATGACAGCCAAAGTCGTCCAGCGCGCGGAGGTGGACGCCGCCAGGCCGACCACGATCGTTCCCACGCTCAGCGCGAGGAGGGCGGAGCATGTCGCGATGAACGCCGCGATCGCCCACAGGTTCTCTGTGTCGCTCGTGATCTGCTGCGAGACGAGCCCCGCAAGGAAGTACGAACCGAGGTAGGCGAAGAACAGTCCGCTCGCGGCCATGCACAGACCGGACGTGATCCAGACGGCGACAGCCTGGAGGTGTCGGCGCAGGTATGGAACGAGGAAGACAAGCTGACCGAGAAGTGCGAGCACCGTCCCGAGGAGACGGATATCGGTGAACGAAGTCAGGGAGGCCACCACCAGTGATGTCATGGTGACGATGACGTAAAGCACGGTTACCGCCGCCACCGTTCTCGTCGATCGCGGTTCAGCGGTGGCCAGTAGAGGTTCCGTGCTGGTCATCGGCTGCCTGCCTGTCGTTGATCCCAGATGCTGTGTGTCGTCGTCTTCAGCATCAATGGGAATCTCTGCACCCGCAAGCGGATCCGCTTGCGGGCGCTCGCCCTAGGGGGAAGTGGACATCTTCGCGCAACGATGACGCTGCAGCTCGTGGACATTTCTCGAGTCGAAAGCTGTTTAGCCGGGGCTTCGGGTAGCGCGGTTGTAGTGATCCGGTAGCACGGGCGCGGCGATCGGATAGCGGCCCGCGC
>NZ_JBNAFJ010000011.1:0-69453 GCF_049707015.1 Microbacterium sp. CH-015 | reverse complement strand
ACCCGCCGAAGGCGAAGCCGCCGAAATCCTCACCGCACTACGACCGCGCGTGGGGCACTAAAATGGCACGACTCAGGTCCGACGATGCCGCAGGCGGGCGTTGACACCATGACACGTGTCCATTAGTGTCTAGATAGTAAAGTTTCCTAACTGCCTGGAGGATCGCGGTGAACGCATCGCCACCAGGCCACAGTCACGGGCCGGCACCCGCACAGCCAGGCCTGCTGCGCACGCTGAACAATCGTGTCGTGCTCGACCTTTTGATCGAACACGACACGTTGACCCGGAAGGACGTGAGCACGCTCACAGGGCTCTCGAAGCCCACTGCGTCGTCGCTGCTTCAGCGGCTCGAGGAGAGCGGCCTCGTACGCCTGAGCGGGTTCGGCGAGACCGGTCCTGGTGGCCGTGCGCCGCAGCTCTACCGGATCAATCCAGCCGCCGGGTATGCTGCGGCCGTCGACGTGCGCCCCGGGAGGGCGCGGGTTCGCATCGCGGACATCGCGGGGTCCGTTGTCATGGAGTGCGTGGAGGAGAGCGATCGAGCCGCAAACGGCCCTGAAAGTGCCGCCGCCATCGTCCGGTCCTGTTGCGACAGGGCAGGACTCTCGCCCGCCCAGCTCGACGCGATCGTCGTCAGCGTGCCCGGCTCGTACGACATCGCGACCGACACTCTCAGCTACGTCGACCATCTGCCCCGCTGGCAGCACGCCTCCGTCGGCGCCGAGCTGCGAATGCTGTTCCCCGACGCGTCGGTCGCCATTGAGAACGACGTGAATCTCGCCGCGATCGCCGAGCGGCATGCCGCCCGCGGCGAGTCCGAGAGCTTCTTCCTCTTCTGGCTCGATGACGGCGTCGGCGGAGCGATCATGATCGACGGTGCGCTTCATCGCGGCAGCCGCGGCGCTGCCGGCGAGGCCGCCTTCCTGCTCATCCCGGGTGCCGTGTTCGATGCCGAGAGCCGCACAGACGGAGCGCTCGAGCGCATCGTCGGCTACCCGGCATTGCGCGCTCGCGCCGCCGAAGCCGGGCTCGAGGCAGCGACCGCACCCGAAGCTTTGCGCGCGCTGCTCGATGACCCCACCGCAGCGCCCGCCGTCGCTGAACTCTGCCACCACTATGCGTGCGCCATCGTCTCGGTCATCGCAGTGATCGACCCGGCTCGCATCGTGCTCGCCGGCGAGCTCGCACGGCTCGGCGGCGAACGGCTGCGTGCCGAGGTCGCCCGGCAGCTCGCCGCGATCATGCCCGCGACACCCCCGCTCACCGTCACTGTGGCGACCGACACTCCGATCCTTGACGGCGCGATGATCATGAGCCTCGGGATCGCGCGCGACCGGGTGTTCACCACATGAGCGGGCGGCGCATTCGGCAGGCCGTGGTGGGCGGCGGCTCGGTCTGAACGCCTGAGCTCGCGGACGGCATCGCCCGCCTCGGCAAGACCCTCCCCGCCGAGGGGCTCGTGCTGGTGGACCCTGTCGTCCCCGCACGCATCGAAGTCGTCGCGGGGCTCACGTCGTGTCCTCGCCGCGGTCGGCAGCACCTGCCGTCTCACCGCGACTGCGGACACCCCAGCGGCCCTGCGACAGAGTGAACCAGTCCAGGAGGCACTGGGCGTTGTCGTGGCCGGATAGTGCCCATGGACGTGGCTATGGAGAGAGTCGGGAAGCCTGCCCAGTGTTTCCAAGGGTCTGCGGCGCTCGGAATCAGACGCGACGGCGGGGGTCGAACCCGCAACGCTGCCGGGTATGAACCGGAGCCCGGGACCGCCCGGATCGCCGCGATGCCATCACGCTACAACTCGGACCCCATGACACCCCGTTGAACGTCCCATGATTTCCCACTGTGTCTGCAGATGACGGCGCACATCGTCCCCGATTCGCGCGGTTATGCTGAGCGGATGACCAATGCGATGAGGCGCGGCATCACCGCGATCATCGTGTTCGCAGCGCTGCTGCTCGTGGGCGTCTGGGTGGCTGTGCGCGTGCCTCCGTATGCGGTCGGTCCGGGCGTGGTTCCGGATGCCGTGCACGTGTGGCCGGCGCGCATCCTGCTCGTGCTCACCCTCGCCTGGATCGTCATCGGCATCATCTCCGCACGCACGAGTCTCGTGGGCCGTCCCGGCGCGAGCGCGGCACGGGCATCCTGGATCGCATCGTGCCGTCCGTGGCGGGCGCGCGAGTCGAGCCTCGGGATGCTGGAGCTGGACCGGGTTCTGCTGCTGGTCATCCCGGGCGGGATGCTCGCCGTCACCCGCGTGCTGCAGTCGTCCGAAGGGGCGATCGCCCAGCTGGCCGTCACGCTCGGCGGATGGGTCGTGTTCGTCGTCGTCGCCGAGCTGTGGATGCAGCGGCGCTCGCCATGGGCGCTCATCGCGGCGGTCGCCGGCGTCGTCGTGCTGCGGTGCACCCTGACGCTGCTGCCGCTGTCGTTCGGCTTCCCGTACGGCGAGGGTGTGACCCGCATCTACATGGCACTGTCGACCGCCGGATTCCTGTGGACGTTCGTCGCCGCCGCTTGGTCGTTGTTCCCACGATTCGGCCCGCGCCGCGGCGTCGGAATCGTGATGGCCGCAGCCGGCGCGGGGCTCGCCGTCACGTGCACGGTGATCGGGCTCATCGGGCCCACCCGCGTGCTCGAGGGCTGGATCGACCACGTCAGCCCCCTGCCGTGGGGTCTCGTCCGCCTGCTCGGCGTCGCCGACATCCTCGGCGCCGTCACTACCGTCGTGTGGTGGCTCGCGCTCGCCGGACTCATCCTCGGGGCGATCGGCGTCGTGCTGGCACTGCCACGGCGGGTGCGCACCGCGCTGTAGGCGGCCCTTCGACAGGCTCAGGGACCTTTGGGTTCAGGATGCCTCGGCCCGCGCATCGAAGCGGGCGCGGGCATCCTGGATCTCCTCGACGTTCGCGATCGCCCACCCGGCGACCGCACCCGCGGGCACGGCGAGCCCGCGGCCGATCGGCGTCAGCTCGTACTCGACGCGCGGCGGCACCTCGGGATGACTCGTGCGGGTCAGGATGCCGTCGCGCTCGAGGTTGCGCAGGGTCAGGGTGAGCATCCGCTGCGAGATCCCCGGAACGTGCGCCAGCAGGTCGCCGGAGCGCTGCGGCCCGAACTGCAGGGTGCCGATCACCAGCAGCGACCACTTGTCGCCGATGCGGCCGAGGATCTCTCGCAGCACCTGCCCCTCGTCGGTGCCGGCGCAGCGCTGCTCGTACGCGGTCAGCATCTCTGTCGCCGACGTGAACTGCTGGTGCACGGTTCCTCCTCTGCGGCATCCGGAACACTTCTGTGCCTTTTGTACGGGTCTCGCGGATCGCCCACGATGAGGGTATGCCCACCATCGCAATCGTCGGAGCCGGTCCCGGACTCGGTCTCGCCCTCGCCCGCACGTTCGGCCGCCACGGATACTCGGCCGCCCTCGTCGCCCGCAACCCGCAGACGCTCGAGACCCTCACCGCGACCCTCGCGGGGGAGGGGATCGGCGCGGCCTGGTTCGCCGCCGACACCCGCGACCCCGCCGCGGTGACGCAGGCTCTTCAGGATGCCGCGGCCCGGTTCGGCGCCATCGACGTGCTCGAGTACTCGCCGTACTCGGCATCCGCCCCGCACCTCGACCCGCTCGACGTCACCGTCGACACCCTCGCCCCGGCCATCGAATCGCTCACGTACGGCGCGGTCGCCGCCGTGCAGGCGGTGCTCCCCGGCATGCGGGAGCGCGGCGAGGGCACGGTTCTGCTCACCGCCGGCAGCGGGTCCATCGACCCGGTGCCGATCTTCGGCGCGATGAACATGGCGCAGGCCGCGACCCGCAACTGGGCCCTCAACCTGCACAAACGGCTCACCGGCAGCGGCGTGCACGTCGGGCACGTCGCGATCGGCGTGTTCATCGGCGACGAGCCGCCCGCCCCGGGCTACCCGTTCCGCACGCCGACGCAGATCGCCGAGCAGTACTGGCAGCAGCACGTGCGCCGCGACGGGGCCGAGCTCGTCATCGGCTGAGACCGGCCCTTCGACAGGCTCAGGGACCTACAGGGTTGCGGCCCTTCGACAGGCTCAGGGACCGCCCTTCGACAGGCTCAGGGACCGCCCTTCGACAGGCTCAGGGACCGCCCTTCGACAGGCTCAGGGACCGCCTTCCGACAGGCTCAGGGACCTTGGGGTTCAGGAACTCCAGCGGGCGTCGTCGGTGCGCACGATGTCTTTGCCGAGGGGCATGAGCGAGATCGGCACCATCTTGAAATCGGCGATGCCCAGCGGGATCCCGACGATCGTGATGCACAGCGCGATGCCCGACGCGATGTGCGCGAGCGCCAGCCACCAGCCGGCCAGGATCACCCAGATCACGTTGCCGAGGAACGACCCCACCCCGGCGCCCGGCTTCGGCACGATCGTGCGGCCGAACGGCCACAGGGCGTAGTTGGCGTTTCGGAACGACGCGATCGCCCACGGGATCGTGATGATCGGGATGCACAGCAGGATGCCGGCGACCACGTACGCCAGGAACAGCCAGAAGCCCGCGAGGATCAGCCAGATGATGTTCAGCAGTGTGCGCACCCCTCCATCATCGCCGGACCCTCCGACATCAGCCTGAGAGCCACCGCGGTACAGTGGGGCGTCGCTTACCCGGAGCGATGAATTGGGGGATGCCGGTGGAGTCCTGGCCTGGAACCGCGTACCCGCTGGGGGCCACGTTCGACGGGAACGGCACGAATTTCGCGCTGTTCAGCGAGGGTGCCGAGCGGGTGGAGCTGTGCCTGTTCGACAGTGCGGGAAACGAGACCCGCGTGGACCTCGTCGACGTGGATGCCTTCATCTGGCACGCGTACCTGCCGCACGTGGGGCACGGCCAGAGGTACGGCTATCGCGTGTACGGGCCGTACGAGCCGGCATCCGGAGCCCGTTTCAACCCGCACAAGCTGTTGCTCGACCCGTACGCGAAGGCCGTCGACGGTCAGGTGAAGTGGGGCCAGTCGGTCTACTCGTACGACTTCGACGACCCCGACAAGCGCGACACGTCGGATTCCGCCGCCGACATGTTCAAGGGCGTGGTCGTCAGCCCGTTCTTCGACTGGAGCGGTGACCGCCCGCCGCGCACCCCGTACAACGAGAGCCTCATCTACGAGGCCCACGTCAAGGGGCTGACGATGCGGCATCCGGACATCCCCGAGGAGATCCGCGGCACGTACGCGGCCATCGCGCATCCGGCGATCATCGCGCACCTGCAGCAGCTCGGCGTCACCGCGATCGAGCTCATGCCGGTGCACCAGTTCGTCGACGACGACACCCTGCAGAAGAAGGGACTGTCGAACTACTGGGGCTACAACACGATCTCGTATTTCGCCCCGCAGAACACCTACGCCAGCGACCGCCACCGCGGCGACCAGGTGCAGGAGTTCAAGGCGATGGTCAAGGCGCTGCACTCGGCCGGCATCGAGGTGATCCTCGACGTCGTCTACAACCACACCGCCGAGGGCAACCACCTGGGGCCCACCCTGTCGATGCGCGGCATCGACAACCGCGCCTATTACAAGCTCCAAGACGACGACAAGCGGTTCTACACCGACTACACCGGCACCGGGAACAGCCTCAACGTCGGCAACCCGCACACGCTGCAGCTGATCATGGACTCGCTGCGGTACTGGGTGCTCGACATGCACGTCGACGGCTTCCGGTTCGACCTGGCCGCGACCCTCGCCCGCGAGTTCTACGACGTCGACAAGCTGGCCGCGTTCTTCGAGCTCGTGCAGCAGGACCCGGTGGTCTCGCAGGTGAAGCTCATCGCCGAGCCGTGGGATGTCGGTCCCGGCGGCTACCAGGTGGGCAACTTCCCGCCGCAGTGGACCGAATGGAACGGAGCCTACCGCGACACGGTGCGCGACTTCTGGCGCGGCGAGCCTCAGGCGCTCGGCGAGTTCGCGTCACGACTGACCGGGTCATCCGACCTGTACGCGCACTCCGGCCGCCGCCCGGTGGCATCCATCAACTTCGTCACCGCCCACGACGGCTTCACGCTTCGCGACCTCGTCTCGTACAACGAGAAGCACAACGACGCGAACGGCGAGGACGGCCGCGACGGCACCGACGACAACCGGTCGTGGAACGGCGGCGTCGAGGGCGACACCGACGACCCCGCCGTGCTGGCGCTGCGGTCGCGGCAGCAGCGCAACTTCCTCGCGACGCTGCTGCTCAGCCAGGGCGTGCCCATGCTGCTGCACGGCGATGAGCTCGGCCGCACGCAGGGCGGCAACAACAACGGCTACAACCAGGACAACGACACCACGTGGGTGGACTGGTCCGACACCGACTCCGCGCTCGTCGAGTTCACCGCGACGCTGTCGCGCCTGCGGAGGGAGCATCCCACCTTCCGGCGCAGCCGCTTCTTCGACGGCCGCCCCGCTCAGCCGAGGGATCCGGATGCCGCGGCCGCGGCGAAGCTCGACCCCGGCGCGCACCGCAACGACATCGCCTGGCTGCGTCCGGACGGCACGCTCATGGAGCGCGAGGACTGGGAGTCGGGCTTCGGGCTCGCCGTCGGCATGTTCCTCAACGGGCAGGGCATCCGCGAGCGCGACAGCCGCGGTCAGCCGATCGTCGACAAGCATTTCATCGTGCTGTTCAACGCGGGAGACGCCCCGATCGACTTCCGGATGCCCGACGTGCGGCGCTCGCCCACGTGGGATGTGCTCGTCGACACCGGCGGCCAGCTGGTGGGGCGTGCGCCGGTCGAGCCCGGCACGGCGATCACGCTCGAATCCCGCTCGCTCGTGGTGCTGCGCGAGCACCGCGAACGCCCGGTGGGCGCCGACCGCACGGTGGCCCCGGCCCTCTGAGGCCGCCGCGGGTCGGCGTCACGTGCCCGGGTCGGGCCGGGGAGCGAACCGCAGCGGCCAGCGCAGGCTGCGGTTCCAGTGCACCCGGAAGCTGCGCGCGACGGCGAGCCAGACCAGCACGATGGTGACGGCGATGAGGGATGCCGTCCCCGCCGCCACCATCGCCCAGCGCGGTCCGAACACGTCGATGATCGGGCCGGCGATGAGCGCGCCCACGGCCGAGGCGACGCTGAGGCTCGCGAGGTAGATCGCGATCACGCGGCCGCGCAGCTCGGGCGGCGTCGCGATCTGGATGAGGCCGTTGGCGGATGCCGTCGTCGTCATGACCCCCATGCCCAGGCATGCGAGCGCGACGCCGAAGAACCACAGGGCGGGTGCGATCGCGCAGATGAGGAACGCGGCGCCCAGTCCCGCGGACGCGATCGTGAGGTGCTTGAGCGTTGGCTGGCCGCGGCGGGCGGCCATCAGGGCGCCGGTGAGCGAGCCGATCGCCATCGCGGAGGTGAGGTAGCCGAGCATGTTCGCCCCGACATGGAACTCGATGCGGGTCATCGTCGCGATGTACAGCGGGGTGTTGAGCGCGAACAGCCCGACGAAGAACATCATCACGAAGATGACCGCGACGTCGCCTCTGGATCTGATGAACGAGAACGCCTTGCCCACCCCGCCCGCGGTCGGAAGCCGGACCGGGATGTCGCGGGCACTCGCCGGGATGATGACGAGCGCGATGATCGTCCCGGCGAAGGCGACCGCGTTGACCACGAATCCCCAGCCGGGCCCCGCGACCGCCACGAGCAGGCCGCCGAGCCCCGGGCCGATGAGCCGGCCGGCGTTGAACGACATCTGGTTGAGTGCGATGGCGTTGCCGATGCTGCTGATCGGCACGAGCTCCGAGACGAACGTCTGCCGCACCGGCTGGTCGAACGCCGACGTGATCCCGAGCGCGGCTGACAGCCCGAACACCATCCAGAGCTCGATCGTGCCGGTGAGGGTGAGCACCGCGAGGGCGATCGCGAGCAGTGCCTGGATGCTCTGCGTGACCAGCAGCGTCTTCTTCCGGTCGAACCGGTCGGCGACGAGTGCGGTCAGCGGCAGCAGCGCGACCGGCGGCAGGAAGTTCAGCACCATGTTGACCGCGACGGCGGTCGCGTCCTCGTTCGTGAGGACGGTGAGCACGAGCCAGTCCTGGGCGATCCGCTGCACCCACGTGCCGAGGTTCGACGCGGTCATCCCGATCCACCAGATGCGGTAGCCGCGGATGCGCAGGGAGCGGAACAACGTCGTCACCGCCTCTCGTCTGCACCGTGTCAATCGACCCGTCAGCTCTCCCGCCATCGGGTGAATGTATACATTAGCAGGATCGCGTGGCCGGGCCGCAAGCCGGCTCAGTGGAATCGGCGGCTCTTCCAGAGGAGGCGGCGGTGCGGCGCGGAGTGTCGTGCATACCGGGCGGATGCCCCGTCATGACGCGGAAAGTTCGCATTACCGATGCGGTGAGGATGCCGGGCGGTCGCCCCTTGCATCGATTCCACCCGGCGTCAAGAGAGAAGATTCTAGAATTTGACTCTTGCGGGATGTGCGCGCCGCGCATACATTTGGCTCGTTCGCCTTGAATGGATACTCAACGGTGAGTTTCCGGCCGACGACTCGATGAGGAGGACAGAGCCTATGCATGCCGTCGCACCCACGATGAGTTCCAGCCCACCCGACACCGGTCGCCGTCGGCGCAGCCCCTGGCAGGTGGTCATCGGCGGTGGTTTCGCGAGCGCCGTCGGCCCCGCCCCGGTGGGCCTGTCGACCCTGAGCCTGTTCGTCGTGCCGATCTCGCTCGAGATGGGCTTCGGCCGCACGATCGTCACGAGCGCATACACCGTCGGCGCCCTCGGCGTGGCCGTGGGCATGCTGCTGGTCGGACGCCTGCTGTCGACCTTCACGGTGCGCTACGTGCTCGTCCCGAGCTTCATCCTCTACGGGCTGTCGGTGGTCGCGATCTCGCTGACCCCGCCCGTTGTCGCCCTCTACTATCTGCCGTACTTCTTCCTCGGCTTCTTCGGCGCGGGCACGATGCTTCCGATGACCAAGGCGATCGTGTCGTGGTTCGACAACAAGCGCGCCCTCGCGACCGGCATCCACGCCGCCCTCACCGCTGTCGGCGCCACCCTTCTTCCCCTGCTCGCCGGGTTCCTCATCGCCGGCGTCGGCTGGCGCGGCGCCTACGTCGTGCTGGGACTCATCCCGGCCGTGTTCGGCACCATCATGGTGCTGCTGTTCGTCCGCGGCCGTGCCGAGCGCCACAACCGCGGCCGACTCGCGGAGTCGACGGTCGAGACGGGCTCCAACGTCAGCCTCGCGCTTCCCGGCCTGACCTTCCGCGAGGCCGTGCGCACGCGCCAGTTCTGGCAGATCATCCTCGGCCTCGGGCCCGTCGGCATGGTGCTGATCGCCCTGCAGGTGAACCTGGTGCCGATGATGACCGACGAGGGCCTCACCCCTCCGCAGGCGGCGCTGCTCCTCACCGTCCTCGGCCTCTCCTCGCTCGCTGGGCGCCTCCTCGGCGGGTTCCTCATCGACCGCATCCACGTGCGCATCATCGCGCCGATCATCATCCTCGCGCCGATCGTCGGCATCCTGCTGCTGCACGCGCCGTTCGTGCAGGCTGCCGCCGCAGTCGCGTTAATCGGCTTCACGTTCGGCATCGAGAGCGACCTCCTCCCGCTCACGGTCACCCGCTACCTGGGGATGCAGTCGTTCGGCAAGATCCTGGGCGTTCTGCAGTCGGTGTTCATGATCACGTCGGCCCTCGGTCCGCTGCTGATGGGTGCCGCGTTCGACGCCGCCGGCTCGTACGCCGGCGTGATGCCGCTGCTGATCGGCATCCTGGTGGTCTGCGCGATCATCATCTTCTTCCTCGGCAAGTACAAGTACCCGCCGATGACGGGCTTCGACAAGCTGGCCGCGACCGACGAGATCGCCGCCGCTGAGGTGCTCAGCAACCTCGCCGCCGGCGAGGCGCTGAGCGAGGCCACCGCCAAGCACCGCTCCTGAAGCGACACGTCCGGTCGCACCGGTTCCGACCGGACGTCGCACGTCTGCCCCTCTGAAAGGACCAACCATGCCCGAAGCCGTCATCGTCTCCACCGCCCGTTCGCCCATCGGCCGCGCCGGCAAGGGATCGCTGAAAGACACCCGCGCCGACGACCTGTCCGCGCAGATGGTGCGCGCCGCCCTGGCGAAGGTGCCCGAGCTCGACCCCGCCGACCTCACCGACCTCCTGCTCGGCTGCGGTCTGCCCGGTGGCGAGCAGGGGGCGAACATGGGCCGCCGGGTGTCGGTGCTGCTCGGCTACGACCACCTGCCCGGCACGACGATCACCCGGTACTGCGCGTCGTCGCTGCAGACCACCCGCATGGCCTTCCACGCGATCCGCGCCGGTGAGGGCGACGCGTACATCTCGGCCGGCGTCGAGCTGGTCAGCGGATTCGCCCGCGGCACCAGCGACGGCGTCCCCGGCGTGGACCTCACCAACCCGCTGTTCGCCGACGCGATCGCGCGCACCGCGCGTCGCGCCGCCGGCGGGGCGGAGCCGTGGGCCGACCCGCGCGACTCCGGCGAACTGCCCGACGCGTACATCTCGATGGGCCAGACGGCCGAGAACGTGCAGCAGCGCATCGGCATGAGCCGCCGCGAGCAGGACGAATTCGCCGTGCGCAGCCAGAATCTCGCCGAGAGGGCCACGGCCGACGGATTCTGGGCGAAGGACATCACCCCGGTCGTGCTCGCGGACGGCACCGTGGTCTCCACCGACGATTCCCCGCGTGCCGGCGTGACGCTCGACGCCGTCAGCCAGCTGCAGCCGGTCTTCCGCCCGGACGGCACCGTCACCGCCGGCAACGCGTGCCCCCTCAACGACGGTGCCGCCGCGCTCGTGGTCATGAGCGACGTCAAGGCGAAGCAGCTCGGCATCACCCCGCTCGCGCGCATCGTCTCGACCGCCGTCACCGGCCTGTCGCCCGAGATCATGGGACTCGGCCCCGTCACCGCGATCCCGGCGGCCCTGCGCTCCGCCGGTCTGTCACTGTCGGACATCGACCTGTTCGAGATCAACGAGGCATTCGCCGTTCAGGCGCTGGGATCGGCGCAGGCGCTCGGCATCGACATCGACCGGCTCAACGTCAACGGCGGCGCCATCGCGCTCGGGCATCCGTTCGGCATGACCGGCGCGCGCATCACCAGCAGCCTCATCAACGCCCTCGTGCAGTGCGACGGCCGGTTCGGCGTCGAGGCGATGTGCGTCGGCGGCGGAATGGGCATGGCGATGGTCATCGAGCGGCTGTCCTGAACAGCGCTCCGGATGCCGTCGGCGACGACCCGCCGCTCAGGACTGCGACCAGAGCGGCGCCATGAACCCGGGGGCGACAGCCCGCGACAGCTCGACGATCCGGTCGATGTCGCCCTCGATGTCGGCGTCGGCATCCTCGAGCCAGAACGCGATCGACGCGATCGAGCCGCCCGCCATATAAGAGGCCAGGAACGAGATGGCGAAGTCGTCGTCGGCGGAGACCCCGTCGGGGAGGAGGTCGGGATGCCGGCGCCGGAACTCCTCGTTGGTGCTGCGCAGCGCGGCGAAGAGCGTCTTCTGAAGGGATGCGATCAGCTCGCTGTGCAGCGGGCCCCGGTAGATCGCGTTCCACCGGGCCACGTGGCCGAGCGAGATGCGCAAGCGCTCGCCCTGGGGCATTTCGTCGGGCGCCTGGGCCAGCGCGGACAGCAGTTCGTCGCTGAGAGCCTCGCCCAGCAGCTGAATCGGGTTGGAGGCCGCGCTGTAGAAATCGTCGCGGGAGACGCCGGCGGCCGCGCAGATGCTGCTGACCGTGAGCTTCTCGTCGGGGCTCGCCGACGCCAGCTCGAGTGCGGCCTGGCGAAGTCGCACCACTACGGCGTGGTCGTTCATAGCTCGATCCTATCGTGGGCCCCCTCAGCTATGATCGGCGCGTGCGGGTGAGCGATGTGGTCTACGAGCAGATCCGTTCGGAGATCATCGAGTGGGATCTGAAGCCCGGTGCGTCGCTGGGCGAGATCGAGACCGCCGAGCGGGTGGGCGTCTCTCGCACGCCGGTGCGCGAGGCTTTCGCACGGCTCGCCGCCGAGGGCCTCGTGGTCACCTCCGGGCGCACGGTGCGCGTCGCGCCGCTGTCGCGCCAGCACGTCATCGAGTACTACGAGCTGCGCGAGGCGCTCGAGACCGCGAGCGTGCGGCTGGCCGCGAAGCGGCGCGACCCGGTCCGCTTCGATGCGATCATCCGAGAGCTGCGCGCGAGCCTCGAGGGTCTCGAGGAGCTCGATCCGAACCGGCTGTACCTCCTCGCGAGCGAGCTCGACGCGGCGATCGAGGAGGCGGCGGCATCCCGCTACATCAGCTCCGCGTTCGACGACCTCGGCGGACAGATGGCGCGCGTGCGCCACTATTCGCGGTCGGACGGCGAGCGCCTGGCACGGGCGGCGGAGGAGCACATCGTGATCGCGGAGGCGATCCTCGCCGGCGACGAGCTGCTCTCGGTCAGTGCGACGACCGTGCATCTGCGAAACAGCCTCGCCACGGTTCTGCGGTCGCTTCCCGAAGACTGACGCCTGACGCAGGACGTATACAACGGTCGGGATCCGCTGATCCGGGATCGTCTGCAAAGGCGCGGATCTGTCGGTTTGCGAAATCCCTGCGCGCGTGCAAATGTATACATTGAGGGCGAGGATGCCTGAGACGGGGTCATCCGTTCAGGTCCGCCCGCAGCGTGACGAAGGAGACACCGTGGGTTTTCTTGATGGCAGGGCCGTGACGGCGCCGGTCGGCGGGCATCCGCTGAGCGAGAGCGCGGGGGAGCCGCGCTCATGAGGATCGTGGTGCTGGTCAAAGAGGTCCCCGACACGTACGGCGACCGCAAGCTCGACCTCGAGACCGGCCTCGCCGATCGCGGTGCGAGCGAGGCGGTGCTCGACGAGATCGGCGAACGCGCGCTCGAAGTGGCGCTGAGCCACGCGGATGCCCACGCCGGCACCGAGGTCGTGCTGCTGTCGATGTCGCCCGAGTCGGCCGTGACGTCGCTGCGCAAGGGGCTCGCGATGGGCGCGGCATCCGCGGTGCAGGTCGTCGACGAGCGGCTGGCCGGCGCCGACCTGGGGCTCACCGCGGAGGTGCTCGCCGCCGCGGTGGCCCGTGCCGGCTTCGACCTGGTGATCACCGGCAACCAGTCCACCGACGGATCGGGCGGCATCCTGCCCGCCATGATCGCCGAGCGTCTGCGCGTCGCGCAGCTGACCGCCCTCGTCTCGGTCGACCTCACCGACGACGCCGTGCGCGGCCAGCGCCGCACCGAGTCGGGCATCGCCACGGTCTCGGCGAGCCTGCCCGCGGTCATCTCGATCACCGAGGCACTGCCGGATGCGCGCTTCCCGAACTTCAAGGGGATCATGGCGGCCAAGAAGAAGCCGTTCGAGACGATCTCCCTCGGCGACCTCGGCATCGACCCCGAGCGCGCGGATGCACCGCGCTCCATCATGACGGCGATCGCCGAGCGCCCGGCGCGCGAAGCCGGCACGAAGATCACGGACGAGGGCGACGCCGGCGAGCAGTTGGCGGCCTTCCTGGTGCAGAACCAGCTGGTGTAAGGGGACGACGATGAACTTCGCACATGATTCCATCCTGGTGATGCTCGAGACGGCCGCGACGGGCGGGCTCGAGAAGAGCTCCGCCGGCTTGCTCGCCGCGGCGGCCGCCGTCGGCACCCCGGTCGCGCTGATCGTCGCGCCGGCGGACGCGCAGGCGGCGCTCGCGGCGGATGCCGGTGCCCTCGGCGCCGCCGCCGTGCTGACCGCGCCGCTCGATGACCCGTCGGCGCTCACCGTGCCGTTCGTCGACGCCCTCGAAGCCGCCCACCGGCTCGTGGCCCCCGATGCCGTGCTGCTGTCGAACTCGGTCGACGGGCGCGATGCCGCCGGCGGGTTCGCGGCGCGCGTCGGACTCGGGGTCGCGGTCGACGCGATCGGCGTCTCGCGGGATGCCGAAGGCGTCGTCGCCCACCACTCCGTCTACGGCGGGGCGTACAACGTCGACTCGGCCGTCACCTTCGGCGCTCCCGTGATCACGGTGCGTCAGGGCTCCATCGACGCCCGCGCGGAGGCCCGCACTCCTGAGGTCGAGGTTCTCGCGGTGGCGGCATCCGACCGTCCTGTCGCCTCCGTCGACGGATTCGAGGCCGCCCCGGCGACCTCGGCGCGTCCCGAGCTGCGCGGAGCCGCGAAGGTCGTCTCCGGCGGCCGCGGCCTCGGGTCCGAGCAGCAGTTCGTGCTCGTCGACCAGCTCGCCGACGTGCTCGGCGCCGCCGTGGGCGCCTCGCGTGCCGCGGTGGACGCCGGCTACATCCCGCAGTCGGCCCAGGTCGGGCAGACCGGTGTGTCGGTGTCGCCGCAGCTGTACATCGCCCTCGGCATCTCGGGTGCGATCCAGCACAAGGCCGGGATGCAGACCGCGAAGACCATCGTCGCGATCAACAAGGATGCCGACGCCCCCATCTTCGACATCGCCGACTTCGGCGTGGTCGGCGACCTGTTCACCGTGGTGCCGCAGCTGATCACCGCACTCGAGGCGCGGAAGGCGTAACCCGATGGCGACGTACGGGAGCACTGTCCGGCGCGGGCTGCCGCGCACCCGTGGTGGGCTGCCCTGGCCCGCCGGAGGCGACGCGCCGGTCGCGGTGGCGTCTGCAGTCGAGGAGCCCGTGGCTGTGGCTCCGGTCGCGGCGCCCGTCTCGGCACCTGCTGCGGCAGCTGTTGCGGCTGCGCCGGTTGCGCCGGTTGCCGCGGCTCCCGCCGGCCCTGTGCGCCGGGGGCTGCCGCGGGTGAAGGGCGGGGAGCCCTGGCCGCCGGCCGGGTTCGCCGCCGTCGCCGCGGCGGCGGCATCCGTCGCCGATGCTCCGGCATCCGTCATCGCCGTCGCAGACCCTCCCGCGGCCCCCGTCCACGACGTCTCCACGCCGCTGCCGTTCGAGCCGACGGCGTTCCCCGGGGCCGAGGCGATCCGCTGGAACGCGGAGCGACGCACCCGCACCGTCCCGGTCGAGGCGCCCGAACCGGCCCGGATCGGTCCGTTCACGAAGGGCCAGTGGGCCGGGGTCGTCGTCATCGGCGGTGCCGGGCTGCTGTTCGCGGCGGGGATGGTCGTGCTGTTCGTGCGCTGGCTGCTCAGTCTGCCGCTCATGCAGGACTTCACCACGACGTATCCGGGGGAGTACCACCTTCCCGAAGGGGCCCCCGTGGGGTTCCCGGCCTGGCTCGGCTGGCAGCACTTCTTCAACGTGTTCCTGATGGTGCTGATCATCCGCACCGGCCTCACGGTGCGCCGCGAGAAGCGACCGACCGTGTTCTGGTCACCCAGGTCGAACCCGGCGCGCAAGATCAGCCTGACGCTGTGGTTCCACCAGTCGCTGGACATCCTGTGGCTCGTCAACGGCGTCGTGTTCGTCGTACTGCTGTTCGCGACCGGGCAGTGGATGCGCATCGTCCCCACGTCGTGGGAGGTCTTCCCGAACGCGATCACCGCGGCGCTGAAGTACCTGTCGCTGGACTGGCCCACCGAAGACGGCTGGGTGAACTACAACAGCCTGCAGCAGCTCGCGTACTTCACCACCGTGTTCGTGGCCGCACCGCTGGCTGCGCTCACCGGTGTGCGCATGTCGGGCATCTGGCCGAAGAACGCGAAGCGACTCTCGCAGGCGTACCCGGTGGAGGTGGCCCGGGCGGTGCACTTCCCGGTGATGCTCTACTTCGTGCTGTTCATCATCGTGCACGTCGCCCTCGTGTTCGCGACCGGGGCGCTGCGCAACCTCAACCACATGTACGGGGGCTCGGACCAGGTCAACTGGACCGGCTTCTGGATCTTCGTCGCCTCGCTCGTCGTGATCGCCGCCGTTTGGATCGCCGCCCGTCCCCTCGTGCTGGCGCCGATCGCGCGCCTGTTCGGCAAGGTCAGCGGTCGCTGACAAAGCCCTCGCCCGGATGCCCCGAGACCACTCGGGGCATCCGGGCGATCGCATGTCCGGGGGCGGACCGCCCGCCGGCGAGGGGCAGCAGAAAGGCCGCGTGCCGCGACCCGGATGGGATCGCGGCACGCGGCCTTCGCGTGCGGATCAGCCGACGATGTACGACTTCACGTTGGCGTAGGCATCCATCCCGCTCTCGCCGAGCTCACGGCCTACGCCGGACGCCTTCGTGCCGCCGAACGGAACCTCGATGGGGGCTCCGAAGTAGCGGTTGATGCCGACGCCGCCGGTCTCGAGAGCCTCCGCGACGCGGGTCGCCTCCTCGATGTCCTCGCCGAACACCGTGCCGGTCAGCCCGTACTTGGTGTCGTTCGCGAGGGCGATGGCGGCATCCGCATCCGGCACACGGTAGATCATGCCGAGCGGGCCGAACGCCTCCTCCGAGTAGATCGTCATCTCGGGGGTGATGTCGGTCAGCACCGCAGGCGTGAAGAACGCGCCGGGACCGTCCACACGACCGCCGGGCACCACGACCGTCGCGCCCTTGTCGACGGCATCCTGATACAGCCCCTGCAGCTCGTCCGCCGCGGCGATGCTCGAGAGCGGACCCACGGTCGTCTCGGGGTCGAACGGGTCGCCGACCTTCGCGCCGGCGAAGACCGCCGCGTACGTCGCGATGAACTCGTCGGCGACCTTGTCGGTGACGATGACGCGCTTGGGCGACACGCAGATCTGGCCGGCGTTGCCGAGGCGGATCTGGGCGGCGAGTCCGGCGGCGCGCTGCACGTCGGCCGAGTCCAGCACGATGAACGGGTCGGAGCCACCGAGCTCCAGCACCACCGGCTTGATGTGCTCGCCGGCCTGGCGGCCGATGATCGAGCCGACGCGATCCGACCCGGTGAAGGTCACCGAGCGCACGCGACGGTCCGCGATGAACCGCGAGATCTGATCGCTCGTGATGAGCGCCGTCTGATAGACGCCCTCCGGGAACCCGGCTTCGCGGAACCACTCATCGAACAGCAGCGACGAGTTCACCGTGAGACCCGCGGGCTTCAGCAGGATGGTGTTGCCGAGCATCAGTGTCGGCGCGGCGGCGCGCATCGCCTGGTACGCCGGCACGTTCCACGGCTCGACGGCCAGCGTGACGCCGGTCGCCTCGAGCTTCGTGTAGGCCCGGCTCGCACCGGCCATCTGCGCCTCGCGCGGGGCGAGCAGACGCGGACCGTTGTCGGCGAAGTAGGAGAACATCCGCTGGGGGAGCGCCACCTCGCCGACCGCCTGCTTCAGGGGCTTGCCCATCTCCTCGGCGTTGCGGTGCCCGTACTCCTGCGCGTGCGACCCGATGACGTCCACCATGCGGCGGAACAGGGCCACGCGCTCGTCGACGGATGTCCGCCGCCACGTCTCGAAGGCGGTCGCGGCGCGGTCGAGGGCGGCATCCGCCTGCTCGTCCGTCCAGGCATCCCGTCGGTGGACGACCTCGTCGGTCGACGGATTGACCGTCCAGTAGCTGCTGCGCGGCGGTGCATCGATCGTCGTGCTCATGTGTGATTCCTCTCTTGTTTCCGAAGGTGCCGGGCGGGTCAGCGCAGGGTCATGACTCCGCGGTCGACGACGATGTCGCCGGTCTGCTTCGCGGTCTGGAACAGGGCTCCGTCCTCGGTCCGCCAGATCGAGACCGTCAGCGTGTCGCCGGGGTCGACGGTCTTCGAGAAGCGGGCGGAGAAGCCGCCGAAGTGGTCGGGGTCCGAATCCGCGACCGCGTGCAGCAGAGCTCGCGCGGTGAACCCGTACGTGCACATGCCGTGCAGGATCGGCCGCTCGAACCCGGCCTGGCGGGCGAACTCGGGGTTGGAATGCAGCGGGTTGCGGTCGCCGGTGAGCCGGTACAGCAGCGCCTGGTCGAGGCGCGTCGGGTACACGATCTGCGCGTCGGGCTCGCGGTCGGGGCGCGCCCACGGGGCATCCTCGCCGCGCTCGCCGCCCCAGCCGCCCTCGCCGCGGATGAACAGGCTGCTGGAGGTCTTCGCGATCAGCTCGCCGGTGTCGGCATCCATGATCTCGTTGCTCGTGTTCACGACCGCCGCCGACCCCTTGTCGTAGACGCTGTCCATCGTGCTGAACGCGGCCACACGGGCCTCCGGCTGGGGCGTCTTGAAAAGCTCGAAGCTCTGCGCGCCGTGCAGCAGCCGGCGCATGTCCCACGACAGGTTGCCGGCCCGGCCGGTGCGGGGCGCCGCGACGCACACGAACGACGGCAGCACCTTCTGCGGCAGCGGGCCGTTCTCGGTGGTGAATTCGAGCTCGTCGAACGGGGCATCCTGACCCGCCCCGACAGACAGCGCATACAGCAGCGCGTCCTTCGAGGTCCAGGACCCCACGGCGATCTCGGTGCGCGAACCGACCGATGCCTCGACATCTTCCTTGGTGAATGGCATCCGATTGTCTCCTTCTCTCAGGCCGTCATCACGGCCGCTGGTTGCCGAGCACGAGGCTGCCGCCGGCGCCGAACATCATCCCGACGCCCTGCACGAAGCTGGTGCGCACATCCGGCACCTGCACGACGGCCTCGCCGCGCAGCTGGCGCACCGCCTCCTGGATGGCGAACATGCCGTACATGCCGCTGTGGGTGTACGAGAGGCCGCCGCCCTGCGTGTTGATGGGGAGCTTGCCGCCGGGGCGCGTGTGCCCCTCCTTGTAGAAGGCCGCGGACTCTCCCTTGCCGACGAAGCCGGTGTCCTCGAGCATGTAGAGCGGCAGGTGGGCGAACGCGTCGTAGAACATCACGTGGTCGATGTCGTCATGCGTGACGCCGGCCGTCTCGAACGCCTCCTTCGCGCCACGGCGGAACGGCCCGAAGCTCTCCAGGTCGTCCATCTGTGACACGATCACGCTCTCGGTGCCCTCGCCCGAGCCGAGGATGTATACGGCCCGGTCGCCGCCGGGCAGGTCGCGGGCGCGCTCCGCGCTCATCAGCACGAGCGCGCCGCCGGCGTCCGTGACGACGCAGCACATGTCGCGCGTGAACGGGTACGCGATCGGCCGGGCGCTGAGCACGCCCTCGACGTCGATCGGGTCGCGCCGCTGCGCCCGCTCGTTCGGCATCGCCCACAGGCGCTGCGAGACGACGACCTCGGCGAGATCCTCCCGGGTGAACCCGCGCGACTTCATGAACGCGAGCACCGGGGTCGTGAAGGATGCGTACGGCGCCAGCGCCCCGTACGGGGCCTCGAACTGGCCGCCCATCGACGTCGCCGGACGCACGTTGTTGGCCCGGCCCACTCCGGAGCGACCCGATTCGCCGTGCGTGACGAGCACCACGTTCGCCGCGCCCGACGCGATCGCGGCGCACGCATGCCGCACGAGCGCCATGAAGCTGCAGCCGCCGATCATCGTGCCGTCGGCCCAGCGGGGACGGATGCCGAGCATGTCGGCCAGCTCGATGGCGGACGGACCCGCGGTGGCGACGCCGTCGATCTCGGACATCTCGATGCCCGCATCGGCGATGGCGCGGCGGGCCGCGTTCGTGTGCAGGTGGATCATCGAGACGTCGGGAACGACGCCGATCCGCTCGGTCTCGGCGGCGCCGACGATCGCGATGCTTCCCTGGTGCATGCCGGTCGTCGCCATGTCAGCTCCTCGTCTCGGGGGTGAACACCGGCAGGAACTGATCCCCGCGCGGCTCGAAGCGGACGGCCAGGCGCATGCCCAGCTCGAGGTTCTCGGGCAGCGGCTCGACGTCGACGATGTTCGACATCATCCGGACGCCCTCGTCGAGCTCGACCAGCGCGATCACCTGCGGGTCCTTCGACTCGAAGATCGGGAACGGCCGGTAGTTGATGTTGTACGAGGCGAGAGTGCCCTTGCCCGACACCACGCGCCATTCGACGTCGTCGGACTGGCAGCCCGGGCAGTACGGACGCGGATAGAAGTAGTACTCCTCGCAGGAGTTGCAGCGCTGGATGCGCAGCTCGCCGATCGCGGTGCCCTCCCAGAACGTCTGCGTCTCCGGCGTGGGAATGGGAACGGGTCCTGCGGACACGTGCGCCCCTTTCGTCGTTGTCTTCCCGCCGGGAGCCGCGCTCCCGGCGGATGGGTGATCCGCGCGCCGTCAGTGCGAAGCGGCGCGGGCGGCGGCCTCTTCGCGGTGGCGCCGGCTGCGTTCCACGTAGTACTCGGCGATCTCGGCGGAGACCTGCTCGCGCAGCGGATCCGGGATGCCCCCGTCGATCTCCGCGAGGTACTCGAGCGTGGACACCACGGTGGACTCGCCGAACTTGGCCCGGGTCCCGGTGACGTCGGGGTAGACCCGCGCGGAGAGGGATGCCAGTGACGCGTCGCCGTCGGCGAGATACCCGCGCACCTGGTCGATGCGGCGCGTGCGCACGCCGATCACGCGCGTCGCCGAGGCGGCCACGTCGGTGAATGCGGGACCGTGTCCGGGCAGGCCGATGGCGTCGCGGTCCGCAGTGAGCGCCCGCAGCATCTCGACCGAGCGCAGCAGCTCGCCGAGACGCCCCATGACGCCGGCGGAGCGGGCCCCGAGGAGCGTGTCGCCGGTCAGCAGGGCGCCGGTGGACGGCATCCAGAAGCACAGCGAATCGTCGCTGTGGCCGGGGGTGTGCAGCACGTGCACGTCGAGGCCGTCGACGTCGAGCACCGCGCCGTCGGCGGGGAGCTCGTCCGCGAACCGCGGCGAGAGGCACAGCACGGGCACACCCAGCACGCCGGCGACCTCGCGGGCGCCGTCGCTGTGGTCGGGGTGGTCGTGGGTGAGCAGCACCGCCATCGGCGTGCGGTCGCCGGCAAGGCTCATCCGCATCAGCGTCTGCAGGTGGTCGTCGTCGGGCACGCCGGGATCGACGATGAGGGATGACCCGCCGTGCCCGATGACGTACGAGTTGGTGCCCTCGTACGTCCACGAGCTCGGGTTGGGCGCCAGGAGATGCTCGACGTGCGGCGCGGGCGCGCCCGCCGTGCTGTCGGCCGGCGGCCATGGCTGAGTCACCTTGATTGTCATCTTCGACCTTTCGGCGTCGGATGCGCGGGGCCGGTCGTGGCGTCCGCGATGCGCGGGCGCTCTCCGTGAGCGGCGCATCGAACATCCGAAGCGTGATTCTAGAAACGGATTCTAACCACGGGGATGAGGGTGCGCAAGGGTTTCCGCAGGCTCGGATTCCACTCATCGACTGGGGGTTGACGGCCGGATTCCGCCGTGCCAGACTCTCGAGTCAAGTTCTAGAATACGGTTCGGCTCCATCGGAGGAGCCGGCCGCGAACGCGGAAGGAAGGGGCAGCGTGGCTCACCTGGAGAACAAGGTCGCCGTCGTCACCGGTGCGGGACGAGGCATCGGAGGCCGCACGGCCGTGCGGCTGGCAGCGGACGGGGCGGCCGTGGCCGTCATCGACATCGCCGAGGACGCCACGAAGGATGTCGTGGCCGAGATCGAGGAGGCCGGCGGTCGCGCGATCGGCGTCGGCTGCGACGTCAGCGACGAGCAGTCCGTGCTCGCCGCCGCCGAGCGCGTGCAGTCCGAACTCGGATCGATCGGCGTCCTCGTGAACAACGCCGGCGTCCTGCGCGACAACCTGCTGTTCAAGATGAGCTCGAGCGACTGGGACACCGTCATGGGCGTGCACCTGCGCGGCGCCTTCCTGTGGTCGCGCGCCGCCCAGGCGCAGATGGTGCCCGAGAAGTGGGGCAAGATCGTCAACCTCTCGAGCACTTCGGCGCTCGGCAATCGCGGGCAGGCGAACTACTCCGCGGCCAAGGCCGGCATGCAGGGGTTCACCAAGTCCCTCGCCATCGAGCTCGGCCCGTTCGGCATCAACGTCAACGCGGTCGCCCCCGGGTTCATCGCGACCGACATGACCCGGGCGACCGCCGAGCGCACCGGCAACGACTTCGAGCAGATGCAGAAGGCCGCGGCCGAGCGCATCCCGGTCCGCCGTGTCGGGCGCCCCGAGGACATCGCGAACGTGGTGTCGTTCCTCGTCAGCGAGGACGCCTCGTACGTCTCGGGGCAGACCATCTACGTGGCCGGCGGCCCCAAGGGCTGATCCGCCCCGGATCCCGTCGGCGTTTCGAGAGAAGACGCTTGACGCCGATGGGGTCCCCTTCTAGCATTTAGAACAGACTTCTAGAATAAAGTTCTAGGAACCGGGATTCAACGACGAATCGTCCGCCGAAGTGGAAGCGATCCGTCGGGAGACCGGTCAGACGCGGCACAGCCGCAGAAGACATCGGAGGCATCACAAATGATCGATTTCTCTCTTTCCGACGAAGAGCAGATGATGCGCGACACCGTCCGCGCCTTCATGGAGAAGGAAGTCATCCCGCTCGAGCCGCAGGTGCTGCGCAACGAGCGCGAGCACCGCCCCGGCCTCTCGCCCGAGCAGGCCCAGGATCTCCAGCAGAAGGCCAAGGCCGCCGGATTCTGGGGCATTGGAACCCCCGAGGAGTACGGCGGGGTCGACCTCGGCCCCGTGATGCGCTCCATCATCGCCATGGAGACCGGCCGCTCGTTCGTTCCGTTCAAGCTCGGCGGCACCGCCGACAACATCCTGTACGGCGCCAACGAGGAGCAGAAGCAGAAGTACCTGATCCCGACGATCAACGGCGAACGTCACAGCTGCTTCGCGATCACCGAGCCGGGCGCCGGCTCCGACGCGCGCAACATCAAGACCCGTGCGGTGCGCGACGGCGACGACTGGATCATCAACGGCGAGAAGATCTTCATCACCGGCGGCAACGAGGCCGACTTCGTGATGGTGTTCGCCGTGACCGACCCCGAGAAGGGCTCCGAGGGCGGCATCACGTGCTTCCTCGTCGACCGCGACATGGGCTGGACGTCCTCGCCGATCGCCACCATGGGCGAATGGGGACCGGCATCCCTGCTGTTCGACAACGTCCGCGTCCCCAACGAGAACGTGCTCGGCGAAGTCGGCTGGGGCTTCAAGCTCGCCATGCAGTGGATCGGCAACGGCCGCTACCTCATCCCCTCGGGCGCGATCGGCGGCGCCGAGCGCCTGCTCGACATGGCCATCGAGCACTCCAAGAACCGCGTCTCGATGGGCCACGCGATCGCCGACTACCAGGCGATCCAGTGGCAGATCGCCGACTCGTACGTCGAGATCGAGCAGGCCAAGTGGCTGACCCTGTTCGCCGCGTGGCAGCTCGAGAACGGGCAGGACAACCGCAACTCGGCCTCGGTCGCCAAGCTCGCCGGCACCACCATGGCCAACCGGGTCGTGGACCGCGTGCTGCAGATCCACGGCGGCATGGGCTACACGAAGGAGCTCCCCATCGAGCGCTGGTACCGCTCGTTCCGCCTGCTGCGCATCTTCGAGGGCACCGACGAGATCCAGCGCCGCACCATCGCCCGCAACCTCATCAAGGGCCACACGAAGGTCGGCGTGATCGGCGGCTGACACGCCTCGCCGACCCGACACGCACAGAACCAAGGAGTCACCCATGACGGCAACGACGACGTTCCCGCCCACCCTCACCGTCGAGAGCGTGAGACAGCTCTTCAACCCGGCATCCATCGTGCTCGTGGGCGCGACGGACAAGTCCAGCTGGTCCCGCGCGTTCTACGCGAACCTCGTGCAGAGCGGGTTCGCGGGCGCCGTCCACCTCGTCAACCCGCGCGGTGGAATCGTGCACGACCAGCAGTCGTACCGCTCCGTCGCCGACCTGCCCGAACCGGCCGACCTCGCGATCGTGATGGTGCCCACCGGTGCGGTGCTCGACGTCATGGGCGAGATCGCGGATGCCGGCATCCGCTCGGCCGTGGTGCTCACGGCCGGGTTCGGCGAGGTCGGCGAGGAGGGTGCGCGGCTCGAGGAGCAGCTGCGCGCCCTCGCCCGCGAGCGCGGCATCACCGTGCTCGGCCCGAACGGCAACGGCTTCGTCAACGTCGCCGCCGGAATCACCCCGTACGGTCTGCCGCTGTCGGATCAGATCCCCCAGGGGTCGATCGGCATCGTGCTGCAGAGCGGGGCGCTCGCGAGCTCGGTGCTGCGCCAGGCGCGGGTGCGCAACGCGGGCCTCAGCCTGCTCGTCGCCATGGGCAACGAGTCGATGCTGTCGATGACCGACGTGATCGACTACCTCGTCGACGACGAGGACACCAAGGTCGTGCTGCTGTTCGTCGAGTCGATCCGCGACCCGGAGCGCTTCCGCGAGGTCGCGCGACGGGCACTCGCGGCCGGCAAGCCGATAGTGGCGCTCAAGGTCGGACGCAGCGAAGGCAGCGCCCAGGTCGCGAAGGCGCACACCGGCTCGCTCGTGGGCGACGACGGCGTCATCGACGCGGTCTTCCGTCAGAGCGCCGTCATCCGCGTCGACTCCCTCGAGGACCTCATCGTCACCGGCGAGCTGCTCGCCCGCACCGGCCCGCTCCGCGGTCGCCGCTTCGCGTTCGTCACCCCGTCGGGCGGCGCCTGCGAGGTCATCGCGGACCGCGCCGAGGACGAGGGCATCGACATCCCGGCGTTCGCGCCCGAGACCGAGGCCCGCCTGCGCGCGGTGATGCCCGACTTCGCGAGCGTGCACAACCCGCTCGATGTCACCGGGTACATCCTCGTCGACGGCCAGCTGCTCATGAACGCGCTCGTCGCCGTCGAAGACGACCCGAGCATCGACCAGATCGTCGTCATGACCGAGCCTCCGGCCGAGCCGAACGGCGTCGACCGCAGCATCCACCTGGAGCGCTTCCGCACGCAGGCGGAGCTGTTCGCCCGCATCTCCAAGCCCGTGATCCCGCTCGCGACGGCGATGACAGACATCACCGACTACAGCCGCGGCATCATGGAGGACACCGGATTCCCGGGTTCGATCGGCGGCATCCACCACGGCCTCACGGCGCTCGGACGCGCCGCGGACTGGTCGGAGGCGTACTGGGCCGCACAGGACGAGCAGGTCTTCGATGAGCCGCAGACCCTCGAGCCGATCGAGCTCGCGGTCGCTCCGGGCGAGGTGTTCGGCGAGCGCCGCTCGGCGGCTCTGCTGGCCGAGCACGGCATCCCGGTGGTGCCGAGCGTCGAGACGACCACCGCGGACGAGGCGGCGGCCGCGGCCGACCGGGTCGGCTACCCGGTGGTGGTGAAGCTCGCGTCGGATGCCATCGAGCACAAGAGCGACATCGGCGGTGTGAGGCTCGGGCTTCAGGATGCCGACGCCGTGCGAGACGCGTTCGAGGCCGTCGTCGCGGCCGGCCGCGCCGCGGGCGCCACCGACGTGACCGCCCTCGTACAGCCGATGCGCCCGCCCGGCACCGAGCTCATCGTCGGCGTCGTGCGCGACCCGCAGTGGGGTCCGGTGCTCGCGGTCGGCCTCGGCGGGATCTGGGTCGAGGTGCTCAAGGACAGCACCCTCCATGTGCTCCCCGTCTCGCACGACCGCATCAAGCAGGGCCTGCTGTCGCTGCGTGCGGCGAAGATCTTCGCCGGCGCGCGCGGCACCGAGCCCGCCGACCTGGATGCCGTCGCCGACGTCGTCACCCGCATCGCGCAGCTCGCCGAGCGTCTCGGCGACCGGCTCGAATCGCTCGAGGTCAACCCGCTGTCGGTGCGCGGCTCGCACGTCGAAGCACTCGACGCGCTCATCACCTGGACATGACCGTGTCCGGCATCCCGCATTCCGCGGGCCGGGGCGCAGCCGCCCTGCACGGCCCGATCCACACCCGAGGCGGATCTCGCATGGAGACCGCCGCAGACGAAACAGAAGGAGGGGAGCAGAAATGGTCGATGTGACTTTCGGCTTCCATGACGGCACGGAGCGCACGGTCGAGGCCGAGGTGGGCTGGAAGCTCATGGAGGTCGCCGTCAACGAGTCCATCCCGGGAATCTACGGCGACTGCGGCGGCGAGGCCCAGTGCGCGACCTGCCACGTGCACGTGCGTCCCGACTGGCGTGCGGCGACCGGCGAGCGCACCCCCGCCGAGGAGGCGATGCTCAAGGCCGCCTACGACGTGAAGGACTGCAGCCGACTGGCGTGCCAGATCATCGTGTCCGAAGAACTCAACGGCCTCTCGGTCGAGGTCGTCGACAACTAGGCGCCACAGGCGGGTGCGGCATGGTCGCCGCACCCGCCGGCACCGAACAACCGCAGGAGAACGGATCAGACCATGACCATTTCAACTCCCGTCCCGAGCCGGGGCCTCACGGAAGAGCAGGCGGCGGCCCGGCAGAAGATCTACGACATGCCACTGGACGAGCTCAACCCGGGTGACCCGGGCTCGTTCGAGACGCAGGAGATGTGGTGGAAGTTCGAGCGCCTGCGCGAGCAGGACCCCGTCCACTTCACCTCCGAGGAGTACAGCGACCACGGAAACTACTGGTCGCTCACCAAGTGGGAGGACATCGTCGCGGCCGACACCGACCACGACACCTTCTCGGCGAACGCCGGCATCGCCCTGCCCGACCAGCGCGCGATGGCGCGGGCCGTGGCGCGTGCGAACTTCAACAGCCGGGCCGTGACGGCGGATGCCACAGCCGTCGAGGACGCCCCCCGGGGACCGGCGCCGGAGATCACGTCGCTGCTGAGCATGGACCCGCCCGACCACGACATCCACCGCGGCGCCGTCGCCGACGGGGTGTCGCCGTCGACGCTGCGCGAGCTCGAGCCGATCATCCGCGAACGCGCCGGGGCGATCCTCGACGGCCTGCCGATCGGGGAGCAGTTCGACTGGGTGGACCTCGTGTCCAAGGAGCTCACCGCGATGACGCTCGCGACCCTCTTCGACTACCCGCAGGAGAAGCGCCGGCAGCTGACCTGGTGGTCGGATGTCGTGACGATGATCCCCGGTCCCGACCAGCCGGTGAAGTCCTTCGAGGAGAAGGACGAGATCATGGCCGAGTTCCGCGACACGCTGGTGAGCCTGTTCCAGGACCGCGTCTCGAAGGAGCCCAAGGGCGACTTCATCTCGCTGCTGGCGCACAGCCCGCATGCGGGGGAGTTCACCCTCGGCGAGCTCATCGGCGACGGCATCGTGCTGCTCGTCGGCGGCAACGACACCACCCGCAACACGATCACCGGGTCGGTGTACGCGCTCAACAAGTGGCCCGAGCAGTTCGACAAGCTGCGCGAGAACCCGGCGCTCATCCCGTCGATGGTGTCCGAGACTGTGCGCTGGCAGACGCCGCTCACGCACATGATGCGCGTCGCGACGAAGGATGTCGAGCTCGGCGGCAAGACGATCCACGAGGGCGACCGCGTGGTGCTGTGGTTCGTGTCGGGCAACCGCGACGACGCCAAGGTCGAGAATCCGAACGAGTACATCATCGACCGCCGCAACCCCCGACAGCACCTGTCGTTCGGGTTCGGCATCCACCGCTGCCTCGGCAACCGCCTCGCGGAGCTGCAGCTGCGGATCATCTGGGAGGAGATGCTCAAGCGCTTCCCGGAGATCACGGTCGTCGGCGAGCCCGTCTTCAGCTACAGCAACTTCGTCAAGGGCTACGAGTCGATGCAGGTCATCATCCCGCGTCGCAACTGAGCGGCGACGGAACGTGGACGAGCAGGACCGGTCGGCATCCGTCGGCCGTACGAGCAGGGAGTGATCATGTCAGCTGTAGTCATCATCGGCGGTGGCCAGGGAGGCTACCTCACCGCGGCGTCGCTGCGGCAGTACCGTTTCACGGGGTCGATCACGCTCATCACCGATGAGCACGGCCTGCCGTACCAGCGGCCGCCGCTGTCGAAGGCGTATCTGCTGGGGGAGTCCGACGAGCGTCGCCTCCTGCACCGGCAGGAGAAGTGGTACGCCGACCAGGACGTCCGGCTCGTCCACGACCCGGCGGTCGCCATCGACCGCGCGGGGCACACCGTCGAACTCGCGAGCGGTGCGCGCATCCCGTACGACCACCTGGTGATCGCGACGGGCGCACGCAACCGCGCCCTGCCGGTGCCGGGCAGCGACCTCGAGGGCGTGACCGGGATGCGCGTGAAGGCGGATGCCGACGACCTGTCGTCGCGCCTGCGCGAGGGCACGAAGGCGATCGTCGTCGGGGCCGGGTTCATCGGCCTCGAGTTCGCCTCCGTCGCCGCCGCGCGCGGCGCGGACGTGCACGTGTTCGAGCTGGGGGACCGCCCGATGGCGCGGGCCGTGTCGGCGACGACGGCCGAGTTCTTCCGGGCGACGCACGAGGAGTGGGGCGTCGAGTTCGACTTCAACCACGGCCTCGCGAGCATCGACGGCAAGGACGGCCGCGTCGTGGGCGTCACGACCGACGACGGCCGCACGCTTCCCGCCGACGTCGTCGTGTACGGCATCGGCGTCATCCCGAACACCGAGATCGCCGAGGCCGCCGGTCTCGCCGTCTCCAACGGCATCGAGGTCGACGAGCGGCTGGTCACCAGCGACCCGGACATCTCGGCGGTCGGCGACGTCGTCAGCTTCCCGTGCGCCCAGCTCGGCGGTGCGATGACGCGCCTCGAGTCGGTGCAGAACGCGTCGGACCAGGCGCGGGCAGTCGCCGCGCGCCTCACCGGCGACGGCGGCGACTACCGCACGCTGCCGTGGTTCTGGTCGGACCAGGGCCACCTGAAGCTGCAGATCGCCGGCGTGGCGCACGGCTACGACCACACCGTCGAGCTCCCGGCGGAAGCCGGACAGAAGACGGTGCTGTGCATCAAGGACGGCGTGCTGGTGGCGGTCGAGACCGTCAACGGACCCGCCGACCACATGATCGCGCGCCGCCTGCTGGCCGAGCGGCCGGAGCTGTCGCCCGAGGAGGCCGCAGCCGAGGACTTCGACTTCCGGGCGTGGGCCGACAGCCGCGTCGCCGTCGGCGCCCGCTGATCCGATCGACCAGACCGAGGAGCACCCGATGCAGATGAACTGCCCGTGCGGAGAGCTGATCACCGGCGCCGGCGAGGACGAACTCGTCGACGCGGCCCGGGCCCACCTGACGGCCGCACACCCCGGTCGCGCGTACACGCGGGACCAGATCCTGTTCTTCGCCGACGAGTGATCGCGGCGGTGCCGACGCAGGCGGCGCAATGCCCGACCGCAGAGCGCGGGCGGGCGGTCACGGGTCGACGACGACCCGTGACGAGAGGAATGGAGAGAACACGATGAAAGCTGCAGTGCTCGAAGGCCCCGGTGCCGGACTCGTCGTCCGCGACATCGACATCGCCGAACCGATCGGTCGCGAGGTCCTCGTCGACATCAAGGCGTCCGGCCTGTGCCACAGCGACCTGCACATGATCGAGAACCCGGCCGGGTTCCCGGCGGCGGCCGTCCTCGGGCACGAGGCATCCGGCGTCGTGGTCGCGGTGGGTCCGGACGTGACCGAGTTCGAGGTGGGCGACCACGTGGTGGGATGCCTCGTCAGCCACTGCGGTCGCTGCGAGCGCTGCACGACCGGCCGCCCGTACCAGTGCCGCAACGCCGCCGAGACGATGCGGCAGCCGGGTGAGGGTGCGCGGCTGTCGGTCGAGGGCGCCCCGGCGATCCAGTTCTGGAACCTCGGGGCCTTCGCCGCGCAGATGCTGGTGCACGAGAACAACATCGTGAAGGTCGACCCGTCGATCCCGTTCGAGAAGGCGGCGCTGCTCGGCTGCGGCGTCGTCACCGGCGCGGGCGCCGTGATCAACACGGCGAAGACGCGTGTCGGCGACACGGTCGCGGTCATCGGCTGCGGCGGCGTCGGGCTGTCCGCCATCCAGGGCGCGGCGCTCGCCGGGGCCCGGCGCATCATCGCCGTCGACCTGGTGCCCGCCAAGCTGGAGCTCGCCAAGCGCTTCGGGGCGACGGATGTCGTCAATCCCGCCGACGGCGACGTGATCGAGCAGGTGAAGGAGCTCACCGGCGGACGCGGCGTCGACAAGTCGTTCGAGGTGATCGGTCTCCCGCAGACGTCGGCGCAGGCGATCCGGATGCTCGACACCGGCGGATCCGCGTACCTCATCGGGCTGCACAAGCCCGGCAGCGTGCTCGAGATCGACGTGATGCGCGACCTGCTCGTGGCCCAGCGCAGCGTGCAGGGCGTCTACATGGGCTCGACGAACTTCAAGCAGGACATCCCGATGTTCGCCGACTACTACCTGCAGGGCCGGCTGAACCTCGACGACCTGCTCTCCCAGACGATCCCGATCGAGCGGATCAACGAGGGCTACGCGGAGCTGAAAGAGGGCGGCGTCGCTCGCAGCGTCGTGGTCTTCTGATCCGGGAGACGCGACGCATGCCCGGCCCGCCGACGGTACGACCGTCGGCGGGCCGGGTGCTTCCGGCGACGCGCATGCGGTCGCCGAAGGGGCAGTCGGATGGCGACTACCTATCATGGGGTGGGGGAGTCGGGCGCGTCGTCGCCTGATCTCGGGAAGGGGAGGCAATGTCGGATCCGGTCGTTCCCGCGGCGGAGCGTTCGCGCTGGAACTGGAAGCGCACCAACCAGACCCAGAGGACGCTTCTGGATGCCGCGCTCGAGCTGTTCATCGAGAACGGGTACGCCGGAACGAGCGTGGAGGACATCGTCCAGCGCTCGAATCTCAGCATCGGCAGCCTCTACCACCACTTCGGCAACAAGGCGGGGCTCTACCTCGCGCTCTGGCAGGAGTGGGTCAAAGACCAGGAGAACCTCGTCTCGACGGCCATCGAAGACCTGCAGAGCCGTGGTGAGGCCGGCACCGTTCCGCTGTTCATGGTGGGCGCGCGCCTACCTCGAAGGATGCTGGAACCACCGGTCGCGCGGGTCGGTGTTCTTCGCTCAGGACGGTCCTCCCGGATTCGAGCTGCGGCTGCGCAACGGTCGCCACGAGTGGCTGCGGCAGGTCACCGTCCTCACGCATGCGTCCGACGATCCGCTCGGGCGGCTGACGGTGTCGGTCATGATGGCGATCGTGGCCGAGGGAGCGCAGGAGGTCGTCACGAGCGGCAGCCGTGCCGACGCGGACGAGATCATGGATGCGACCCTGCTGATGATCGAGCGGGTCGGGGCGAGTGACACCGGCGACGCCGTCGCGGACACGCCGGCCGAGGCATCCGCGTCCTGAGGCATCCTGCGCACTGAGGGCGCGGGCTCACCCGAACAGGCGGACGAACTCCCGGATGATGCGCAGCGGCTCGGTCACCGACGTCCGCACCACCTCGGCGGCGAGGGCGTCGTAGTCGGCGGCGTCGAAGTAGCCGTCGTTGCGGTAGACGTCCATGCGCTCGGCGAACGCCTTCGCCGTCGGCTCCGGGTGGAACTGCGTCGCGTACAGGCGCTCGCCGACGCGGTACGCCTGCACCGGGCAGGCCGCGTTCGTCGCGAGCAGCACGCCGCCCGGCGGCGGGGCGACGCACCCCTCCTTGTGGGTGGTGAGCACGGAGAAGCGGGATGCCAGTGAGCCGAAGACGGGGTCGGCCTGGCCGGCATCCGTCAGCTCGACGACCGCTGTGCCGGTGTCTTCGGGGAACGCGCGCGTGACCTCGCCGCCGAGCGCCCGTGAGGCCACACCGATGCCGTAGCAGGTGAACAGCACGGCGGGGCCGACGCCGTCGGCGCACGCGACCGCGAGGCGGGCCAGGTGCTCTTCGCCGCGACGCTGCTCGTCGGTCTTGCTCGACTCGGGGTCCGTGACGTTGTACGGGCTGCCGCCGATGATGACCGCGGTGACGTCGGGCTCGATCATGAGCGGATCGGTGACGAGGTCGTGCCGGCGGATGTCGCCGTCGTCGAGGCGGGCTGCGGTGCGGAACGATTCGAACTCGGCATCGGCGGCCACTGTCTGCGGGCGCGCCGAGATGTACAGCACCGTCATGCCTCCGAGTCTACGGCGGGCGACCTTTCGGCGCCGGTTCGGGGTCGCCGGAGGAAACATGTATCAGCGGCCCCCTTTCGCGCTCTGATGAGTGTGGACACAATGGGCACTATGACCGACGCTGAGCGGTCGGATCAGGGCGCGGATGCGGCAGCGGCATCCGGTGGGGGAGGATCCGGATCCGGCGAATCCGGGGAGATGTCGCTGTGGGAGCAGGCCTCGAGCCTGTTCGTGCGCTGGCAGGACGGCGAGACGAGGGCGATGGATGCCCTCGTGCGGCTCATGACGCCGGTGCTGTGGCACGTGGTGCGGGCCTATGGCCTGGAGAGCGCGCTCGCCGAGGACGTCGTGCAGACGACGTGGCTGACCCTGGTGCGCCGGCACGAGACCATCGCCGACCCGCGGGCCGTGTCGGGCTGGCTCACGATGTGCGCCCGTCGCGAGGCGTGGCGGGTGAGCAAGGCGCAGCGCCGGGCCGACCCGACCGAGACCGAGCAGCTGGAGCCGCAGCTGCCCACCGCCCAGGCGGCGGAGCAGACCGCCGTGCTCGGCGACGAGCAGCGGATCCTGTGGCTCGCGGTGGCGCGACTGAACGAGCGGTGCCAGCGGCTGCTGCGGGTGATCGCGTTCGATGAGCGCCCCGACTACGCGCGCATCGCGCAGGACCTGGCGATGCCGGTGGGATCCATCGGACCCACCCGGCAGCGGTGCCTGGTGAAGCTGCGCGCGC
This sequence comes from Microbacterium sp. CH-015, assembly GCF_049707015.1. Lineage (NCBI taxonomy): Bacteria > Bacillati > Actinomycetota > Actinomycetes > Micrococcales > Microbacteriaceae > Microbacterium > Microbacterium sp. CH-015. The sequence goes on along the minus strand of NZ_JBNAFJ010000011.1, from coordinate 37,110 downwards.
TGCTCGAGGACGACGGATACGAGAGGGAACTGGCATGAGCGCCGACGACACGAGCGCGGAGTTCGCGCAGGATGCCGTGCTGTTCGCACGGATGCGGGCCATGTGGGCGCAGGTGGATCCCATGCCGGCCGACCTCATCGACCGGATGGTCGCCGCGATCGCGGTCGACGACCTCAGCCGCGAATACGCCCTGCTGACCCTCGTCGAGACCGACCTCGCCGCCGTGCGCGGCGACGGGGATGTGCTCACGCTGCAGTTCAGCGACGGCACGGTGACCGTGCTGCTGCACATCACCCGCACCGAGCAGTCCACGCACCGCATCGACGGCTGGGTGGATGCCCCGCCCGTGTCGGTCGCGATCGTGCACGGCGCGGACGAGGGAAAGGTGCGGGATGCCTCCCTCGGCGAGCACGGCCGGTTCGAGATCGACGGCATCGGCGCCGGGCTCGTGCGCCTGCGCCTCACCGTGCGCGACGACCAGGGCGCGCTCCATGACATGCAGACCCCGCAGTTCGAACTCTGAGGAGACCCCCGATGGCTGAATACCCCGGCGACGGCCTGCCCGATTGGCGCGCCCGCTACGACGCGGTGCGCGCGCTCGGCGTTCCGCTGGATCCGAGGAGCGAGGAGGTTCCCGGCGTCACCGCCTACCCGACCTCGTACGCACCCGACCACCTGCTGATCACCCGCGCGGACGACCTCGATGAGCTGTTCGGCGTGCTGGAGGAGGCCGCCACACAGTTCGCCTGGCGCATCGAGCTGCAGAACATCGACGGCTCGCCGCTCGAGATCCCGGATGCCGTCGCCCGCGAGGCGCGCAACCGCGAAGCGTTCGACGTGCCCACCATCCACCGGGTGAAGATCACGTCCGTGCCGAACCGCGACGGCGCCGCGACACCCGACCCGCCCGTGGATGCCTGGCGGCTGCTGCAGCGGGCCCGGATGCTGCGCGGCAAGGATCTGCGCGGGGTGGCGCTGGACCACGTGCTGACGGCCGGGCCCTTCGGAGTCTCGAATCCGTTCGGCGTGTCGAATCCGTTCGGCGTCTCCAACCCGTTCGGGGTTTCCAACCCGTTCGGCGTCTCGAACCCGTTCGGCGTCTCGAACGCACCGGGCACCATCTCGTATGCGGTGCCGGGCAGCGGCGGGCGCCAGGTCGTGAACTTCGTGGGCAGAGCGCCGGAGCGGCACCGCGAACCCGCAGAAGGCGGCCGCCGACCGGTCATCGCGGTGCTGGACACGGGATGCGGCATCCACCCCTGGCTTCCGCCGGAGGTCGTCACAACCTATCCGGAGTACGACGGCAAGGTCATCGGAATGGCCGATCACGCGACGGATCCCGAGGTGACGGGCGACATCGCCGGTCCGCTGGACGGGGCCCTCGACCCCGCCGCCGGGCACGGAACGTTCGTCTCAGGGGTCGTGCGTCAGCGGGCCCCGGAAGCCGACATCATCTCGGTGCGCGTCTGCGACAGCCAGGGGCAGATGCTCGAGGCGGAGTTCATGCTGGCGGTGCGCGCGCTGGTGAAGTGGATGTGCGAGGCCGGCGAGCACATCGACGTCATGAATCTTTCTCTCGGCTACTACCACGAGACGCCCGAGGATGAACTCTACGACGACGCCCTCGAGAGCCTTCTCGTGGCCGCTCGGCGCCATGGCTGCGCCGTGGTGTGCTCCGCGGGCAACGATGCGACCAACAGGCCGTCCTTCCCGGCGGCGCTGTGGATGTGGGGCGGCTCGGCGCTGACGGTCGCCGACCCGGACGATGCGGCTCCCCACGTGTCCGTGGGGGCGTTGAACCCGAACCGCACGATGGCACTGTTCAGCAATCTCGGCACCTGGGTGAAGACATTCGCGCCCGGGGCCGGGGTGCTCAGCTGCTCGCCCCCGTTCCGCGGCGGGAGCCAGCCCGCGGTCCGCGACGATCTCGGGGGAGCGCGACGCGAGACGATCGACCCCGATGACTACGCCGGGGGCTTTGCGCTGTGGAGCGGCACCTCGTTCGCGGCTCCGTACGTCGCCGGGGAGATCCTCGCCCACATCGCCCCCAGGATCATGGGAGGGACGTTGTCGCTCGAGGAGCGGATCGACCTGCTGCACGAGGCGGAGAGCGAGGTGAGTGCCCGCCTGGCCAAGACGGGACCCCTGACCGCCCGCTGAGCGGCGCCGTTCGCCCACATCGCCATCGCGCTGCGCGATGATGAAGGCATGGTGCAGTCTGCTGCGCGAATGCATGCGCGCGCCGTCGCGATGGTCAATCGCGGCGACTACGTGCGTGCCCGGCAGGCGCTGGCGACCGCGGCTGCGCGCCGACCGGATGCGGACACGCAGGCACGGATCCAAGGAACCCTCGCCTACGTGCTCGCCCAGACCGGGCAGATCGACGTGGCCGAGGCGATGTGCCGCGCCGAGCTGGAGCGGCCGGAGATCAGCGGGGCGACCGTGGGCGTCCTCGCCGGTCAGCTCGGTGCGTTCGCGCAGCGCCGCGGAGACCTCGAGCAGGCCGCCGCCTGGCTGGAGAAGGGCATCGACGCGTTCGACAGCAGCACGGTGGAGCGCGCGCGGCTCCTGATGAACCGATCCCTCGTGAACATGCAGCGGCTGCGTCTCGACGATGCCGCTTCGGATGCCCCGCAGATGCGCATGAGATCTACCTCGCCGACGATGCGCCGTCCGAAGCCGCGATGGCGCAGCACAACCTGGGATACATCAACCTCCTGCGCGGGAACATCGCCGAAGCGCTGCAGGAGATGTACGAAGCCCGCCCCCTCGCCGGGACGACGCCGATCGCACTCGCCGTCTGCGACACCGACCGCGCCGAGGCGCTGCGGGATGCGGGGATGACGCGCGAGGCGGAGCGGCTGCTGGCATCCGTCGCCCCGGTCTTCGGACGGCACCGGATGCCGCAGTCCCGCGCCGAGGTGGAGTTCCAGCTGGCGCGGTCGCAGCTCACGCACGACCCGGTGACGGCCGCGCGCACGGCGGCGACCGCTTCGCGGAGGTTCCGCGCCCTCGGGGCGGAGACCTGGGCGATCCGGGCCGACGGCATCCGTCTGCGCGCGCGCCTCTCGCGTCGGTCGCCCCGGTCGGCGGACCAGGCCGAAGTCGAGCGAGTGGCATCCGCCCTCGCAGACTCCGGCTTCGCGAACGAGTCCACCGCCCTGCGGCTGTCGCTGGACATCTGGCGGTCGGGACGGGGGATGCCGCATCCGGCGCCGGTCACGCGCGTGCCGCCGACCGCATCGATCGACGTGCGCCTGCTCGGCTACGAGGCGCGGGCCGCGCGCGCGGCCGCCGCGGGCCGGGATGCGGTGGCCCGCCGCCAGTCCGCGAGCGGGCTGGATCAGCTGACCGCGTGGCAGCAGGCGTTCGGCAGCCTCGACCTGCAGACGTCGGTGCGCATGCACGCCGGCGGGCTCATGGTCGCGGGCCTCACCGCCGCCGCCCGGTCGGGTCGCGCCGACGTGCTGTTCGAGTGGTCCGAGCGGGGCCGGCACCTGAGCCACCAGGTGGTGCCCGTGCGTCCCCCCGAAGACCCGCAGCTGGCTGCCGACCTCGCGGAGCTGCGCCAGCGGATGAGCGGCGATCAGACGGGGCGGTGGCGGCTCGACCCGCACTTCGCCGAGCTCGAGGAGCGCGCCCGCGAACGCCAGTGGTCGGCGACGCGGGGCGGCGGCATCCGTCGGCGTGCCACCCTGCGCGAGGTGCAGGCACGCCTCGATGACGGCACCGCGCTGCTCTCGTTCGTTTACACCGGCACCGAACTCGCGGTGATCGTCGTCACCGGGGCGCGCGCCCGCGTGGTCCCGCTGCCGGGATGGGCGGCGGCGGCCAAGCTGCTGCCGGGCCTGCGCGCCGATCTGGACATGGCGGCATCCATCCGCACCGGACCCATGGCCGACGTGGTGCGCCGCTCGCTCGATGACCGGCTGGCATCCCTGTCGTCGGCGCTGCTCGACAAGGCGGTGCGGGTGCCGGGGGCGGAGCGATTCGTGCTGACGGTGCCCGGCATCCTCGAAGGCACCCCCTGGGCGATGCTCCCCGCGCTGCGCGGGCGCACCTTCACCGTCGCCGTGTCGGCGACGAGATGGTCCGCGTTCGACCGGGACGTGTCCGTCGGCGGACGCGTCGGCATCGCCGTCGGGCCCCGCGTGGCGCGCGGAGAGGAGGAGGCGGATGCCGTCGCCGCGGCGTGGGCCGGGCACAGCCCCGAGCAGCTGCGCGGGACGGATGCGACGGTGGATGCCGTCACCGCGCTCGCCGGCCGCGTCGACCTCCTGCACGTCGCCGCACACGGGCGGCACGCGGTCGACAACCCGCTGTTCTCCGGGTTCGAGATGGCCGACGGTGCCCTGTTCGGCTACGACCTCGACCGGGTGCCCGAGGTTCCCGAGGTCGTCGTGCTGTCTTCGTGCGAGGCGGGGCGGTCGTCGGTGCGCTGGGGTGAAGAGGCCGTCGGGATGACCCGGGTGTGGATGCACGCCGGCACGCGCGCCGTGGTCGCGGCCCCCGTGATCGTCGCCGACGACGCCGCATGCGACCTGCTCGGCGCCATGCACGCAGGACTCGCCGCCGGGCTCGGAGTGTCGGAGGCGCTGGCGCGCGCGAGCACCGAGACGGGAATCCTGGCGCCGTTCCAGGTGTACGGATCCGGATTCTGACGAGTTTGTATCAGGGCGCGGGGATCCTGCTCTGAGTCAGTGGGGGAAGCGCTTCTGGGGGAGCGCCGGAGCCCTCGGACCGGGGGAGGCTTGGGGAGCCGCGGTCCGAGGGCTCTATCCCGTTCCCGGTCTCTGCCGTGCTTCCGCGTCCCGCTGCGCCGCGTCCCGTCGCGTCGCGTCCCGCCCGTCGCGTCCCGCCCGCCCGTCCCGCCGCGTCCCGTCCCGTCCCGTCCCGTCGCGTCCCGCCCGCCCGTCCCGTCGCGTCCCGTCCCGTCCCGTCCCGTATGGTGCTTCGACTGCCAAAGATCTCGACGTCGGGGCGCAACCTTTGGCAGTGGAACAGGGATGACCGCGGGGCTCACGCGGGGGGACCGCGGCGAACGACGGCGGTGAGCGCGGCGACGGACGGCGGTGAGCGGCGACGGACGGCGGTGAGCGGCGACGGACGGCGGTGAGCGGCGACGGACGGGAGTCAGCGGCTCGAGTTCGAGGTGCGGCCGCGGACGATGCCGACGAACGTCTCGACCTCGGGGGTGGTGCGATCGGCATCCCACGCGAGTGCCACCGTCGAGACGTGGGCGTCGCGCAGCGGACGGTAGTCGGCATCCTTGCGATGGTGCAGCCGCGCGAGCGACATCGGCACGATCACGATCCCGACTCCGGATGCCACGGTCGCGATCGCGTCTTCGGTGGTGTCCGGCGGGTCGAACACCGGGGCCACCGTGCCCGGCACGTCCAGCCGCAGCACGTCGTCGCGCGGAACGATGAGCACTTCGCCGGCGAGGTCGGCGACATCCAGTTCGTCGGCCGCGGTCAGGTGGGAATCGGCGGCGGTCACGACGACCGGCACCTCGTCGTACAGCCGGATGACGTGCAGGCCCGCCGTCTCGATCGGCAGGCGCACCAGGGCGGCATCCACCCGCTCGAGCGCGGAGCGCTGGTCGGCCACCGCGATCGGCTCGAGCACCAGTCGGGTGTGCGGCATCCGCACGTTCCAGATGTCGATCCACTTGCCGGGTGTCGCGCCGGGCACTGCGCCGAGCGTGAAGGTCTCGGCCGGGGGCGGCGCGACCGGTGCCGGCTTCGGCGTCGTCGGGCGCGGCTTGCCGCTGCCCGGTTTGCCGGGCTTTCCGGCCGCGGGTTTGCGGCCCTTCGCCGGACCTCCGGGTGAGCGCCTGCCCGGACCCGGACCCCGCTTCGCACCAGCCATGCGTACAGGGTATCCGCCGGGTCGCGCCGGCACCCGCTAGCCTGGCGCCATGCTCGTGGTCTCAGCCCTCATCGTCGCGGCCCTCGCCGCCCTGCTGCACGTCTACATCTGGGTGATGGAGAGCATCACCTGGCGCCAGCCGGAGACCTGGAGGCGATTCGGCGTGAAGGATCAGGATGCCGCCGACGCCGTGCAGCCGATGGCGTTCAACCAGGGGTTCTACAACCTGTTCCTCGCGATCGAGGTGGGCTTCGGGATCGTCCTGGTGGCATCCGCCCCGGCGGCCGGACGCGCGCTGGTCTACTTCGGCCTCGCGTCGATGCTGGCGGCATCCGTCGTGCTGATCACGCGCGGCGCCAAGTACCGGCGCGCGGCGATCACGCAGGGCATCCTGCCGCTCATCGCGCTGGTGCTGCTGCTTCTCGTGTAGCTAGGCGGCCAGCCACAGGCCGCGGCGGTCGGTGGCGACATGCTCGCCGTCGGCGATCGTGACGTCGTCGCCGATCAGCGACCCCGCCTGCACGATCGCGTGCTCGCCGACGTGCGTGCGCACCCCGATCTTCGCCTTGGCGCCCACAGCGGCACCCGTGCCGATGTGCGCATGCGCCTGGATGTCGGCCTCCGGGCCGATCACGGCATCCGCCTCGATCCATGCGCCGGTGCCGATGTGCGCACCCGGTCCCACATGCGCTCCCGGCTCCACGTAGGCGCCGGTCTCGACGCGGGCGGTTGCGTGCACCTTGGCTCCGTGCGCGACGAGACCCCGGCCGTTGACGTGCTTGCGGTACCGCAGCGCCTCGCCCTGGTCGTTCTCGATGTCCACGTAGTTCTTGCCCACGATCTCCTCCGTAACGGGATACAACGTGAGGCGTGGTGGGGTTATTCCCCGGACTTCGGTGTGGAAAATACGGATGCCCCCGCCCGGGTGGGCGGGGGCATCCGTCATCGACCGGATGGTCAGCGCACGTACGTGTCGGCGACGTCCAGCGCCTTGTCGTACGCGTCGAGGCCGCGGTGCAGCTCCTCTTCGGTGACGACCAGCGGCGGGGCGAACTGCAGGCGGTTGAAGTGCGTGAACGGGTAGACCCCGTTGCGCTTGCACTCCGCGATCACCGCGTTCATGGGGGCGGCATCCGCACCCGACGCGTTGAACGGAACCAGCTGCTCCTTGGTCTCGCGGTTGCGCACGAGCTCCAGGGCCCAGAACAGGCCGACGCCGCGCACATCGCCCACCGACGGGTGCTTGTCGGCGAGCTCCTTCATGCGGGGGGCGACGACGCGCTCGCCCAGGTCGCGGACGCGCTGCAGGATGCCGTCGCGCTCGTACACCTCGAAGGTCGCCACACCGGCGGCGCAGGCGAGCGGGTGACCCGAGTAGGTCAGGCCGCCCTGGAACGCCACGGTGTCGAAGTGCGACGCGATCTTCTGCGAGATCACGACACCGCCCAGCGGCACGTAGCCCGAGTTCACGCCCTTCGCGAACGTGATCAGGTCGGGGGTGACGCCGAAGCGGTTGACCGCGAACCACTCGCCGATGCGGCCGAAGCCGACCATGACCTCGTCGGCGATGTAGACGATGCCGTACTTGTCGCACAGGTCGCGGACGCCCTGCAGGTAGCCGGGCGGCGGGACGAGCACGCCGTTGGTGCCGACGATCGTCTCGAGCAGGATCGCCGCGATCGTCGACGCGCCCTCGAGCACGATGGTCTGCTCGAGGTGCTCCAGCGCACGCTGGGCCTCTTCGACCGGGTTGGAGGAGTGGAACGGCGAACGGTACGCGTACGGCCCGAAGAAGTGCTGCACCGAGCCGTCGCCGGGCTCGTTGGTCCAGCGGCGCGGGTCACCGGTCGCGGTGATCGCGGTGGTCGTGTTGCCGTGGTAGCTGCGGTACGCCGCGAGCACCTTGCGCTTGCCGGTGTAGGCGCGCGCCATGCGGATCGCGTTCTCGTTGGCATCCGCCCCGCCGTTGGTGAAGAACACCTTGTCGAGGTCGCCCGGGGCCACCTCGGCGATGCGGCGGGCGAGCTCGCCGCGCACGTCGCTGGCCATGGACGGCTGGATGGTCGCGAGGCGACCGGCCTGCGTCTGGATGGCCGAGACGAGATCCGGATGCTGGTGCCCGAGGTTCAGGTAGACCAGTTGCGACGAGAAGTCGAGGAACTCGTTGCCCTGGTAGTCCCAGAACGTCGAGCCCTTGCCGGCAGCGACCGGGATCGGGTCGATGAGCGCCTGCGCGCTCCACGAGTGGAAGACGTGGCCGCGGTCGTCTGCGCGGACGGTCGCTTCGGCCTCGGCGTCGGGCAGGGTGTGGACCTGGCCGTGACGGTCGGTGTAGACCGCCGTGGCGTTGAGAGTGTCAGTCATGATGTGTGTCCTCAGTGGTTCTGGGGGAAGCCGAGGTTGATGCCGCCGTGCTTGGCCGGGTCGAGCCAGCGGCTGGTGATGGCCTTCTCGCGGGTGAAGAAGTCGAAGCCGTGCACGCCGTACGCCTTCGCGTCGCCGAACATGGACTTCTTCCAGCCGCCGAACGAGTGGTACGCGACCGGCACCGGGATCGGCACGTTGATGCCGATCATGCCGACCTCGACCTCGTTCTGGAACCGGCGTGCGGCGCCGCCGTCGTTGGTGAAGATCGCGGTGCCGTTGCCGAACTGACCCGAGTTGATCAGCGCGAGGCCCTCGTCGTAGCTGTCGACGCGGACGACCGACAGCACCGGGCCGAAGATCTCCTCCTGGTACGCGGCCGACGTGGTCGGCACCTTGTCGAGCAGGGTCGGGCCGAAGAAGAAGCCGTCCTCGGCGCCGTCGACCGTGAACCCACGGCCGTCGACGACGATCTCGGCGCCGTCCTTCTCGGCGATGTCGACATAGCCCGACACCTTGTCGCGGTGCACGCCGGTGATCAGCGGGCCCATGTCGGGCTCGGGCGTGGACTGGCCGTTGCCCACGCGCAGCTTCGCGATGCGCTCCTTGACCTTCTCGATCAGCTCGTCGGCGACCGGCTCGACGGCCAGCACGACGGAGATCGCCATGCAGCGTTCGCCTGCGGCGCCGTACCCGGCGTTCACGGCCATGTCGGCGGCGAGGTCGAGGTCGGCATCCGGAAGCACCAGCATGTGGTTCTTCGCACCGCCGAGGGCCTGCACGCGCTTGCCGTTGCGGGCGGCGGTCTCGTAGATGTACTGCGCGATCGGGGTGGAGCCGACGAACGAGATCGACTGCACAGCCGGTGAGTTCAGCAGGCCGTCGACGGCCTGCTTGTCGCCCTGCAGCACGGTGAATACGCCGTCCGGGAGGCCGGCTTCCTTCCACAGCTTCGCGATCCACAGGGATGCCGACGGGTCCTTCTCGGACGGCTTCAGCACCACGGCGTTGCCCGCCGCGATCGCGATCGGGAAGAACCACATCGGCACCATGACCGGGAAGTTGAAGGGGCTGATGATGCCCACGACGCCGAGCGGCTGCTTCAGCGTGTACACGTCGATGCCGGTCGAGACGTTCTCGGAGTGCTCGCCCTTGACGAGGTTCGGGAACCCGCACGCGAGCTCGACGACCTCCTGGCCGCGGGCGATCTCGCCCATCGCATCGGAGAGCACCTTGCCGTGCTCGGACGAGACGATCGCGGCCAGCTCGCCCTTGCGGGCCACGAGCAGCTCGCGGAAGTTGAAGATGACGGCCTGGCGCTTGGCGATCGAGTAGCCCGACCACAGCTTGAAGCCGCGCTCGGCGGAGGCGATGGCCTCGGCGATCTCGGTGTCGTCGGCGAGGGCGACCTCGGCCTGGACGGCACCGGTCGCCGGGTTGTAGACGGGAGCGGTGCGGCCGCTCGTTGACGCGCGCTCGGCGCCGTCGATCCAATGCGGGATGACCCGGGTGGTGTCTTCGCTCATGGGCGTCCTCCTCTGATCGGACAGATCGTGTGGTGATGATCTAGGCTGGTTTTCATAAGTTTTGCACCGCTGGAAGGAACCGGAGCATGGCCGATCGTCACGAAGATGACCTCAACCGGACGGATCGTCCGAGTGGCGGTCCGCTGACGGTCGGCAACATCCTGCGCCTCCCCGAGCTCGCCTCGGTGCACCCCGACGTGCTCGTCGGCGACAGCGCCCTGGATGCCCCGGTGCGCTGGGTGCACGTCTCCGACAGCGCCGGGGTGGCGCGTCTGCTGACCGGTGGCGAGCTGCTGCTGTCGACCGGATCCGGCTGGCCCGGAGACCCCGAGCTGCTGCGCGAGTTCATCGTGGGCCTCGTCGACGCCGGGGTGGCCGGGCTCGTGCTCGAACTCGGAACCCACTACCGGTGGGCGCCGCGCGTCGTCGTCGACACTGCGCGCGAACACGGGCTGGCACTGGTGACCCTCGGCCACGAGGTGAAGTTCGTCGAGCTGACCGAGGTCGTGCACCGGCAGATCATCGCCCGGCAGACCGCCGCCCTGCGCGCCCGCGACGAGGTGCGCGAACGCTTCACGGGCCTCGCTCTGCGCGGCTCGCCCGCCGACTACATCGTGCGCCAGCTCGCCCAGACCCTCGGCGCGCCCGTCGTGCTCGAGAGCCTCGCCCACGAGGTCGTCGCCGGCGAGGTGCCCCCCGCCATGGAGGTCGACCTCTTCACCGACTGGGAGCTGCGCTCCCGCTCCGCGCACCGCCGCGGAACCGACGGGGACTGGCTCATCGTGCCCGTCGAGGCGCGCGGCATCCGGTGGGGGAGCGTCATCGCCCTGCCCGGACCCGAGCATCCTGCGGGGCGCCTCGCCGTGCTCGAGCAGGGCGCGATCGCCCTCGCGTTCGGCCGCCTGTCCGCCCCGGCCGACGAGTGGTCGCGGATCGGGCGCCGACGGCTCGTGGACGCACTGCTGGCCGGACGCTTCTCGACGCCCGCCGGCGCGGCCGCGCGCCTCTCCGCCGCGGGACTCCCCGTCGAGGGGCGTCAGCTCTACGGCGTGGTGATCTCGCGTGCCCAGGTGCTGCCCGAGCAGGCGTCGGCCGCCGCGAAGGAGATCGGACGCCGGGATGCCGCAGGCCGCGACCACGCCGGTGGCCGCGTGCTCGTCGGCTCGGCCCCCGGCGGCGTCGCCGGACCCGCGGCCGCGCTGCTGCTCTCCCTGCCCGCCCATGCCGTGTTCGACGACCAGACCGCGCTCGCATTCGTGCGCGCGGCGGCAGCCCCCGCCGAACGCGCCGTCGTATCGGTCGGGTCTGCGGCATCCGGAATCGACGAAGCCCTCTCCTCGCTGCAGGAGGCCACCGACCTCGCCCGCGGGCGTGCCGGCGCCGGCGATCGCGGGCCGGTGCTGCGCCGCGCCGAAGACCGCCCGCTCATCCGCCTCGTCACCACCATGCGCGACGACCACCGGCTGCTCGAGCACGGGGAGCGGATGCTGGCCCCCCTCATCGAGCACGACCTGACGCGCTCAGGCGACCTGCTCGACGTGCTCGGCGCCATGCTCGCGCACCCGGCCAACCGCACCGCGGCGGCATCCGCCTCGCACCTGTCGCGCTCGGTGTTCTACCAGCGCATCGCGCTCATCGAGGACCTGCTCGGCGTCGACCTCGACGACGGCGAGACCCAGACGGCGCTGCACCTCGCACTGCTGGTGCGCCGCTCTGCCGGGCGGTAGGCGGCGCGATCCGCCGGGTCTGCGACGACGCCGGGACGATGCCGGGATGGAGCCGGGGCGTTGGCGGGTCAGCGCTCGATGAAGATCTTTCGCAGCGGTTCGCGGACCGTCCAGACGGTCTGCATGCCGGCATCCAGCTTCACGACCGAACCCGGGGCGAGTTCGATCGAGGGCCGCACGGGGTCGACGAAGTCGACGGTCGCGGAACCGGCGATCACGACGAACACCTCGCTGACCTCGGTGTCGCGCATCGCGCCGACGGTCATCTCCCAGACGCCGATCTCGGACATCGGGCCGATGAGCGGCACCGACTGGTCGATCGCGGCGTAGCCCGTGGACGGCGTCCCGGCGACGATCTGCTCGGGCGGGACCGGCTCGTACTCGAGCTCGAGCTCGAGGGCTGCGACCAGCTGCGCGCCGTTCACGAGTCGAACCCCAGGCCGAGGGCATCCAGCGTGCGCAGCAGGACGTTGCGCTTGCCCTCGTTGTGGTCGGCGCGATCCAGCGACCACCGCACCACGTTGACCGCGGCGGCCGCGGCCGGCTCCGGCGGGAACGGGATCGGACGCTTGCGGACCATCTCGAGGGTGGTGCGCTCGTTCTCGACTCCGTCGAGCAGGTCGAGCATCACGTTGCCGGCGAAGCGGGTCGAGCCCACGCCGAGACCGGTGAAGCCGGCCGTGTAGGCAATGCGGTTGTCGCGGGCCGTGCCGAAGAACGCCGTGAACTGCGTGGACGAATCGATCGCGCCCGCCCACTGATGCGTGAACTTCAAGCCCTCGAGCTGCGGGAACGTCGTGAAGAAGTGGCTCGCGAGCTTGCGCCACGTCTCCGGGCGGTTCTCGTACTCGGACTTCACCTTGCGGCCGTAGTGGTAGATCGCGTCGTACCCGCCGAAGAGGATGCGGTTGTCCTTGGTGATCCGGTAGTAGTGGAACTGGTTGGCCATGTCGCCGATGCCCTGACGGTCGGCCCAGCCGATGGATGCCAGCTGCTCGTCGGTCAGCGGCTCCGTCATCAGCACGTAGTCGTACACCGGCACCGTCATGAGCCGGTTGCGCTTGATGAGCGACGGGAACACGTTCGTGGCCAGCACCGCACGGTCGGCGGCGACGGTTCCGGCATCCGTCTGCACGATCACGCCGGTGCCCGACGTGTCCAGCCCGGTCACGTGGGAGCGCTCGAAGATCTCGACGCCCTGCTCCTCGATGACGCGGGCGAGCTCGGCGGCCAGGCGGGCCGGGTGCACCATGCCGCAGGCGTCCTTCTCCCAGACGCCGGCGAGGTAGGTCGGCGAGTGGACGGATGCCTGAACGGCATCCTGATCCAGGTACACGACACCCTCTTCACCCTCGGCGGCCCATTCCTTCAGCCACTCGACCTGGTGCTCCTCGACCGCGGGGGCCAGCTGGCCGGTGCGCTCGAACTGGAAGTCCATGCCGAACTCGGCCTCGGACGCCTGGATCTCGTCGAGGTTCTGCTGCCCGAGGCGGGTCAGCAGATCCATCTCCTTGGGCCAGCGTGCCATGCCGTTCTCGTGGCCGTGCGTGAGGCTCGCCTCGCAGAATCCGCCGTTGCGGCCGGATGCCGCCCAGCCGACACGCTGCGCCTCGACGACGACGACCTTCGCGTCGGGATTGCGCTGCTTCTCCAGCAGCGCTGTCCACAGGCCGGTGTAGCCGGCGCCGATGACGACGAGGTCGGCGCGGTGCGCGCCCACCAGCGACGGGCGGTCGGGACGCAGGGCGGCGGGGAGGTCGTCGATCCAGAAGACCGAGTGCGCTGTGGTCGCCAGCGACTGGTCGATGACGGATGCGGCAGGTTGACGTCGTTCGAAGACGGTGGTGCCCACGGGGAATCAGCTCCGATGCAGGTTGGGGTGCCTCCATCCTCGCGTGCCGGCGGGTGTCGCCGGAAGGGGGTCGGTGTCCCGGATCGGCACCCCCGCCGGACAAGGAGTCCGGCCGGTACAGTTATGCGGCGATGTGTCGGGGATGTTCGCAGGCCGGTGTCGGGATCGGCGTGGTGTGCGGAGCGGATGTGCACGACAGCGGAGTTGTGCACGCCTGCGGATGGACATGGGGGATGCGGTCCGCTGGTGTGTACATCTCCGCGGCTGTGTGCGGGTGGTTGGGGGATGCCGAAGGGGCGCGCGAGCTGGGTCCGCCTCGGGCTGGGGGAGTGTGCGTGCACGGCAGCGGAGTTGTGCATATCTGCGGGCGGATGTGGGGGATCTGGTCCGCTGTTGTGTACATCTCCGCAGCTGTGCGCGGGTGGTTGAGGGGGTATGTCGAACGGAACGGCGAGCGGGGTCGGTTTCGGACCGGGGGGTGTGGCCGTGCACGACAGCGGAGATGTGCACACCTGCGGGTGGATGAAGAGGATCTGATCCGCCGTTGTGCACATCTCCGCACAGGTGTTCGCGGGGTTGGGTGTGTCGAACGGAGCGGCGAGCTGGGGAGCTTCGGGCCGGGGGCGTACACGACAGCGGAGTTGTGCACATCTGCGGATGGAGGTGTGGGATGCGGTCCGCTGTCGTGTACATCTCCGCAGCTGTGTGCGGGTGGTTGAGGGATTCCGTGGCCGAGTGCGCGGGGGCGGAGGGATTGGGGCGGGCGCGGCCCGATGGCGGGCAGTGCGGGAGGCCGCGCTCGGCCGGCGGGGCGGGGTGCGCGTCAGCGGGGTGCGGGCTGGCAGCGCGGGCACCAGAACACCGTGCGCTCCCGGGTGGGGTCGGCGCCCAGCATCCCGGTCTCGATGAGGGTGCCGCAGCGGCGGCAGGGCTGGCGGCCGCGGCCGTACACCCAGTCCGACCGGCCGCGGCGGGTGTCGCCGGTGAACGAGCGGATCGGCCGGTCGCGGTTGGCGCGGATGGTGCGCGCCCCCAGCGCGATGAGCTTCGCGGCATCCACCTCGGTTGCCGGGGTCTCGGGATGCAGCCCCCGCAGGAACAGCAGCTCGTTGGCGTACTCGTTGCCGAATCCCGCCACGGTGCGCTGGTCCTGGATCGCGACGTGCACCGCGCGCGGATCGCGCTGCAGGGCCTCGGCAGCCGCGTCCGCGTCGAACGGGTCGTCGTTCAGGGGATCCGGCCCGAGGTACCCCACGGCGGCGACGTCGTCGGCCGGATGCTCCGGGGTTCCCGGCAGCAGCTCCACGAGACCCAGGTCGAATCCGATCGCCTCGGCCCGCGCCGTGGCGATGACCGCCCGTGCGCGGAAGGCCGGCTTCGGCCAGCGGGCGCCCGGGTGCAGCACCAGCCACTCGCCCTCCATCTTGAGGTGCGTGTGCAGGATGCTGCCCCCGCTCGTGCGCAGCAGCAGATGCTTGCCGCGCGCGGTCGACGACAGCACGGTCTCACCGGTGAGGTCGGCGGTCGCGGCCTGCGGCACGCGCAGCTCGAACCGGGTGATCACCCCGCCGCGCAGGGCACGGTCGAGCCGGTGCGCGGCGCGCCAGACGGTGTCTCCCTCGGGCATCGGCCTCAGCCCATCGCGCGGCGCAGCGTGAACCCGCGCGGGGATTCGACGAATCCGGCATCCCGCAGCGCGCGCCCGAGCGCCGTGCCGAACACCGGCTCGCCGCTGACCTGCTCGATCGTGATCGTCTCGAGGCGCCGGGCGCGAGCGGTTGCGGCCAGGCTGTGCGCGGCCGCCGCCTGCAGCTGCTCGTCACCGGTGAAGGTGAGCGCCGTCTTGCCACCGCGCTCCAGGTACAGCACCAGGGCGCCGTCGACGAGAGTCACCAAGCCGCCGGCCTTGCGGCCCGGTCGGTGCCCGCCCTCCTGCGCAGGCCAAGGCAGCGCGGCACCGTACGGATTGGCGGGATCGGTCGCGGCGAGGGTGATCGCCTCGTGCGGGGGCGGGTCGGGGAGGTTCGCGTACGTGCGCAGGCGATCGACCGTGCTGGATGCCGCGAACTGCGCCGCGCCCAGCTTCTCGATCACGTACCCGCGCCGGCAGTGCCCGGCCTCTTCGAACCCGCCGAGGATGCGGTACGCCTGCGCGAAGCCGCCCGGCATCCCCTCGGCCTGCACCGAGCCGCGCGTCACGACGCCGTATCGGTCGAGCAGCATGCCGGCGGCGGCGGTGGCCCGCACCGCGACGTCGGGTTCGGGGTCGGGCAGCAGCGCCCAGCGACCCCCCAGGCTGGGCGGTCGCGGGGGAGTGCTGCGGGTGGGGCTCGGCGCGGCACCGCGGTAGAGCCGAGCGCGCGGGGTGCGCCGCGCGGTGCGGTGCGCCTGCGATCCGCCGGCCAGCAGGGTCCGGATCGGCGCCAGCGTGTCGTTGGTGACCCGGCCGGCCCAGGTCAGCGCCCAGAGCGCGTCGATGACGTCTTGTTCGCTGCCCGCGCCCGTGAGCTGCTGCAGCTGGCTCGCGAAGTACGCGCCGCCGCCGGAAAGGTGGTGCACGATGGTCGCCTCCAGCGAGCCGGCCGTGAGTTCGTCCTCGGGCGCCGGCACCGTGAGGGGGGCGGCATCCGCGGGCTGCAGTGCGATCCAGCCGTCGCGCCCGGGAAGCGACCCGTGGCCCGACCAGACCACCTCGCCCGTCGCCGTCAGCTCGTCGAGCATGGTGGGCGCATAGTTCTTGACCCGACTCGGGAGGATGAGCGACTCCCAGGCGCTGGCGGGCAGTGGGACGCCGGCGAGCTGCTCGATGACCGACACCACCCCGTCGATCCCCTCGAGCGGGCGCGTCAGGTGCTGCCAGCTCGGCAGGAACCGGGCGAACGCGGCCGGCTCGACCGGCTCCACGCTGCCGCGGATCGCGGCGAGCGAGCGCAGCCGGATGCGGCGGAGCGCGGCGGTGTCGCACCACTCGCGCTCGTCGGCCGTGGGCGCCTCGACAGGCAGGAAGAACCCGCTCGTGACACGCCCCTGCTGCTCCAGCCGCTGCAGGGTCAGCCGGGCGACCGACACGCCTACGCCGAAACGGGAGGCGGCATCCCGCGCGCGGAACGGTCCGTGCGTGCGCGCATACCGGGCGAACAGATCGGCGAGCGGGTCCGCCACCGGCTCGAGGAACGCCGTCGGCAGACCCACCGGGAGCGCCACTCCGAGCGCGTCGCGCAGGCGTGCGGCATCCTCGATCGCGGCGAACCGCGGGATGCCGGCGACCGTGACGGTGATGGCGCGGCGGGATGCCACGAGGGACTCCGCCAGCGCGACGGCCTCGGACAGCGGGGGGTCCTGCCCTTCATCGGGCTCACGGCGACCGGAGTCGGGCTCACGGCGACCGGAGTCGGGCTCCGAACGCAGCCGGTCGGGCTCGGACCGTAGGGAGTCGCGCTCACGACGACGGGCGTCGGGGGGCTCGAGGCGGTCGGCGATCTCGGCGGCATCCAGCGGGCCGAGCATCCGCAGCAGGTCGGCGACCCCCTCGATTCCGCGGGCACCACGATCGGGGGCCAGGCGCTGCGCTTCGGCTTCGAACTGGGCGATGATGTCGGGGTCGAGGAGCTCGCGCATCTCGACCTTGCCGAGCAGCTCCGACAGCAGCGCCGGGTCGACCGACAGGGCCGCCGCCCGCCGCTCGGCGAGCGGGGAATCGCCCTCGTACATGAACGCGCCGACGTATCCGAACAGCAGGTCGCGGGCGTATGGCGACGGCTGCGCGGGCGTCGTCTCGACGAGCCGGATGCGGCGGTCGGCGATCTGCCGGGTGATTCGCAGCAGGGCCGGAACGTCGTACACGTCTTGAAGCACCTCGCGCAGGGTCTCGAGGATGATCGGGAACGTCGGATGGTTGCGAGCCACCTCGAGCAGCTGCGCCGCGCGCTGCCGCTGCTGCCACAGCGGCGAGCGGCGCCCCGGATTGAGCCGGGGCATCAGCAGCGCCCGAGCCGCGCACTCCCGGAACCTCGAGGCGAACAGCGCCGACCCGCCCACTTCGTCGGTGACGATCTGCTCGAGCTCGTCGGCGTCGAAGACGAACAGCTCCGCACCGGGGGGCTCGGCCTCGGCATCCGGAATCCGGGCGATGATCCCGTCGTCGCTGGCCACCGCGGAACCTTCGACACCCAGCCGCTCGCGGATGCGCGCGTTCACAGCGAGGGCCCACGGCGCGTGCACCGGCATGCCGTAGGGCGAATGCAGGATGACGCGCCAGTCGCCGACCTCGTCGCGGCCTCGTTCGACGGTGAGGCTGCGGTCGGTGGGGAGCGTGCCGGTGGCATCCTTCTGCTCGGCGAGATACGCCAGCAGATTGCCTGTGGCGTACTCGTCGAGTCCGTCTGCGGCCAGGCGGTCGCGCGCCTTCGGCGGGTCGGCGGATGCCACCTCCCGGCTGAACCTTCCGAGCGCCTCGCCGAGTTCGGCGGGCCGTCCGATGCCGTCGCCGTGCCAGAACGGCACCTTGCCCGGCTGGCCGAACGCGGGCACCACGTTGACGCGGTCGTGGGTGATCTCGACGATGCGCCAGCTCGTCGTGCCGAGGGTGAACACGTCGTTGACGCGCGACTCGTAGACCATCTCCTCATCGAGCTCGCCGACGCGCGCACCCGGGCCTTCGCCCACGGCGAAGACACCGAAGAGGCCGCGATCGGGGATGGTGCCTCCGCTCGTGACGGCGATGCGCTGCGCGCCGGGACGCCCGGTGATGATGCCGGCATCTCTGTCCCACACCACGCGCGGACGAAGCTCGGCGAACTCGTCGGACGGGAATCGCCCCGCGATGAGGTCGAGTGTCGCCTCGAACGCCGAGCGCGGCAGCGACCGGAACGGCGCCGATCGCCTGACCGTCTCGAACCAGCCTTCGACGTCGACCGGACCGATGGCCGCGGCCGCGACGGTCTGCTGCGCGAGGATGTCGAGCGGGTTCTGCGGCACCCGGATCGCCTCGATCTGACCGGCGAGCATCCGCTCGGTGACCACGGCCGTGTGCAGCACGTCGGAGCGGTGCTTCGGGAACAGCGCGGCGCGGCTGATCTCGCCGACCTGGTGACCCGCGCGGCCGATGCGCTGCAGGCCGGATGCTGCGGACGGCGGAGCCTCGACCTGGATGACGAGGTCGACGGCGCCCATGTCGATGCCGAGCTCGAGACTGGACGTCGCCACCACGCAGCGCAGGATGCCGGACTTCAGCTCTTCTTCGACCTGGGCGCGCTGCTCTTTCGAGACGGAGCCGTGGTGCGCCTTCGCGAGGACCGGCGGCGCTCCCGCGGTCGAGCCGGCCTGTGCCATCATCTCGGCCGGCACGGTCTGCTCGGCAAGTTCGATCCCGAGCCGTTCGGCGTAGATCTCGTTGAGCCGGCCGGTGAGCCGCTCGGCGAGCCGCCGAGAGTTGGCGAACACGATCGTCGAGCTGTTCTGCAGCACGCGGTCGACGATGGCCTCTTCGACGTGCGGCCACACCGAGCCCGTCATCTCGGTGGTCTCGGGCTGATCGAACCAGTCCGCCTCGCCCTGCTCGTCGTCGGATGCCGATTCGGGCGGCGGCGACCGGTACGCCGACGGGGCCGGCGGCGGGTTCGACAGGTCGTCGATGGGCACCACGACCCGCAGATCGAACGTCTTGGTCGCCCGCGGGGCCACGATCTCGACCGGCGCGGATCCGCCGAGGAACGACGCCACCTCGTCGATCGGCCGCACCGTCGCCGACAGTCCGATTCGCTGTGCGGGCGGGGCATCCGGAACCAGCGACCGCCGCAGCGCGTCGAGCCGTTCGAGGGTCACCGCGAGGTGCGCCCCGCGCTTGGTGGCCGCGACGGCGTGCACCTCGTCGACGATCACCGTGTGCACGTCGCGCAGCGTCTCGCCCGCGCGGCTCGTCAGCATCAGGTACAGCGATTCGGGCGTCGTGATCAGGATGTCGGGCGGAGCGGTGACGAGCTTGCGGCGATCGGATGACGTCGTGTCGCCGGAGCGCACGCCCACGCTCAGCTCGGGCAGGTGGATGCCGAGCCGCCGCGCCTGCTGCCCGATGCCCACGAGGGGCGAGCGCAGGTTGCGCTCGACGTCGACGCCGAGGGCTTTCAGCGGAGAGACGTAGAGGATGCTCGTGGTGCCCTTCGGCGCCCCGCGTCGGGTCGCGGACGCAGCATCCGGAACCGGCTCTTTCGCGGCCTTCTCGTGGAAGACCCGGTCGATCGCCCAGAGGAACGCCGACAGCGTCTTGCCCGATCCGGTCGGGGCGACCACGAGCGCGTGCTTGCCGGCCGCGATCGCCGTCCACGCGCCGCGCTGGGCGTCGGTGGGCGCGGTGAACGCCCCCCGGAACCACTCCCTGGTCGCGGGGCCGAACATGTCGAGCACATCACCCACCCCACCATCATGCCGAGGGCCGCCGACATCGGGGCGGGATGCCTCGGCGCCTACGCGCCCGGGGCGGCACGGCGCACGTGGCTGCGGGCGTGCTCCACGGCGGCGGGGAGGTCGTCGAAGAGGTGGTTCTCGTGCCGCAGCGCGGCGATCACGCCGACGCGCTCCGCCAGGCGCATGTGCCGGGTCTGGATGCCCTTGATCAGCACCGTCACGCCGCGGCGTTCCAGCGTGGTCACCAGGGAGCCGACCACCTGGGCGCCGGTGGCATCCAGCACCTGCAGCTGAGACATCCGCAGGATCACGACTTCGGCGTCGCCGATCTCGGCGACGCGGTCCAGCACCCGTTCGGCGGCGCCGAAGAACAGGGCTCCGTCCAGTCGGAACAGCGCGATCCGCTCGTCGCCGGGGTGGGCCGGGCCGGGCAGCTCCTCGCGGTGCACGCCGGCGGAGCGCGCGAGGGCCCGCAGGGCGAAGAATCCGGCCACGGCGATGCCGATGAGCACCGCATAGATGAGGTCGACGCTGACGGTGACGATCGCGGTGACGACGAACACGACGGCATCCGTGCGCGTGGAGCCGAGGACGCTGCGCACGGTCGCGATCGAGATCATGCGGCAGGCGGTCACCATGAGCACTCCCGCGAGGGCCGCGAGCGGGATCGTCCCGACGACTGCCGCGCCGACCGACACGATGAGCAGCAGCGCGAGCGCGTGCACGATGGCGGCGAGCCTGGTGCGCCCACCGGAGCGCACGTTCACCGCGGTGCGGGCGATCGCACCGGTGGCGGGCATCCCGCCGAACAGGCCGGCGGCGATCGATGCGAGGCCCTGGCCGACGAGCTCGCGATCGGCGTCGTACGGGCCGGTGTCCGAGATGGATGCCGCCACCCGCACCGACAGCAGGGACTCGATCGCGGCGAGGGCCGCGACGGCGACGGCCGGTCCGATGAGCCCGGTCAGGGTCGCCCAGTCGGTGCCCGGCAGCACGGGCGCGGGAAGCCCCGCGGGCAGTGCGCCGATCGTCGCGACCGGCAGCTGGAGCATCCAGCAGATCAGGGAGACGACCGCGATGGCGACGATCGACCCGGGGAACTGCGGGTGCAGGCGCGGGGTCAGCACCATGATCAGTGCGACCGCCGCGACGATCCCCAGAGTCAGGGCGACCTGCGGCCAGCTGATGCCGCCGAGCGACTCGAGTGCCGCGACGAACGCGTTCGAGCTCGGCCCCGGTTTCGAGCCGAGCGCGGCGGGCACCTGCTGCAGGAAGATGATGACCGCGATCCCGAGGGTGAACCCCTCGATGACCGGCCAGGGGATGTAGGTGACCGCACGTCCGAGCCGCAGCACCCCCGCAGCGAGCACGATGAGCCCGGCAAGGAGGCACACGACGGCGAGCACGCCGACCCCGTGCGCGGCGATGATCGGCCCGAGGACGACGACCATCGCACCGGTCGGGCCGGAGACCTGCACGTTCGAGCCGCCGAACACCGCTGCGACGACTCCGGCGATGATCGCGGTGATCAGCCCGCTCTCGGCGCCGGCGCCCGAGCTCACCCCGAAGGCGAGAGCGAGGGGCAGGGCGACGATGCCAACCGTGAGCCCCGCGAGCAGGTCGCCCCGCCATGTGCGACGCAGGTCGCGGTAGTCGGACGCCGCGGGCAGCAGGCGACGCATGCGTGCGCCGCGCCTGGCGGCGGCCTCTGTCGTGGGCGAGGTCACGCCGTCACGCTCGACGGGGTGTGGTCGGGGATCGCCGGCAGGCCGCTTTGTTCGATGAGCTGCTGCTGGGTGGTCGCGAGGATCTCGCCGAGCAGGGTGCGGGCCACCCGCAGCAGATCCGCGACCTGCGGGTAGGCGAGCCGGTAGAACACCTGGCTGCCGCGGCGGTCGGCCTCGACGAGCCGGTTGCGTCGGAGCACGGCGAGGTGCTGCGAGAGGTGGGATGCCTCGAGTGAAGTGGCTTCGATGAGATCCGACACCGCGACCTCGGGCGCGGTGGAGAGCACCTCGAGGATGCGGATGCGGATCGGATGCGCGAGGCCTTTGAAGAGCCCCGCCTTCACCTCGTACAGCGGACGGTTGGGATCGGAGAACACGAAACCTCCCCGGTATTGCGAATTGATGGATTCATCATATCGTGCGGGGACGGCACGGATGCCGTGACGGAGCGGTTGTCGGCCAGCCGGATCCAGGGTGGTGCTCTAGCATCGGGTCCGAGAGTCCCCGCGGGTCCCGGACCCGACGAATCCCCGCCTATGACGCAGAATCTCCGCAACCGCTCGCGCGGCGTCCCGTCCGACGTCGTCGACCGCCGTCGACGCCGCAGCCGTCGCGCGCGTATCGGTCTGCTCGCCACTGTCGGGGTCGTCGCCGCCTCCGTGGTGCTGATCGTGGTCTCGCTGTCGGGGGTCCCCACCGTCCTCACGATGCTTTTCGCGAAGCCGCCGCAGACGTACGGCTCCACGTCGTCGTCTTCGTCTGCGCCGGCGTCGTCGCCGATCTGGACCCCGGCTCCCTCGCCGTCCGGGTCGACCGGTGCGAGTGCGACCCCGACGCCCGGCGCAGGCACGCAGGCGCCGGTGGCCACGACGACGGCCCCTCCGCAGAACCCCGCCGGGGCATCGTCGTCCGCACCTGCGGCCACGTCGGCTCCGACGGTCGCGGCCTCCCCGTCGCCCACGGCGCCGGGCAAGAGCGGGTCGGCGCCGGGGCACACGAAGAACCCGGGCAAGAGTCCCAGCCCGAATCCGTGAGGCTGCGAGCCCCGCGCGGACGGGTCGGCCATTCGCCCGTCATGATGGGCGCAGGCCGACGCCGATCGTGACGAACGAGCGGGCCGGGCCGCCCGGGGCTCAGCCCAGTCGCGGGGTGCGGCCGGGCTCCGTGCGGCGGGGGTGGATCGCCTCGAAGGCGGCGGCGAGCTGCAGCAGCGCGGTGTCGTCGTAGGCGCGGCCCGAGATCGTGAGGCCCACCGGCATCCCGATGTCGGCCATCGTGCCCATCGGCACGGTCACGGACGGGATGCCGAGGTGGCGCGGCACGATGTTGCCGTTCGCCACCCAGACGCCGTTGCGCCAGCCCTGGTCGGCGGATGCCTCGTTCACGTCCATGTCGGCGGGGCCCACGTCGGCCATGGCCGGGTAGAGCACCGCGTCGAGTCCGAGGGAGTCCATCCACTGCTCGAGGTCGACCCGGCGGGTCTCTTCGAGGCCGCGCACACCCGCCTCCATGTGCGGGATGGTCGTGAGGTCGGTGACCGGGTTCGCGCGGAACAGGTCGGGCAGCTCGTTGATGTCGTCGTCGAACCCGGTGTAGCGGTCGGGCAGGGCGCCCGGGGGAGCGGGGAAGATCTCGGCTCCGTCGACCTGGGTCAGCGAATTCAGCGCCGGGTCGCCATTCGCGGCGAGGAAGTCGTTCCAGCTCCAGCCGCACAGTTCGATGACCTCGCTGCGCAGGAACTGCGCCGGAACGATTCCGCGCGTCGCGATGGTCGGCGCACCGGCGCGGTCGCCCTCGTAGTTGGTGACGGCGGGAAAGTCCACCTCGACGACCTCGGCGCCGGCGGCTTCGAGGTCGGCGCGGGCCTGGCGCCACAGGTCCATGACGGACTCGCGCGTCTCGACCTTGCGCCCGGTGGGCCCGCCGATTCCGGTGCCGGTGCCGGCATCCGGGTCCGCGTTGATGTACATCCTCGGGATGCCGAACCGCTTGCCGCGCAGGTCGGCGGGGGCCAGCCCGACGTATGACGAAGGCCGCACCTCGGACGCCTTGGGCAGTGCGACCCACGGCTGCATGCGCCAGAAGTCGCCGCGCGTGTTCGTGTCGTCGGCGACGACGACGTCGAGGATCTCGAGCAGGTCGGCCACGGTGCGCGCGTGCGGCACGACGACGTCCTGGGTCGGCACGAGCGGCCAATTGCCGCGCACCGAGATGACGCCGCGGCTCGGGCAGTAGGCGACGAGCGCGTTGTGGGATGCCGGCGCGCGGCCGCTCGACCAGGTCTCCTCACCGAGACCGAAGGCCGCGTAGGATGCCGCCGTCGCGGTTCCCGACCCGTTCGACGAGCCGGACCCGAAGGCAGAGGTCAGCCAGTCCGCGTTGTACGGGCTCTCGGCACGGCCGTACACGCCGCGCTGCATCCCGCCGTTGGCCATCGGCGGCATGTTGGTGAGCCCGAGGCAGATCGCGCCGCCGGCGCGCAGCCGCTCGATGGTGAACGCGTCGCGCTGCGCCACGAGGTCTTTGAAGGCGGGAGAGCCGGATGCCGCGGTCAGCCCCTTGTGCAGGTAGCTGTCTTTCGCGGTGTACGGGATGCCGTCCAGCGGGCCGAGCAGCTGCCCGGCGGCGCGCCGGGCGTCGGATGCGGCGGCTTCGTCGAGCGCGGACGGATTCGGCACCACGACGGCGTTGAGCCTCGTCTCGGTGTCGGGACCGTCATAGGCGGCGATGCGGGCCTGGTAGGCCTCGACGAGCTGCACGCTCGTGACCGCGCCCGACTCGAGCGCTGCGCGCAGGTCGGCGATGGACGCTTCGACGACGTCGAACATGTCAGGCTCCCGATTCGTCGGTCTGCGCGGTCGTGAGCGACGGCTGCTGCTGAGTGATGCAGTGGATGCCGCCGCCGCCGGCGAAGATCTGACGGGCATCCACCGTGACCGCGCGGCGGTTGCCCGGGTAGGCGGCCTCGAGGATCTCGCGCGCCTGGGCGTCGCCCTGCTCGTCGCCGAAGCCGCACGCGATGATGCCGCCGTTGACGACGAGGTGGTTCACGTACGAGTAGTCGACGAAGCCCTCGTCGTCGCGGATCGTGGCGGGCGCGGGCAGGTCGATGATCTCGAGTTCGCGACCCATGGCATCCGTCTGCCCGGCCAGGATCGCGCGCAGGTCGCGCGACACCTCGAAGTCGGGGTGCTCGGGGTTGTTCTGCTTGTGCAGCATGACGGTGCCGGGGCGTCCGAACGCGGCGACGATGTCGACGTGGCCGTTGGTGCCGAAGTCGTCGTAGTCGCGGGTGAGGCCGCGGGGCAGCCAGATCGCCTTCGTGATGCCGAGGGTGCGGGCGAGCTCGGCCTCGACGCGGGCCTTGTCTGCGTAGGGGTTGCGGCGCTTGTCGAGCTGCACCGTCTCGGTGAGCAGGATCGTGCCCTCGCCGTCGACGTGGATGCCGCCGCCCTCGTTGACCAGCAGTGAGCTGACGAGCTCGGAGCCGACGATGCCCGACACGAGACGGGCATGCTCGGCCGATTTGGCGAAGTCGGACCAGCCGCGATCGCCCCAGCCGTTGAAGGTCCAGTCGACCGCGCCCAGGACGCCGGGGCGCTCGTCGTCGACGACGAACGTCGGGCCGTGGTCGCGGAACCAGAACTCGTCGACGGGGGCCTCGAGGATCTCGATCTCGGAGCTGAGCAGGGCGCGCGCGCGGGATGCCTGCTCGGGGTCGACGAGCATGGTTACCGGCTCGAAGTCGATGATCGCGTTGGCGACGGCGCTCCAGGCCTCGAAGTAGCGCTCTTGCTCTGCGGCATCCTCTCCGGTGGTCTGCCCCACATTGGGGAATGCCATCCAGGTGCGATCGTGTGGGGCGCCTTCGTGCGGCATCCTCCAAGCCATGAGCGGCTCCTCTTCTTCGAGACAGACGGGCGTGCCGTCAGCGTATCCGTTTCGGGTGATCCCGACCATGCCCGGTCGAGATATTGACTTAGAGGTCAATATAACAGGTGCGGGTGGCGGCCGTCTACGGTGGATGCGTGACCGCATCGCCGCCCGCCCGCCCGCGCGCCGGCCGCAAATCGCCGGCCGAGCGCGCCGACGAGGTGCGCGCCGCCGCCCGGGACATCGCCCGGCGCGACGGCCTGGTCGCGGTCACGCTGCGCTCGGTGGCCGAGCGGGTCGGGGTCGCCCGCACCCTCGTCGTGCACTACGAGCCGAACATGGAAGCCCTGGTCGCGGCCACCTTCCGCGCGATCGCCGAAGACGAGCTCGTCGAGATGCGCGCACTGACGGATGCCCGGCCGACGGCGACCGACGCGCTGCGCGTGCTCACGCACACGCTGCTCGAGACCGGCCGCGACGAGGTCTCGTCGCTCTGGTCCGAGGCCTTCGTGCTGGGCCGGCGCAGCCCGGCCCTCGAAGACGCTGTGCGCGACCTCATGGACCAGTGGCAGGCGTTCGTGGTCGCCCTCATCGAGCGCGGCATCCGGGCGGGGGAGTTCCGCACCGACGACGTGCCCACGGTCGCGTGGCAGTACATCGGCATGATCGACGGGATCAACTCGCACGCCCTGGTGGGCTACGGCGCCGCAACCGAACGCGGCCGTCTCGTGCGTCACGCGATGGAGCACGAACTCGGACTCGCGCCGGGGTCGTTGCGCTAGGCCGACGTGGAGGCTCGCCGCGGGTGAGTTGTGGCGATCACATGACGTCTTGCAGCGCGGTGATGCCGTCGCCGAGCGTGACGCTGATGAACATGGCGGGGATCGCCATGAGAGCTCCGGCGGCGCGGGCGCGGGAAAGGATACCGCGTTCTCCACGGCCATCGATCTTGTCGCTGATGCGACTGATGTGGTTTTGCAGAGTCTTCGGCGAGATGTACAGGCGGGTGCTGATCTCCGCGCGGCTGGCGCCCGTCGCTAGGGCGGCGATGATCTGCAGTTCGCGTTTGGTGAAGCTGGAGGGGAGCCTGCTGTGATCCAGCGCCTGGATCGTCGTTGGCCGCAGCATGCCTGAGGTCCGTGCTTCATCCATTGCGGACTGGATGTCACGGCCCAGCCGTCGGTGAAGCGATGTGGCGACGGTGACGGGGTCGAATTCGAGCCGCTCGACGAGGATGGGGAGTGCGCAGTCGAACAGGAGCCGGTTGGCTTCCAGCGCTGCGGTGGTCCCGGTTCCCGAGTTGAGGAATCGCACGATCGCGGCGCGGAGGTCGCTGGGTTCGGGCGCGGACACGGGGCGTCCGTTGAGTTCAGCGACGACATCGTGCACGATCAGCTCCGCGCTGCGACGGCGCTCGGCACGGGCGTCGTCGGTCGCCGCGAGCGGGTGTCCGCGACACTCAAGCACAGCCACGTAGCTGTTGCCGACTTCCACGCCGAGACTGTCCGATGAGTGTTCCATCACTGACCTCAATTCCCGCAGTCGGCGCGGTAAGAGTACGTGACGGCCGCTCGTTTACAAAATGCCGGGTCGTGATGGGGAACTCGCTTGCTGCGGTTCCTCCGAAAGTTGGGAGTTTTTCTCTCATGCGCTCGAGTCTGGGAGGAATTTATGCTCATCGCATGGTTCTGCCCAGACGTACTCTCGCCCCCTTCGCCGCGGCTTGCGCACTCGCTGTGACCTTGGGGGTCGTGCCGCTGGCTTCCAGTGCCGCGCAGGCGGACGCCTCCGCGACCGCCCCAGCGACGCTGTCGGCGCCGGATGAGTCGACCGCTGCTGCGTTGGCACAGTCTGAGGGGCATGCAGTCCGTGTGGATGCCGAGACGACGTCGTCCACGAGTGTCTCGGCGGAGCCCGATGGCACGCTGCAATACGAGGCTGATGCTCTGCCGGTGCGCACCCGGCGCAACGGCGCGTGGGTCGACCTCGACGAGACTCTTGCCGCGGATGCCAGCGGCATGCTCGCGCCCCGTGTGGCATCGGTTCCCGTTCGGTTCTCGGCTGGTGGCTCGAATGTGCTGGACCAGGTGCAGACGCCGAACGGTGCCTGGATTTCGGAGACGTGGCCGTTCGGCAACCTGCCGACCCCGAGTGTGTCCGGCGACACGGTGACCTACAAGGATGCTCTGCCGGGTGTCGATGTGCAGTTGACCGCGACCGCGGCGGGCATGTCGAGTCTGCTGGTGGTCAAGACGCCGGATGCGGCGGCGGATCCGCGGCTTGCGTCGTTCCGTCTGAGCGAGCACGGTGCCACAGTGCAGCCGGCGGCGTCCGACACGATGGTGGCGACGACCGGCGACGGCTCGACGCTGACCGCGGGTTCTCCGCTGTGGTGGGATTCGTCCGAGGGCGGGGACCGTCAGGGGCCGGGCGGCAATGAGCCGGACCGGCCGGTCGTGCACACCACGGACTCCACGGGCATGACGTTGAACGTGGGGGACACCGTCGCAGCCGCGAGCCCCACCTATCCCGTGTTCGTCGACCCGGATTGGTCGTCGGGGATCACTTCGTCGTGGTACACGGACAAGGCGTACCCCTCCCAGTCGTATCTGACGGCGGCCGAGTCGGACGTCTTGCGTGTGGGCATCTACGCGCAGTACGAGTCGCACATGTTCTTCCAGTTTCCGATGACGGCGCTGGCGGGCAAAGAGGTGCTGGATGCCTCACTGGACATGACCCAACTGTCGCTGGATGCCTGCCCGACGAACGCGATCGTGCTCGAGATGTATGGGCCGCAGACCGCCGGCTTCACCTGGAACGGTGAATCCGGGGTCTGGCACGGATCGCTCGGTTCGAAGACGCCGGGCAGCTGCTCCAGCCCGAGTTCAAGCGTGGCGGTGGGCTGGGATGTGACCTCGGCTGTGGCGTCACGGGCGGGGCAGTCCGACATCCAGTTCGGGTTGAAGTCGGCGTCCTCAGCACAGTCGCGTCGCCACTTCAGCCGCGCCGCGAAGCTCACGGTGAGCTACGACACCCCGCCGAACAAGCCGTCGAGTCCGACCTTCGTCAGCCCGGTGCGATCGTGCGGCACGACTGTGGCGACGGCGGCTTTTCTGAATTCGAGCGCGAAGTTGACGTTCCGTGTGAACCAGACCGACCCCGATCCGGGGAACGTCGCAGACGACTTCTACGTGAACGACGTGACGCTCGGTACGCAGATGATCAAGCACACGACCGCCTTGCAAGCTCAGGGTGCGATTTCCTGGACGTACGACGGCCCTGCGTTGACCAACACGCATATGTACGCGTGGAAGGCGCAAGGCTCCGACTACAAGTACACGGGGGTGTCGACGTCGTGGTGCTACTTCCGGGTGGACAACAACGCGCCCGCCGCACCTTCAGCGGGCCCCGAATTGGGATACACCGGCGTGAAGATCGGTCTGCCGCTCACTGTGCCGCTCACTGCGGGATCTGCGGATGTGGCGGGGCACGAGTACTGGATCCAGCGGGGCGGTACAGACACGGCCGCATCGGTGCCGGTGTCACTGGCGCCAGCCGATGCGCTGCCCGCATGCAACAGCCGCCAGGGCCGTGCGACCTTCGTGTGCGTGTCGACGACGTCGATCTCTGCGGCTGCGATCGACGACGAGTCGGTTCTGTGGGTCGCGTCGTATGACGCTGCGGGCAACATGTCGCCTCCCACAGCGGTGGCGCTCTACAACAACGACGGGTCTCCTGCGGTGTTGGCGCATTCGGCTCCGGGCGAGATTTGGGCGTTCCACAATTGGCCGATCAGTTCGATGACCGCGCCGTTGCCGTCCTCGATTCCCGATGCGAACACGTCGACTGTCACAGGGACCTCAGGAGGGAAGGGCTTGAACGCCGGCGCGAGCATGATCGGCGCGGACTCGGCGAAGTCGGGGAGGTCGATCCCCGTGCTCGAGTTCGATGGAACTGTTTCGGCGGCGACCACGGTGGCCACCACGAGCCAGGCGATTGACACTCTGGCGAGCTTCACGGTCTCGGCCTGGGTGAAGCCCGCATCACCGACGGGCACGATGACGATTCTTGCGGAGTCGGGTTCGTCGCGCCCCGGATTCGTCCTCGAAGATGTCGCCGGCAAGATGACATTCTGCATGCAGCCTCAGACGGGCTCGTCGACGGACTGTGTGACGCGGGGGAGCGTGTCGCCGATCGGCACCTGGACGATGGTGACCGGCATCTGGGACGCGGTGAACCAAGAGATGCGCCTCATCGTCGATGGACAGGAGGTGGTCGCACCGCATGTGCCGCCGTCGAATGACGCGTCGGCAACGGGCGCGTTGACCGTCGGATCGGCGCTTGTCAGCTCAGCACTGGCGAATCCCTGGAATGGCGAGATCGTCGACCCATTCGCGATCCAGGAGGTCTCGGACATGGGGACCCTGAACACGTTGTACGGAGCATTCTGATGAGCACTCGAGAGCCGCGTCGTACGCGTTCCCTGTTCGCCGCCCGCGCGGTGAAGGCTGTCATGACTGTGACAGCGACGGCTGCCCTGGTCGTGGGTATGTCGATGCCGTCGACTCCCGTCTTCGCGTCGGTTGTGGCGGCGTCCGCGACACCAGCACCGAAGTTCGGCAGACCGGTGACGACCCATCATGCGACGAAGGCGGCAGCCGCGGCGGCGGCGTCGTCGACCACCGAGCCCGCTGTCGCGACCGACTGGGTCGCGGGCGCCTCGTCGGTGACGACTCCGAGCGGCGGCGCGCACAGTCATCTGTCGACGAAAGCAGTCCGCGGAGCGGCCTCGGCGAGTGTGGACGGCGCCTGGCAGAAGGCCGGCAGGTCTGCCCTCGAGGTGGCCGCCGCATCCGCGCCGGGGAAGTCGCCGGCGGGCAGTGTGCTGGTCACGGTGTTGAGCACGGCCGAGCGGGCGAACGCGCACCTGTCGGGGCCGGCCGTGTCGATCGCACGCACCGACGGCAAGAAGACCGCGGCACCGGTCGCGGTGAAGATCCCGGCGTCGGTGCTGGACGGCACATTCGGGGCGGACTACGCGTCGCGCGCGCAGTGGGTGCAGACACCCGCCGTAGCGGCCGGGCCGGACAACGCACGGCAAAGCGCGCCGGCGACGCCGGTGGCCCAGACGACGGACGTCTCTTCGGACAGCGTCGTGGTGACCCCGATGGTGGCTGGGACGGCCGTGCTGCTGGCGGCTGCCGCGGCCCCTGTGGCGGCGAATGGCACCGGGAATTTCGCGGCGACGCCGCTGAGCACGGCGTCGAGCTGGGATGTGACGCCGCAGACGGGTGACTTCTCGTGGCAGTACGCGATGCGCACCCCACCGGCCGCTGCGGGCCCCGAGCCGTCGCTGGCGTTGAACTACGACTCGCAGTCGGTGGACGGTGAGACCGGGTCGACGAACAACCAGCCGTCCGCGATCGGCGAGGGCTGGAACCTGTCCGCAGGCGGCTTCATCGAACGCAACTATGTCTCCTGCTCGCTGGACGACACCCCGGTGACCACCTCGGGGGACATGTGCTGGAAGTCCGACAACGCCACCATCTCGGTGGCGGGACACTCCGGGCTGCTGGTGAAGGACAAGACTTCGGGCGGGTGGAAGCTGCAGTCCGATGACGGGTCGAAGTTCGAGCACCTCGTCGGTGCCGCCGCGGGATGTGGCGCCGCGAACGGCACCTATGACGACGACTGCTGGCGGATGACCACCCGAGACGGCACGAAGTACTACTTCGGAATGAACGAACTGCCAGGGTGGGCGACAGGGAAGGCGGCCACGAACTCGGCATGGACCGTGCCGGTGTTCGGTAACGATGCGGGGGAGCCGTGTCACGCGTCCACGTTCGCAGCGTCGTCCTGCGTGCAGGCATGGCGGTGGAACCTCGACTACGTCGTCGATGTGCACGGAAACGCCGAAGCGCTCTACTACGACGCCGAGACGAACAAGTACTCCCGCGGCGGCTCCACCGTGGTCACGTACACGCGCGGCGGTCAGCTGGCCCACATCGACTACGGGCTGACGTCAGCGACGGTGTACGGGACGAACGCGGCGGACGACAAGGTCGTGTTCGGGTACGACGCGTACGGCCGGTGCAGCGACAGCGCGCACACCAACTGCACGAGCGAAGCCATCACCGCTGCCGCCACGGCCCCGGCGCATCCGACGTATTACCCGGATGTCCCGTTCGACCAGCTGTGCACAGGGACCACGTGCACGCAGAAGTCGCCGTCGTTCTTCACCGACGGGATGCTCGACACCGTCACCACCCAAGCCCTCGTGGCAGGTGCATATCAGACGGTCGACACGTGGACCGTAAGCCACTCCTTCCCCGCGCCGGGTGACAGCACGAATGCGGCGTTGTGGCTGACGCAGGTAGTGCACAAGGGCACTGCCGGACTGTCGGCAATCAGTGAGCCGGCGACGAAGTTCTCCGGTGTGACGATGCAGAACCGGGTGTGGGTGAAGAACGGCCTCGCCCCGCTCGACAAGTGGCGGATCTCGTCGATCACGACCTCGCTGGGCGGGGTGATCAGCGTGAACTACTCGGCGCAGCAATGCACCGCCACGACGGCGCCGACCATCGAGGCATCGCCGTGGTCGAACACGAACTGGTGCTTCCCCGCCTGGTGGACCCCGGACGTGCTGGGCGCGCAGACCCCGCAGGAAGACCTGTTCCACAAGTACGTGGTCACGTCGGTGATCGCGAACCCGAAGACCGGAGGCGCGCTGGACGCCACCCAGGAGACCGACTACGTCTACGGGACGCCACGCTGGCGATACGACAACTCGCCGTTGACTCCGACCAAGCAGCGCACCTGGAACCAATACGCCGGCGTCGACACCGTGCAGACCCGGGTCGGAGACCACAGTGCTCCGGCGAAGCAGCAGGTCACGGTCGACACCTACTACCAGGGCATGAACGGCGACCGGGTAGGCACGTCCGGCGGCGCCAAGACCGTCAACGTCACAGGCACGTCCATCCCGGACTCGCTCTGGTTCGCGGGGCAGGTGTACGAGGAGAAGACTCTGCTCGGCGTCGGCGGCGCGACCCTGTCCGACACGATCAACACCCCGTGGGCGTCCGCGGTCACGTCGGATGACGGCACGAACACAGCCCGTATGACCAACGTGGCCGACACCATCACCACCGAGCCGGTTGCCGCAGGAGGCAACCGGACGAGCGAGACGCAGACCACCTTCGATGGCACGTACGGATACCCGCTGACGGTGTCCACGATCCATTCGGACGCGCCCGACACGTGTGCGACCACGTCGTACACGGGCGCGAACACGTCGGCGTGGATCATCGGGTTGCCGAAGGAAGTGCAGACCATCGGCCTCGCGTGTGCGGACGCCGGGTCCGCGCAGTTCCCGAAGGACCTCCTCGGCGACACCCGCACCTACTACGACAACGCCGCCCTCGGCACCGTCGGGGCCAAGGGCGATGTGACCAGCACCAGCGAGGTCGACTCGTACTCCGGCACCACCCCGAACTGGGTCACCGCGTCCACAAGCACCTATGACGCCCTCGGCCGGGTGCTGGTCGCGAAGGACGTCCTCGGGCACACCACCACAAACGCGTACACGCCGGCCGACTCGTCGGGCCCGTTGACGAGTGAATCGGTGACCAACACTCTCGGCTGGAAGACCACCACCGCGTTCAACCCGGCCTGGGGTGCGGAGACCTCCTACACGGACCAGAACAGTCACGTGACCACGGCCGTGTATGACGGGCTCGGCAGGCGCACGCAGGTGTGGCTGCCGCAGCACACCCAGGCCGCGAACCCGTCCTCCCCGTCGATGTCGTACGCGTACACCCTCTCGCAGGCCGCGGCGAATGCGGTCGCGACGACGACGCTCGGCTCGGGCGGCAATGACGTCAGCTATCAGCTGTTCGATGGCCTCGGGCAGCCCACGCAGACGCAGGCTGTCGCGGACGGGGGCGGCACGATCGTCGCCACCACCGGGTACGACACCGCCGGCCGGGTGAACTGGCACGACAACGCGTACTGGACCACCTCGGTGAACCCCTCTGCGGTGCTCGCCGTCCCGACCAGTGAGACCACTATTCCCTCCCAGCAGCGCACCACCTTCGACGGCGCAGGCCGCCCGACCGCGGTCGCGACCTGGGCGACCGGGACGGAACGTTTCGAGACCGACACCGCCTACAAGGGCAGCGACGAGGTCGACACCACCCCGCCGGCCGGGGGCACCGCGTCGAGCGTTTTCACGAACAGCGCCGGAAGCAAGACGAAGCTCGTCCAGTATGCGGGCTCCAGCATCACCGGCACTGGTCAGGCGACTGCGTACGGGTACGACGCGGCTGGGCGGATGACCACGATGACCGACCCCGCCGGCAACGCGTGGTCGTGGGGCTTCGATCTGCTCGGTCACCAGACCACGGCGAAAGACCCCGACACGGGCACCACCGCGTCCACGTACGATGACGCCGGCAACCTGCTGTCCACCACGGACGCCCGCGGCCAGCAGCTCACCTACACGTACGACGCGCTGAATCGCAAGACCGCGGAATACTCCGGCACCGCGTCCGGGAGTCTGCTCGATTCGTGGACGTACGACACGCTGGCGAAGGGGGATTTGACCTCGTCGTCCAGCTACACGGGCTCGACCGCCGGGACTCCGGGCGCTGCGTACACGACGACGGTCGGTGGGTATGACGCCGCCGATCAGCCGACTTCGACCACGATCTCCATCCCGGCTGGTGCTCCTGCGTTCGGTGGCACGTCGTACACGGTGAGCTACACGCGCGGTGCGGATGAGGCGGTGACGGCTCAGTCGGAGCCGGCCGTGGGAGGGCTCGCTGCCGAGACGATCGGCACCGCGTACACCGCGGATGGTCGGGTGTCGTTGACGACGGCGACGGGCCTGTCGATCGCGGCTGTCTACACCCCGATCCGGCAGCTCGGAACGGTCACGCGATCGGTGCCGCCGCCACCGTTCCAGTCACCGCAGTACACGGCGTACTCCGCGTACGGATACGACCAGGGCACCGGGGCGCTCTTGAGCATCCAGGACAACGCCACCTTCAGCGGTGCCGGGCATTGGGTGGCGCAGCGCACGTATACGCGTGACAACGTGGGCGACATCACCCAGTCGACGACGACCGCGAACTATCCCTCGACGGTCACGCAGGTGAACTGCTACTCGTACGACGGGTACGGTGAGCTCACCCAGGTGTTCACCCCGGGTACCGGGTCGACCTGCGCGACGACCCCGTCGACATCGGTGCTGGGCGGCCCGGCGCCGGTGTGGGACTCGTACACGTACGACACGAAGACCGGTGACCGCACCGGCGCGACCGTGCACGCGACGACCACGTCCGGCACGGATGCCACCGCCACGTACTCGTACCCGGATGCCGGTGCGGCGCAGCCTCACGCGGTCACCGCCGTGACGGGCGCGGGTGCGCCGGGGGCGGGCTCGTACGGGTACGACCCGGCGGGTAACACGACGTCTGCGCCGGGTCAGACGCTCACGTTCGACGAGCAGGGGCGCCTCGCCTCCGACACCGCGTCGGGTGGGACGCTGATGAACGTCTATGCCGCCTCGGGGACGCTGCTGCTGCAGACCGACCCGGTGCAGGGAGCGTCGCTGTTCCTCGGAGACACGGTCCTGCATCAGAAGGGCACCGACCCGGTGGGCGCGGTCCGCACCTACTCGACCCAGTCGGGAACCCCGGTTGTGGAACGGTCCGCGGTCACCGGCGGGGCGGTGTCGATGACGTGGCTGTTCACCGATGTCGACGGCAGCGTCGACGTGCAGACCGACGCGACGGCGGGCACGACGAAGGACTCGTATCGGGATCCGTTCGGCAACCCGCTCGCCGGTGCCGGGGTCTGGGGAGACGGCAATGGGTTCCTCAACCATCCTGCTTCGACCGGTACCGGGCTGACGTCGCTCGGGGCGCGGTTCTACGATCCGGCGATCGGCCGATTCGTCAGTGTCGACCCGCTGCTGGAGAAGGCGGATCCGTTGCAGGTCAACGGGTACGGGTACGCGGGCAACAGCCCGATCACGAACACGGACGCGACGGGCCTGTGCGCGAACTACGCCACCGGCGTGATGACGATGAACGCCAACTGCGCCGGCGGGCACGGAGCCAACAAAGCCGACGCAGACACGGTCAACAAACACACGGCTGTCGCTGCGGCGATGACGTCTCGAGCCGACTACATCGCGAAGCCCTTCTCGTGGGCAACGCCAACCCTCATCCGTCAGATGCACGCCACCTACCAGCAGGCAGTCGTGGGGGCAATCCAGTTCGGCTACATGGCAGGGCAGATGTCGGCGTTCCTCGGCGCCAGCCGATCCATGCTGAACGGGGAACTCAGTTGCGCAATGACTGCATGTGAGGAAGCAGAGACGACTTGGCTCGGCGGCGGCGGCGGCGAGGGAGAAGATCTCGCGCCGCTCCCAGTGGGCGCTGGGATTCTTGTCGAGCCCGACAATATCGTCACAGCGTCGACCCTGGGTGGCGTGCCAGCACGGCTCAGTCGGGATGCTGCAGTGTCCCCGAACGCACCTGACGTGCGAGGGCTGGAACGCCCCGTAAGCAGCAGCATTCAGCAGAATGCGTTCGTCCAGGCTCGCATCGAGCAGCTTGACCAGATGGGCGCAACCGGAATGCGAGTGAATCAACAGCAGGTCAACGAGGCAGGTCAGCGGGTGGGAATCAACCGACCCGACCTGCAGTACACACTTAACAATCAGAGGTACTACGAGGAGTTCGATGTGCCATCATCGAACCGGGGCCCGGCGCACGCCGAGAGGCTCATCGCCAACGACCCGAATGGGATCGTCAACCTCTTCACGGTGCCATGAACGATGACAGCATTGCTCTCGCGGACGAACTGTTCGCGCCAATTACTTCCGCGATCGGTTTCCTAAACCTTGGCCTCCATGACGCCGCCGCTGTACTCGGGGGGTGGCGTCGGGAGCTCTACGGTCGTGCGACTACAGATGTATTCGACGGTGGTCTCGTTGACAATGTCACGAGGCTGGATCCCTTGACGATGGGGAACCGTCCACGGGAATTGCTGGTGCAAACTTCGAACCCCGAGTGGACTGCATACTTCGATTGTCTATACGGCGGCACAGATCCGTACAGTTCGGTTGCAGTGATGTCGCGCAGGGCGGGCGTTCGAGGACTAGCGGTGACTGCGAGACCGATGATCACGACCAACGACGCCCGACCTTGGGGGTCACGGAAGCTCGAGGTTTTCGGTCCAGGCGGATCTGGGCCCCGCAGCAGCATCCGACATATTGGTCTCGTACAGGACGGCTCCAGATGGCACTTCGACTTGAGCGGCGAGCCTCTGCCGTGTGAGGATCTTGACGCCTACAAGCGGCGTCGCGTGCTGGACCGGTTTACGGGGAGCATGCTTGAGTCGTATGCCCGAGCATTGGGCTTGGACGCATTCGCTCTTGAGTTCTACCGTGGGCCCAGCATCCTTGTCACGAGCGCTGCTCCCGTCAGGCCTGGGGATGCAATCTCGCTCGCAGATCGACGCAAACAACTTGGCTACGAAGACTGATCTGGGCCACCCGCGGTCAAGCGCGGTCGATCGAACAAGCTCTGATGGCGGGGAATCCAGGCTTCGAGAACAAGATCAACAGTATCTCCCCGACGCACTCGTACTACGATGACGCCAAGAGCTGGGGCGAAGCCTGGCCTGACTCGTGCCACTTTTGGTCTGGGGAGTCGTTCGGGGCCTTGTGATCGTTGATTTTCCGGGGTTCCGGGTGT
>NZ_JBNAFJ010000010.1:0-94268 GCF_049707015.1 Microbacterium sp. CH-015 | reverse complement strand
GGCAGCAATCATGCCGGGCCCGGCAGGCCGTCACCACCCAGCATGCTCACCGAGCGGCCACGAAGAAAGTAACGGGGCGATACGCGACTGGCGAGGCGAGCACGAACGAGCTCACAGTGTCGAGTGGCTCCAGAAGGACTCCCGCTATCGGCGAGGCGATGAGCACGACAAGAGTGATTTTCAACCGAGGAGTTGCGTCCGCTCGCGCATGCGCAGGCAGTTCATCCGGCCTCACCCGGACCTCGTACAGCTTGTAGCTTGCGTCCATTCAGGAGAAAAGAGGGGTGAGGCTGGTGGTCGGGACGTTCGGGGTTTCCATAGCTGGGCGTGCGGGGTAGCCGGATAGTGCTCGGATTGTTCAGCGATCCCGGGTAAGGATGGGCTTAGATTGGGGCATGAGCCTTTCTGTTCCGAGTGCACCAGAAGCGCCGCCGCTGGTTGTGTGTGCGAGTCTTGAGAAGACGTTCGAGGCAGTGAAGGGGCAGCCGCCAGTGACGGTGCTTCGAAACGTGTCGCTCCAGGTGCATCCCGGCGAGATGGTCGCGATCGTGGGGCCATCAGGCTCAGGGAAATCCACGCTCCTCTACTGTCTCTCGGGCCTGGAACCGGTATCAGGTGGCGGGGTGAGTATGTTCGGGCAGGACATCTCAGCGCTGGGCCGGAACGCGCTGGCGAAGATGCGCCGGGATCGGGTGGGCTTCATCTTCCAGTCCTACAACCTCGTGCCCTCGCTCACTGCGATGGAGAACGCCGCACTTCCTGCGCGGATTGCCCGCAAACGCGGCGCGGCGGCGGATGCGCGGGCGGCTGTTGACGCGGTCGGTCTGACGGAACGGGGCGGTTTCTTGCCAGGCAAACTCTCGGGTGGGCAACAGCAGCGCGTCGCTATCGCACGGGTGCTTGCGTCGGGCGCTTCGATCGTGTTCGCGGACGAGCCGACGGGCGCACTCGATACTGTGACCGGGGCGCAGGTGCTCTCCCTGTTGAGGGAGACGGCTTCGGGGTCGCGCAGTGTTGTGCTGGTCACGCATGATTTGGAAGCCGCTGCACGCGCGGATCGCGTGCTCGTGCTGCGCGATGGTTCCATTCACGCGGAGCTCCGCGCGCCGAGCGCGCAGCAAGTGCTTGACGCGGTGCGAGCCGCGGGCGAGGAATCGTTGGCCGCATGATCGCGATCGTCGCCGCCAAGGAACTCGTGCGGGAATGGAGACTCTGGATCGGTGGGTTCCTCATGATCGCTGTCGCGACCATGGTGCTGTCTGCGGTCATCTCCCAGTTCGAGACGGCGGCGGCACTCAGCCCGGCTGAGGGTGATTCGCTGGTGTCGATGACACAGGGCACCATCCTGTTCACCGTGCTGGCCGCGATCGCGGTAACCGGTGCGACGACGAACCTTGCGATCAGTTCGGGTAGGCGTGGGTACGCACTCCTGCAACTGGCCGGTGTCCTCCCGCGTCAGGTGACCCTAGTCGTGCTGATCCAGCTCTGCATGCTCGCCCTCACCGGCACGGGCGCTGGCCTGATCCTTGGACGGTTGACAGCGGGAGTGTTCCTCTCGCTCGCTGGCCAGCAAGCGTCGTTGCCGAACCTCCC
Source organism: Microbacterium sp. CH-015 (assembly GCF_049707015.1). Classification (NCBI taxonomy): domain Bacteria; kingdom Bacillati; phylum Actinomycetota; class Actinomycetes; order Micrococcales; family Microbacteriaceae; genus Microbacterium; species Microbacterium sp. CH-015. The sequence goes on along the minus strand of NZ_JBNAFJ010000010.1, from coordinate 92,675 downwards.
TGTTGTGTTCGGTACGAGCACGGTGGCCTGGACGCTCGGAATCGCTCTGTCGCTCGTGATCGTTTCCGGGCTCCGGGGCGCGTTCGGCGCGGGGCGCGTGCCAGCTATCGAAGCTGTGCGCGAGCCTGAGGAGCCCCGCGCGCGTCTTGCAGTGATGCGCTGGGTGGGAGTCGGGGTGGCGACAATCGCCACGGTCATTCTCGGCATCAACGTGATCGCCGCCCCCGTGATCGCCCGCATGGTGACCGATGATTCCGACGGGAGCATGGGCATCGCGGGCATCGTCAGCGGAGCACAGTTGTTCAGCATCGCCCTCACCGCTCTGATCGCAGCGCTCGGCCCGTTCGTCTATCCGCTCATCCTCCGCGCCTGGACAGCGCTCATCCCTGCCTCCTGGTCACCGGCCTGGTTCCTTGCCCGTACGGCGTGCCGCTACCGGCTCACGCAGAGCACCGCAGCGGTCACCCCGCTCATGGTCGGTATCGCTCTAACCGGCAGCCTCTACACACTGTTCATGACCGCCGGAACCGCACTCGACGGCAGCGGAACCCAGAACATGACCATCAATCACGCGTCGATCTTCACCATCATCGGCCCGGCGCTCTTGATTGCCGCGCTCGGTGCGGCAGCGGTGATCTTCATGACCGGACGCACCCGCGACCGTGACAACGCGCTCATCGAAGCGGGCGGCGGAACCCTCGCGACCACAACCCTCAGTGCCGCATTCGAGACGGTCATCTACGTCGGCACCGCTTTCCTCACCGGAGCACTCGTCTACGGCGCGGTCGGACTCGTCGCCACCGCTGCACTGATACAGGTCAGCGACACAGCCACCCCGGTGTACGGAATCGGCATCTCCAGCCTCGTTGCCGTAGTCGGCCTCCTCGTCGTAGGAATCGCGACCATCACCCCGGCACTCACGGCCCGACGCCACACCATCCCCGCGCTTCTCGCACATTAGCTCCGAAGGCGAACGGTAGGCCCACCAAAGTGCTAGCGAAAGTGCTAAGCAACCTGTAGCTCGGCGTATCACGGTGGAGTTATTCACAGGTCACATGCTCTAGATCGTTGATTTCATGCGGCAGGACGCTGTGTTGAGATTCACGGCGTTCGGGGTTCGAGGTCAGTTCAAGTCCCCTCGCGCACGGGGACGTGTTTGCGCCCAAAACATGCCCCTGTGCTGCTCGTGCTTGCGGACGTGCTGCGCCAGCTCGGTCAGTGGCGTGCGCCACGTGAAGCCGGTCCACCCAGGCGTCCGACTAGGCGCAGTGAGTGCCGTTCCGTCGGTTTTCTCCTGCGGGGCGCGCTTCTTCTCCATTTTTCGGGAGCGATCAGACGCGGGCTGGGGCGGGGTGCCGTCACAGGCCGGCACCCCGACCGTGATTAGCTGCGAGTGGCGGTGGGAAGCCGCAGAAGTGATGCACCTCCCAGGAGGGCGAGCACCGCGGCGGTGATAGTCATCGCTGCGGTGAATCCCCACTGGCCGACGCTGAGCCCGGTCAGCAGCGGGCCGCTTGCGAGCCCTAGGGCGTAGGCGAGGTTGTAGAGAGCGAAGGATCCTCCCAGTGTCGGCGGGGTCGACCGGTACCCCTGTTCGCTGATCAGGGTGGTGGCCGGGGCGAGCAGCAGCGCGGATGAGGCGCCGAGGAGCACCATGCCGATGCTGGTTTGCCACAGTTCGGTCGCGAACCCGGTCACCACGAGCGCGGCGGCCACGGCACCCACTCCGATGCCGACGAGGATCCGGGGCGGAGCGACTGCGACGTAGCGGCCGACGATCGGGTTGGCAATGATCGAGGCCAGAGCCGCGAGCCCGAACAGCAGCCCTACCGTGAGTGCGCTCGCTCCCAGGTGGACGGGCAACACCGGCTCGATGCCAGAGAGCACGGCTGCGCCCACAGCGACCGCCAAGACAATCGAGAGTGAGCCTGGCACCTTGAGGACCGCGAGCGGGCCCGCGGTGTCGTCGGTCACGCGGGGCGAGTCCTTTACCAGGATGATCCGCAGCACGCCGTCGGCGAGAGCGACTGCCGCTGCGAATAGAAACGGCGCCGCGGTGCCAAGGTGCTCCACGAGGAACCCCGCGATGGGCGGGCCGATTAGCACACCGAGGGTGATCGTCGACAGTGCGATACCCATTGACTGGCCGCGCCGTTGCATAGGCGTGGTCGCGGCGATCAGTGACAGGGCGGCAACCCAGGACATCCCGCCGGCGATCCCCTGGGCCAGGCGTGCCACCAGTAGCAGCCAGTACGGGCCACCGGTCGCGAACAGGAGTGTGGCGGCTGCGAGTCCGACGAGGCCGATCAGCAGTGGGGTGCGGGGCCCGTACCGGTCGACGATGCGTCCGGCGAACAGGGTGGCGATGATCATGGCCACCGCGTGGGAGGAGAACAGGACCCCGGTCGCCGCCGGGCCGGCTTCGACGACCGCGGGAAGCAACGGGAGGACCGGCACGGCGAGGCCGTGCACGAGCATGTCAGTGAACAGAGCCGCCGAGGACACGACCAGCGCCCGCGTCGATGTGGTGCCCCCGGCGGGAGCGGTGTGTGAAGTTGTCATGAGGAATGGTGGCCTTTCTAGGAGAGCACCCCCCTGACCAGTGCGGCGATGGCCGGTTTCCGGTTAGCGGAGTGCGGAAGGTCTTGTGGTCGGGTCACCGCGGTCACGGTGAGCCCCTGCAACAGCACGAGCACGAGCCCCGCGACCTGTGCGGGAGTCAGCGAGCTCGTGACCGTCGAATCCGAAGCGACGATGGACAGAACACGGGTATGCCAGTCGTCCAGACCAGCCCCCTTGGCGGAAGTGTCGGCGAACGCCTGCGGTGCGACGAGCACGGTGGACGAGGCCAACGCCCGGAAAACCGGATCCGTCTCCAGCAGCCGTACGTACTCGACGAGGAGGCCCTCAAGTCGAGAGGTCGCGTCTGAGCCTGGCGTATCCGTGAACACGCGGTCGGCGTACTCGCCCCACCCCCAGCTGAGCGCTTCGCCCAGCAGTGTCGCCTTGTCGCGGAAGTGATGATGCAGCGCACCGCGTGTCACTCCCGCACGTTCTGCGATCGCCTCGAACGTTGCCCCCCGCCACCCCTTCTCCTCGAAGGCCATTAACGCCGCCTCACACAGCGACAGACGCGTCTTCCCCGCATCCTCAACCGAACGTCTCATACATACATGATAACCCGTATGTATGAGACTTCCGTTCAAGCTCATCTGACCGGGGTGATCGCGACGCTGTGGGCAGCGGCTGGCTCCTCGGAAACAGAGATCGGGTCGCGAGGTGTCTTGATCGGCGGGCGGGGTGGCTGCGCTTCTGCCTGTCGTCTGTTCTCAATCCAGTGGCTGCTCATCACGAGACCGGGCCGAGCTGACTATGGTCGCTGGCTGATAACGGTGGTGACGGTGGAGTGCGGGGTGAGGTGGTGGTGAGCGTCGGGAGCGAGCATGGCCAGCACGGTCATCATGTCGGCGTGAAGCTGGGCGGGGTCCTGTGCGGGGTCTCGGCGGTCGAAGACGGGTTCGTGGTGGGCGATCCGGTTTCGGATGGTGTTGATGTTGCCGATGGTCTCGTCGATGGCTTTGCGCTGCGTTTTCGCAGGGTACGCGTGGTGGAGGTAGGGCACCCAGAGTGTCTTCTCGTGGGAGGCGGCGGTGAGGTGCCGCCAGAATCCGAAGCTGAGTTCGGCGATGACCTTGCCCGGGGTGGCTTTCACACCGCCGCACTTGCGGATCGCGGCGTCAACGGCGCGACGGTTGAGGTAGTTGACATCGCTGCCACGTTTGAGGCCTGAGCGGTCTTTCTTGACTCGCCAGATCGGGGTGACGGCTGGGGAGTCGGCGTCGAGGAGCCAGTGGTCTGTGCCTGGCCAGAGCGCGTCGATCGCAGTGTCGTAAGCGTTGCGCATCGCGATCTCGAAGTGGGCGATGTCCCGCATAAGGGCCTGCCCGAGGGTGACGTTCCACTCGTACAGCGCGAGCGCGCGAGCCCGGTCGCCGTTGCAGGCGGTCACGTAGGGCTGGAAGCGGGCTGGCCCCAGCCAGTCGTCGATCCATGCGTCGGACATCGTCGTTGCCTTCGAAAAAGATCAGAGCCCCGGCGACTTGGCCGAAGCCAGCGGTCCACACGGGGCTAACGCCATCTACTCTACGGGGCTTCCGCCCGTGCGTCAACGCGGCACTGTCCGTCGTGGTGTGGGGTCGCGGGCGCGCACCTGTCCTCACGAGAAGCCGAGTTGAACGGGGTCGGCGTGACGGTGAAGGCGGTGGTCGGTGTGGCAAGACCCAGGCGTTCTGCTGCGGAGGCGCAGGCAGCTCGAGAGGCGAAGCTTGATGAGATGGGCGCGAAGCTCCAGGCCGCGGTCGAGGAGTTGACGACGGGTGAGGACTGGAAGCGAGCGATCGAGTTCGCAGCCAGGTTCCGGTCTCGGAGCTTCCGGAACACGCTGCTGATCTATGCCCAGCATGCCGAAGCGTTCGAACAGGGCCGAGTCAGTTCTCCGGCGCCGACGTATGTGGCGGGGTTTCAGCAGTGGAAGCAGTTGGCCCGGTCGGTGGACAAGGGTCAGGGCGGGTACATGATCTACGCGCCGGTGCTGGGCAGATTTGCGTCCAAGGACCCATCGGATCCGATGTCATGGCGGCGGCTCGCTTCTCGGGAAAAGCCCGCAGCCGGTGAGGTGGTGCGTTCGAAGATCGTGAACGTGAAGCCGGCGTATGTGTGGGATGTGTCCCAGACCTCGGGCGCGGATGTGCCGGAGCGGCCGATGCCGCGTCTGCTGGAAGGGCAGGCACCTGCCGGGTTGTGGGCGGGACTTGCGACGCAGGTGGCAGATGCCGGATTCGAGTTGCAGGACGCTACGGACGCGTCGTCGATTTGGGGCGCGAACGGGGTCACGATCTACGACACGAAACAGGTCCTGGTTCGTGCGGACATGGATGATGCGGCGCGGGTGAAGACCCTCGCGCACGAGCTCGGGCATGTGCGCATGCACGATCCCGCTGACTCGGTCACCCATCACCGTGGGATTCGGGAGGTGGAGGCGGAATCGGTGGCGATGATGATCGGCGCCGCGCACGGCATGGACACCAGCTCGTACACGATCCCCTATGTCGCTTCGTGGGCCGAAGGCGTCCCGGACAAAGAACCGATCGACGTGATCCGGGAGACCGGTGAACGAGTCAGGAAGATCGCACTCGATGTCCTCGACAAGCTCCCCGACGCTGGCATCGGAGACGGCTACCCTCCTGGGCTGGACCGGAACGGGCCGGCGGCGGGCCGAGAAGCCGCGGTATCGACGCGCGCCACTGAACTGGGAACAGCCGCCCCGACCACGAAGGCGGCAGCGGTCGATATCTCTGTGCCAGCGCTATGACGGCGCAGGACACGCGCCGAGTCGGGGCGTGGGTGGTTGCGGTGTCCATCGGCGGAACGGTGCTGCTGGGCGTGGGGGCGTTCTGGTTGTCCTTCACCGCGCTGGCCGACCTCGCGGTGCGGGCAGGCACTCCGACGGAACTCGCATGGGTGTGGCCGCTGATCGTGGACGGTGTCATCGTCATCGCGACCATGTCGGTGGTCGCCCTCTCACCGCACGGAGTGCGGGCGACACGGTACCCGTGGGTGCTGCTGGGCGGAGCGGCCTTGGTGTCGGTGTCGGCGAACATCGCCCATGCGCTCGTTGCCGCAGACGACGGAGTGCCTGGGTTGCTGGCCGGACTGGTCGCATCGGTGCCGCCGATCGTGTTGCTGGCCGTCACCCACCTCACCGTCGAGCTCAGCCGCTACCACCGCCGCTCCCCCACCACCCCAGCATCCACACCCCTACTCACCCCCGGCACGACGGTGTCGACACACGTACCCAAGGAGGAGCGCCCAGCTGGTGCCGCCACCGATCAATCGGAAAGTGACGCGGGAGAGCGCGCCTCGGCCCGGGCGGCCTCACCGCCGTCAGGAACTCGGGACGTGGAGATAGCGAACGCGGAGCTCAGGGAGCAGGTTACAGCGCTGCACCGCGAGGGCCTGTCGAATCGTCGGATCGCTGAGCAGGTCGGAGTCCACCCCTCGACCATTGGCCGGTGGCTGAAATCCGCCTCTCCACATGCGCACGACAACACGACCAATAGGAAGGATGAATGATGGACAGCACAACAGAAGACACTCCCACCCGGCCGGTTGTCGAACACGAACCCAAGACCCTGCCCGAGCGGCCCGATGAGCCCGACCGGGGTGAGCAGGGCCGGGATGCTGACGCCCTGGCGCGGCTGTCGGACCCGTCGCTGGCCGCTCGGAAGGAACGGATCGCGGCACGAGTGCGGGATCGCTCCGGGATGCGGTGGGTGCCCGCATCGGAGCTTCTGCGACGGGGAAGCGAACGAGCTGGCGATGCGCTCTCTCGGGGGCAGGAACGCGTGCACCGTGCGACACGCGAGGGCGTGAAGGCCGGTGTCACCCGCACAGCATCGGTGGCCGCGGCACGGGTCGCGCAACTGGGCCGGCCCCGTCCCACACCGGCGAGCACCGAGGCGGTCCCCGTGCCCGCCCGCCCCGCCGTGTAAGAGGGTGCGCGCCCTTGAAGGGGCCACGCTGGCGAGGACAGCGCGACTTGACTGTTTCGCGCATGTCCTTGACGTTCCCGCGCGTCTTCGCCGGCAACGCTCGCCAGAACCTCCTTGGATGAGGTAACGGTTGAGAGTCATAGGGAATTGCTCACGAGTGGACTCTGCACCCGAGGTGATCTGAGTACTGCTGGTTCTGCACCTTCTGCATGACACCGCACATGGGCGTTCCACCCCTCGACGGTGTCACCAAAGGAGGTGCCGCAGATGACCGTCCCCACCCTAGCCTCGGTAATGCGTGCGATGCTCCCAGCGCCACTGCGGGTGGCCGTGAGGATCGTCGCCCCGATTTCGCGGGGCCGAGATCAGTGGCCATGGGTCAGACACCGTCGCGCGCGCGAACGTTCTCACGCCGAGAACAACACCGACATCTTCGCTCCCTGCCATCGCCGTTGCGGTGGCAGGGAGCATCTTCTCTCGGCCTGTCGTCGAATATGGCGTGCCGGTGCCCTCATCCAGGGAGACGACACGAGGATGCGTTCGGCGCAGCACCCCTCCAGCACGACAAGCGTCGTCGCGGACGACGCCACGCAGTCCGTTGCACCAGATAGGGCAGCGTGGGCACCCGCAGAGCAGCGGGAACGACCGTCGAAGCAACTCCGGCATGCGCGTCGACGCGCACTGCCGATGGTGCAAGCACCGCTGATTGCCCGACTTTGGCGAGATTCGGGCAGGAGCCGGAGCGGACAGGAGGTGAGCCTGTGAGCTTCGCTGCTCCGCCGCTCACCCACGATGCGGCGGATGCCGCACCCTAACCGCTCCCGAGTTTCTTCTTCATTCCTGCGCGCTCGGTGTGCTGGCTGCACACGGCCTCGGGAAACCCCAAAGGGGTCGAACGGGCCGGTGCCCGGTGATACCTCCTGCCGGTGCCCGGGACTGTCCATCCCAGCGGGTGGTCGCGGTTTGGGGTCGCGGTGACACACCTATCAGTCACCCCGTCCGAAGGAGTCCGAACCATGAGAGATCCCATCGATCCGCATCCTGATTTCACGACCAGCGAGGGGCTGCGTGCGCTCCTCACCGAACTTACCGCTCAGCACAGATGGCAGAGCCACCCGGCAGCTCGGGCGCTACTGGAGTACACAGAACGCAAGTACCTACCGTTGGCGTTGTCCTGGCACCGCGATCCCGCCGACGCCGTGTATGAGGCGTTCCTGGCGATGCGTACCCCCGCGATCGTGCGCGCTGCGGACCCGTGGGCGGCGATCACTCGCGCAGTGGAGCTCGGGATCGCCGCGGAAGTGCATGCGGAACGTCTCCTCACCTCAACCGACAAAGCCCGCAGGCCGGAGCACCGGCCCGACGAGTACCCAGTGCGGGCGGGCCACTACGAGACGTTCTTCTACCACGTGCTCGCCGCGGCCACGCCACCACAGTCACCGCTGGTGGCGGTGGAGCGAGTGGTGAGGTCTGCGTCCATCTTCTTGGTCGCCACGGGCTGGCATGCGCGCACGATCGAACCCGCAGTCGAGTACATCTGCCACCGTCTGACGACCCTGTCCAACACGCAGTCCGGCATTGATGTCCTCCGCAAAGACGACCCGATGCGGCTGCGCCTGGGCTTCTGCAGCCGTGACTGGAACGGGCTGCTGCGTCTGCTGCTGGGGCCCCGCTCGAAGAAGGAAGTCACCGGAGCGGACCCCGCACGTCTGGGGATCTTCGCGCGCGTCCTGCTCGGGGACCGAACCGAAGACCTGCTGGCCGACGACCAGCTGAAGGCCCTCTCAGGCAAGTTCACCCGGAGGGAGGCCGCGTGACTGCCACCGCGCCCCGCCCCGAATCCGGGCGACTGGTGGGCGAGTTCCCCATCGCGCAGATCGTGCTCGGCCGTTCCTACCGACGCGAGCTCGGCGATCTCAGCGAACTGTCCGCTTCGATCCAGAAACTCGGCCTCCTGTGCCCGATCGTGATCACCTCCGACGGGGTACTCATCTCCGGGAGACGCCGACTCGAAGTGATGCGCCAGCTCGGACACTCCACTGTCCCGGTGTGGGTGGCGGCGGAGGTCTCCGATGAGCTGCGCACCCTCCTTGCCATCCAGGACGACAACCTGCTCCGCAAGGACTTCACCACCAGCGAGAAGGCAGCCCTCTACGCGGAGTACAAGGCTCTTTTGGCCGAGGAGAACGCTCGCCGTCAAGCTGCCACCCGCTTCGGCGCCACCCCGCTGCCGGGAGCTGAGGAGGACAACGCACCGGACGTTCCCGGTGAAGACAAGGAAGCGATGATCGTCGGCGCCGGACGCGGCAGCAGGCCCGGTGGTTGGGAATCACAACCACCGGCGAAACGGAAGTCCAGAGTCCAGGCTGCGCAAGCGGTCACGGGGAAAGACTCCTCACAGCAACTCGAGCAAGTCCTCGCCCTGCAACGCCTGGCCACCAACGAGGCGGAAGATCAACGTGTCCGCACCGCAGCGGCCGAAGCCGTCGTGGAGATCAACATGGACGGGAAGGTCCACGGCCGTTACCACGAGGTGATGGCGCTGCGTGGTGAGTGCTGGCTGGAGCACACCACCGTCAACGAGACCGCGTCCCCTCTCGTGCGGGAAGCCGCCGGCGAAGAACTCGACGCTGTGCGACAGATCGACCGGGCGGTGGAGCGCTCCCGCGCCGTCGCCAGCGCGGTGAACCGGGTCCGGAAGCTCGCCCTCACCCCCACACCACCCACCGCGGACAGCAACGAGGACGACAATCCGGTGTCAGCCGAAGCCGTACGCGGCCGGTACCACTCACGTCGCCTGGTCGACATCCTCGCGAAAGCGGAAGGATGGTGGGAAATCAACGACGCCGCGCTCGTCGGCCAGTACGCCACCGACGAACAGTGGGAGGCGATCATCACCCACCGGCAGAAGGCGAACGCCTTCCTCGACGCCGCATCCCACTCCCGAACCCAATCCACAGCCCAGCGACTGGAGGCAGTCAGCTAAACACTGTCTCTGCCGGGCCCGGGTATGAAGCGTCTCTCGTCCACGGGGGACGCTTCAGTGTTCTTCCCGCCCGTCACTCCCCGCCGTCACTTCTCAGGTTTCTGCATGCCATGAGCGTGGGGTGGGCGGACCGCACCTTCACCGCACACGACCCGTTGTCTGCTGTGAAAGGACTCCCGACCCATGCCGCTCGATCCCTCCACGCGGTCCACCTCCAGAAGGCGGACCCGTCTCCTACTCGTCGCCGCCATCGCTGCGACGCTCGTGCTTCTCACCCTGGTTGGTGTCGGAATCTACGGGCTCATCGCCCGCCCACACGAGAACCCCACCGCCCCAACTCCTGACCGCTCGTCCGCACCCTCCGCGACGGTCCCGACGGAATCGGCCGCCCTGCCGCGCCTGCCGGTGACGAATGACCCGATTCGGTACGCCGAGGCTGTTGCCGGAGCCTTGTTCACGTGGGACACCGCCGCGGGTTTGCGGCCCGCCGACTACGGGCAGGTGCTGCTGGCTGATGCCGACCCTTCCGGCGTCGAGACGGCGGGACTTGCCTCCGACATCGCCCTCTACTTCCCCGCCGCCGATGCATGGCGGCAGCTCACCGGGCACGCCACCAGCCAACGTCTCACCATCGAGAACGCCTATATCCCGGAGGCGTGGGATGACGCGGTCACGCAGGACCAGTCCGGCACTCTGGTGCCCGGAATGACCGCGGTGACGATCGAAGGCACCCGGCACCGCACCGGCACCAATGGCGGGCAGGACCTCAGCAGTGACCACGAGGTCGCGTTCACCGTGTTCCTGGCCTGTGAACCGGCGTTCGACCGGTGCCATGTGCTGCGGCTGTCCGTGCCGGGCAGCCCGCTTCGCTAGGAGGCCGACATGCTGAAGAAACTCCTCGTAGGCCTCGCCATCGCCGCCCTGTGTGTGGGGCCATCCACCATGCTGCTCGCGGTCGGGGTGCTGATGAACCCGGCCGCGAACGCCGCCTGCACGCCCGGGTCATCGCTGAGCGTGGGACCGATCCCGGACTCGCTGGAGGTGACGACCCGGAACGGTGAGACGTTCACGCTGAACAAGCAGCAGCTCACGCACGCGGCCACCATCATCACCGTCGGATCCCAAACCGAGGGGATTGATACCCGCGGGGTCACGATCGCGCTCATGGCCGCGCTGACCGAATCAACCCTGCGCCAGCTCGCCAACACCGGCACCTACCCCGAATCCGGCGACTACCCCAACGACGGCAACGGCTCCGACCACGACAGCTTGGGCCTGTTCCAGATGCGCCCACAAGCCGGGTGGGGCACCGTCGCCGAACTCATGGACACCACCTATCAGGCGCGCGCGTTCTACGGCGGGCCGACCGGCCCGAACTACCCCTCACCGCGCGGGCTGCTGGACATCCCTGGCTGGCAGTCGATGGACATGGGCGAAGCCGCCCAGGCAGTGGAAGTGTCCGCCTACCCCGACCGGTATCAGAACTATCAGCCCGTCGCCGAGACCATCCTCACCGCTTTGACCACCCCCGCGAAAAGCGGCACCGGCAGCGAGACAGGTTCCGTGCCCGAGACGGGCAGCGTCGTGTTCCCGTTGCCTGCCGGAACGTGGACGAAGACCAGCGACTGGGGGTGGCGCTCAGACCCCTTCACCGGGGAACGCACATTCCACGCCGGGTCCGACTACGGTGCCGCCGACGGCACCCCGATCTACGCGGTCGCCGACGGACGAGTGGTGTGGGCAGAGTTCAACGGTGGTTACGGCGGGCTCATCATCATCGAGCACACCGTGGGCGGTGAGGCCGTCCGCTCGGTCTACGCACACATGTGGGCCCACGGCATCCATGTCACCGAAGGACAGACCGTGACCGCCGGCACCCACATCGGGGATGTCGGCTCCTCTGGGCGTTCCACCGGCGCGCACCTACACTTCGAGATTCGCCCTGGCAGCACGGGAACAGACACGATCGACGCCGACCAGTGGCTCGCTGATCACGGCGCCACCGAATCAGACGGCAGCGCCACGCCCGGCCCCGGCTGCGCACCTCCCGGATCAGGAAGCACCCCTGCCCCCTTCACGGGAGACGGCGGCCGCCTGGTCGAGGACCCGAGTGGGACGGGCGGGAAGGTCACCGCACGCACCGCACACATGGTCACCCAGACGCGCAACGCGTTCGGCGGCACCGGGTGGGCTTGCTATTCGCCCCGGCCCGGACAGAAGTCCGATCACCCCCTTGGGCGGGCCTGCGATGTCACCGTTGGGAACCAGATCGGTCACTACCCTACGAGCGAGCAAGTGGCCTACGGGTGGCAGATCACCGACTGGCTGGAGTCCCATGCCGAGACCCTTGGGATCAGTTACCTCATCTGGCAGGGAAAGATCTGGTCCCCCGACCGCGCAGGCGAAGGGTGGCGTCCCTACGGCGGTGGCGGCATGCACGACCCGGGCGACGTGACCGGCGGCCACTTCGACCACATCCACATCTCCGTGAAAGACGGGTGAGCTCTCATGCGAACTCTTCACGACATCACCGCAGCGGGGCTTCTGCCCGCGAATGTGTTCCCCGATTTCGGGGCGATCGGTGACTCGAACGAACTGGGGAACGTGATCGGTGCGCTCCTGACGATTGTGCTGATCATCTCGGTACTCATGCTGATCGTGTGCGCCGTGACGTGGGCGATCGCCGCCGCAAACGGCCACCATCAGGTCGCCACGAAAGCCCGTATCGGCGCATGGACCGCCCTTGGGGCCGCAGCACTCGCAGGCGCAGGAGTCGCCTGGATGAACTGGCTCCTCACGCTCGGCAACACCCTCTAGCCACCGCCCCGACCTCCCGACACCGCGGATGGTGACGGGAGGGTCGGCGGACGACCACTCCCTGGTTGTGCCACCGGCCCGCCCGTTCGTCATGTCTGGGGTCTTCCGGCCGCACCTGTGCGATACCCCGCCCCGACCGCCTGGCCGGGTCGGGGCCGTTTCTCGTCACTCGTGAAGGAGCCACCCTCGTGTCCGTCATCCTCGACCTCACCACCCAGACCCTCCCGCAGCTCGCCGCCATCGTCCCGATGGAGGTCGATATCGACCCCAACAGCAGCGGACTGCCCGGCATCTCGCAGCTGCGCACCATCGTCGGCGCCGTCATGACCATTGGGCTGATCCTCTCCGTCCTCGCGTTGATCATCTCCGCAATCGTGTGGGGCTTCGGCGCCAACTCCTCAAACCCGCACCTCGCCGGCCGCGGCAAGGTCGGCGTCCTCGTCTCCTGCGGGGCCGCGATCATCTGCGGCGCGTCGGTGACGCTCATCAACTTCTTCTGGAACGTCGGCCAGTCCGTCTAGCCCCTGGTCAACGACTCACGGAAGGAGACACACGTTCATGGGTATCTGTGACGTGCCGGTCATATCCAACGTCTGTGACGCCGTCGGGGAGGGGGCCGCAACGCTCGTTGCGGCCCCATTCGACTGGCTCGCAAACGCCATGGGCCAAGCCGCAGCCTGGCTGTTCGAAGGCGTCTGGACGATCTTCGACACCACCACCCTCGTCGACGTCCAATCCCCCGAATACGTCGGCGTCTACAACATCCTCTTCGGCATCGCCGTGATGATCATGCTCGTCTTCTTCTGCCTGCAGCTGATCACCGGCCTCATCAGACGCGACCCCACCGCTCTTTCTCGCGCCGCACTCGGGCTCGCGAAGAGCGTGCTGGGGTCATTCCTCATCATCACGATCACCGCGACCCTGCTGGAGATCACCGATCAACTGACCATCGGCATCGTCCAAGCCACAGGCAACTCCATGGAAGATATGGGCGACAAGATCGCCCTCCTCGCCGCAGGCCTCACCGGCATCAACATCGCCGCTCCCGGCGTCGGCGCGATCATCACGATCTTCTTCGCAGGGCTCGCGATCACTGCCGCCGCAATCGTGTGGTTCTCCCTCCTGATCCGCAAAGCCCTTCTACTGGTGGCGATCGTGCTCGGACCGATCGCGATCAGCGGCGCCAGCTGGGACGTCACCCGCGGCTGGTTCGGGAAATGGGTGTCGTTCGTGATCGCCCTCATCTTCTCCAAGCTCGTCCTGGTCGTGGTGTTCCTCGTCGCCATCACCCAGGTGTCGCAACCAATCGACTTCGACCTGGCCTCGATCGCGGACCCGATCGCCGGGATCGTGCTCATGTTCGTCGCCGCGTTCGCCCCGTATCTGACCTACAAGTTCATCGCGTTCGTCGGTTTCGACATGTACCACGCGATGAGCTCCGAGCAGGAAGCGAAACAGGCGATGAACCGCCCCGTGCCCACCTCCGCCAAACCCTCCGGCGACGGCCCCCAGAAGGTCCTCGACGGCAACAATAAGGACAGCGGAGGCGGCGGGAAATCTCCCGCCCCTGCAGACACGAAGCCCACCAGCGGAGGCGGCACCGGCTCCTCCAGCGCAGCCACGGGCAGCGGTGGAGCTGCAGCTGGAGGCGGCGGTGCAACAGGTGGGGCTGCTGGCGGTGCGGCAGGTGGTGGAGCCGCCGGAGGCGGTGCGGCTGCCGGTGGCGCTGCCGCCGCAGGACCCGCAGCTGCGGCGGTGGTCGCAGCGAAGGTCGCCAAGGACTCCGCCACGGCAGGCCCGAAGCTCGGCAACGCCATCGGAAACGCCGCCGATCAGCACGCCGCAGGCGCAGGCGCCGACACCCCGCCGCCCGGGGCCGACACCCCGGCGAAGCCCTCACCGCAGTCCCCGTCCACCCCGGCACCCCAGACGCCGACGTCCCAAACACCGGCGGCGGAGTCGAAGAGCCCGCCGCCACCCAGCTCGGCACCGAAGGGAAAGGAGTAACCCGTGGCCAAGCAATCTCCGCACAAGAAGCAGGATGACTACCCACTGACGCCGGTGAAGTTCTCACGCCTCACCCGTCGCGGCCTGATCCTCGGCCTGTCACTGTCCCAGGTGGTCACCGTCGCCCTCGCCGGGGCGGCGTTCATCGGCTCCCTCTACGCCGGAGGCGGCATCATCCTCGCCTACACCGCCCCGATCTGGGCCACCTGCCTGGCGATCACCTGGATCCCCATCGGCGGCCGTAAAGCCGTCGAATGGATTCCGGTGGCCGGGCACTGGCTGTGGCGCGTCACCGTGAAACAGACCATCTACCGGATGCGGGTCGTCAAACCCCGCCCAGCGGGCACCCTCGCCCTCCCGGGAGATATGGCCTCCCTCCGCCAATACGAGGATCCGGTCACCGGGGCGGTCATGGTCCACCACCCCCATGCCGCGACCCTGACGGCGCTGCTCGAGGTCACCCACCCGGCGTTCGTGCTCCTCGATCCGGGCGAGCAGGAACGCCGGATCGCCAGCTGGGGCCGAGTGCTCGCCACCTGCTGCCGCTCTGGGCGCATCGCCCGGCTACAGGTCCTCGAACGCACCCTCCCCGACTCCGGAACGGGACTCGCACAGTGGTGGACCCAGCACGGCACCCCCGGAGATGCATCCTGGACCTCACGCACTTACGCGGAACTCATCGACCGCGCTGGCCCCGCTGGGGAACGCCACGCCACCACCATCTCCATCGCCCTGGACATGAAGAGCGCCGCCCGCGCGATCCGCACCGCCGGTGGCGGCATCAAGGGAGCCGCCGCGGTGCTGCGGCAGGAGATGAACACCCTCACCTCCGCGCTGCACGCCGCAGACCTGAAAGCCACCGACTGGCTCACCCCCGGCCAGCTCGCCGTCATCCTCCGATCCGCCTACGATCCCGCGATCGCCGCGACCCTCGAACGCTCCGGCGACCTCGGCCAAGACCTCGCCACCGCAGGCCCCGTCGCCGTCGAGGAAACCTGGGACGGGCTGAAATCAGACAGCGCCCACCACGCGGTTCTGTGGATCAGCGAATGGCCGAGATCCCTCGTCTACCCCGGGTTCCTCTCCCCCGTGCTCCTCGCCTCCGGCGTCCGCCGGGCGTTCTCACTGTTGTGCACACCGATCCGCTCAGACCAGGCCGCCCGAGACATCCGCAAGAAGAAGGTCGAGTACATCTCCGACGCCGCGCAACGCCAGAAGATCGGGCAGGTGGAAGACGCGCAACAGACCGCCGAGTACCAGGACGTTCTGCAACAGGAAGCAGACCTCACCAGCGGTCACGGCATCCTCCGCTACACCGGTCTGATCTCCATCAGCGCTCCCACCGGTGACGAGCTGGAGGCCGCTGTGTCGAAGATCGAACAAGCCGCGATCCAAGCGTCCTGCGAGACCAGACGGCTCGTGGGACAACAGGCACAAGCCTTCACCGCCGCCGCTCTCCCGCTGGCGCGCACGATCTGACCCCAAACCGCGGCCCTCTTGGGGCGCGGGTCTCGTACCTCCTTCCTGCACGCCGATCGCCCGTCCTGGGCGGCGTGCAGGAAGGAGCTTTTCTATGAACGCCCCGGACCGTCGCGTCTACTCCAGCGTCCTCATCGGGCCGGAGTCCGAGCATCGTAGGCAACGCAGGGCCCGCCGCAAGGCGGCAGCGAGGATCCGCGCCGATGACCTCGCCGCCCGCAAAGCCCACGCCCGCGCCCTGCATGAGGCGGAAGCAGCTGAACGTCACGCGACCACGTACCTTCCCCGGGCTGGTGAGCCGGGGCCTGCCGCGTTGCGGTCCTATCGGGGGCTTCGGTTGCCCGCGCATCAGGACACCAGTGCGGCGCTTGCTGGCGCGTACCCGTTTCTTGCCGAGGGTGGTCTCGGTCCGGAAGGGGTGTTCGTCGGGCAGGACATGTACTCGGGTGGGTCGTTCGTGTACGACCCGTGGGTGCTCTATAAGCGGGGCGTGATCACCGCCCCGAACATCGTCCTGGCGGGCATCGTCGGCTCCGGGAAGTCGTCGCTCGCGAAATCGCTCTACACGCGGTCGATCCCCTTCGGGCGACGCGTGTACGTCCCGGGCGATCCTAAGGGCGAGCACACCCCGGTCGCTGAAGCAGTCGGCGGGAAGGCGATCGTCCTCGGTCACGGATTACGGAACCGCCTCAACCCGCTCGATGAGGGCCACCGGCCCTCCGGTCTGACGGATATCGAGTGGTCCACGCAGGTGGCGTCTCGTCGCAGGGAACTCATCGGCGCTCTCGCCGAGACCGTCCTGGAACGCTCCCTGTCCCCGCTGGAGCACACGTCGATTGATGTCGCGTTGGCGGCGGTCGTCGCGTCCACTGAGGTGCCGATCCTGCCGATGGTCGTGGACCGCATCCTCGGCCCGGACACCCGCGATGATGTTGACGGGCGACTCGCTGAAGACGGGCGTCTGGTCGGTCACGCGCTGCGTCGCCTGGTCGCAGGCGATTTGCAGGGCCTGTTCGATGGCCCGTCGACGGTGCAGTTCGACCCGTCGTTGCCGATGATCTCGCTGGATCTGTCGCGGGTCGCGGAGAACTCCACGCTGATCTCGGTGCTGATGACATGCTCGTCAGCGTGGATGGAGTCAGCGCTGCTGGACCCCCACGGTGGGCAACGCTGGGTGATCTACGACGAGGCGTGGCGACTCATGTCCCACCCTGCACTGCTGAAGCGCATGGATGCACAGTGGCGTCTTGCCAGGCACTACGGCATCGCGAACATGCTCATCTTCCACAAGCTCACCGACCTCGACAACGTCGGCGACCAGGGCTCGGCAATGCGCGCCTTAGCGTCGTCGCTACTGGCGAACGCAGAGACCCGGATTATCTACCGGCAGGAAGCTGACCAGCTCGGCACCACCGCGCAAGCACTCGGACTCACCGGCACAGAACAGTCCCTTCTCCCAGGCCTGGGCACCGGGCAGGGGCTGTGGCGGATCAAGGAACGCTCTTTCGTCGTGCAACACCAACTCCACCCCGACGAACTGACTACCTTCGACACCACCACCCGGATGACGGGAGGCGAAAAATGAGCGAACTTGCACCCTCACGACGCTCCCGCCGCACCCCGCACCCACCGAAGACCGCACGTCCCGGCGCCGCACCGGCCACCGTGCCGGTCGTTCTGCCGCTCTTGACGGCGAGGGTGGACAGCGCAGACCAGATCACAGTGAGGCTCGACGGCGAGGCCGTTACGGATGTCCCCATCGGACGCGGAGAACTGGGCGAGCTCATTGACCGGGTTCTCCGGGAGCAGCAGGTCCCTGTTCGGGTGTCGATCGTCGAGGAAGACGGCACCACCTACACCGATGTCCTCACCCCGCCACCCCCAGCACCCGACTCCGAACCGGACCCGCCGGAAGCCGCCGCAGCTACCGACGCACTGCATAGGGCCGGAGTGCCTGTGCTGTTCGAGGTCACCGGTGACGGGTTCATCCCCGGTGAAGACGTCGCGTTGGCAATGATCATCCGGCATTCGTCGACCGACGGGGATGGCAATGTGCGCCATCTCATCGAGGATCGTGAGCTCGCCGCCGGCAGCGGCGAAGTGCTGCTGTTCGGTCGCATCTCCGGCAACGCCCGCGTGATCGGAGACCTGGGATGAACCCGCACCAGCCTTCGCAACTACTCGCCAACCTCGGCCTCGCAGCCCTCGCCGGGTTCGCCGGCCTCGCCGCTCTGCTCCGGCTGTGCGGCAGCATTGCCGCGTTCCTGACCGGCATGCCGCAACCCATCGGCGGCCCCGCCACCGGCCTGGGCGTCCTCCTCATCCCCGCTGACCCCGGGCAGGCGATGGGCGCGCCGGGCCTGAGCCCAGTCGTGTACTGGGCCGTCGTGGCTCTCCTCCTCACCCTGGCGGGCATAGCCGGCTGGTGGATGTGGCGATTGCTCGCCCGCGCGAAAGAGAACCGTGCCCAGGACCCGCGCCTGTTGCAGGGCATCGCGACAGCGCGGGAAGTCGCGAAGGTCGCGTCCGCGAAGACGCTCGTGACTCGGGCAGGCACCTACCGGCCGTCGCTCAAGGATCCGACGGCAACAGATGTGGGCTACCTGCTGGGACGGTCGAAAGGGCGTGAGGTGTGGGCGACGGTGGAGGACTCGATTCTGCTGATCGGCCCGCCCCGGTCGGGGAAAGGCCTGCACATCGTCATCAACGCGATCCTCGACGCTCCCGGTGCGGTGATCACGACCTCCACTCGGCCTGACAATCTCACGGCGACAATGCGTGCCCGTGAACGCGTCGGGCCCGTCGCGGTGTTCGACCCGCAGCGCCTCGCCGCAGGGCTCCCTGCCGGGATGAAGTGGTCTCCGGTGCGCGGATGTGAGGACCCGTTGACGGCGATGATCCGTGCGACGGGGCTTGCGACCGCGACGAACTTCGGGTCCGTGTCCGGCGGGGACTTCTGGCAAGGCAAAACCGCCTCCGCAATCCAAGGTCTTCTGCACGCTGCCGCTCTCGACGGCCGGGATGCTGCCACCTTGTATCAGTGGGCGCTGAGCCCGACAGCCGCAGCCGATGCGGTGCGGGTCCTGCAGTCCCACCCGGGCGCGGCTCCCGGGTGGGCGGAGTCGCTGGATGCGATGCTGCAAGCGGACCCGAAGACGCGCGACTCGATCTGGCAGGGCGTGTCTCTGGCGTTCTCCGCCTTCGCGGACCCGCGCGTGCTGGAGGCTGTCACCCCCGGCCCGAACGACAAGTTCGACCCGGAAGCGTTCATCCGCGACCGGGGCACGCTCTACCTCCTCGCCACCGGGGCAGGAGCGGGTGCGTCGTCGGCGCTGGTCGCGGCTTTCATCGAGGACCTCGTGGAGACCGGACGGAAGATCGCCGCGACCTCCCCCGGCACCCGCCTCGACCCGCCGATGCTGCTCGCACTCGATGAGATCGGCAACCTCGCCCCTTTGCCCTCCCTGCCCACGCTCATGGCAGAAGGCGGAGGCACCGGGATCACGACACTGCCCGTGCTGCAGTCCCTCGCCCAGGCGAGGGAGAAATGGGGGGAAAACAACGCGAACGCACTGTGGGATGCGTCGATCGTGAAGATCATCCTCGGCGGCGCGTCGAACTCCCGCGACCTGCAAGATCTGTCGTCGTTGATCGGGGAACGCGACGAGATCACCGACTCCGTCACCATCGGCGAGCAAGGACACCGGTCCGCGCAACGCTCCATCCGCCGCGTGCCCGTCATGCCGCCCGACGTGATCCGCACCCTCCCGTTCGGTACCGGCGTGGTCATGCTCCGCACCGCCCGCCCGATCATCACCGATCTACGCGCCTGGCCCGCCCGCACCGACGCCGCCCAGCTGAAAACCGACCGCAGAGAAATCGAGACGCTGCTGCGCGCTGCCTGACCCTCACTCCAGCTGCGTGTGGGGTGCGAGGGACGCACCTGTCTGGTGTTCCCCGCCCAGTTCCTGGGTGCGGGGGCACCAGACAGTTCGTTGCTATCAGGAAGGGCCCTCTCATGGCTATCAAGACCTCGCAGGCGGTCAACGGTTTCATCTCCGCCGACCCCCGCCTCACGTTCTCCGAATCCGGGCAAGCACGCTTCTACGCGCGGATCGGCATCAACCACTACGAACCGCAGGCCGATGGGTCCTTCCGCAAGCTCGACCCGACCTACCACGACCTGATCCAGTTCGGGAAGTCCGCCGAACGCTCCGCCGACCGGTTCGTGAAGGGCGACGACATCATCGCCCAGGGCTACACGCGCGAGTACACCCGCGACGTGAACGGCACCGAGCGCACCGATGAGCAGTTCGTCGCAAAGCGGATCGCCCACGACCCCAACGTCACCGACTACACCGTCGACCGCAGGCCCGCCGCAGAGCGCACCGCGGAACGTGAAGCCGAGCGGGAGACCGAGCGTGAGGAGCCCGACCGTGCCGCCCAGCTCGGCTCCCCCACCCCCACCGCGTCCCGCGAGGCCGAAGCACCCGCAATGGAACCGGTGAGCCGGTAACCCACGAAAGGAGCACCCCGTGGCAGGCATCGACCCGACACAGAACCCCGAACCCGGCACACCGGACATCGACTTCGAACCCGAGTACGACGAACCCGAAATCGACGCCACTCAAGATGGGCCCGACGAGGGGGAACATGGGCACGAGACCGCCACAGGCGGGATGGGTGGCAGCGACATGCCGCCCATCCCCCGTCCTATCAACTGGCGCACCCTCTCCAGCGACGACGCCGAACACGAATGGCTCGACCTCAACGACTGGGTCAACTGGCTGCGCCACGAGTTCGCGCTCCCCGCACAGATCATCCCCCCGATGTGGCACCGGCACCCCGAACTCGTCTGGGAGCTCTCCGCACTCCACACCCGGTGGCTCGGCTGCTACGACCCCGAGCAGGACGCCGCCGGACCTATCTCGTTCATGACCGACTTCGCCGCCGCGCGCACCCGGCTCCGTGAATGGGTGCAGATCTCCGGCACACGCCTGGACCGTGACCGTCCCAGCAGACACACCAGCTGGCCTGGCGAAGACCCTGCGCCCGCAAGCGACGAGGCGCCCATCACCGACCGCGACGCGGACTTCATCGACTTCGTCATGGAAGACGTCACACGGCGCGCAGCCGCCGAGAACGCCTTCCTCCTCCGGGAAGAGCACCCATGACACAGAACCACCCCATCACCAACACCCTCGCGTCTGCGCGGGCGACCGCTCCAGCGTCACGGGGCGGGACCCTCGGCGTCCGCACCGAAGACCGACACCGCCCAGACGTCACCCTTCTCGCCAAAGCGATCATCGGGCACGTCTTCTCCCACCGCTACAGCGACCGCGACACGGCCAATGAAGCGATGGCGTCGTACCCGATGAGACACACCCCCTCCGCGCGGCGACCGGCAACCTGAGCACAAGCCAACCCGCCCTCCGCAGGGTGCCTCGACCACTGCGCCGCGACCCGCGGGCATGGTCCCTCGGCAGCGAAAGCGACGACACGGTAAACTGAACCCAGGTACCCGCTCCGCCCAGAGCGCCGCACCATCAACGTTTCGCCCCACCCCGGGGCCAGGTTCCCCGTCACACCACGGTGTGACGGGGATCAGTGTTCTCATCAGGACGTGCGGCACCACCCTGATGAAAGGAACACTGATCATGCCCACCCCCACCGCAGTCACCTACCTGCGTGTCTCGACCACCGAGCAGGCCCGACGCGGTGGTCGCGACGAGGGATACTCCCTGCCCGACCAGCGCCGCGCCGTCGAACGCAAAGCCCAGAGCATGGGCGCCGTCGTCGTCGAAGAGTTCGTCGAACCCGGAGAGTCCGGCAAGTCGCTCTCCCGCCGCAAAGCTCTCCTGTCGTTGCTCGCGTACGTGAAAGAACACGACATCGACTACTGCATCATCCCCAAAGTCGACCGCCTCGCCCGTAACCGCCTCGACGACGCGCTCATCCAGTCAGAGCTCACCAGCGCAGGCGTCGCTCTCGTCTCCGCAGCTGAGAACATCGACGCCACCCCCGCCGGGCAACTCCAGCACGGCATCATGGCGTCGATCTCCGAGTGGTACTCCGCCAACCTCGCCCAAGAAGTCATGAAAGGCCTCCGCACCAAGGCGATGAACGGTGGCACCACGGGCAAGGCCCCTATCGGTTACCGCAACGTGCGCACCCGCACCGCAGACGGCTACGAACTGCGCACCGTAGAAACCGACCCCGATCGCGCGCCCCTGATCAGCTGGGCATTCACCGCCTACGCCGCCGGCGACTGGACCCTCAATACCCTCCTCGACGAACTCACCATCCGCGGCCTCGTCACCGCCCCCACACCCCGCCGCCCGGCAAGACCTATCCACGTCTCCACCCTGCACCGCACCCTGCAGAACCCGTACTACAAGGGCACGGTCGTGTTCGAGGGCGTCGAGTACGAAGGACAGCACGAACCCCTCATCGACCCTGGTACCTGGGAACAAGTGCAGACCGTCCTCAAAGCCAACAACCTCGCAGGCGACAAGACCCAGACCCACGACCACTACCTCAAAGGGTCGCTGTACTGCGGAGACTGCGAATCCCGGCTGCTCATCACCCACGCGAAGAACAAGAAGGGCATCATCTACCCCTACTTCATCTGCTCAGGACGGCACCGCAAAGCCACCGACTGCACCCGCAAGGCCATGCACGTCGACATCGTCGAACAGCTCATCATCAACCACTACGCGCGCATCCAACCCAGCCCAGCCTCCGTCGAAGAACTCCGCGCGTCAATCACCGAGGAGTTCAGCAGCCTCACCACCCAAGCCCGGTTCGAACGCGAAGACCTCATCAAGCAGCGAAGTGAGCTCCTCAGCCAACGAGAGAAACTCCTCCAAGCGCACTACGCCGGAGCGATCCCGCTCGACCTCCTCAAAGAAGAACAAGATCGGATCGCGCCCGCCCTCACCCGACTGAGCAGCCGGCTCGAGGCCGCTGAGTCTGACCATGCTGAAGCAGAAGCAGAACTCCACCAAGCACTCCACCTAGCCAGCGACTGCCACACCGTCTACGAGAAGGCCACCGACAGCATCCGCCGCCTGTTCAACCAAGCCTTCTTCGAGAAGATCTACATCACCTCAACCGACCAGGTCATCACCGAACCCACAGTCACGTTCAAGAACCTCCTCGCCCCACACGCACACCACACGGGAGCACAACGAAGCCAGAACACAAACACCGGCCCGCATGCAAGCGAACCGGTGTTTGAACATGAAGCGTTTGGTGGACCTGAGGGGACTCGAACCCCTGACCCCCTGCATGCCATGCAGGTGCGCTACCAGCTGCGCCACAGGCCCGGATGGTCTCGCGGATGCCCAAAACCCCCGGAATCCAGCGCTTCGGCTTCACTCCGGTGGTGGTAACAGCCAGCATACGCGACTGGGCTTCGAGCGATCTGGACGCCCCTGGAGAGATCTCGAGGTATCTGAACAGTCGAGTAAGTGTCCACATCTCGAGTCAGGCTGCGGCGGTCATCGCTCAACAGCCCGGTGTTGTCAGCGACGTCGCCCCAGACCAGGGAGCCCGCCCCGAACCGCTCTCACGCTCGACTTCCCCTCATCGCTATAGCCGTGCGTGCGAGAGGCGGGTGTGGGCACAGAGGGCTCCGGCATTAGCCGGACTACGACTGATCCCCCCAACGGTCCGATGAATCGGCCGGAGTTAGAGCAAACACGCGTGTCTCCAGGCAGGTTGTGCGAGTGCACGACGCCGGTCCGTAGATTGCTCTTCGTCAGCTGTCCACACTCGTCGCATTCGAAGGGCGCGCTCACGGTTACATGGGGAATATCCGAAGGTGCCCACTCGATGCGCAGTGGTCGCCGGTCTCGCCGACGTGCTCGACGATTCGATCCGAGACAACCTTGATCAGTCGATCGCACACCGGACAGCGAAGGTCCGGGTGCGGACCTTCAACGGGGTGACATAGACCCGACAATAGTCAACAAGCGGGACTGGCCACCGCTGAGGCTCTATCGCTCTGCCGATCATCGACGAGCGCGCCCGGAGATATAGCTCGCGACGATACGCCAGTCTTCGAAGCCCTTCGTGCCGACTCGGATAACTTCCGCCGTACCGCCTCTGACGTCAGCGGCCGCATCGCGAGTGACGTAAATGTCGCAGTCCGCAACGCCCAGGCGGTCTATCAGCAGCTTGCATCCGGTGAAGAAGTAGCCCGTGAAGAGCTCAGAGGCGGCCAGGTAGAGAAGATCAGTACGAGGCGTGCCGATGCCCATTCTGCCGATGTGGAGCGTCCATTCGACACCGCCGCTGATGGCGCCGGGAAGACCCATCGACCACCAGTCCTCCCCGAAGGCGTCAGCGAACTCCCGGCCAACCGTCCATAGAAGTTTGGTGTCCTCGACTCTGGAACCGCTCTCGCGTACCCGTCGAACCGCCTCCCAGTCCGAGGGCGACATGATCGAGGCGAAGTCGATGTAGACGCGCAGCTTCTGGGGGCTCGTCAGGGCGGAAGGGTGACTCGACTGCGGCGCGGAATCTTCGGCGATGCTAGATCCTTCGGCGACCGCCTGGGCTAATTCATCGATCGCCCAGTCGCGATCGCGAAGCGTCGGCAGGACTTTGAACGCGGAAGCCCCTGTGCTGGCGCTGGCCGAAACGTGCAGGTCGCCGGCCTCATCGACCACTGCGGTGGCGATACCGTCTACCGCGACAAGCCATAGTGGTTCATGCCAGTACTCGGAACGCCCCGCGACCTTCCCCTCCCGATGCTGCCCTTCGAGCATCTCCACGTAGAAGTCCACCGCCTGCGCGATCGTCGGAAAGACCTTCTGAAGGGTGTAGACGGAGGAGGGGTCGCCGTCGTCCCCAATGAAACGCGCCGGCTGAACCGACCACGACGGGCCCAGCGCGACTAGCGCACTCAGCAGCTTGTAGACCGCGGTCTTCGGCGTCAACTCCGCACCGGTGTCGGTGGGGCCCCACTCCATCGTCCAGTCGATGACCTCAGATGGAGGGATGACATCATCCCAATCCAGCGAGGACACGCCCGACTTGCCCGCGAGGGTCGGGCCAGGATAGTCATCGAAGTGGAGGGCGGGTCCGGTTGCGCCGTCGTGCACCACGAGGTGCCAATCCTCCCCGGGATGCGCAATCCAGCTGATGGTCAGCCAAGGACGCGTGCGAACCAGTCCTGCCGCGCAATCCCACGCCATCCGGAGCGACTGGTAGTCCAAGACTCCGGTCTCAGACACCATCGCCCCCAATTCGAACCGCAGCGCCAGCGACCGGGATCTTTACGTAGTGGATGCTGAACGCCGAGCCAACGAGTCGGAACTCTTGGCGACTCCGCCCGAAGTCGAACGGATTGTCGCTCGGCTTCTGCCAGATGTCGAGGCCTTTCCCGAGGTCGATGCGCCAGCCATGGTCGGTCTCGATGCGGCGGTCGTGGATCGTGTCGTCTAGTCGAACCGCCAGTCGGACGCCCACGGCGTCGGACGCGTCCTTGATCGACTTGAGCATGAGAAGTTGAGAGTGCTTGAACTCGGCCTTCGGCTCCTCGGTGGTGACCAGCTCGAGGTCGATCTCGTCGGCGTCGTCCTTGGCGGCGGCGATTAGGCTGAGCAGGTCGGCGAGGTTGCGTCCCTGGTGGGGCATGCGGATGTAGGGGTCCGTGATCGTGATCTTGGATGCGCCGCGAAGGTATGGCAGAAGCAGGGTCTCGTAGGAGACTCCTCTCTGGCCTGCGATGAAGTCCCGATGCCCCTCGGCCAACACGTAGGGTGCGGGCCCCGCGGGTGCGTCCTGAGCAGCCGTCGAGGAAGCCGTTGATTGTGCCGGGGCCGGCTGGGTTGCCGCAGGCGCGGCTTCACGTGATCCGCCGTCGCCGTGGTGCGTCGCGTCCCAGGCCCGCCGGTACAGCTGCGGGTACTGGCTCTCTTCGAGAGTGGCGACGTCGCGCCAGACGCCTGCCCTGTCGGCGTAGCGGAAGCGGACAGGCGTGTCGCGCATCGTGGCGTCGATCCTCAGGATCGAGTCCTTGACGCGCTTGCGCCCCTCGATCGCGAACTCGAGCAGCGCCCGGACCTCGTCCTCCGAGGCCTCTCCCGCGGGATGCACGAGCTTCATCAGCCCGGAGAACGTCTTGCGGATGCCGTCCTGGTCGCGCGTCGAGATCGAGTTGTCGAGCGTGAAGTAGTCGTTGTACTTGTCCGAGAAGTCCTCCGACCGTTTCGCGCGCAGGATCTCGGCGAGGTAGTCAACGACGAAGCCGTACCCAGTGGAGAACATCTCCGAACGGATCGGTGCGACCTCCCAGCCAGGGATGTAGTGGTGGACGCGGTCGAGCCAGGCTGGGTCGCGGTAGGCATCGGGCAACTCGTCGAACAAGTCGGAGTTCTTGAGCATGTACGGCACGGTGTGGGTGGTGTTGCCGATGAAGGCCATCGAGGCCTCGGCGCCGTAGATGCTGGTACCGCGCGAGAAGGACTTGTTCGCGAGGTAGTTCTTCATCACGTTGACGAGGTTCTGGTCGGTGCGCCGGTTGGCGGCGAACTCGTCGAACGCGACGCAGTCCCAGTAGCCGACCAGCCCGATACGGCCGCTCGCGTTGTTGACGAACAGCTTGGCGACCGTGACCTCCCCACCGGAGATGAGGATGCCGTTCGGGGAGAACTCGCTGAACGTGTGCGACTTGCCGGTGCCCTTCGGCCCCAGTTCGACGACGTTGTAGTTGCGCTCGACGAACGGGATGAGGCGGGTCAGGGCGATGAGTTTGCCGCGTTCGTTGTACTGTTCGGGGT
This sequence comes from Microbacterium sp. CH-015, assembly GCF_049707015.1. Classification (NCBI taxonomy): domain Bacteria; kingdom Bacillati; phylum Actinomycetota; class Actinomycetes; order Micrococcales; family Microbacteriaceae; genus Microbacterium; species Microbacterium sp. CH-015. The sequence goes on along the minus strand of NZ_JBNAFJ010000010.1, from coordinate 66,045 downwards.
TGAGGCCGATCGACTGCATGAGCAGGTCGATCCACTCCTCGGTCGTGAACGCCTTGCGGGCCTCGTAGTAGTGATCGATGTCGACGCCGGCGACCTGGATGGGCTTGAGCTTGTCGAGGATCCACGGCACGACGCGCTGGTCGTCGGAGTGGAAGTACTCGATGTCGCAGATGCACCACACGCCGCCGACAAGGAGCTTGGGGTTCTGCTTGACCGTGACGTCGTCGATGATGACGCCCTTGATCTGGAGGTTCTCGAACTCTGCCTCGTGGACGTCGTTCTTCTCGTTGAGTGTGACCGTGACCTTGTCGATGACTCGGTGGCGACCCTTGCGGCGGATCTCCGACTTCACGAGCATGTGCTCGTTGCGGTTGACGTAATGAGTTGCGAGGATCTGTCGCACGCTGTCGATGCCGGCCTGGATGGTCGCCTCGTCGTCGGATGCCGCATACTGGCCCAGCAGGTACTCCAGGACGTACGACGGCACCACAGCGTTGCCTCGGACCGCCTTGACGAGGTCCTTTCGGACGACGGCACCGGCGAAGTGCTCGTTGATCTTGTCGTCGAGCGCGGACTTCGCCGGGGCGCCGTCGGTCGCCTCAGCTGCGAGCACGTCGATCTCGTCGAGTGCGTCTTCGAGGTTCGTCATGGCTCTCCTAGAAGTCGAAGTCCGTCGTGAACGACCGCTTGATGGTGTAGTTCCCCTTCGAGAACGCCTTCCACTGCGTCGTGTTCGGGATCGGCTCTTCGAGCCGCAGCTCGACGGGCCGGTTGTTGAACTGGTCGGCGTCCTCGGTCAGGTACAACACAGCCCTCTGGTAGCGGTCACGCTGATCGTCTGATGCGCTGTCGAAGGTGAGGACGGGCTGGTCGGAGATCAGCGTGTCGCCGACGTAGAGGCCGAGGCGGACCTGACGCGGTTGGATCTTGTCGGTGACGGCCTCACGCTGGAGCAGCTTGACCGCGAGCTGCCCCGTGGTGATCTTGTCGGTCTCGGGCATGAGGTCCACGTTCACCGGGCGGACGTCGCTCCTGCGCTTCTTGTTGACCGTGATCACTGGGACGACGATCTCCTGGAGAGATGCGCCGCCGTGGACGTAGCGGGTGCCGGCACCGGGCTGCGGGATGCGGTGGATCGACTTGGGAATCTGGATGTCGACGTCTCCCGCGAGCCCGGCCTGAGCAGAGGTGAACGTCATGAAGGACGGGGAGGGCTTCAGCGAACGTCCGAGTACGTAGCGGCGGTTGGTCTTGGTTACCGCGTCGCCCTGGGGCTTCTCTGAGAGGTAGTACGCCTGCTCGAGCGGGATGTCCTGGTAGAGGAACCCGTGGTCGGCGGTGATGAGGATGTTCGTCGCGTTCGCGTTGGTCCACTTCTTCACCAGGAGCACTAGCTCACGAAGGGTCTCTTCGGCGGCCTCAAAAACGGTCCGCTCGGTTGAGGCCTTGTCGCCCGCCGCGTCGATGCGGTCGTGGTAGACGTAGAAGATCTGGTGCTTCGTGTACAGCTCACGAAGCTCGTTACCCGGCATAGCCAGCACCTCGGCGGCGGTGATGGCATGCCCCTTGACCGCCTGCAGAATCTTGTCGCGGTTCGCGGTGCCGTTCGTCGGTTTCCCGTCCGCGAGCACCGGCAGGCCCTCGGGGCCGAGTTCCAGGCTCGACTGCGGCAGCAGCGCCGCCATGCCGAGCTGGGTGTAGCTCGGCATCGAGCCGAGCACGGCCGAAAGGGACGCGTCGAACCGGTCCTCGCTGCGGATCATCGACGCGAGTTCGTCGGCGATCTCGTACCGCATGCCATCGGAGATGATCACGACCACCTTGGTGCGCCCGTCCTTGACGACAGGTGCAACGTGACGGTCGAAGAACTTCGCCTGCGGCGAGAGCGCGGCGGACTTCCATTCGCTCATGGGCTCAAGAGCCTGCTGCCAGAGCCCACTGAAGTCGTAGAGGTACTTGTTGGCGTACTGCTTGTCGACCTCAGCCTTGAGCGCTTCGAGCGGCTTCTGGAAATCCGCCGTCTGGTGCGCGTAAGCGAACCAGCGGTAGAGCTGGTCGATGCGGAACCAGTCGGACTGATACTTCTCCAACCCCACGGCGGGTGAAGCGATGGCGTGCGGCAGGCTGGCGATCGCGGCGAGCAGCTCTGAGGCGCTCTGAATGGCCTGGTAGAGCTTCGCGTACTTCGCCTTCCAGAGGCTTTCCTGGCGCTGCCGCACGATGTCGGCAACCTCGCGCGGCGTCACCGACTGAGTAGCGACAGCGTCAGCGAGGTCCACGATCACCTTGCGGTCGATCTCCTCGAAGATCGTGATCCTGGCCAGCTCACCATAGTCGCGATTCTCGATCTTGGACTTCACGTCGAGTGCCTCAGCTGCCCGGGAGGCGAGCGTCGTCATCGTGTCCTGACTGCGGACGTCGTAGCGGAGCGCGTTGAAGTCGCTGCGGATGTTGCGGAACTCGTCGGGGGTGGTCGACGCGAAGTCTTCGATTGCGCGGCTGAACATCCACAGGACGAAGTCGTCGATCGTCGGCGCCGTGCTCGGGTACTTGTAGATGCTCGCGAGCCCGTCCCAGAAGAACTGATCGAGCCCGAACGTGACGAGCTCGTCGAACTTGGCGCTATTGCCGGCGGAGTTCTCGACGAGGAGCTCGCGCACGATATCGGTCAGTTTGTTGCCCGATGCCTTGACAAGTACCTGGCACATCTTGGCCCGAAGGCGGGCAGCGTCGTCTCCGTCGTTCAGGAGCTTCTCCAGCGCCTGCTTGCGGCTGTTCGCGGCGAAGAACTTCTGGTGCTGCTCGATGACCGGCAGCAGAGCCGGGTCGTTGAGGCCAAGCTCCTGCTGGAGCATGGAGGTCTTGTCGGCCGTGAAAACCCCGTACGCGAGCTCGAGATCGAGCAGCCAGTTCGCTGTCCCGCGAGGGATGTCGCCGCAGCGGTAGACGAGGTGCTTGCGGACGTGATCGGCGAGGATCGTGTTCTTCACGCCGAACTCGTTGTCCTCGACACGGACGACGTTGACGGGCCCGAGATCGAGCGCATCGAGGTCGGCGGCATACTCGCCGGCGGGGTCGTGCCAGAACACGACCCGCTTCGAGGCGAGCCGGCTCCGGAGGGCGTCCCGGACGGAGGTCAGGTCAGTCACTCGCCGCCTCCAATCCTGGGATCTTCTTGAGCGCCGCGCCGAACTTCGGGTAGTTCGCCTTCACGCCGTCGTCGAGGTCGATCACGACGTTCTCGGACGCCTTCTGGAAGAGCGTGTCGTGCTCGTACTCGTTCAGCTCGACGAGGATCTTGCGGAGCCGGTCAGCCTCCTTCGCGTTCCCCACGCGATCGGCCTGCTGGAGCGCCGACTCCAGCTTGGTCACGTACTCACGAAGGTAGGCCAGTACCGTCGAGACGGTCGACGGGGTGTACCGGTGCATGTAAATCAGGGCACTGAACGAACCCTTGGGGCTGGAGAACAGCCAGTAGATCGGGCGCTTCTTATACCGCTGGACATGGTCCTTGTAGAAGGACTTCACGAGGTAGTCGCGCAGGCTCTTCACACCGAGTGACTCGGCGACGAACTGAAGGTTCTCCTCGAAGTGCCGCTCACCAAACGCCACACGAAGGAACTGACGGAACCGTTCGACGATGTCGTCCTCGAACCAATCACCGTCCACGATGGGGATGACGTTGTCAGCGTCCGGTGTGAACGTCGGCGACGGCACCTTCGCACGGTAGTCCTGCCAGGTAGCACCTTGGTCGGCAAGAATCAGCCCGGGCTCGTCGAGGCTGTAGCGGCCGAACATGCACCCGACCGCGTAAGAGAGCAGGTCTCTTACGAGCTCGCGCGCAACAAGCTCGCGCGCGCCCGCCGGGTCTGCCTTCGGAAACCGAAAGGCCGGATTGGTAGAGAGGGTGACGTGTGCAGGAGCTACACCCGGCTCGATCTCCCCGTCTAGGCCATAGGCCGACGCCAAGATGCGATTGTTCATCTCCTCCAAACGTCGCGCCTCGTCGCAAGCCTTCGCCCCTTCCGACACGAGAGCGGCAACCCGCGTAGCCAGCGTGCCGTTGAGGCCCATGAGCGGAGACTTTGTAAAGTCAACCGATCGTTCGGTCGTGTCCCAGTCGGCTCTGTGAAGCTCAACGAGCCGGGCGACATTCGAAATCACTGTCGCCCTGTCAGCCGTGCCAAGTTGAGGGTATGGCAGACGGGCGATCTCTCCGACGTTGATAGCGATTGTTGGATTGATGGCGGAGATCGCCTCGATCGAAACTCGAGAGTTCAGTATTCCAAGAATCAGGTAGAGGTCCGCTTCAGATTCCGCAAACCCGGCAGATCCTCGCCCATCAAATAGCTGCCCGGCTGGCATAAATCTGAAAGCGTTCACAGCCGAAGTGAAGTCCGACCATGTGATTCCCTGACGGAAGATGTGATCCAGGTTGTAGTTGTGAGAACGTATCCGCCCGGTCTTGACGTCAGCAAACTCACGGATCTCCTTACCGTCCCACGCCCAGTTGACCGTGAATTCCAGATTCCCGTACCACTTCCTGAAGTCACCCCCTTTCTGATATGGGAACCATCGCTTGCCCGACTCCAGCGCCTCCGCCCGCGAGACGGCGTCGAGCTTCAGGTTTCTGGCGCCTACTTCCGGCCAAAGCCGCAAGAATCGGTCGTTGTTCGCAGTGGACATTCCCAAGCGAGTCACAAAGTGCGCGGACAACGACTCTGCGGCGAACGCGCTCCGGAAGGTATCGCTCACCCAATAGGCGATGGGCATGCCAGGAATCTCCACGAACTTCCGGGGACTAACCTCGACGAGTCTCTCGTTCTTGACCGGGAAGGTCAGCGGAACGCCTGCAGAATCTGTCTCGAAGTACCTTACGCACTGGAACGATGCTTCCGCCCGACCCCCCTTACGGTTGGCGATCACGGTTGCTGCTGTCCCAAAGTTGATCCCCATTGGCGTCCCGCCCTTACCGAGATAGGGCATGTGCACCATCGCAGAGATTGCCTTGTTCGTAACGATTAGTTCTCGAAGGTCCTTGTACGCACGCAGAAACATCCAAGACTCCATCGTCACCATCGCCGAGTAACCCTTCGCCAGCAGCATCTCGAAGGATCGCTGAATGAACATGGCAAACAGATCCGCCTTGGATTCCGGATACCGCTCCTTCGCGAATTCACTGAGTTTGGCATCCATATATCCGTTACCCAGGTAGGGGGGATTCGCAACCACAACGCAGTAGTCCCGACCCAGCGACTTGGCCTGGCCGACAACTCGCTCCGCCCGTGCAAGAACATCCGCTGCGAAAAGATCGCCACTAACATCAAGGCTTGTCGTGTGCGCGCGAAGCGCGGCGGTCAACCCCCGATCAGGGCGGATCAGGGATCCGAAGGTGTCGGCATCGGCGAACTGGTTCCAGAATGCTTCCTCTGCGTGGCGGTCGTCGTCCTTGGTCACGAGGTAACTTAGCTCGTCGGCGCTGAAGGAGATCGGTTCGAGCACGCAGATGTTCGGCTCGACGGGGTTCTTCAGGAAGAGTTTGCGTCTGGCGGCGGCCTTCATCGTCAGCGCGAAGGCGGCGAGTGCGCCCGCCCGAGGGTCGATCTCAGTGCCGTAGAGGTTGTTGGTAAGGATCAGGCTGGGGATCTGCGACGGCGTGTAGCCCTCCTCCTCGTAGATCGCGTAGAGGAGGTCGAAGGCGTAGGTGAGCATGTGACCGGAGCCGCATGCGGGATCGATCACCGTGAGTTCCTCGGGCGCGGTGATCTTGAGGAAGTCGGTCGCTTCGTCGACCGGGGCGATGTAGTAGTCCATCTGGTCGATGAGGCGCGACTCGGGATGGTTGAGCATCCACAGTCGACCCACGGAGTTATCGACGAGGTACCGGACGATCCAGTGCGGGGTGAAAAGCTGGGTGGCGGCGGGGATTTCCGCGGCCCCGCGCTTTGCCTTGCTATCGAATATCTCCTGCTTCCGCTCGGAGACGTAGTACTGGTAGAGCCAGCCGATGACCTCGACGTCCTGGCAGACCTCCTCGGTGAGTACCTTGACGGAGCGGTTCAGGACGGAGTCTTCGGCGAGCAGGTTGGCGGGTATGAGCAGCTCGGTGTAGTCACCTTCACGCTCGAACATGAAGGGCATGGCCCGGTTCCAATAGCGGCAGTAGTCCGCGAGGAGGAGCGCGTATGCCTCGGCTTGGGCGTCGACTCCGGGGCGCGGCTGGCGGGTGCCGTTGAGGAGCCCGGTGATGGTTGCGGCGTTGGCCACCTTGACCACGTCACCGTCGATCTGGCCGCGCTTGGCTGCGGCGAGGACCTCGGGCTGGCCGACCTGTTCGGCCGCGGGTGAGACGACGCCGATGCCGGTGTGCCCATTGGCGTCCATAAAGCGCAAGGCGATGATGCGGTTAAACCAGGTGTACGCAACCTTGTCGGCCACGTGCGCCCTGCCCTTGTCGCCGCCACCCCCGGCGGCGATGGCGCGTTCCAGCGCGGTCACGGCCCGGGGCTGTTCGACGTGTTCGGGTGACCCTTGGGCGAGCACAGCGGTGATGCGCGCGCCGACCTCGCGAATGAGCTCGATTCGCGCTGACGTGGCGAAGGACTTGAGCGGTGCGGTGTCCATCAGAGCGTGATTCGCTTTCCGTCGTCAAGGGTCGCGACGAGCGCGGCCCGGTACTTGGCGAGGTAGGTGTCGACGTCGGCCTCGGACTCCAGGACACCCGAGGCGCCAGGCACGCTGATCGATTTGACTGACACCATCGGCTTCGGCGGCGGAGCGTCGTCATCCCCGCCCTGCTGCGCCTCGACCAGCCGGCTCAGCAGATCCGGATAGTCGTCCTGCTCGAAGGTTGCTCCGGCCTGGAGGATGAGCGCGGTCTGAGTCTCGCCACCGAGACGCGCAAGGATGCCGTCGATCCGCTGGATCACGCTCTCCTGTGCGGCCGGCGCGGCGTTAACGTAGTAGGTGCTGCCGAGGATCTCGGCCCGGCGCCCATCGATCGCCGCGGCCACTTCCGAACGCTTGTCGGTGACGATGCCGTCGATCTGCCCCCGCAGGGTGTCGGCTGCGGCCTTGAGCTGGTTCATCTTGTTCCCGCGGAAAGCGTTGGCATCCGAGAGCAGGGCTCTTACCGTGTCGGCGCTTCCTGTGGGGAGGTAGCCGAGGTTTCCGGCGTTGGCACTCAGGAGGGCCTGGGCCTCGTCGAAGATCTTGGCCTGCTGACCGTTGAGGAACGACTTGATGGGGTCGATCAGGTCTTCCTTGGCTTCGAGCAGCTCGTCGGCCGTGTCGAAGTCGTTGAGGTACCAGTCGGCCTGCTTGCCGACGACCTCGTCGAGCAGAGCGACGACGCCGGCGAGCTCGCTGACGAAGGGGTACCGGCTGCTGCTGACGAGCGCATTGAGTTCGTCGCGCCTGGCGGCGAGCTTGTCCTTGCCGAATCGGGCGAGTTCGGTGGGGTCGCTCGGTACGGCACCCTCGTCGAAGAAGTCGGTGCAGAACTTCTTGAACGCGGCGACCTTCGCGTGGTCGTATGCCTTCTGGGGTGCGACGACGACATACGGGTGCTTGCCGGTGTTTCGGATGAGGCTCGCTGCTTCGGTCCGCACGACCAGGTTGGAGTCGACGCTCAGCGCCACCTTGCCATCGCCGACGAGCCATCCCAACACGACTTCGATGGATCCGAGGTCCCAACCGTAGGGTTTGGTCTCGAAGCGCTCGGCGACCTTCTTGATCGTCACCTTTTCGCCGAGACCCGTTTGGCTGATGATCCAGGATTCCATCTCGGTGCCCGGCGAGTTGAGCGCGCTGAGCGTCGCCGCGTCGAACAGCCCCGTTTCGCTTTGGACCGCACCAGCGACTTGCTGCTCGGGGTAGACCTTGCCGCCGAGCAAAGCGAGGTTCGTGTAGGTCCGGCTGACGAGCTCCTGGAACCCGTCCGACACGCGAGTCACAGCATCCTGGGAGCTGGAGGGGATCTCGGCGGCGTTGATGATCAACTGCGCCTTGCCGACAGCCTGGCGGAGGCGCTCGATGAGCTCCTTCTCGCGGTCGGCGTTGAGCACCTGCTTCGACTGGAGGATCGCCTGCATAGAGGGCGTCGCCCCTGAGTTGGTGCGCTGTTTGGTGTACTTCTCTGTCTTGAGCAGCAGACGCAGGTCCGCGAGCAGCCGCTTGTCACGACCGAGGAACACCCGCAGCTCGTCCCGGCCCATGCTCTGCGCCGCGATCTCGGAGTCGCTGTAGCTCGTCTCGGGCGTGATGAAGTGAATAGTCAGCTCACGCTGATTTCCCTGGGGTACATCGTCGAGCTTGTAGCCGAACGAGAAGTCCTGGCCGTTCTTCGCGTACTTGAGCTTGTTGGTCTTGAGGATGTCGGACGAGAGGTACCGGAAGAGCTTGCTGGAGACCTCCGAGGAGTCGACGTCGACCGCCTTGATCTCCTTCTCAATCTCCTGCTCCTCGTTGGTGAGGTACTCGTAGACGTTCCCATTGCGCTGGACATACGACTGCGCCTCCAGCAGGTTGAGCGCCTCCTGCACCTGCTTGCCCAGCCCGGTGAGGTCGAGCCCGAAGCGGTCGTAGACGAGCACGGTGAGGTTGCGGGGCGTGGCCTTGAAGGTATCGACGTACTTGACCAAGAAGAGCGCCTTGAGGAGCCGGTTGGCGAGGATCGTGACCTCAGAGCCAGGGTCGGGCAGGTGCTTCTCGGCCTGAAGGATGGCGCTCTGGGCGGCCGACTTCAGCGCGGCACTGATGCCCGCGAACATCTGGTCAAAGGTCGCGAGGTAGCCCACCTGTTCGGTGCCGATGCGCTTGGCGACCTCCTGGACCACGCCGAGCATCGAGCGCTCACCGACCGAGCTGTTCTTACCCTCGAACATGTTGTGGTCGGACAGACCCTCGATCGCGGCCTGGAACATGGGGATCTGGTAGGTCACGAACGGATAGCTGCTGATGAATCGTCCACCATCGACGTAGTTGCGGTAGGTCTTCGCGCCGTCGACGAAGTCGAAGATCGTCTTGAAGTTCGCACCTTCCTTGGCATGGATGGCCATGAGCTCGGCGGCGCCTGCATCGTTCTTCTCCAGCAGACGCTTGCTGATGACCTCTTCGACGTCCTGGCTGGTCAGCTTCACCTTGGCGCTGAACCGCGCCTGGATCTTGGAGAAGTCGTTGCCCTGCTGCTTGGTGCGGTCGCCGATGACCTTGTCCATGTCCTCCTGCGAGGTGACGAACACCCACGACTGCCCCTTGCACTTCGTGTTGAGTGACTCAGCGATCGTCTGGAGGTTCAGCATGAGCTTGACGTCGTCGGCGATGAACTGGCCGACCTCGTCGACGAAGAAGTTGAGCCGGAAGCCCGGCTTCTGCTTGTCGATCCACGCCTTGACGGAGGTGGCGAAATCCTCGATCGAGACGGCGTAGGACTGCTGGTATTGCGCGATGATCCCGGAATTCGCCTCACCGTTGACCTCGGCGAACGCCTTGTCGATGTTGTGGCCTTCCAGGGCCGTCTGCTCACGCCCCTGCGACCAGTCGATTCCGGCATGTTTGGCGAACGCAGCCTTGAACGACTCATACTGGCCGCGCTTGTCGAGGTCCTCCTCGAAACGGGCGACGGCGCCATCGTTGCCAAAGTAGCCGCGGCTCTCGTCGAAGACCTTGACGAAGACCTTAAGCAGGGCGTCGGTCTGGTCCTTGGCGATCAGGGTTGCCTTCTGGTCGATGTTGAACAGCAGGCTCTTCGCCGGGATAGCCGCGGCCTTCTTCAGCGAAGCGATGAGCATCGCGTCGTCGGTCTTGCTGAGGAGGGCCTCGCTCACCTTCTCGCGAGGGAACGCCTGACCCTCCACGTTGCCGAGCAGGTGCGCGAGCATCTTGAGCAGGTGGGACTTACCGGAACCGAAGAATCCGGAGATCCACACGCCGTTGGCGTTCGTGTAGTTGGTGTACTCCTCCAGCAGCGGCGCGACACCCTTCGCGGCGTCGTTGGTGAAGACGTATTCCTCGACCTCGATGCCCAGGTGGTCGACGTCGTCGGCCTTGACGACGCCCTCGATCGAGCGGGTGACATCTTTGAGGAAGATCTGGTTGAGTTTCATCGGGTCATGCTTCCTGGTCGAGAATGCGCTTGGCTCGGTAGAAGGAGTCGTCCTTGAGCTGACCGAACAGCACCAATGCCGAGCCCTGCGTGGCTGACACCTCGTATCGCCCGGGGAAGAACATCAGCATTGGCTTATCGGACACGACGGTCTGCAGGTTGTTGAGGACCGTGTGCGACCTCACGAACGGGAACACTTCGCCGATACCGGTGAGGAAGAGGATCTGGAACGACTCGCCCGCGATGCGTTCCTTGATTGCCGGAGCGAGGTGCATCTGTGGGTCGAGCATGTTCTGAAGCATCTTGAGGAAGTCGAGCTTGTCCATCGTCGGCTCGGCGGCGAGAACGCGCTCCCACACGTTGCGCTTTTTGAGCAGCTCGACGCACAGGTCGTAGAGGTTGATCTCGAGGACTTTGATGCCCCGCTCGGTGTCGAGCTTGGTCTTGATGCGCTTCTTGGCCTGGGCGACATCGAGCGCCCACGTGGGGTCGTAGTCGTAGATGAAGTGGGCGACCTCGTTGCCGAGGCCCTCCATTCTCAGGAAGCGTTCACTGCTGAGCACCTTGAACAGGTGCTCCTCTTGCTGAGCAAGTGTGGGCTTGGAGTGTAGGGGCATCAGGCCACCCTCGTCGGGAAGAAGCGGATGTCGCTCGGCGTGCGTTCGTTGAAGCACTTGGCAATGCGGCCGGAGAGCATCGCGGGTTCGATAGCGCCCTTGGCCGTCAGCAGCCCTGCCTCGACCATCATCTTGAAGAGCACCTGCCGGAGCTTCTTGTACGTCGCGGCCGAGACGGCGTCGAGTTCGTCGTGCCACATCGCCTTGGTGCGGTAGAAGGAGTCGTAGTCCTCGTAGGAGACCTTGCCCGCCAAGGTGAGGAAACGCTCACGGAGCACCTCCTCGGCGAACTCGCCGATGAGGTCGTAACAACGACATGCGGCTGCCCACATAAGGTGGCCGCGTTCGGAGGCAGGGACGTCGGCGAGGATATCCACCTCATGATCGGAGAGTGCCGACATCCTTTTGACCGTCTCGCGCACGCGACGGACACCCGTGCTGTGGGTTCGCGCCTGGAGGAGGTTCTTCTCAACGGCGATGTCTCGGACCTTCACCCAGTCACGATGCTCGACATAGATCGGCGCCAAGAACGCGGCCTCGCGCTCCAGGAGGCCGCCCGTCGTGAACGACAACGCATAGCGCGGCGGGGCAGCCGAATTGCTGCTTCTCACAGGACACCCCCTTTGAAAAATGGCAAGTCGATCAGCATACGTCGACCCTCCGACGTCGCCGAGCAACCGTCACGTGTCGCCCTCCTCGTCCCGAGGCTCGGGGGCTGCCCCGCCGCTGCGCACCCACTCGTCGATCTCACTGACCTGGAACTTCCAGAGCCGGCCGACACGGTGGGCGGGCATCTTCTTCTCGGAGATCCAGTCGTAGACGGTGTCCTTTGTAATACCGAGGTGAGCGGCGATCTCCTCAGCAGACAGCCAGGGCTCAGCCACGTCGCAGACCTCCAAGCGTCGAGTGCGCGAGGCGCGCACAATGTCACCCTATCGCCGCTGATTCCTGACCTCGCTCCGCGACGCCCGGAGTGACCCGGCTAGACCCGGTCCGGCGCTGACGCAGGCGTCGCCGGTTGTCTATAGGGCGAGGACCAGCACGGGGTGGGCTGGAGCTCGCCCTTCGGAAGCCCAGCGGTGCCCATGCTGGAGGACAGGCTCAACTCGACTTGACGCGCCGCTCGTAGGGCACGGTCGCCACCGTGCCCTACGTTGGTGCCTATGCAAGAGAAGAAGTCTGCGCTTGAACAGCACATCGCGGTGTTCGGTGAAAGCGGGAGCGGGAAGACAGTACTGGTGTCGTCGTTCTATGGCGCGGCCCAGGAGGCGTCATTCCTGAAGCAAAGTCTGTATCGCGTGGTCGCGGACGACATTGGCCAAGGCTCTCGACTCAATCGCAACTACCTCGGCATGCGGGACGAGGGCATGACCCCGGATGTGACACGCTTTGCGGCGACCTCGTATGCGTTCTCGATCAAGTTGAAGGATCCGCCTAACCCGAAAGCCGTCAAGGCGCAGCCTTTTCATGCTCTCCGCCTCGTCTGGCACGACTACCCGGGCGACTGGTTCGAGCAGGGAGTCAGTGGCGAGGAGGAAGCTCAGCGCCGCGTCGACACCTTCCGTTCGCTCCTTGGATCGGATGTCGCCTTGCTTCTTGTCGACGGCCAGCGTCTGTTGGACCACGCGGGCGAGGAAGAGCGATACCTCAAGTCACTCTTCAGCAACTTCTCCAACGGCCTCGTCTCCCTCAAGGACGAGCTCCTCGACGATGGAACCCCGCTCGTCCAGTTCCCCCGAATCTGGATCATGGCCTTGTCCAAGGCCGACCTCTTCCCAGACATGGACGCCTTCAAGTTCAGGGATCTGCTCGACCTCAAGGCCGCTGACGATCTCAACGAACTCCGCAAGGTGCTGGCTGGTTTCGTGCAGGACCCGAGCGCAATGTCAGTCGCCGAAGACTTTCTCCTCTTGTCCTCGGCCAAGTTCGAACCGGAGAAGATCGAGGTCTCCAAGCGCGTCGGGCTCGACCTGCTTCTACCGGTCGCCGCCATCCTGCCGCTCGAACGCCACGCGAAGTGGGCCAGGCTCCAGCAACTCCCCGCGAAGGTTGGGGAAAGCATCATCAACGGCGGCGCCAAGCTCCTTGCCGCGGCGCTCCTGGGCAAGACGAAACCCGGTCCGCTCGGCATAATCCTCGCGCTCATCAGCCCCGACGTCGTCGACGAAGCCGCCCAACTGGCCGGCGACAAGTTGCGTGCGGTGAACGAGGAGGCGATTGCGAAGCAGAACTATGTAACCGCCACGCTGACTCGCTTCCAGTTGGATCTGGACAAGGGAGAGGAAGATGAGATTCTTCTCCGGAGCCTCAAGTGACTCTGGAATCAGGGTCCTTCATCTGGGCGACCCGAGGACTCCGATGGGGGTTTCGATTTCTCCGCGACGGCGGCTTCGCGGATCCGCTTCCAATCTACGAGGCGGCGTTCGCGGGAGTCGCTGAGCAGCGCGAGGTGGCCAAGCGAGTCGGCGACGCGATAGTGCTCCGCTTTCCCGACCCCAAGGGACGACAGGACCACGCACGACGGGTCATCTCCCACGACTTCGTAATCCGCGCGACTGAGACGGCCGAGTTGCCCTCAATCGATCAGGCAGCACGAGTCGCATGGGAGTCGGTATCGGCCGAATACGACCGCTTGTGGGATGTCGCACCTTGGCCGTAGCTGCGCAGCCAAGTTGGTGCGATCGATCAAACGCCACTATCGCAAAGCTTCTATCGCAGCCTCTGCGATGAACGAGCTACGCGGCTGGATCGAACCAGCTCTCTGGGACCCCGTCCGCCCACCTCTCGAGAGGGCCGGTGTCTAGACGAAGGTACGCGCAGATGAGATGGCAAGTCTTGTACAGAATCGTGCATGCCCACCGACACTGATGCTCAACCGTTTCCGGAGTGACCACCCACGGATGCGACGCGACCTTACCGTCGTCGACCAGGCGCGTCTGCAGGTCAATCGACACGAGCGACGGGTGGGAGTAATCCGAGAGGATGTCGTACATCGCCTTGCCCGGGCCTGACAGGAAGAGTTGGGCGAACAGGTTCGCGCTCGCCCCGAGTCCGAGAATCGTTTGGCCGTGAATCGTCCACCCGGCGATGACATCTGGTGTCCCCAGTTCCAGTTCGAGCTCGGGAAACACACTCTTCGCGGTCGCGATTGTCGCGTCCCGATGCGCCTTGAACTTCTTCTCCGCCGCCCGGTCGTACTTGCCGGTAGTAAAGCGAGCGCGCTGCAGCGACGAGATCGATTCAAGGAAGTATCGTGCCACGCGCACTTCCCCGGCCGGCTGGCCAACCGTGGGGTCGAGGAGCCATGCCACGCGTCCGGCGATCTCAAGTTCCGCTCGCACGATTGGCCAAAGGGTTCCCACGACCTCCCGTGCTCGCAGCAGAGCCGAAATCGAGGCAAGTTGGAGCCTCGCCGAGTCGGCGTAGGCGGTAGCCGCTTGCACCGGCGCAAACTCGAGGTTCTTGACGGCGTGGGGGTAGGCCGTCCGGAAGAGGGCCGACTCGGTCGCAACTTGAGAGGCTGGGTCTGGAAGGTCCCCGCTCCCAGTCGCCACCTCGAGGCAGGCGGCGATCAATCCGTCGCAAATCTCAGCGAACCGATCCATCTCTGAGCCGAACTCGTCGGGAAAGTTCAGGCCTGCCCGGCTCTTGCTCGACACCTGACCTCCTTCGTCATGCGCGACTCTAGCGGTTCCAGACGACGGAGCCGAGACGTGATGGGAAGGAGGACCCGCAACATGGTGTGAGCCTTCGCCGGACTGGGAGCGCGACGCAGACCGTCGACCAGGTGTTGAGTCTGCTAGCTCTGGCCGACCGGGAGCGATTCGTTCGACGCCGCTCCCCGGGTGCGGTATCGCCGTTCGACTGCCCGCACGCGCACCAGCCGCACGAGCGTGACCGGCCCGTTCACCACGAACTTGATTGCGTTCCAGAGGCACGCCAGCACAAGCAGGTTGATCCAGCCGGGCGCTCCGCCGGCGACCCATTGCGAGAGAGCTGCGGCGATCACGACGTAGACCACCGCCAGCAGCATCGCGGGCACGCCCCATTTCAAGCCCCCGCGCGTGTGCGTGGCGCGGATGATCATGTTCGTCGGCATGGTCCGCTGGAAGAACGCGTAGATACGACTTACGAAGGCGATCAGCAGTTGGAACATCAGCCAGACCCTCCTCCAGACGCCGGGGCTTGCGGTTGGGCACAGGCTACGCCCGCCCCTCCGACATCGATAGGACCATCCGCTACAGGCTGTGGACGGCCTGCATGCGCGAGGGCGCCCGCTGCGGCTGTGTAGGAGCATCCGCCCGCGACAGCCAGATCGCACGATCCCGCGCCACGGCTGCGGCCGCGGCATCCATTCGCTGGTTCGGTGACGTGGCGGGAGCGCCGAGCACGTCATCCTCGAAAACGCCGTACCGGTCACGGTACGCGGCGACAATCCGCGCCTGCTGCCGCCAAGCACCCGCTCTCGACGGATCGACGGGGATGCGTCCGAGCGAAGCGACCCACCTCTCCCCCGATGCCACTGCAGAAGCGACGAGAACCGACGCGCGCTCCTCGATGACATGTGCCCGTTCGTCGAGAGCACGCCGCATCTCGGCATCCATCTCCCCCATCGCCGCCGGGATGAGGCCAGAAATCAGACGGCGCCCACTCCCCCGCGAGCTGCCGCTCGATGGCTGCGCGAGGACTCTCTCAAGGCGCTCGTGAAGCACGGCCGCGGCATCCTGAGCATCTTCGAATCCGCGGGCTGCGACGATCCGTGAGAGTAGCGTCTCGACGTTGTGACCGAGCGCCTCGGCGCGTCGAAGGCCCGCGGTCAAAGCACCGAAGGCATCCGACTCGATCGCCGCGCCGGCCAGATCGGCAGGCAGCCCGCAGGAGTGGATGTGGCGGGTCCACCGTGGCCGCAGTGCGGATGCCGCGATCGTGTCGTACTCGGCGGCAAGCTGCGCGATAGAACCCCACGCCTCCCGCTCGGCGGCGATCGTCTCGTGGGCCGACAGCTCGGCGCCGATGTGGCCGAGCACGCCCGCGAGGATGTCGCGGGCGGTGGCATCCGGACGCTCGCCAGGATGCCGAGCGGAGTGATTGTCGTCTGGGCTCGACACGACCACATACGCAGTGTTCGAGGTTCTCCCCCGCGTCATCGCGACATACAGGTTCTCGCGCGTCGTTCCGGGCTCGACGACGGCGTGCGCGGTGTCGGTCGTGATCCCCTGCGCGCGATACGCGGTCACCGCGTAGCCGAGGTCGACGTTCTCAGCCACGTAGTCGGCCGGCAGCGTGATCGGTCGGGCGCCGGCACGGTCGGTGTTCTGCACCCGCAGCGAGCCGTCTCCACGAACGGCGACGACCTTCCATCGCCCGCCGTTGCGTACCCAGTCGCGTCCTGTGCGCAGGCGGCGGTCGTTTTTTCGCGTGATGACGACATCACCGACGGATGCCGCGGACTCGTCGCGCAGCGACGCCTCGGCCGAGGCATCCACGACGCCCGAGAGGATCAGCTCGGCGCGCGCCCGCCGGTTGAGCGTGGCGACCGCCTCGCCCGTCTCGGCGACGAGAACCGACGACATGCCGGCGGCGATGTCTCGGAGCCAGGCGCTGTAGGCGGCATCGGCCATCGCGTCGGCGTCGCCACCGATGATCCGATTGTGCGCGCCGTACGCGTCGAGGGCTTGCAGTCGCCCGTTGCGGAGGTCGAGGGATGCCTCCTTCTCCCACGCATCGCGGAAGCGGTGCACGTCGGCGAGTTCGGGTGCATCGGGGCGTGCTTCGACGAGCATCCGGAACGCACCGCCGGCGTCGACTGATTGCAGTTGCGCCCAGTCCCCCACCAGGAGGACTTTCGCGCCTGCCTGCGTCGCCAGCGTGCTGATGCGATCGATCGTGAGCGTGCCGGCGAGGGATGCCTCGTCGATGATCAGGAGCTGTGATGCGCGCACGGTTGCGCGCCCATGGCTGTACTCTTGCAGCCACTTGGCCGTGTTCTCGGTCGCGATGCCGAGGTCGTCGGCAAGTTCGCGTGCCGCCGCTGCCGATGGTGCGAGCCCGATGACTGAGCCGCGGCCGTGCTCGTGCTCCCACGCGAGGCGCAACGCGTGCATCGCGGTGGTCTTGCCGGCACCAGCCGGTCCGATCAGCACGTCGAGCGATCGCGCGGAGGTTGCGATCGAGTGGAGCGCCGCGCGCTGATCCTCCCCGAGGACGATCCCGTGATTGCGGCGCGCCCGCTCCGCGCGCTCGAGGGTTGCAGCACTGACCACCGGCGCATCGGTCGCGTGCGTCGCGGCAAGCAGTCGCTCCTCCGCATCCAGCAGCGCAATCGATGAGTAGCGCGCGGAGTTGCGCGGGCGGAAGACGCTTGTCTCATCGGCACGTCGAAACTCGCCGGGCGAGACCGCTAGCTCGGGTGGCGTGAGGCGCGTGGAGCGCTGCTCCGCAGCATCCGTGATCATGCCCACTATCGCCTCACGGTCCTCGGTCGTGGCGAAGCGCCACCCCATGGTCTGCCGCGCGGCCTCGGCGTAGAGGTTCCAGCGGGTCCACGTCGAACGCCGCTCGCTCGCGGCTTCGACGACGCGATCTGCGAACTGGTTCAGGATGCTGCGCTCGATGTCTTCGGCACGCAACGGCTTCGGAGCGTACTGGTGGTTCACTGCGGTGCGCGACCAGGCGGTCGCGACGCGGCCGAGCAGTCGGCTCGCGCGGGTACGCCACTCGTGCGTGAGATCGGCAAGCGATCGGAGCTGCTTCTCGGGACGCGTCGCGAGCGTCGCCTGCTGACGCAGGCGAATGATCGTCACCTTCGACGGTGCGCGGCCGTGGGCGGCGACGTACTCGTCGATGAGCCGGTCCTTCTCGATATCGATGTGGCGCGAGCGGGACGAGAACTCGGCGACGAGATGCTCGGGAACGGTTGCGATCGTCCACACCGGGTTGCGGTCGGCTTCGCGCTCGCGCCGTTCCCATTGAACGCCGAGCGCACGAGACAGGTGGTCGGCGAACACGGCCGTGTGCAGCTCGGACAGCGCAACCGTCGCCGCGTGCAGCGGACGTCCATCGAGCGACCGCCACTTGCCGTCGAACACAGTGCTCACCTTGTTGCTCACGACGACGTGCGTGTGCAACTGCGGATCGCCTGCGCGGGAGTCGAAGTGATCGAACGCGGCGCCGATGAGTCCCGTCACGTTGACCTGTGCGACGGCGCCGTCACGGCCGGCTTCGCCCGCACGAGTCGCTGCGAGTTCCCGCTCCATGAAGGCCAGCACGTCGTCGATCGCCTTGTGATGCGCGGCAGCGATCGTGGCTTGAGTGTTGGCGTCGGCGACAGCCCAGAGAACGGACGCCGACTTCGGCAGCGAGAACGTGAAGTCGTAGCCGGCAACGGCGCGGCGGCGAGCCGGGGCGGGAGTGCCGTCGGGCTGCCGATCCGTTCCCGTGGCGAATGCTCCGTACTCCGGATACGCGCGGCCCAGCGGCGCTCCCGTTCCGGGGTCGCGCCCCATTCCCAGCAGCAGCTCAAGCTGTGCCTCGGACACTCGTGAGCCCGCATCGATGCGTCCGTCAGCGAGCCCAGGAAGTCCGCTCCCGAGCCACCGGCCCGGCGGCGTGCCGGCCTCGGCGTAGTACCGGGTCAGCGGTGTGGAGAGCGGTCGGTCGCCGTCGGCGGCTGCCACGGTGCGGAGGAGGTACTTGTACCCATCCCCCGCGCTCATCACCCGCATCGACACCGACACCCGCCACCGCCTCCCTCTGTCAGAGAGGTGTGTGGCGGCCCCCACGGGAGCCGTGACATCCGTCGCGATGATGCCCGTTCGCCCTCGATCTGCAAGACGTGTGGAGTTGACAGGTGCCGGAGTTCAGCGCCGCATGTCGTCAGCGGGTCCGGAGACAAGCGCGTCGAGCGATCGACGGGCCGCCTCGGCGGCCGCTGCGGTCTTGCCGCTGATGCAGGCCACGCCGATCCGTGACCCACGCACGTGGGCGGGCGACTCGGAATAGAAGGATCGTTCGGTGCGAGTTGGCCTCGCGCCGAAACGGCTTGTCGTTGACCGAAGGTCGGCGTGCCACTCCTCCAGTTCGATCCGTGTTCCGGTCGCTTGTTGAATGCGCTTGATCACCTCCCCGTCCTTACCTATGACTTTGCCGACGTCGTCTTGTGGAATACGCACGAGACGCACCGTCGAGGGGCGAGTGGAGGCGATGCGCTCATTAACCCGTGCCTTCTCCGCGCGAACTGTACTGCCCGAGACGAGGAGAACGGGTCCAACGATCAATGCCGCAAGGATCCACGCGATGCCGTACGCGACAGCTCCGATCGCTGGGATGAGCGGCAAAGCGAGAAATGCGGCACCGAGGAATGTTGCGAAGAGAGCATCGCCGACGTCGCCGTAGGAGTTCTCGAGTGCCGCAATGAAGCCAACTATCAGGGCGAACGCGACGATGATCACGCCCACCGTCACGGCGATAGGCCCGAACACCTTGTCCCAGCGTTCCCGGTCGCCGCTCTTCTTGGATAGGGATGCCAGTTCTTCGCGCGCTGCGGCGACGACGCGGACGGCCTCCTGGTTGGCTGACTCCTGTCGTGTGGCCTGCTCTGCCGCGATCCTTCCATCCCACCAATTGCCTACCGCCGCCCTCTCCGCGTCTTGTCGTGCAAGTTCGGCAGCACGTTCGGACGCAGCTTGGGTCATGGCGGCTCGTGCGACGATGTAGACGCCAAGATCGTCTTCGGCGGCGTCGGCCAGTTCTTGCTTGAGTTGTGCGATCCAAGGAGCGCTCCCGAGGTCGCGTTGCGCAATGCGCCGCGCGTCGATGACCCAATCGTTGGTACCGCTCAAGACTGGACCCACTTATGCCCGGAGCCGTGGACTCGTCACAAGCTCGATGAGAGCACCGAGCATCCAGCCAATACCGACAGCCCAGGGCATGACGTAGGGATTGCTCGCACTCCACCCGATCAGTCCGGCGAGGAGTCCTGCTGGGACGGTGAGCATCCTCCACGTGCCCCTCAGATACTCGGCCGCGTTCCAGTCGAGCAAGAGCGCTATCGCCATCGACGCAAGACATGTCAGCAGGATGGGCCAGCCGTACTCCCATGCCTGGCCGACGGACTCCTCAATAGTCATGGTCCGGTCAATAGGGCCAGCGGACGAGAGCCCCAAACCGCCCCAGTACCCCTGCAGCGAAGTGGCGGCGTAGAGACTGTAGAGAACGCTCGCGATTAGCCCATAGCCGTACATTGGCATGACGCTCTCACGCCAGGATTGGGCTGTTGCCTGCTTGGTGCGCGCACGCTCCACTCGCGCACGTTCCTCCTGACGTGCGACCTCGGCCTGCTGTCGTTCGCGCTGAAGGGTCGCGGCTGCCGCCCGCGCGCGATCCCGTTCTCGCTCACGTTCCTGCTCGGCACGGGCGTTGGCTTCCGCACGCTGACGATCGCGCTCAAGCTGCGCGGCATGCGCTGCACGCTGGCGGGCAAGTTCAGCATCACGATCCGTCGCTGCCTTCTCGAAGGCCGATCGTGCCACGAGCAGCGTTCCGAGATCATCATCGGCCGCGTGACTGACTGCAGTCACGAGCCCCGAAACCCATGTCGCTGAACCGAGATCGCGCGTCGCGAACCCTCGAGTCTCACGCACCCAACCAGGCTCGCCCAGCGTTGTCGTCGCCATGTTCAGCTCGCCCCGCTACGAGGCCCACGGACGATCGCAAGCCCGAAGTCCCCGTTCGCCTTGACCGACGTCACCTCGACTTCGAGCTGCTGCCCGACGTGAACTACGTCGCCGACCTGTTCAATCCGCTGTCCACCCGCGAGGACTCGTAGCTCCTTGATGGGGATGAGACCGTCTTTGCCCGCGGGATGGCTGACAAAGGCGCCAAAGACAGCGAGACTCTTCACGGTGGCGGAATACCGGTCACCGAGCTTTGGGATGGGCGCGGTTGGCTTTCCGCCGACAGGTCGGGGCTCGACCATCGCCTCAACGGACTCACGCGCTCGGGCGGCGTCGGCGGCCATGCGTGCGGTGACTCGGACGGTGCCATCGTCGTCGATGCTGATGTGGCTATCAGTGTCGTGCTGAATCTGCGTAATCGTTCTCCCAGCCGTTCCGATGACTCGCCCAATCGCGTGGCGTGGAATCGTAAAGGTCACCGTGTGCGTGGGCGCTACGGTGTTGCTCGCCTGGGTGCGTCGCGGCGGCGTTGTCGTGCCCTGACCTGTTTTCGGAGCTGGAGATGCTGCGATATCCGGTGTCTCAACACGATCCGACAGGCCCGTGGTGTTGCTCGGCACAGGGATTGGATCTTCTCGTTTCGCTCGGCTGGAGAACAACCGCGACCAAAGTCCGCGGCGGTCGGCGGTCTGCACACCCGGGCTTGCCACCGCATCGGAAGCATTGGGTGCTTCTTCCCGTGATGCGGGCGGCGGTTCCTCGCCGAGTGCCCGCGCGAAAAGCATGGGAAGCGCCGCCCGAAACTCCCGCCGAGCAATCTCCTGATATTCGCGGGGCAACGGCCGCATCGTTTCCGCTGCTTGTACGAGCCACCTGTTCAGCAAGTAGTCCGCCTTCGCTGCCTCCGCAGCTCCAGTGACCTCTGCGAATGCGGTGAGAATGTGCTCGTTCAGAACGGCTTCGAGCCAATCCAGCGCCCGTGTGTCATTCGCCGACGCAGCCCTGATCTGGTCGCGTATTGACTCATCGTCGAGCGAAACGGCCCTGAAGTGTATCGGGCCGTCCGCGTCCAGGATGCCCTGCAGCCGGACGAGCTTGGTGCCCGGCGACTCGTTGGAGTTGATAGTTCGGATGGCGTCTTCGAGATACCCGAAGCTTTCCAGGAACCGCGTCATCTTCTGATCGGGGCGGCCCGCCAGCTCCGTCGCAGCCGCATCCCAATGCTGTCGCAGTTGTTCGGCCAGCTGTTCCGGCGTGGTTACAAGGGTGGGGCTCCAGTTGGGGCGGTATCCGATTGAACGTGTCGACTTGGCGCGATCGTCGAAGACTGTGGGAGATTCCCCTCGCAGCCACGCCTCAACCTGCGCGGCACCCCAGCGGTTGTCCTTGTCCCACGTCAGCAGTCCATCGGCGAGGAGTTTCCAGCGCGGGTCGTCGATGAGGTCGGTCGAGTAGTTGCGGGAGACGCTGCGAGACTTGGCGTCGTCCTCTGAGACGTCGGTGCCGTCTGCCAGCGCGAAGAGCTTGCGGCCGGTGTAGAACTCGTAAACCATCGCACCGAGGGAGAACCAGTCCGACTTGGGAGATGACTGTTTGGAGTGAACCTCGGGGGCGGCATAGTGCCAGGTGCCCTTGACTGTCGTCGTCAAATGGGTGAACGCCTGGTGTGCCTTGGCCAGTCCAAAGTCGGTAAGGACCAGGTCGACAGGTTCCGCTGAGCGGACGAGCACGTTCGCAGGTTTGAGATCGCGGTGGGCAACGCCCGTGCTGAGCTCATGGAGATACTCAAGCGAAGCGGCGATCTCGCTGACGACAGCGGTGAGTAGATCACTCGGGAGTCGCCCGCCCCGCGCGCTGACCCAGTCGCGGAGAGATCCGAGGGAGCAGTATTCCTGGATCTCCCAGACACCGTCGTCACCGTCGTTCAGGTCGATGAGTCGAACGATGTGGCGAGTATCAGCCGTGCGCAGGATGTCCATCGCGACAGGGTCGGGAGCCAGACCCGCGCGATAGGACTTGAAGATGACCTCTTCTTTCGTGGCTCGGGATCGAAGGAGCGCAATGTCGGCTTCCCCGCCAGCTGTGGGGAGGTCGTGGAGGTAGTCGTAGTGACCGGCGACTGCAGCGGGCAGATTGAGCCGTCGAGTCTTTCGGGGCTCGCCGTTGCCTTCTCGTCGGGTGGGTGCGTCTCCGCGACCGCCGCCGGGGGTCTCGCGGCGGGTTGAGTTCGCGGTCGGTTCGCGTCTTGTGGGGGGTGTGCGTCCCTCGTAGGCGGTCGGCGTATCGCTCACGGTCCCGTCGTCTCCTCAATCGTGCCCGCCTCGACGCTCACCGACGACGTGTGTACTTTGCCCGCGTCCGGGTTCTCTCCACTGAAAGTTGCAGTGGCGGTGAGGTCGATGACGATGATCGACGCGTTGTCTCGCGACTCCTGTTCGTAGACCGCTTCGGCAATCGCATCGACGATGTGCCCGGGAGTCGCATCGGCAGTGCAGTAGTCGCGCAACATGTTGGCGTCTAGCGTCGACCACACTCCGTCGGAGCACAGTACGAAGCGCTCCTTCCCGCCGGCATAGGTCTGCTGCCATGCGTGGGCGTCGAGTCGGCGACGTCCGCCGAGTGCCTGCGTCACTGAGGATGATTCTGGATCATCAGTTCGGTCATCGACGGAGAGTTGCCCGAGATGACCGCTAACGGCGCGGTACACGCGACAATCGCCGACGTTGACCACGACGAGGCCCGTCGGGGTGAAGCCGATCAACGCGGCAGTCGCTCCCATGTCGGGAGTTCCCAAGGCTTCGCCGGCAGCTGCGATCTTCAACGATAGAGATGAGAACCACTCGTCCCAGCGCTCGGAGTTGTGGTCGAGTGCGGTCTTCGCGAGTTCGGTGGCAACCATCGCCGCGGCGTCGCTTCCGCCCGCGTATCCGCCCATCCCATCAATGACGGCAGCAGAGATGCCCCGGTCTGGCACCACCCCCGACCAGGAGAGGCGCGTGCCTGAAGCCATTCCGACTGCGGTGGCGACCATGACAGCGTCCTGGTTCTCGGTCCTGATGGGTCCAATTTCGGTGCGACCACAGATCTCGGCCTCGACCCTGTACTTGGGGGCATCGATGGGTAGGAACTGATCGCTCATCGAGTCACCTCCGTGGTGATGGTCAGGTACGCCGTCTGACCGAGTCGGATCCGCACGGGCAGATCTGCTCGCCGGAGTTCGCCGTCACCGATCTCACGGTCATCGTCGTCGACCCACGTGCGGTTGAGCGAGCCAGGATCACGGATGGTGACGGTGTCAGTGTCAGTATCGATGTTGAGGATGCAGTGCTGACGAGATACCCCGTCGAACAACTCGAGTTCGGTACTGATCTCAGGGATGCTGCTCTGGCGCCCGACCATAACGTCACGCCCGCGCGGAAGAGACACAGCTCGGAGCGACGGCAGGACCGCGAACACTGCACCGGCTGTCGCAGGTGCCATGCTCGGGATCAGCTCGAAGCACTGGATACACGGCGAGCCGCCCCGGCCTGACGCGCCGCAATTCGGACAGGTCGCGTTCGAGTCGACCGACTGGCGGGCAGGTGCAGGTTGCTCAGAGGGCGACGTGTCGGGCGAGGGCTCAGGTGCCTCGCGGATGCTGGTGATGTCGGTGTACATGATGGGACACCAAGTGGTGCCGACGGGATGCTGCTGCATGCATGCGGGACACGTCATGGAGTCAGCCACGATCGCCCCTCCATAACCACGCCACGTTGCCGCAGCGCCGCCTCGATCCGCGGCAAGTCCCCAGGGCCAGGCAAGCCAATGAGGGTGATCTCACCCTCGCCGACGCGGGCCTGAAGCATCGTCGGCGTAGTGCGTTCGAGTTCACCCATGCGCTCGGCGCCAAGTTCAGTGCGCACCACCAGAGTCTGGTTTGCGCTGGCAATGAGCGCATCGGTACCGGGCCGACTTTCACGGTATGGCCCACAGATCGCGGCATCCACGACCGCCCACAGATTCGGCGCGGTACGTTCGGCAGCCTTTGCAGTCCGACCCGTGAACATGAGGACATCGAGCTGGCGGTCCTTGACTTCGTCCCGCAGGCGGATCACCAGATCTGTCAGCTCGGCGGCTTGCTCGGTCGGCTCGCCGCCTGTGAGGGTGACACCAGTCAGGTCGTCTGCCTTGATAATCGTTGCCAACTCGGATGCGAGTGCCGCAGTATCGAGCGTCTCGCCTGTCTCAGCGTCCCATGTGTCAACGGATGCGCATCCTGGGCAGCCGATGTGGCACCCCTGTACCCATACGCCGATCCGACGCCCCGGACCGAGAACGGTGACGGGGTGTGCGATGCGGTTCACCTGGATCTTCATGTCGGCTCGACGTTCAGAGTCGGTTGACCGGCGTCATCCTGCCCGACTCCGGTGATCGTGAGGCTGGCATCAGGGCCGACCATGAAGAGGACGCGGCTCAGTGGGTTTACCAGCCGATTCTCAAGGGCAGTGGTGATTCCGCGGCCACCGTTGGCGAGGTCGTCGCGAGTCGTGATCGCCGCAATGAGCAGGTCCCTTGCGTCATGAGTGAGGATCACCGTGTTTCCCACGCGTCGGCGCACGTTCGCGAGTGCCGTATCGATGAAGTGCCCCGCGAGGTCGGTGGCGAACTGGCCCTGCATGGGGCGGAACACGACGATGTTGTCGCCCAGCCGTCCGAGCAGTTCGGGACGACCGAGGTTCTCGCGGAAGTGATGTTGCACGGCCTGCTTGATCGTCTTCTCGTACAGGGCCGCTTCATCCGGGTTGCCCATGTTGAGTGTGAGCAGGTCGCCGGCGGCGGCGACGCCCTGGTTCGAGGTGAAGATGATGAGTGACTCCGTGAAGGATGCCGTGCGGCCGGCACCGTCCGTGAGTCGCCCATCGGACAAGATCTGAAGGAACAGGTCATATACCTCGCGGCCGGCCTTGTCCATCTCGTCAAAAAGCAAGATCGAGTGAGGACGCTCCTGGATCGCGTTGGTCAGCTCGCCCCCAGCTCCGAATCCGACGTAGCTGGGCGGCGCGCCAACGAGACGGATCTTCGCGTGGTCGTCCTGGAACTCGGACATGTCGAAGCGAAGCAGTGCTCGCTCGTCTGCAAAGACGAGTTCGGCGATCGCCTTCGCCATCTCTGTCTTGCCGACGCCGGTCGGTCCGGCGAAGTAGAGCACACCGCGCGGTGCGCTGGAAGGCTTCGACTGATGTGCTCCGGTGAGGCCCAGGGTTGAACGGCGAAGGATGTCGAAAACGCGCCCGACTGCCTCATCTTGCCCCTTGACGCGACGTTGGAGCACCGCTTCACCGTCCGCGAGTTGTTCACGCAGGCGGGTGCTCTGCCAGGGATTCTCGGAGAGGCCCTCGCGGTATGTGCGGACAGCGCTTTCGATGTCGGTCGAGACTGAATCGGTCCCACGCGCGAGGTGGACTGCCTCGAACATTCCACGGGTTGACAGGCCCTCTGTCGCCTCCGCGAACCGCTTTGCGACCGCGCCGATCTGCTCCTCCTCCACCTGCCCTGCAAGGAGAAGTTCCGCAACGCTCTGGCGGCTATCGACATCAGGAGTGCTGATCGGGATCGGTCGGATGCCGTCGCCGTGCGTCAGCCACGGCGGAAGATCGTCGGCACGATCAACCAGCCAGATAACGGGGTGCCGCAGCAAGCCGGACTGCCCTGGTCGAGGGAACCGCACGCGCTGGTCATGCACGGTGGCGTGGCTGTTCGCAAGCACGAGCGAAGCCAGCATCAGCTGCCGGAACCCCGGGTCGTCGGGTGCATTTTCAGCGCGAACTTGAGACGTGTAATCGATCACGAGTGCCATCGCGGGCTCGTGCGTCGTAGCGACCGCTTCGGCTATGGCGTCCATGCCCATGAAGCTGACATCCGCGATGGCAGGGTCCTCTGCCGCCTGCAGCGCTCGCTCGGCAGGTGACCTCAGCAGGTTCTCGACGAGCTTCGCCTTCGTTCGACGCCCGAGAGACTCGACAACCGTCTCCCGACTCCAACCAGGGGCTAGCTTCCTGATTTCCAGCCCGTTCAGGGGATCGAAGGTAAGCAAGGCGTGGAAGCCACTCTCGCTGAGCACTTGCCAGATCGCATTGACTGTCGTGTCGGGCCGGAGCTGGCCGCCAACAGGAATGGCGTGGAGATCGTGAATCCCCCCATGGACGACGCACACTGCAGCGACCGGGAGTGACGCGTAGAGGGTGCGCAACCACATGGGCGTGGAGCGCTCGCGTGGAGCGAGCCACGCAGGCGCACCCGAAGATGGCTCGGGGATCGGGTGCGTCATCGAGCTGTCCTCGTCTGCGGGGAGGTGTGGGCACGCGGTCGCTTGCGCCGAGTGCTCGTAGATCGATCTTCTTGACGCTCTACTGGGGCTTCGCCGGGGAGTCGTTCCGACTTCAGGTCGGCCGCGACGCCGTGCTTGGCCAGGTTCTTAGCGAGCGAGTGAACCTTCACGCAAGTCTCGTCTTCCGCTCGGGCGTCTTCCTCAGGAGTTGAGGCGCGTTGAGATACGAGTCGGGTGTAGATCATGCCGTTGGCAGGATTGAGTTGAACGCGGACACCGAACCCGGGGTGGTCCGCGTGATTCGCGACCGCGACAGAGCGCCCGAGGTCTGCCAGCTCGAACCCGGCGCCAATGGTGAACCCAAGCTCGTCCAGGACAGCCTCCAGCGCCGCCTCCACGAATTCCGCGTCGCTCGCGCGGACAACGGCGGAAAGCGTCTCGGTCACGCCCCTACGGATGTCAGCGACGTCTTGAGTCGAGGCAACCTGTTCCGCGCGGGCGCGGAGCGCGTCGGCCTCCGGGGATGCTACATGCGCGACGTCAAGCACGGCTTCGGTAGCGAGCCTTCGGAGATCTTGCGTCTGAAGCGCGCTCGCCGTCCTTGTCTTGAGCGTCAGCAGATCGCCCTTTGCCTGAGCGACATCGGACATCGCGACGATTCGTTCGGCGCTCGCTGCCAGCTCGTCACGAACCACCTGATCTTGGAGCTGTGCGATGACTTGGACAACCTTGTCGATCTCGTTCGAAAGGATTGCGACGTCTGGAGTGCGAGCGAGAGGAGTGTCGGTGGGGCGTGAGGCGGGCTTTCGAGCACCAAGCGTCACACCTGAGGCATCAACCTCGTGTCTCGATGAGTTCAGTCGTCGATCGATCGCAATTGCGGCTGCTTCGCGCAGGCGGGACTCCGAATGACCGATCGCCTTCTGCAGCGCAAGTTCCCACGCGATCAAGCTTTCATGTGTCCGCTGCGCCGGTTCAGCTAGCGGCTGTGGGATGGACGCCTCGTAGAACCGCAGCTGACCGGTCAAGCCAGCAAGCGTGACGACATGCTGCTCGCAGCGCCCGGCACGCGCCTCATCCTCCCGTCGGCGCATCTCCGCCTCCGAGACCACCGAATAGCCATACCCCTTCGGGCCGCTCATACGAATCTCCCCAGACACTCTTGAGCGGAAGCCTATCCGCCACCGGCGACCCTCAACCGCGGAAAGGAGATGTGATCGACGGAGCGCGAGCCGGCACCGCGACTAGCTGGACGAAGCGCATTGCGACTCGCGGAAGGTCTGTACTGTCGGGCAGGCCTCAGCGATGGCACGCGACAGGCGAGCCAGAGTCAGCGCTAGCGCGCCCCGCGCGCGTTCTCAGCAGACGTGTCGAGCCACGATCTGAGAGCAGACAGGAACACGTCCCTATTGACATTCGCCTCCCACCCGTGAGGGGCCGCTGCTGTCTCCACGAGAGCCACACCTGGGTGCCGAGCGACAAAGCCCTTCGTGAGCTCGAACGGGACCTCTTCGTCCCCGCTCGAATGGACCACCACGGTTGGCACAGCAATCGCAAGATCGTGGGCCCAGTCGAGCCGATCGAAGTCGATCGACGCCGGCATCCCGAGTAGCCGACTCAAGACGCGCGTGCCCAATGCCCACATCACGACGGAGGCGAGAGACCTCTGCAAGCCCGCGCGTTTGACACCCTGCCTGACCAATCCTCGCCAGTTCGTCGCCGGCGCGATCAGAGCAAGCCGATCGAACGCCATAGGGTCGTGGCGAAGAAGCTCAAGCGCGAGCCCCGCACCCATCGACCACGCCACAACGTAGACCGCGGTAGCTCCTTGTGAACGCGCGTAGGCGACTGCGTCCGCCAGGTTCGTCCACTCGCGCTGCCCGAGCGTCGACGCTGACGCCGGCGGCCCATCCCCGGAACCTCGATAGGTTATGGCGAGCGAAGTCAGACCGACGTTCTGCGCCACCTCGACGGAGCGCAGGGTCACGAGTCTCGAGGTGCGGATGCCCTGAACGTGGATCACCCACGGCGCATCGAGCGACGCACCCCGGAAGAGCCATGCCGGCGCCGAGCCGCCATCGCGCAACGGTACCGTCACGTCCTCCCAATCGGGATCGATTTCGGCAGGCCCGCTCATTGTGTGGCCGGTCCATTGAGCTTCGAACGGCTGCGTGCTGATTGGAGCGGTGGTCTTGAGCACGCGTCGGGTGACGCGATTGCCATCCGCCGACACCACTGGCCCGATCAGCGCGTGGTGCTCGAATCGCTCCCCAAACCAGAGGCCATAGTTCCCGTCGACAATCGTGAGGTCGCTCCGCGGGAGTTCGATCGCGTCGCCGACACGACGGACGGTCACGGTCTTGCGGCGCGGCTCAACGCCGACCACGCGGCGTGCCAGCATCCGAATCACTACTGCAGCAGTCGCTGCGAGCACGCCAAGGATCGCGGCAACAACGCCGAACACCTTCAAGGTGCGCTCACCGCCCCCGCAGCGCTCGACATCCGGACCACCGCTGGCGCCCTCATCTGCCGATCGAGCATCTCGGTCGCGGCGCGCAGGAGAACTCGCTCACGCTTTGTCAGCTCCTGACCGTTGGCGATGTCCGTCAGCCGGACCGCCAACCGGTATGTCTCGTGCACGGGATCCTCATCAGGGATGGGCTTGACGATCATCCCGCGATCGAGGCTCGCCTTGGCGAGGAGCCGCCCGAGTGTCGCGTTCATCGACCTCCGGCCGGCGCGGGCGACGGCGAACACGATGATGCCGGCGCACACCAGCACGACCCCGCCGTAGAACGGAACTGTGAACAGCGCCCCGACCGCTTCGACGCTCGGCGTCCGCCCCAGGCCGGCAACGCGGAGGCTCAGGTAGACGATCTCGATGAGGCTCGCCCCGAGGATCGCCCACGCGCCGATACGGATCAGGATGTACGGCCGAGGCTTCCGTCCGCGAACTCCGCGCAGCATCCGGATCATGATCAGGACGACGCATCCCATATAGAGCGATGCGTATGCCCACAGGCCGATCTGATCTGCCGTCTCCTTGATGAACTCGTCCGTTGTCGATCCACGATCGGCGATCAGCAGGAAGGGGACGGTGAAGGTGAGGTACATCGCGGGCAGCTCCCAGAGGCTGCGCGGCTTGAACCTGCTGCCGTCGAGCGTGAGCGCCGCTTGCATGACGAACCAGAATGCCGTGGTCGCGAGGATATTCTGGATGAGGTTCGCTACATTCGTTCCGCCGAGCCAGCCGTCGACGATCGGCAAGGGGATGACGACTCCGACCATGAAGACGGCTGCAAGTCCCGTGATCGTGGCGATCCAGGTGAGCCGGCTCGAGGGCTCACGGATGGCGGACGGCAGTCGGATAAGCGTGAGCAGCAGCAGCGCGAGGAAAGCGACAGCCTCGATGGTGAGCGTCATCAGCCGAACACCGCCTCGTCGTGTCCGTGGCGAGGTTGAAGGAGCATCTTCGACAAGAGCTGCGACAGCTTCCCCGCTTCGGCCTCCATGACGAGTTCGGTGTCGGCGAAGTCCAGGTCGAGTTCGAAGTCCGGGGTGACGATGCCTCGCGCGAGCACGGTCTGACCGGCGCGTACGTGGCGAGATCCGGGATGTTTGACGGGCAGGGTCGCACATCCCGTGTGCTCGAACACGACGTGCGACAGTTCGTGCAACACCGTGTGGAACTGGTACCAACGTGGGTCGGACTTGCGCACGAGGATCTTCGCCGAGTCGGCCGTCAACAGGACCAGGCCGGTAATGTTCTCCCAGTCGCGATCGCCGACGGGCTCGACGTCAATCCTCTTGCCGGTGGCTCTGGCGACTTGTCGGACGATGTCTTCCAGCTCGACGTCACCGGGGAGGTTGAGGCGTTCGAGCTGCGCCTCGGCGTGGGCGCGCAGTTCTTCATGATCTCGAGAAGCGCGGTAGCTCATGACGCCTGACCTCCGATCACGATCTCGATACAGCGATCGCTCGAATGGTCCCCACTGTACGCCGATGCGCAGTCGAGGTCAGGTGAATACTTTATTGCGCAGAGATCGAACGAAGGGTCTGTGCAATCGCGCGCAGCGCGGCAGGCGATATTTCACCGACAGCCCGCGCTGACACGGAATCCGCCCCGGATGCATTCAGCGCCTCGCGGAATTCGAAGTTCGCCTCCGCGGCTTCCACAGCGGCAGCGTCATCCAAGTCGAGCAAGTACGCCGTCGGGACGCCGGCATAAGCCCCGACGCCTTCAAGCACCCTCACACGAATAGGTGCACTCGAGTCCCCCGTGAGCAGGGTCGCCCACTCGTCGCGGTCCAGCGAAACCCCACGTTCGGCAAGCTCGCTGACGAGACCGTCGATATCGAATGCGGATCCGTCGAGGCGAGGCGCACGCGAAACCGCTGACAACCTGCGCGCAAGCTCCGTCGCGTCCGCGTCGAGGATGGGCTCGATCTCTCGAGCGTCGCCGATGGATGCTGCGACGCGCGAGATCTCGTGGGGATGGGTCCCTAGAGCCCAGGCGAGCTTCTCGATGTCATTCGCGTCGAAGGGTGCGGCGCCGCGCAGTCGACCGTAGAAGTAGCTCGCCGACATTTCGGAGCGCTCGATCAACTCCTGGTTCGTCATTCCGGCGGCGTCGCGAAGAGTCGAAATAGCGCGCACCAGGTCCATCGACCACGCGCCGGCCTCGCCCTGGGAACGTCTACCCACGACGACAGGTTATCGCTACGCACATGGCGCTCGTTTGCTATCTATTTCAGCACATCGGGCGTATCTTGCACCTATGTACGCATACAGATCTTGCGCACTCCCCCGTTTGCCGCCGCCACATAGACGACCGCAACGGTGAGTCAAGACGTACCTCTGCTGTCGAAGCCGCCAAACGCGGCTGCGACGAAGGGGACCTACGATGGCTCACCAGAGATCCGGCGACGATGTCACAGCGGCCAAGCTCGACCGGCTGCACGCTCAGCTCGCTGATGCGGTAGCCGATCTTGTGACGGGTGAGGACTGGACCCGCGCTCTCGCGTTTGCGGCCCGGTTTCGCTCTCGATCGTTCAACAACACCCTGCTCATCTGGATGCAGCACGCCGCAGCTTTCGAGCAGGGTAGGGTCTCCGCCCCCACGCCGACATACGTCGCCGGCTTCCGGCAGTGGCTGCGACTGGGCCGGTCCGTCGATCGCGGCCAGCCCGGCTACATGATCCTCGCGCCCGTCGTGCGCCGATTCGCTTCGCGCACTCCGCAGGTCGCCGAGTCGTGGCGCATGCTCGCGCCCCGCGAGGCCCCTCAGCGGGGCGAGGCTGTGCAGTCCCGGTTGGTCGGCGTGCGCCCGGCATACGTCTGGGATGCCTCGCAGACCAGCGGTGCGCCGATTCCGGAAGAACCTCGGCCGCGGCTGCTGGAGGGTGAGGCACCGCCGGGGATGTGGGACGGCCTCGCGACGCTGGTGCGCGCACGGGGGTACTCGTTGCGCCTTGTCGACAGTGATCGGGACCTGGGAGGAGCGAACGGCATGACCGACTACCTCACTCGGAGCGTGGCCGTCCGAGGCGACATCGATCCGGCAGCGCGCGTGAAGACGCTCGCGCACGAGCTTGCCCACGTGGAGCTCCACGGCCCCGATCACCCCGAGGCATCCCTCCATCGGGGAATCGGCGAGGTCGAGGCCGAGTCTGTCGCGCTGATGATCGGCGCGGCGCACGGGCTCGACACGTCGAGCTACACGATCCCCTACGTAGCGACGTGGGCGACCTCCGTCGAAGGGAAGACGCCGGTCGAGGTCGTTCAGGCGACGGGTGAACGTGTGCGGTCGACCGCTGTCGCGATTCTCTCGCAGCTGCATACGGCTCAGGTGGGAGCCGGCGATCCGCCGGGCCTATCGAGGCAATCGGCACAAGGGCGACCGTGGGAGCGAAGCCTCGACGCCAGCCCCCACACGGGATCCCACCGGCGACACGTCGCGCGTTCCACGACGGCTGGGCCGGTGCTCTGATGGACACCGCAGCGCTGTTTGCATCCGTACTGGGGGTTCCGCCCGCGGAGGGAGCCGCACGATTCGCGGACGCCGGGGTGCCGGTGTTTCCGTGCAGGGCCGCTGAGAAGCGTCCGCTGACCCAACACGGCTTCCACGACGCGACCTCAGATGTCGAGCAGGTCAGAGGGTGGTGGGCGCGATGGCCCGACGCGAACATCGGGATGCCGACCGGCTCCCGATCCGGACTCGAGGTCGTTGACATCGATGTGCACGGTCGGGTGCGCGGGTTCGGTCCCTTCGAACTCGCCCGCCGGGAGGGACTGGTCGACCGCTGGCAGGTTCTGGTGAAGACAGCATCCGGCGGCATGCATGCCTACTACCCCGCCGACCCGCAGCGACCACAGCCGTCCTGGCAAGCGGCGAGGTGTGGCATCGACTTCCGCGGCGAAGGCGGCTACGTGATCGTCCCACCGTCGCGGGTGATGTTCGAAGGCAACAGGTCGAGTTACGAGATGATCGGCGTTGGGCGCCCCGGCGCAGTGCCGCTCGACGCGGTCGCCCTTCGGCAGTTCCTCGACCCCCGGCCGGCTCCCCCGACGAGCACTGCCGACTCTGCCCATCGGGATGTCGACACAGACCGGATCGCTGGCTGGCTCGCCACCCGGATGGAGGGCGAGCGCAACCGAGCGCTCTACTGGGCGGCGTGCCGTCTGGCGGAGAACGGCGTGCCTGATGACAACGCTCGAGCTGTTCTCGGCCCGGCCGCAGTCCGCGTCGGCTTGAAGGAAGCCGAGATCCTCACCACCATCCGATCCGCGTATCGGACGGTGGTGGGGACGACACCGCCCTTTCGCACCCGCGCAACCGCGCCATCGATGAAGGGCCGCGTGATCTCATGATCTCGGAGAATGCGCCAATGCGATCGGGGCGCCTCGCCGTGTGGACGGCGGTGGCGGGCACCGTCTTCATCGCGATCGGTGCCTTCTGGCTGTCATTCACTGCCCTCGCCGATCTTGCACATCGGTCGGGCATCGCCACCAATCAAGCCTGGGCGTGGCCGCTGATCGTCGACGGGATCATCGTCGTGGGGACGGTCTCTGTCGTCGCGCTCGCAGGTGGCCGGGAGGCTTGGTACCCGTGGATGCTCCTGATCGCGGGCGCGGCGGTCTCCGTCGCTGCGAACGCGATCCACGCCGTCGTCGCCGCAGACGCGGACGTCCCACCGGTGCTCGCTGCATCGGTCGCGGCGGTACCGCCGCTGGTCCTGCTCGCGATCACGCACCTCACCGTCGTGCTCACCCAGAGGTTCCGGATGCCTCACTCCTCCACAGCATCCGCCGCTCGGACGCCATCCACAGAAGTCGTGCAACTCCACCCGCATCCGGACGTTCCGGGGAAGGGTGCGCGTAGAGACATCGCGGCGCTGATGCGTCAGCGCGGGATGTCGAACAAAGAGATTGCGAGCGCCACGGGAGTCCACCCCTCGACAGTCGGTCGATGGTTCGCGGGGACGCTCGGCACACCTGACCTTCAGAAAGGGGCCACGCCATGAACGAGTACGACCGGGACCACCGGCCCGACGTGCGATTCCGCGCCTCAGCCGACGATCCTGCGCGCTCCGCCCGGTCTGCCGGCGACGAGGTGTCCGAGTTCGCGCGACACGGCGACCCCTCGCTGGAGCGGCAGCCGTTCAGCCTGTCGGGTTCCGAGCGCGTGCGCAGCGAGGTCGTCTGGATGCGGCCGACTGAACTCGTACCGGTCGTCACCGGCCGGGTCGCCGGGCAGGGCATCGACCTCGAATCGTCGATCGCGCGCCGCGCCCGCGCCTTGCCCACCCAGGGGGTGGCGGCGACACGACGTGCCATTCGTGACCGCGCGCTCCATCTGCCACCCGTCACTGCGTTCGGCAGTGGTCGCCACGTGCACGGCGCTGTACGGCGCTCCGGGATCGGTCGATAGCGGGTTGCCATGGTCAGCCAGCGTTCAGGGTCAGCGACAGGCGCATCGTCATCTCCGACGGACGCCGGGGACGAGCCGGTGCGCGAGCGCGACGAGTTCGAGAGTTCGGAGGGACTTCGCGCGCTTCTGGAACGCCTCGCCGCGCAGGATCACGGCGCGTGGCGCCACGACCGGGAAGCCGAGGCGCTCATGGCGCATGTGGTCAAGCGATACGCCAAGCTGGCCCGCAAGCATGGCCTGGACCCCTGGGATGCCGGAGCCGCCGCTTTCGATGCCATGCGCTCGGCCGCGGTCCGGAACGCGGATGATCCGTGGGCGGTCGTGACGCGTGCCGTCCAGGTGACGATGATCGCTGAAGAGCGCGCGAACGGGCTGCTGTGCTCGGTCTATCAGGCCCGTCGCCCCGAGTTCTCCACGTTCCACGACCCCGAGCGGTTCAGCGATCGGGAGAACCCACTGAGCGACTACCACCCAGCGCTGCGCGTGGAGTCATTCGGTGACTATGACGAAGCCGAGGATCCGCAGGAAGGAACCGGCATCGTCGAGGCCGTCGAGAGCGCGATCGCATTCCTCACCCTCCTCGGCTGGCCCCGCACGCCCGCGCGCACCGCAATGGAGTACGTCTGCGCGCGCCTGAGCGAGGTGTCCTCCCGCGCGACCGCATGGGAGTCGCTCCGGCGCGACATCCACGGCAGAACCCTCCTCGACCTGTCGTCGACGTCGTGGAACGGGCTGCTTCGTGCCGTGCTCGGGAACCCCGAGCCAGAAGTCGCCCGCACGACCGCGGGTCGCGGCATCCTGCTGCGCCTGCTCATCGGCGAACCGCTTCGGTCGCTGCTGACCGATGACGACCTTGTTCTTGCCGTCAGTCTCTCCGCGCCCGCCGAGAAGGCGAGGCAGTGACCGTGAACGCGCGAATCGGCCACATCGAGCTCGAACGATCGATTGCGTCGATCGTCGTCGGAAACCGGCATCGCCAGGAGTACGGCGACATCGACGAACTCGCCGCGTCCATCACCCGCGACGGACTGCTGCAGCCCGTCACCGTGACGCCCGAGGGGATCCTGGTCTGCGGCGCCCGACGACTCGAGGCACTGAAGCAGCTCGGAGAGAAGACCATCAAGGTCTGGGTGCGATCCGGTGTGTCGGATCGGCTGGCAGAGCTGCTCGCCGAGCAAGCGGAGAACGTGCTCCACAAGCCGCTCACCCCCACCGAAGCCACGACGCTCTACACCGAGTTGAAGGAGTACATCTCAGAAGACGCGCAGCGGCGCCAGGCGGTGACGCAGTTCAGCCGGCAGGGGGATCCAGGCGGAAACCACGGCGGTGCCACCGTGGCACCACCGCAATTCAAGCCGGGAAAGAGCCGGCTGCAGGCAGCATTGATGGTGACCGGAAAGGCGTCGTACACGACGCTCGATCGCATCGCAGAGCTTCAGCGGCTCGTGGCAAGCCCCGTCACCGACCCCGCACTGAGGGAAATGGCGATCGAGGAGCTGCGGGTCATCGACGAGGGCGGCAGCGTCACCGCCGCCCACGCACGGATACGTGAAGTCATTCGTCCGACGCCGCGAACGATCGAGGATTTCGAAACACCCGAAGACTTCGACCCTCCCGACGAACTCGAGCAGCTGGCGAACGCCGCGCTCGCAAGAGTCAAGGACGCCAAGCGTGGTCGCAACGCCCGTAAGGCCCGTAGCGCGTCCACTCATGTCTTCCCGGTGCGCGCGTTCGTGCGCGTGTGGGAGGACCTCGACCAGTGGTGGACCCACTTCGACGTCGCCGCCGTCGCCACCGAGCTGACCGACGAGCAACTCGCGCAGTTCGAGGAGACCCTCGCATTCACGGTCGAGTTCTTCACTCAGTTGCGCAGCGCACGCGCTCAGCTCGGACGGGAGATCGCGTGATGGCACCCTCACAGCGTCCACATCGTCGACGCCTCGTTGTCCTGCTCGCGGTGACCCTCGGCGTAGTCGCTGCACTGGTCGGGGTCGGACTCTACGGCCTCGTCCTCGCCCCCTCCCCCAACGCAGTCACGCCGACGAACGATCCGACAACTCCGGCGTCCGCGCCAGGTGTTTCGACGCCGGCTCCGTCGCACAGCGCGCTCCCCGCGATTGTCTCCACGACGGATGCTGAGGCCTTCGCTCGTGACGCCGCTGATGCCCTGATCACGTGGGACACGACGGAGTTCGAGCTGACCGACTACGCACAGGTCATCGTCGACGCGGGCGATCCGTCCGGCTTCGAGACGGCGGCGCTCGCGTCCGACGTGCGCTCCTACTTCCCGACGGCGGATGCCTGGGCGCAGCTGCGCACCTACGCAACCCGCCAGTGGTTGACGATCGACGACATCTACGTCCCGGCATCCTGGGACGTCGCCCTCGCCCAGGCCGCGGAAGGCGACATGCTGCCCGGCACGGTCGCCTACACGATCTCGGGGACGCGCCACCGAGCAGGCACCGTCGGCACAGACGCGCAAAAGACGTCTCGACCGATCGCGTTCACGCTTTTCATCGCCTGCGAGCCCAGTTTCGACGAATGCCATCTGCTTCGGCTCTCCGAAGTCGACAACCCGCTTCGATGACCAGCACCGAACATGAAGAAGATCATCATCGGCCTCGTCCTGGCGTTGTTTCTGCTCCCCCTAGCGGGGATGCTCGCGGTGCCGCTCGTCTATTCTCCTGCTGCTCTTGCGGCATGCCAGGCATCCGGCCAGCTCGTCGTCTCCGAGGTGCCAGACGAGCTCACAGCGGCCACGAGCGACGGCGTGTCCGTGACCCTTCGCCGTGCACAGCTCACGCACGCAGCGACGATCATCACCGTCGGCAGCGGAGTCGAGGGCGTCGGGAGGCAAGGCGTGATCATCGCATTGATGGCGGCGCTCACGGAGTCGACACTGAGGATGCTGGCGAACGCCGCGCACCCCGCATCGCTCGACATGCCCAACGACGGCGTCGCTAGCGACCACGACTCGCTCGGTCTCTTCCAGATGCGACCAACTTCCGGGTGGGGCGACGTCGAGGAGCTCATGGACCCGAACTACCAGGCGCGCGCGTTCTTCGGTGGCATAGACGGCCCCAACTACCCGTCGCCGGCGGGACTCCTTGATATCGCGGGGTGGCAAACAGCAGACCCCGGATCCGCTGCGCAGGCGGTCGAACACTCGGCCTTCCCCGACCGGTACCAGAACTATCAGCCCGTCGCAGAGGCCATCATCGCGGCCCTCACCAAACCTGCCATCAGCGCGGGCGCGAACGACTCCCCGCTCGCATCGGTTCCGGAGACAACACGAGTCGTATTTCCGCTCGCCACCGGAACCTGGGTTCGTAGCAGCGGCTACGGGTGGCGGACGGATCCGGTGACGGGACAGCGGGCGTTTCACGCTGGCACGGACTACGCCGCCGCCGACGGAACAGCGATCATGGCCGTAGCCGACGGCGTCGTCAGCTTTGCCGGCCCATCTCCCGGGTATGGCCAGTTGGTGATCATCGAGCACACGATCGACGGGATGCGCGTCGCTTCCACCTACGCGCATATGTGGCCCACCGGAATCCATGTGAGCGTGGGCGAGCGAGTCGAAGCCGGCCAGCACATCGCGGATGTCGGCACTGCCGGCAAGTCGACCGGAACTCACCTTCACCTGGAGATCCGTCCCGGCGGCACCTTCCAGCCGGCGATCGACGCGGCATCCTGGCTCTCCGATCACCGTGCTGCGGGGCTCGAGTCCGCCGAATCCGACGCCTCAACGTGCGTCGCGACAGTCGCGAGGTGATCGTCGTGGAGGTATTCCCTGACTTCGGTGCCGTCGGAGGCGCGGGGGACCTTCGCGCGATCGTGGGTGCTCTCCTCATGTACGTGTTGGTCTTCGCTGTGCTCGCAACTCTGATCTGCGCGGTCTCCTGGGCGATCGCTGCATCGAGCGGCAACTACCAGTCAGCCATGCGATCCCGTGCCGGTCTCTTCGTCGCCGTAGGCGCGGCGGCACTTGCCGGCGCTGGCGTTGCGTGGATGAACTTCCTCATCGGGATCGGTCAGCAGCTGTAACCGTCTGTTCGCGATTGCGGGGACGCCGCGCGCACCTTGTACGCAGGTTCATTTCAGCCCAGACAAGGAGCAAGACCGTGATTGATATCGCACCCAACGGTTCGGGACTTCCCGGCATCGAGCAGCTCCGCGTCATCGTCGGCGCCGTGATGACTGTCGGCCTCATCCTCGCCGTGCTCGCACTCATCATCGCCGCCGTCGCATGGGGGTACGGAGCGAACTCGTCGAACCCTCATCTCGCGTCGAGGGGAAAGCTCGGTGTGCTTGTCGCCTGCGGCGCTGCCGTGATCTGCGGCGCGTCCGTCACGCTCGTGAACTTCTTCTGGGGCGTCGGCCAGTCCGTCTGACCTGACCTGATCTGCGAAGAGAGGCGGACCGAGTGGCTGGCGTGTGCGACATCCCGGTCATCGCC
Organism: Microbacterium sp. CH-015; assembly: GCF_049707015.1. Taxonomy (NCBI): domain Bacteria; kingdom Bacillati; phylum Actinomycetota; class Actinomycetes; order Micrococcales; family Microbacteriaceae; genus Microbacterium; species Microbacterium sp. CH-015. Next base: position 26,953 of record NZ_JBNAFJ010000010.1, on the reverse strand, counting down.
GACGTATGCCAATCCGTTGGATCCGGCGTCGCTTCCCTCGTCGCTGCGCCGTTCGACTGGCTCGCTCACACGCTCAGCGGCGCCGCTGCGTGGTTCTTCGAGGCCGTGTGGACGGTCTTCGACACGACAACCCTCGTCGATGTGACGGGAGCGCAGTACGTGCAGGTGTACAACCTCCTCTTCGGCGTCGCGCTCTTCGTCATGCTCGTCTTCTTCTGCCTCCAGCTGATCACAGGGCTCGCGCACCGCGATCCGACCGCCCTCTCGCGCGCCGCGATCGGGCTGGGCAAGTCCGTTCTTGGATCGTTCGTCGCGATCACGCTCACTGCGACGCTCCTCGAGATCACCGATCGATTGGCGATAGGGATCGTCCAAGCCACGGGGAACACGATGGAGGGAATGGGCGATCGCATTGCTCTCATGGCGACCGGACTGATGGCGGTGAACGTCGCGAGTCCCGGTGTCGGTGCGATATTGACGATCTTCCTCGCCGGGCTCGCGATAGCGGCGACAGCGATCGTCTGGTTCTCGCTTCTTATCCGAAAGGCGCTCCTGCTCGTCGCGATCGTGTTCGCACCGATCGCGCTGGCGGGGTTCTCGTGGGATGCCGCGCGAGGCTGGTTCGGCAAGTGGGTCGCGTTCGTCGTCGCACTCGTGTTCTCGAAGCTCGTTCTCGTCGTCCTCTTCCTCGTCGCCGTCAACCAGACTGCAGCACCGATCGATCTCGACCTCGCGTCCATCAGCGACCCGATCGCCGGAGTGGTGCTCATGCTCGTCGCAGCCTTCGCCCCGTACATAACCTACAAGTTCATCTCGTTCGTCGGCGTCGACATGTACCACGCGATGTCCACCGAACAGGAGGCGAAAGGCGCAATGAACCGTCCCGTTCCTGTGCCTGTGACGCCGGCGACGGGGCGGGCGGCGAAATCGATTCTCGACGGTGCGGGCGCATCGAAGGACTCGGGAGCGGGCGCCACGTCCACCGCACCTGGCGCTGGCGGTGCGGTGGCCAGCGCCAGCACATCGGGGGCCGCCGGCACGGCAGCTACCGGAGCGGGAGCCACGGGCGCCGGCGGAGCCGGTGCGGCCGCGGCGGCTGGCCCCGCAGCAGCCATTGTCATCGGTGGTCAGGTGGTCAGCAAGGCGGCGACCGCCGGCCCGAAGCTGGGCGCTGCCGCCGGCCACGCCGCATCCGGACATGCCGAGGGCGCCGTCCCGACTGAGCTGCCGACAATGACGGGTGCGCCGGCGGGCGCTATTCCGGCCCCGCAGCCGAAGCCTACAGCTGCTCCGCCGCGTCCGATTCCCACTCCGCGCGAGAGGACCCCCGCATGACCGCCACAAGTACGCGCACGAATCAGCTCCGCCCGGTTCAGTTCTCCCGGCTACCCAAGCGCGGCGTACTGCTCGGGCTGTCGCTCGCACAGCTCGTGACACTCGCCATTGGACTCATCGCGTTCACGACCGCGGTGTACATGGGCGGCGGCATCCTGTTCGGCGTTACCTCACCGATCTGGGCGACCAGCCTCGTGTTCTCGTTCGTCCCTGTCGGCGGACGCAAGATCATCGAATGGGTGCCGATCGCATTGCAGTGGGGTTGGCGGAGCGTCGGAGGCCAGCTGAGATTCCGAGCGGACGTCGTGCGACCACGTCCCGCCGGGACGCTCGCTCTCCCCGGAGACGCCGCGGCGCTGCGCGAATGGGTGGATCCGGAGACCGGCGCCGCAATGATCCAGGATCCACACGCCCAGACGTTGACCGCCGTCGTCGGCATCACACATCCCGCGTTCGTCCTCCTCGACGGCGGCGAGCAGGAACGGCGGGTCGCGGGCTGGGGTCGCGTGCTCGCAACCGTGTGCCGATCCGGCCGCATCGCGCGCGTACAGGTCTCCGAACGCACCGTCCCCAGCTCCGGCAGCGGCCTCGCCGAATGGTGGGCCCGGCACGGCATCGACGACAGCACCTGGCCGGCGGTGACGTACAAGGAGCTCATCGACCGCGCGGGCCCCGCCGGTGAACGCCACGCGACCACGATCTCGCTCGCACTTGACCTGCGCGCCGCCGCCCGACCGATCCGCGCCGCCGGCGGCGGGATGAAGGGCGCGGCGAGCGTCCTCCGGCAGGAGATGACCACCTTCGCGACGGCGTTGCGTGCCGCCGACCTGACCTCCACCGGATGGCTCACACCGGGCGACGTCGCCGTCACACTCCGCTCCGCATACGACCCCGCAGCCGCCCCCGCCCTCGAGCGGCACGGCGACATCGGCAGGTCGCTCGCCACTGCGGGGCCGATCGCCGTCACGGAGTCCTGGGATCGACTTCGCACCGATTCCGCCCACCATGCAGTCCTCTGGATCTCGGAATGGCCGCGGTCGCAGGTGTTCCCGGGCTTTCTCTCCCCCCTGCTGCTGACTTCCGGCATCCAGCGCACCTTTTCGCTCATCTGCACCCCGGTCCGCGCCGACATCGCCGCGCGAGACATCCGCAGGAAGAAGGTGGGGCTGCTGTCGGATGCCGCGCAGCGGGCGAAGATCGGTCAGATCGAGGATGCCGCGCGCACAGCCGAATACAACGACGTCGTCCAGCAGGAGTCAGACCTGACCGCGGGGCACGGCGTGCTGCGCTACACCGGCCTCGTTGCGGTATCCGCCCCGTCAGCGGATGAACTCGAGGCTGCGGTCGCCGCGATCGAGCAAGCCGCGGTGCAGGCGGCCTGCGAGACGCGTCGGCTGGTCGGACAGCAGGCGCAATCGTTCGCCGCGGCCGCGCTGCCCCTCTGCCGAACCATCTGACCTCAACTGACAGAGAGTGACGCCGCATTCACCCCGGGGACCCCACACGCACCTCCTCAGAGACTCCGTTGCAAGGGAAGCGAAATGCCTACATTCCAAGATCCCGTCGTGGATGGCGAGGAAGCGTGCCAGGCGCTCCGAGCACTCGCGCATGCAACCCGATCCTTCGACCAGCCGGCCGCGACCTACGCCGTGGTGGGAGAAGTGCTGGGAGGCCTCAGATCACTGGGGCAGGTACTTAGTCAGCTCGCATCCGCCCATACGAGCGAGAGCGCGATCCCCCGCGCCGAAGACGGCAATCTCGAGGCGGGCATCGAGGAAGCGTACGCGGCCGCGACCGCGCTACGGCGGGCATCCGCCCTTGTCGCCCGGGCGGAATTGGCCGTGGATCGTGCATCTCAGCACTCGGGTCGGATCGTCTGGGGGTCCGCTTCTCCAGGCGCATTGCTACCCCTCACCGAGGCGATAGCGCCAAGGATCAATGCAGACGACTCCTTCCTGCGCGCCTTCCCCTTCTCCTCCCCCGGATCGAGGGTCGCGAGCCGCCGACACAGCGGGATGTCGCTATGAGCGGGCGCGAGGACCAGCGACTTCATACGGCCGTTCTCGTGGACCCCGCAGGCGAACGGCGAAAGGATCGTCGCGCCAGGCGGGCTGCATCCCAGAAGCTCACCGCTGACTCCCGAGCTGCCGCCACCGCCGCCCAGCGCACCGAGCTCGAGGCGCTGCGCGCCGATCAGCGAGCAACCACCTATCTCCCCGCACCGGGCGAATCCAGGCCCGCTGCGCTGCGTACCCCTGGACACCTCCGCCTCCCCCGCCACCAGGACACCAGCGCGACGCTCGCAGGCGCCTACCCGTTCCTCGCCGAAGGCGGACTCGGCTCCCAGGGAGTCTTCGTCGGACAGGACCTCTACTCGGGTGCATCATTCGTCTACGACCCCTGGGTGCTCTACTCCCGCGGGATGATCACCGCGCCGAACATCGTGCTCGCCGGGATCGTCGGCTCTGGCAAGTCGTCCCTCGTCAAGAGCCTCTACACGAGATCGATCCCCTTCGGCCGGCGCGTCTACGTGCCGGGTGACCCGAAGGGCGAGCACACCGCGGTCGCGGAAGCGGTGGGCGGGCAGGCGATCGTGCTCGGGCACGGGATGGCGAATCGTCTCAACCCGCTCGACGAGGGGCACCGACCCTCCGGCCTCAGCGACGATAGCTGGGCCGGCCAAGTCGCCTCTCGGCGCCGCGACCTCATCGGAGCACTTACCGAAACCGTGCTCGAGCGACCATTGAGCCCACTGGAGCACACTGCGATCGACCTGGCGCTCGCCGACGCCGTCCGCTCGTGCGACACACCTATCCTCCCCATGGTCGTCGACCGGATCCTTTCCCCCGACGAGTCTCACCAGGCCGACCATCGCCTCGTCGAAGACGGCAGAGTCGTCGGCCATGCGCTCCGCCGACTCGTCGCCGGCGACCTCGCGGGACTTTTCGACGGACCGAGCACTGTCACGTTCGATCCGAGCCTCCCGATGATCTCCCTCGAGCTTTCGCGGGTCGCAGAGAACGCGACGCTCGTCTCCGTACTGATGACGTGCTCGTCCGCATGGATGGAGTCGGCACTGCTCGACCCGCAGGGCGGGCAACGATGGGTCATCTACGACGAAGCTTGGCGCCTCATGTCGCACCCGGCGCTGCTGAGACGGATGGACGCCCAGTGGCGCCTCGCGCGCCACTACGGGATCGCCAACCTGCTGGTGTTCCACAAGCTCTCCGACCTCGACAACGTCGGCGACCAAGGATCCGCGATGCGGGCGATCGCGTCATCCCTACTCGCGAACGCCGAGACACGGATCATCTACCGGCAAGAGGCCGACCAACTCGGCGCCACAGCCAGTGCGTTGGGACTCACCGGCACGGAGCAGGGCCTGCTGCCTGGCCTCGGCACAGGGCAGGGGCTCTGGCGCATCAAGGACCGCAGCTTCGTCGTTCAGCACCAGCTGCACCCGGCCGAACTCGCAGCTTTTGACACCACCACCCGGATGACGGAGGGCGTGAAATGAGCACAATTCATGCGGCACGACCCGCGACCGATGTGATGACCGTACCGCCGGTCCTTCCCGTGATCGCGATGACGATCGCCGCCGACGGCACGATGACCGTCGCGGTCGACGGGACGCCGTACGAGCCACCTCGATTCGGGCCGCCCTGGGTGCGGTCATCCTTTGCGACAGTCATCGACTCGGTGCTGGCGGAACGCGGCTTGCCGGTGCGGGTACTCGTCTACGAAGCGGACGGCACCGTCTTCACAGATCTCGTCACGAGACCGCTGCAACGGGTCCTCGACCCCACCGCTCAGCCGCCATGTCGGGACGATGCGGGCGGGACGCCCGACACGGAGGGTCTCATCGATGCCGCACCGCTCGTCGCGCCGCCGCGCGTCGTACTCGGCGAGGACGGCTTCATCCCGGGCGAGGAGGTCGCCGTCGCGATCATCCTGCGACACACCAAGGCATCCACGGACGGCTCCGCGCGAGCGCTGCTGGAACCGGGCATCTGTCGGGTTAGCGCCGACGGCGAGGTCATCCTCGTTGGGCGCATCTCCGGAACGTGCGTGATCGCGGGACTCACATGACCGCCAACAACCGCCTCGATGTCTCCGGGCCCGACGCACTTACCAACCTCGCCCTGCTCGCCCTCGGCGGAGTTGTCGTGATCGCGGGCGTCCTCCGCGTGGCCGGCCACGTTGCCGCGTTCGTGACGGGAGCGGATCTGCCGATAGGTGGTCTGGCCGCAGGGCTCAGGGTCTTCGGCTCACCTGGCGACCCCGGGGCTGCCCTCGGCTCCGCAGGACTCAATCCCTTTGCCTATTGGGCAGCCGTCACCGTGCTCGTCGCTCTGATCTCGACAGCCGCATGGTGGATCTGGCGAGTCATCCGCAACATCACGGATCACACTCGTTCCGATCCCAACCGCATCGCCGGGATCGCGACATCGGCCGACGTGCGCCGCGCAGCCTCAGACCGCGCGCTGCTGTCGAGGGCGGCGCATCTGAGGGCATCCGTCACCAGGCCCCAACCCAGCGACGTGGGATACCTCGTCGGGATGGCGCGCGGCACGAAAGTGTGGACGTCGGTCGAGGACTCCATCCTCGTGATCGGCCCGCCCCGGTCGGGTAAGGGTGCGCACATCGTCATCAACTCGATCCTCGACGCCCCGGGCGCGGTCGTGACCACATCCACCCGGCCGGACAACCTCACCGCGACCATTCGCGCACGGATGCGACGCGGCCCGGTCGCTGTGTTCGACCCGCAGCAGCTCGCCCCGGGAGTCCCGGCCGGCTTGCGGTGGTCACCGGTGCGCGGGTGCGAGATCCCACTCACCGCAATGATCCGAGCGGCAGGACTCGCAGCCGGCACCGGTCTGTCGAGCGCCGGAGTCGAGAACGGCGGCTTCTGGGAAGGAAAGACACGGACCGCGCTCCAAGCACTCCTCCACGCGGCCGCGCTTGATGGCCGTTCTCCGGCCGAGCTGTATCGGTGGACGCTCGATCCTGCGGCGGCTCAGGATGCTGTGGCGATTCTCACCTCGAGGCCCGGCGCGGCGACCGGCTGGGCCGAGTCCCTCGAGGCGATGATCGACGCCGACCCGCGGACGCGCGACTCGATCTGGCAAGGCGTATCGCTCGCACTCTCAGCGCTGGCCGACCCACGGGTGTTGGATGCCGTCAGTCCCGGTGAAGACGAAGACTTCGACCCCGAAGCCTTCCTCCGCCACAACGGCACCCTCTACCTCCTGGCCACCGGCGCCGGAGCCGGCGCCTCGTCCTCCCTGGTCACCGCACTCGTCGAGGACCTCGTCGAAACAGCCCGACGGGTCGCCGCGCGCGCCCCCGGCGCACGCCTCGACCCACCCCTCCTCCTCGCACTCGATGAGATCGGAAACCTCGCACCTCTGCCGTCGCTCCCCGTTCTCATGGCAGAAGGTGGAGGCACCGGGGTAACCACGATGCCGGTGCTTCAGTCGCTCGCGCAGGCGCGGCAGCGATGGGGCGACAACGCTGCGACGGCCATCTGGGACGCGAGCATCGCCAAGATCGTGCTCGGCGGAGCTTCGGGATCTCGCGACCTCCAAGACATCTCGACATTGATCGGCGATCGCGACGAGGTCACCGACTCGATCACCGTCGGCGAGCGCGGACTGCGCTCGAACCAGCGCTCGACGCGACGAGTCCCGATCATGCCCCCCGACGTGATCCGGACGCTCCCGTACGGCACTGCGCTGCTTATGCTGAGGGCCGCTCCGCCCATAGTCACGCAGCTGCGGGAGTGGACGACCCGGCCCGACAGCGCTCAACTGCGCGCAGACCGCGCGCATGTTGAAGATCAGCTGCGCCGGGGATAGCGCACCCACCTACTTGTTGATGGCCGAACCGCGGCCGACGCCCTAGGAGCATCCGATGACGATCCAGACCCAGCAGTCCCTCTCCGGCTTCATCGCGTCGGAGCCCCAGCTCGCCTTCAACGCCAAGGGCGAGGCCCGATTCTGGGTGCGCATCGGGCAGGAGCACTTCGACCGCAACCACGACGGCACCTTCACTCAGACCGAAACGACCTATCACGACCTCGTCATGTTTCGCCGCAACGCCGAACGCGCCTACGCCATGTTCAACAAGGGCGACGCCTTCATCGCCGAGGGCTACACCCACACCTCCTCGCGACAACGCGACGGAGAAGCGGTCGAGGTCGAAGAGTTCGTCGCCAAGCGCCTCGGCCACGATTCCGCTCGGACGAACTACACCCTGCAACGCCGGCGCATCGTGCCGCCGCTGGCGCCGGCGACACCGTCGAATTCCAAGTCCGCAGTCCGGCCCGTCTCCCTCTGAAAGTCCTTCAGATGCCCGCCGACGAGCCTCTGCACATCCCCGGCTACCAGTTCGACCCGCCGCCTGCTGATGCGCCGGATGCCGAGCCAGAAGGCCTTCCCTCGGTTCCGCGTCCGGTGAACTGGAACATCCTTACTTCGGACCAGGCCGCGTTCGAGTGGGTCGAACTCGACCGATGGGTGAACTGGCTGCGCCGCACCTACGGCCTCGGACCATCAATCATCCCGCCTCTATGGCATCGTCACCCCGAGCTCGTCTGGGAGCTGTCCGCCCTCCACCTCCACTGGCTCTGCGCATACGACGAGCAGCAGAACGGCTCCGCCCCACTCGGCTGGCACCAGGACTTCGCCGAGGCCCGCGAACGCCTGCACGACTGGGTTGCCGCCTGCGGCTCCCGCCTCGACCGCGACCGCGCCACCCGACAGACTGCGTGGCCAGGAGAGGATCCCGCGCCCACGATCGCCGAAGCGACCATCCATGATCGTGCTGCAGACTTCCGCAGCTTCGTCGTCGAGGATGTCGCTCGTCGTAGGGCGTTCGAGGATGCCTACGTGTCGACCGCAGGATAACGATCGGACTGGGTCGATAACGCGGGTGAACTGGCGGTACGCCGAACCGCACGGGTACCGCGCCAGCGGCAGGCATTCTGCTCATCGAACCACTGGAAGGCCGCGCATGTGCCCACGCCCCCGCGCGGCACGGTCGCAGTTGCGAGGTTCATGCTGCTGGCGGTATGAATGTCGACAGGCGCCACCATCGCGCGCTACGTGTCCCGAGAGGATTGCATGACTCCCGACGCGCTCTACCTCGAACTGCTCCGTGGTGCATCTCTGGACGCGATCGCCGGGACAGCGCGCGCTCTGTCGCCGGACGACGCGCTCCGATTCCTCGACGACCTGGCGGGGCTTGCCAGCACGACGCCGTACGCGAGCGTGCTCACGCCGGACGTCGCCGACCAAGTGCGGGCATGGCTTGATGCTGGAGCCCTGCCAGACGAAGTGGCGAGCGCTACGTTCGCCGGAATCGTCGACCGGGCACGCAGGATCCGTCTCGCGACATGGGAGACGCTGGCCGCAACCCTGGACGATCATCTCGTAGCGGCAGATCGGGAGCGCCAGAGCATCGAGGCACAGATGAAGGCTGCTGGTATTTTCAGCGGCCAGCGTCCGGCTCTGCGAGCCGCTCTGGCTGTGCAGGACGGCGTGCATCTCGCCATCCGCCGGCGGCGCAACGACGCGTTGATGGAGGCGCGCGGCGTCCAATCACAGCTCGATGGTCAGAGCGCCGCGGGGTACGATTTCGGCCGCAGGTGCACGGAGGCGCGCATGAGCGCCTGAGCACTCGATTGAAGCCGGAGAGATCCGCCGAGTTCGCGATTCGGATCTGCTTTCTTCGTGGCGGAGTCGGCATGGCGACTGAAACGGCTGGGGTCATCGATCCATGAGGCCCTCATTGCGCGCGCCGAGGGAAAGGTGTCGCTCACATCGCGAGAGAGACTGGCGCGGCCTGCAACACCCCCTGGGTCGATCATGGGCCCTCCGACGGGCGACCCGCCACCGCAATAGCTGCCGCACCATCCTCTCCTGGAGAGTGATCCTCGGTCGGAAACAGTTCGTTTGACTGAACCAAAGCCCAGGGACCCAGTGCTTCGCAAAGCGTCTCGAGTTCGCGGGCGAGCTCGAACCGGATGGTGAGACGCGTGCAAAGTCTGCCGGTGTCTGCGGCCGCCCAGGCGTCCACCTCGCTGCGGAACTTCTCCTCGACCGGTGTATCGACGATCCTGCCGGAAGTGATCGAGGGCACCCGCCGCGGGCACCGGCTGCTCGCCTCGCACTATCCGTACCGGGGAGACTCGCAGGCGGCACACCGCGCACCGACCCCGATGGGACGACGGCACACGCTGCTGCACGGCCACACGCACGTGAGGGATCGGGGTCCCGACGGGCATCAGTTCCACGTCGGCGTCGACGCGCACGACTACGCCCCGATCCCGTTGACCGTCATCGACGAGTGGATCCAGGCTATCCCTGGCATCGAGACGCGCCTTCAGGCGGCGATCCGCGAGGCCCGCGAGGTCGTCGCCGGCCACGATGACATCTCACCGCGAATGGACTCGAAGTACTACATGCAGGGGTACAAAGAGCTCCGCATCGCCCTGGAGGAACTCCTCAACGCGCTCGGCGCACCGCTCTATCCAGGAGGGGATGGTCGCGATCAACTGCCTGCCTCCAGGGGAGACAACGAGCGGAGCGCGCGCCCGGATCAAGATCGTTCTTGACCTTGCGCTCGTTGGACCCGCAGCCCGAGGTGCATCCTATGGGCCTGATGGTCGCACTTCAGTCGTGCACGAAGGTGACAAACAGGCCACCGTACGTCTGAGCGTTGGTTCCTGGAACCACTTGGTGGACCCTCCAGCCTGCGGCCGCCCACTGGTTGACCTGCGCCGACGTCTGCGTCAGCTCGACAGGCTGGCCATTGTTCATGACAAACTCGGGGAACCACACGATCTTGTACTCGGGCATGCCCTTCCTCTCATTCATTCGACTGATGTCGCACTGCGCTGATGGGCGGCAGAGCGACCTGCCGAGGCGGTTGCGCGCTGATCCGGCTCAGTACGACTTGGGGAAAGTAGCTCTTGTACAGGTATTCGTGACGCCGGTCTTCGTGGGGCACTGTGTCCAGGCCTTCGGGCGGAAGCTCATACCCGCGCCAGGGCTCGGTGCCGACCACGCGGACCCGTGCTTCGTAGCCGCCGACCAGTATCTGCATCCCCACCAGGTACTCGGGGGTCTCCCATACGGGGCTGATCTGCCATCGGCCCTGCCATGAGTCGTCGGGGTGGTCTTCGAGCCACTCGGTGAGTGTTCCGTCACCGTGCAGCTCGATCACGAAACGTCGATCGTTCACCGTCTTGAGCCATTGCGACCCGTTCGCGAACATTGTCGTTCCGCGGTCAATGGCTCGTTGGCGCTCGGCGGCATGGTCCATGCAGCTACGTTATCGCCGGCGCGGGCGAGCCCCGTGTGGCGCAGCGGCCCGGCGGGCGGGGCGCGCTTCACGCCGGGGCGCGCTACCCGTGTGCCCTCACGGCTCCCAAGACTCGTCGGCGGGGAAGAGCTCGCTGCTGTCGACGAGGGCCCAGGCCCCGAGAGCCGCGCAGAGCGTTTCGAGTTCGCGGGCGATCTCGAACCGGATGGCGAGGCGGGTGCGGAGCCTGCCGGTGTCCGCGGCGGCCCAGGCGTCCACCTCGTTGCGGAACTTCTCCTCGACCAGCTTGTTGATGAGGCGCTTCGCCTGGCGGTCGATGAGCAGGTTGCCTGTCGTCAGGTAGCCGAAGCGATCCACCGCGACCGTTGCGGTGGGAGTGTGTTCAGTTGCCATGTCTTCCCCTCTCCGAGATACACCTCTCCCTGTGGGAGGCGCTCGGCGGGTACTGCAACTGCGGTGACCTACTGTAGGAGACCGGCGGCGGCGCTCGCAAGCGCACGCAGCCGCGGGGAGGCGCGAGGCATGGGGCCATTCGCAGAGTTGCGGGCGGGCCGCATTCAGGAGTTCTTCATCGTGCCTCGAGACGGCGGGGCGTACTCGTTGCCCGTGAAGGGCGCCGACTGGTCTCTCCGGCTTCGCGGGCGTGAGCCGGGCCGGTATGACGCCGACCGTGCGACGCGCGATGCCGTCGCCGAGTTCGAGGCTGCGGAGGCGTTCGACTCCACTGTGCATGTGCAGTACGTCGAGCCCGAGTTCGGTCGCAGCGGCATGGCCTACATCGAGGGCTACGCGAAGTCGCCCGTGCTGGTGAGGGTCACCGCGTTCGTGCGGATCGGCGCGCTGGGGATGCCCGGGGGCATCATGAACCTGCTGGTGCAGAACGAGGTGCTCCCCGAGCAGGTGCAACGGCTGGCCGAAGGCGACGAGGCTCCGGTCGGCCGCGTGAGGCTCGTCCCGGTGCATCCGCCCGAGGATTAGGGTCGCCACTCCCCCGCGTCAGCGTCGGGGGGCTTCGGTACTCTGTGGCGATGGGGATGGCGGGGGGTGCAGCTGACGCGTCCGACCCCGCACCGCCCACCGGGCCGGCACCGGGTGGCCGGGCTCTGACAGCGACGGTCGAGTGCCGGACGAGCCGCTCCGCGATCCACGGCGAGCCGCACCGTGTCATTATCCGCCCGGACTGGAGCGTGCAGACCCCGCACGACCTTGATGCGGAGCGCGTCGCGGTCGCCTTCGGAGGGTATGCGTCCTGCGTGGAGCTGGTGGATGTCGCGGTTCCCGCGCTGCGTGCGGCGATCGAGCGGCTGACCCGTCAGGAGCCGTTGCCGATCCGCCGCGACAAGCGGGGAGATTGGCGCATCCTGCCGGCGCAGCAGTTCCGGGACTGCTGCGCCCGGGTCGCGTTCCCGTCGATCGAGGTGGCCGCGCGGCATCTTCATGGCGCGGCCCACCTGGCGCGTCAGCATGCCGCGCGGGAATGGCAACTGGCGGCGCTGCTCGCGGCCGCGGAGCGCGCCTGGGCGTGGGACGAAGCCCCCGGGGTCGACGCGGGGGTGCGGCGTCTGGTGCGCGAGGAGGGCGGCGTCGCCGATCTGTGGCGGGCTGGTATCCACCCCGACCAGTTGCCCGGGATCGCCGCCGCGGTTCCCGCGGTGACGGAGCCTCTGCCGGTGTCGTTCTACCTCGGGGTGGTGTACGCGGGCACCGACCGCGAGTGGATGGGCGCCGTCACGGCGCATCGGCCCGACGGCGACACTGCGGCATGGCTGGCGTGGCTCGACTCGCCCGCCGTCGGCCGCGACGCTGCGCTCTGGGGGGCATGGCTCGACCTCGGGGTGCACCGAGACGGCGTGCGCACCGCGGCGGAGCGCGGCCTCGACCCGAGGCGGGCGCACGAGGTCGCCCGGGCGACCGGGCGGAACGTGGGCATCGTCGCGCGCGACATCGTGCGCTGGGCTCTGGCAGGCTGCGAGCCGACCACGGAGCACTTCGCCCTGCTCGCACGGCACGGGCTCGAATACTCGTACCCGAGCGCGGGCGGGGTTGACCGCCTTGTCGCGGAGGTTGAGCGGCGCGGGCTGGGCCGTGGCGTCAGCCGGACTGAGCTGGGGGTCATGCTCATCGTTCATGGGACGCAGCCTGCGGTTCTCGCTGCCCTCTCATCCGGCGCAGGGAGGCTTGCCGGGCTGTCGGAGGACGGCGAGAGGGGCGCTGCATGACGGCGGCGATCGGCCCCGCCCCAGGCGGGGAGCCGCTGGTTCTCACGATCGAATGCACCATCTCGCCCGCCGACCAGTTCGGGGCGCCACACACGGTTACAGTCTTGCCGGACTGGAGTGTCACAGTGCCGCACGACCTGGAGGCCGAGCGGGTCGCGGCACTGTTCGGCGGCTGGTCGTCGTGCGAGAGGTTCGCGTCCGCGGCGGTTCCCGCCTACCGGCGGATGGTCGACGTCATGTCTGGCGCCTCTGAACTGGATCGGGCCGCCGGCGGGTTGTGGGCAGCATCTCGGGCGCCCGGGTGCTGCACGCCGCCGTCGGTCTTCACGTCGCGCTTCGAGGCGCTCCTGCACGAGGTCGGCCCGTCGCACCTGGCGGCAGCGTTCGGGACGACCCCCAGGTCGTGCAGGTCATCGCAGCGGCGGGTCGGCACGCCTGGTCTCAGGCCGCCGACCCTTCCCTGCTGGAAGGCGGCGAAGCCGGGTACCGGGAGCTGTGGGACCGCGGCATTCACCCCGAGCGGGTCGCGCGGCTCGCTCACGCCCTGCCTGACGCTGTCTGCCCGCTACCTGTGGCGACGTACGTGGAGGCGGAGCGCCGCGACATCGACACGGTGTGGCTCGCCGGGGTCGCGGCGGTGTTCCCGGTGACAGAGTTCGCCGCTTGGTGCGTCAGCAACGCCGATGGCTCCGGGCGGATCACCGCTTCCGAGGTCCGTGAGCTGCGCGATCTCGGGTTGTCACCGCGGGACGCGATGGCCGCGCTCGAGGGCGGCGTCGCGGCCTCGGCGATCGCGGATGCCGTGCACGTGTCCGGGGCACGACCGGCGAGCCTGGCGCGATGGATGGGTGCGTGGGCTCGGATCGGGTGCGCCCCCACCGGGGAGCACTACCTGCTGCTCGCCGAGCGTCGCCTCCTGCACGCCCGCCCGCTCGCTGCGGACATCGACGCGCTCGTCACGGGCGCCGGCAGGGCCGTCGACCGCACCGAGGCGGCGGTCATGCTCGCGCTCGAGCCGAGCCCTCACCGCGTGCTCGCGGCGATCCGCGGCGGGGTGCGCTCCGCCGCGGATCTGCGGCCGACCAGATGATGTTGATACAACGACAAGGACGAACCAGGTGACGATCAGAACCCGCGTCGAGTACGAGAACGCGCTCCAGGCGCTCGGCATCTGCGTGAGCGCCCGCATCCCGGTGCTGGTCTGGGGCAGTCCCGGCGAGGGCAAGACCGCCGCTGTCGAGTCGGCCAGCGCCAGCGGGTGGCATGTCGAGACGGTCATCATCACCCACAGCGAGCCGTCGGACTTCGCCGGCCTCCCCGTCGTGGGGACGGATGGCTCCGTCCGTCTCGCGCCGCCGGCGTGGGCTACGCGCCTCGCTGAGCACGAAGGGCCGTCGATCGCGTTCTTCGACGAGTTCTCCACCGCCTCCCCGTCGCTGCAGGCTGCGGCGCTGCGGCCGCTGACGCACTATGAGGTCGGGTCGATCCAGCTCCCCGACACCGTGTCGTTCGTTGCTGCCGCGAACCCCGCCGACGTCGCGGCCGCGGGCTGGGAGCTCGCCGCGCCGACCGCATCCCGGTTCGTCCACCTGGAGTGGGGGATGCCGTACGACGTGTTCTCCGAGGGCCTGGTCACAGGGCACTGGCCGGCTCTCCCCGCCTACGGCACACCGGAGGCCTTCTCGCGGCTGCTCGATGAGGAACGGGTTCTCGTCGCGGGGTTCCTGCGGGCACGCGAATCACAGTTGTCGTCGATCCCACAGGCGGCCGCCGACCGCGGGAGGGCCTTCCCCACTCCGCGCACCTGGGACTTCGCCGCCAGGCTGGGCGCGTTCGCCCGCGCGGTCGGCGCGAGCGACGACGTGCGCCGGCTGCTCGTCGCGGGCAGTGTCGGGGATGCCGCCGCGCACGAGTACCTGCGGTGGGCGGCGACGCACGACCTCGGCGACCCCGAGGAGCTGCTCGCCGACCCCTCCTCCGCCGACTTCGAGGGCGCCCGCGCGGACCGGGTGTACGTGACGTTGCAGGGCGTGCTCGCCGCGGTGTCGCGGGAGGGCACTGCCGACCGCTGGAAGGCGGCGATCGACGTGTGCGCGAAGGCGGCCGAGCAGGTCGGCATCGACCCCGCCGTCCCGGTCGTGCGCTCCCTGATGCGACCGGCACTGCGCCCCGCGGGTGCCGCTGTGCCATCCTCCATCAAGGCGTTCGCCCCCGCCTTGGCGTTGGCGGGGCTGCTCCCGGCGTCGCAATGACCCTCGACCTGCAGAAGCTGTCGGCCGCGAAGCTGTGGCTCATCAGCGCGCCCGTCGCCGCACGGGACACGAACGCCCCGCGCGACCTGCCGTACCTCGCTCATGCCCTCTACGCGCTTATCCCCGTCGAGAGCGCCGAGGTGCACCGCGTCACCGGCGACGAGTGGTGGCGCATGTACATCAACCCCGCCTGGCTCGACAGCGCCACGATCCCCGAGGCCGGAGCAGAGCTCGCGCACCTGGTCTGGCACCTGCTCGCCGACCACACCGGCCGGGCACGCGACCAAGACGTCGATCGCTCCACCGCTAGAGCGTGGAACAAGGCCACTGATGCGACTATCTCCCACACGCTCGCACCAGACGCGATCCGCCCCGATCACCTCGCCACCGCGGCCGACTTCGCCATGCGCCCCGGCCTTGCCGCTGAGCAGTACTACGCCCGCGCCAGCGGGCTGCCCGTCGGCGGCGGCGAGCCGGGGACGCTGGAGCCGACGGACGGGTGCGGGAGCGCGGCCGACGGCATCCACCGGCGCCACGAGCACGGCCCCGACTCCGACCTCGGCGCCGTCTCCACGTTCGACGCGACCGAGATACGCCGACTGGTCGCCATCGACTACCGCGACCATGCCCTCCGCCGCGGTACCGACCCCGGCGACGCGCTCCGCTGGGTGAAGGAGACACTCGAACCGCGCACCCCCTGGGAGCCCCTGCTCGCCGGAGCCGTACGCCGTGCCATCGGCTGGGCCGCCGGCCGCGGCGATTACACCTACACCCGCCCATCCCGCCGGGCCAGCAGCCTGCCAGGCATTGTGCTGCCCGGCCAGCACCGGCCAGTGCCGCGCCTGTCGATCGTCGTCGATACCTCTGCGAGCGTCGATGACCAGCTCCTGGCCCGCGCCCTCGGCGAGGTCGACGGCGCGATCGCCGCCCTCGGTGTCCCGGGTGCGAACGTGACCGTCTACTCCGTCGACGCCGCCGTGCATACGGTGGAAAAGGTGCGCAGGGGACGCGACGCTAAGCTCGTCGGCGCTGGCGGCACAGACCTCCGCGTTGGTCTACGCGCAGCAGCCGACGAGCGCCCACGACCGGATGTCGTCGTAGTGCTCACCGACGGCGGTACGCCGTGGCCGACCACCCCACCACCCGCCGCGGCAGTCATTGCCGCGATCCTCGGCCGCGACCGGAAAGACCTGCCGAGAACGCCGGCCTGGGCGGTGCGTGTGGAGTGTCTCGTCGAGACGTGAGTTGGCTGCGTCTGGTAGCCGTTCGTGGTCGACGTTCAGCCGAGATGAACCTCGGAGTAGCCGGAGCACGAGTACACGAACGTCCATCCTGCGACCTCCTGTGAGAACTCCATCGCCCCGGCGAGGGTGATCGCGTCGTTCGACCACTCCGATTCGATTGCGACCTCCGGTGTGAATGACTGACCGTCGAGGCTGATGCAGCTGCTTCCGGGACCTCGGAGGTCTGAGCGCCCGTGCACGGCGAACTGGATGCGAGTCCCGTCGAAGCCAAGCACGACGGCGTAGTAGTCCTCGCTGAAGCGGCTGACACCGACAGCGGGGACGTTGACCGACCCGATCTCGGCTGTGGAGTAGTCGCTCGAGCAGGAGTACTGGAACCCGTACGCGCCTGTGACAATCGCGGGGAACGACAACCTGCCCGCGAAGTTCCCGCGCTCGTCGGTCGTGAGTGCGACCTGCGTCGGGCGGGCGATGTAAGTCTGGCCATCCGTCCCGGTGATGACCAGACATGATGTCTCCGGGCGGCGGAGATCCGACCGTCCGGACGCGGAGAAGTCGACGTGTACCTGGAGGCCGTCGTGGCTCACGGCGTCGACGCGCGCCGCATAGTCGGCGGAGTATCGGCTCTCAGCGCCACGGTGAAGATCGGCGGAGGGCTCTGCCACTGCGCGACTCACCGGCTCCGGTTCCTCGGTGACGACTGTTGTCGTGTCGACCGCTTCAGATTGAGCTGCGCCGGATGCCGTGTTCGGTCCGGGAGAATCCTGTGCTGCCGCAAGGGCGACCGCGACGCCGACGACCACGACGCCGACGACCGCCAACGAGGCGATGGCCGTGAAGGTTCGACGAGGCCGACCCGCCTTGCTCGCGGAGACCGGCGCCGACTGCGGGCGCTGACGGGCCGACGTTGGAACGGTCGGTTTCACGGGTGCCATCGCCGTCTGCTGCGGAATGGCCGCCGACTGCTGCTGTTGGCACCACGGGCACGTCTTGTTGTGGTCGGGGTAGACGTGCCGCGGGTCGCGACTACAGACCGCCATGTCAGCCCCTGCCGAGGACGGACGTGGGGCAGTCAGCCGCGCGCCGGAGAGTGGCAAGTCGAAGCCTGATCGTGCGTCGGGTCACCACTCCCGCTCCTCGATCATCTCCCCGAGTGCCCCGGCAACGGTGTCGACCCGGTAGGTGCGCAGCAGCCCGTCTCCGGAGTTGTCGCTGCGCTCCGTGCATGTCAGATCTCCCCACCCGGTGAGATAGTTCCATCC
Source organism: Microbacterium sp. CH-015 (assembly GCF_049707015.1). NCBI lineage: Bacteria > Bacillati > Actinomycetota > Actinomycetes > Micrococcales > Microbacteriaceae > Microbacterium > Microbacterium sp. CH-015. The sequence goes on along the minus strand of NZ_JBNAFJ010000010.1, from coordinate 9,314 downwards.
GTCTGGGCATCCAACACTCCAGAGATACGTGTGACTCTCAACATCGAATCCGGAGAGCACGCCTATGCCGTCGATCTGCCTTTCGATGAGCAGGTGACCCTCTGCAGCATCGAGAACGCCCATCCACCGCGGGGGTGCCACAACGTCAACGACCCAGGGCTCCTCATCCCCGCTGAGCGCCCAGATCACGACCTGATAGGGCGATCCAGCCGAGGAGACGGTCTGCGCGGCGGCGTAGTGAGCGCCGGAGGCTGTGGTTACCGATGACAGGTGGAGGTCGAGTTCCCCCTCAGTGGGCGAGGGGGTGAACTTCAGGAGTTCCACGCCTTCCCATACAGCCAGGCCTCGACAATCGGCAACGATTGCATAGGTCACGAGTCTCCCGTCGATTTCTTGCTGGGCACTGCTTCCGGCACCGCCGTTGCAGGCGCCGCTCATGATGTACGCCTCGGTGGTCGGCGCGAGGTTCTGATACCCGACTCCGAACGCCAGGAGGCTGGCGCCGATCAGTGCGATTCCGACCGCGGCTCCGATGAGCCGCCGCCAGAAGCACAGTACGATCCCGATCACCATGGCGCAGACAAGTCCTGCGACGGCTCCGCCGAGCAGTCGATCGTTCCCTTCGATCACGTACTCGTACGGTGTGATGATGCTCTCGTCGCTGATCCAGTCAGGGGCGAACCCCGCCATCGCGCGGACGGCCGCGCCGATCCCGGCCGCCCACATGGCCCAGACGATCGGGTAGGCCACGAGAGCGATGACGAGCGCGATGATCAAGGGGGCTCGCCATCGCTTCCGGCGGCTCTTCCCGCCGAGCTCCCCAGCCCGCGTCAGAGGTGGGGCGGGAGCTGCGGACGCGGGGATCGGTCTCTGCGGCGAGGGGGCGGCTATGGGAACCAGAGCGACCTGCTTCGGCGCTGGCGTCGCAGTCGCTGCGGCCGCGCACCACGGGCATGTCCTGTTGTGCCCCGGGTAGACGTGGGAAGGGTCGCGCGAGCAGACAGCCATTGAGCCTCCCCCAGCCCTTCACTCCGTCGAGCTGTTCGACGGGCAAGTTCGAAGGTCCACTCTATGTGCGTCCGATTCCGGCGCCGCGCAGGCACCCGCTATCGTCGTCATAGTCAGGGGTAAAGCGGAATCGCACGGTCGGCGAAGCCGTGCGATCTGCATGTTCTACTGGGGGAATGGCAATGCCGCATTATCGTCTCGGTTCTGGGAGGACCGTCGAGCTCGGGCGAGAGCTCGCCAGCGCGGGCGAGGGTCGCGTCACGGATGTCGTCGGTCACCCCACCCTTGTTGCCAAGATCTTCCACACGGACTTCGTAGGTGTCGCCAGCCAGGATGACCTCAGAAGGAAGCAAGCCGGCCTCGCGCGCAAACGCAGCAAGGTCGCAGTGATGGTCAAGCAGAAGCCTGTCGGCTGGCGAGACGGCGGCGGACATATCGTGCTCGCCTGGCCGGAGGATGTTGTGCTCGAGGGGAGCACGGTGGTCGGCTTCGTGATGCCGAAGATCGACCTGTCCGACGTGCTTGAGCTTCATCAGGTGGCGAATCCCTCGGATCGGGCAGACCCGATGCCGAACGGCCCGCAGTGGGGACGCGGTGTGAACTTCCGGCACCTGTCCAACATCGCGCTGAACCTCGCCGCCGCCGTAGAGACGACCCATCTCGGCGGTGCTGTGATCGGGGACTTCAATGAGCGCAATGTGCTCGTCAAGCCCACGACTCTCGTCACTCTTGTCGACTGTGACTCGATGCAGGTCCGTAACGGCAGCGACGTATACCTCTGCGAGGTAGGCCGGCCAGAGTTCACAGCGCCGGAGCTGCAGGGCGCCGACACCCGCAAGGTCGTACGGACTCCGGCATCCGACCTCTTCGCCCTCGCCGTGCACATCTACATGCTGCTCCTCGACGGAGCACACCCTTTCCAGGCAGGTGAATGGACTGGCCGGGGCGAGCGTCCGAGCCCTGCGCAGCGCATCAAGCATGGCTACTACTCCGGTGGGCCGAAGTCACCCGTGAAGCCCATGCGTACCGCGCTCCCGATGACGTTCCTCCCGCCTGACATCCTCGCGCTGTTCGAGAAAGCGTTCAGCGTCGGCGTGAAGAACCCTGCGACCCGGCCTTCAGGTGCCGACTGGCGCGCAGCGCTCACAAAGATGATCAAATCTCTCTGAAAGGACTGGAATGTTCAAGACCAAAGCTTCTCCGACGGCGACCGGTAACTGGATCGTTCGCGCTACCTGCGAGAAGGGCCACACGGTGTACAAGGACCAGATGCACCCGAACGGTCCTTACAAGTGCCCGCACTGCGGGTGGGACGTCAAGTAACGGCAACGGAACGATCCGCGAACAGCAGCGAAGACGCTGCTTGTCCGCGGCGTCAAGCCGATCGACCTCGCTGTCGACAGAGACCGTCCGGTTCGGTACTCCGTCGAGGTCCTCAAGTTCCTCTAATGGAAGAAGGTAGAACGTAGTGGCCGTATGCTCGCGCGACCCTTCCCACGTCTACCCTGGGCACAACAAGACGTGCCCGTGGTGCGCGGCCGCAGCCACCGCGACGCCAGCGCCGAAGCAGGTCGCGCTGCCCGCGGTCAGAGCTCCCAGGCCCGCGGCGACCCCAGTTGCGCCGCGGCCGACCCCGGCATGGAGGCCGACACCTACGGCGGCGATCACGCCCACCGTCGTCCCGAACACTCGATCGAGGCCGGGCACAGGCACCAACGGGCGAGGTTTCGTTACATTCGTGTTGGTGTCATTGCTCGCGACCAGCGTGACGGTCCTCGTCCCGTGGCTCATCGGCGCGAACGCATTGCGCGACAGCGCGTTCCGCCCGGCCAGCGGCCAGGTCTACTCGATATCCAACCGTGACGGGGGCGCGTACTTCCTGACGGACTATCTGGCGGGGCTGGTCGTCACAACCGCGATCGCCGGCGCGCTTCTCGTGTTGGCCGCGCTGCTTCGGATCAGGCATCGGATTGGCCGTCTTCTCCTCGGGGTCGGACTTGTGGCTCTGTCCTTCGCCGTGCTAACGCCCGTGTCCGCCACGGCCTGGGTGGGGGCCGAGCAGGCAACTGCTCGCGCCGAAGCGTCCACTGCTGCTTGGCACGCCGACACATGCTCTACCGACCAACCGAACGAACCGACGATCTCGCTTGAGTCAGCGGGGGTCGTCCATGTCTGGTCAGTTGCGCCGGTCGACGACGATGGCGACGGAGCTTGTACCCAGGTAGAGATCTGGGACGGCCTTCGGTTGATCCGCACAGTGGAAACCCCTGATCTTCGTGATGGGTTCCTATCGCTTGTCGCCGGGACCAGCGCTGAAGACTCATACGTGCAGTTCATCGGACGCGGCCCAGTTCCTGACTGCGGATCGTCAGAATGCCAACCAGAGTATGAAATCGCTGGAGGCTTTTCTCTGGTTGCCGCAGAGGTCATGTGGCAGTACACGTCGCGCTTCACCGCCGTATCAGCAGTGCACGGTACAGTCCGAGGCCCGGCTGCCATTGCAATCCCGGGGGTCGGGATGGTGGCACTGGAGAACCCCGAGACTGCCGCTGGTACGGCCACCGCATTCGACCCCGCGACAGGCGCCGCGCTGTGGCGAGCACAGTGCCCGGCGGACTTCCCGATCGAGTCCAACCTCTACGTTGGTGACTACGGCGACCATGTGCTCTTCTGCAATTCTGAGAGACCGTTCTCCGGCCCGAACCTGGACTTGCTTCTCGGCGACGATGGCTCCCTATCGGCCCGAACGTGACGATCACTTCATTGGCGCTAAGGTGATGGTGAGCCCGTCGTCGGCGGGCTCGTTGTGTCACTGGGGGCGGACGGCGCGGCCGTCAAGCCGATTGCTCTGGGAGGTCGCACGTGGCGTTTGGTGAACTGGAAATCCCGGTCAACACACAGAACAGAGACCCGCGCGTTGCCTGCGCGCTGCTTGTCGACGTATCGGGCTCGATGTCCGGCTACGTCGCAGACCTCGAGCGGGGCTTCAAGACGTTCATCGATGACATCCAGGGCGACCCGTTGGCTCGAAAGCGCGCCGAGGTCGCCGTGGTGACGTTCGGTTCCGAAGCGAACCTGCTCGTGCCATTCCAGGAGGCTCGGTCGCTCTCCCCCGTGTCGTTCCAGATCAACGGATCGACGAACATGGCCGCGGCTATCAACCTCGCGCTCGACGAGCTTGAGGCCCGGAAGTCCGAGTACAAGGCTGAGCACTTGGAGTACTTCCGCCCGTGGCTATTCCTGCTCACCGACGGTGAGCCGAACCCGGGCGGCTTCGACGCCGCCGTCCAGCGCCTCAACGAGGCGGAGGCACGCAAGCAAGTCACCGTATTCGGTGTCGGCGTCGGCAGCGGCGTCAACTGGGACAAGCTCAACCAGCTGAGCAAGGAGCGCGTCGCCGTCCACATGGATGGTCTCGCTTTCGGCGAGATGTTCAAGTGGCTTTCGGCGTCGCTTTCGTCCGTCTCGAACTCGTCGAACTACGGCGCCAATGATGCGGACGTCGCCAACCAGACTCAGCAGATCGCCCTGCCCTCGCCGCAGGGCTGGGCGGTGCTCTAGAGGAGTGCGGATGCGATTCCGGCGGCCGCAGTGGGCGTCTCGGCGTCAGCGATTGGGATCGCTGGAGTTCGAGTCTGCCCGTGTTCCGACTCCCGGGACGGATCGGACCTGGCGAGTGACCGCGGCAAGCGTCCCCGGCACTTCTCACGTTGACTCGGGTCGAGGGTGCGACGATGCGTTCGCGTACATGGTCGCGCCTGATGGCCACGGTGTTGTCATCGCAGTCGCCGACGGCGCCGGAAGCCGTAGCGGAACCTCTGCGCTCGGGTCTTTCGCAGCCTGTCGAGCGGTTGTCGCTGAAGCTTCCGCGCTCCTCGTGGCGGCGGGCTCGGAGGCCTCGGCAGAGCCCGTGCTCCGCCGGTGCTTCGCGACGGCGCGCGCGGCAGTCGAGTCCTACGCGGGACAGCATGGCCTCCAGGTGCGCGACCTTGCGACGACTCTTGCTGTTGCCGTACTCACGCCGGAGAGCTCTGTCGTCGCTCAAGTGGGCGATGGGATCGTCGTCTGCGAGGTCGATGCCCAAGCGGAGTCGCTCGTGCCCGAAGAGAAGGGCGAGTACGCCAACGAGACGGTGTTCCTGACCGCATCGGACGCGCTCGAGGAGCACCTGCGCGTCCGCTTCCTCGAGAAGCCGATCGCCCGATTCGCCCTCAGCACCGATGGTCTCCGGTACAAGATCCTTCGCCTGCAGGACGGTGGGGTGCCCTTCGATCCGTTCTTCGACGCCATCTGGCAGGCCGTCGCCGAGGGCTCGCTGTCTCCCGCCGCGCTATCAGAGTGGCTGGCCGCGCTTGACGACCAGACGGGGGATGATAAGACGCTCGTCGCCGGCACTCTCGTGGACGGACCATTCGCCGACAGTACCCTCCCTGCTGCACTGGCTTCACCCGTACCCCCAGTACCTCCGAGCTCCTCAGTCGCTCCTCTGCCTCCCGCGCCCCCTTTGCATGCGATGCCTGCCCCTGCGTCGGAGTCCGCCCCGTGACGTGGCCATCGCGGTTCCTTGCAGTGCCGACATCGGCAATGACCCTCGGCGGAGAGCGGCTCGCCCCGACTGACAAGGCCACGCAGCAGCAGCTCGCCGCGTATGTCGCGGCAGTCCCAGAGGTTCATCGCCGACTGGCAGCGGGGTTCACGGAGGCGGACTTCCGCCAAATGAGCGCCGCCCCGCTCACCGAGCAGGAGCGCATCATTGGTGACGCCTACGCCAAGATGTATTCGCCCTCCGGCCGTGAGTCCCGACTAGAAGCCGAGTTTCAGGACAACGTGGGCTTGGTCGTCACCCGTGGTCGGCACAGGTTCTCGGCTGCTGAGGATGGCGGTGCCCCCTTCCTCCCGGTGCACGTTCGTGCGGCTGACCAGCAGACTCTCGACCGGATCAGCACGCAGCTGGAGGCGGAGATGCGTCGCGTCGCGCCCGAGGTCGTTGAGCAGCAGCGCACTCTTGACCAAGCCCACCAGATCGCCCGCGGCGAGGTCCGCACTCAGGTCTCGGGCGAGCGTGAGCGTGGGTTCGAGACTGAGCGCACGCAAGAACGCCTACGGGAACGGTAGGCATGGGGACCGGCTGGCAGATCTTCTCCGCCCTCGCCAAGGGGACGGCGAAAGCAAGTACCGCTCTCGGTCGGGCTGTCGGCGGGCAGGTTGAGTCCGCGATCGCCAACCGCGGCGCATTCGCTGCCCGGTCGGGCATCCTGGGCCCTGGCGACCCTTCTCCTCCGCCGAACTCGGGCGACATCTACGACTACCGCGGGCTCATCTCCGCACGCCAGCTCCGCAACGTTGCTGGCGCATTCCCTCTGGGATATGCGATCGAGCCTCGCCGCGGGCCGGTCTCGCCGATCGGTGTACCGGCAGAGGTTCTTGAGCAGCATGCCGCGATCATCGGCCCTACGGGCGCCGGGAAGACGAGTTCACTCATCGTGCCGTGGATCGCCGGCGCACTGCGCGACGGCCACTCGGTGATCGCCGTCGACGTGACAGGGAACCTCTTCGACAAGATCCGGGAGTACGCGCAGAACACAGGTCCTCTTGGCGCGAGAGTGGCGGTCTGGGACTTCTCCCATCCGGCGAACTCCGTCACCTGGAGCTGGCTGGAAGACCTGGCGACAGAGGATGCCGTCGTGGCGGCTGTCGAGGCGCTCATCGGCCGTGATAGGCCGAACGACCCGCAGCCGTATTTCATGCAACGTGATAGGCGGGTGCTCCGCGGCCTCATCGAGGGCGTGCTCGCAACCGCCTCGCCGTCACTGGACACGCTGCTCACGAGCGCGAGCGACCAATCCCTGCTTCGCAGGCTGGCAACGCTCCGCCCCGCGATCGGCAATCGGCTCGCTGAAGTGGCCGGTCTCCCGGCCGCTGATTTCGGTCGTGCCATGAGCGGCGTCGTCAACGCCCTCGACATCTTCGGCCACGCTGGTGTGAAGGCAGTCACGCGGGGTGGCGGGATCACGCTCGGTTCACTCATGGATGCGCCGTCGCTGCTCATCATTGGCGCGCCGCTGAGCGGCTCGCGCACATCGGTTAGCCTGTCGTCGTTGATGATCGCGATGCTCACGCGCGAGCTGTACACAAGGTTCGGCCAAAGAAACGCGCGCAAGGTTTTCTACTTCATCGACGAGGCTGCGAGGCTCACGGATCGCATCGACTTCGAGGAGCTGCTGTCGGTCTCGCGTGCGGCCGGCATCTCTGTGGTTCTCGCGGCGCAGAATGTGGCGCAGTTCGCCGACAAGAACGAGCGGGCGACGATCCTCGACAACTGTGCGACGTATGTCGCGCTCCCATCCCCCTCGGATGAGTCCGCGACATACTTCGCCTCCAGGCTCGGGACGCGGGAGGTCTCGACACTGACGGAGAGCCGAACCATGGGAGGGTTCAACGCGCCGTCGAGCACACAGTATTCGCGGGCATTGTCGACGGTGCCGGTGCTCGGCAAGCGAGAGATCATGGACCCCCCGTGGGGCGTGCGCTCCGCCCTCGTGCACTGCCGCCCCTTGTCCGGCGCGCCCTTCGCTGTCGACCTGACCCGCGTCGACCTCCTGGCGCCGTGAGAGCGTATGGCCGTCTGCGCGCGTGACCCCAGCCACGTCTACCCGGGGCACAACAAGAGCTGCCCGTGGTGCGCGGTCGCGACGACCGCAGTGCCTTCGCCGGCGCCGCAGCAGGTGGCGGTGCCCGCCGTAACGAGCCCCCCACTCGTCCCCGGCGCGTCTGTACGCTCCACGGCGACACCGGCACCGGGGCGACGTCGGCTTGTCGTCTCGGCCGCCGCATCGGTCTGGATCGCGCTTGGACTCGCCGTCGCCGCGTTCGTGGGGATCTTCGTCGTCGAACTGGCGGTATTCGGGAACACGACCGACCCGGGCGTCGTCCCTGCGCTGGTATCAACCCCGTTCATCGTGGCGGTAGTTGCGATGATCATCGCTCTCGTCCTGCTTGCCCGCACTCGGCGGTAGCTGGGCCCGATCACTCCGACCCGAATGGCTCGCCGTCCCGGATCGGGGAGCCAGGAACCGCGATCGCCTCGCCGTGCAGGGAGAGCTCCACGACGGCTGTGGCGTCGTGTCTGAGCAGCTCTGCATTGATCCGGTTCGTGAATTCACCCAAGCTGTGTGCTCTCTCCGGGAAACCGGCGACGAACGGAGCTATCTCGATGAGGATGCGCCGAGGCTCCCGCTGTCCGGCGGGTACGGGCGCCGTAGGGTAACTGCGCCCGAGGAAGTCGTCATCATCTGCGTCTTCCCACGAGCTCGGTCCAGGCTCGGCCGACATCGAGCCCTCCTCATGCCTGTTGACTTGACCGGCGCCGGCCCTCTCTTCCTCCACTCGGTCGCTCACCGCATGGTCGCGCCTGTCTGCGCGAATCATCCGACGCCGCTATGGCGTCCGTGGGCTGGTCAGTGTCGTCAGGAGCTGTGCGATCAGATACGCGCTAGCAAGCGCCGCAGGGAGGATGTCCCACTGCCACAACGCGCCCCCTGCGCTGATGACCTGCCAGACGAACGCAACAACGCCCCCGATGAAGGCCAGCGTCAGCAGCCACATGTACCTCGTTCCGGTCCCGAACACGAGGTTCATTGCGAGGATCGCAGCGCAGAACGCAACGAGGACCCATGCCAGGTGGGTGTATAGCATGTCCGGGCTGTCGCCTGCGGTCCGTCCGTTGTTCTCGTCGGCCGCGAAGACAGCCGAGGAGAGGTTGGGCATGAACAGCGTTACGAATGACGCGACGACGGGGGTGAGGAACCACACGGGGATCGACCCGCCGATCATCATCGCAAACGTCTTGAAGGCTTCCTTCGGATTGTGGCGCGAAGCCCGACGGGGGCGAGCGGAAGGAGTGGTACCCACCGGCGTCTGGGCTGCGATGCGCGGTGGCGGCGTCACCGTCGGCTGCGCCTGCGGTGACGGAGCCTTGGCCGGCGGCGGGTTCGTCACTGCGGGCATTGCAACCTGCTTGGGCGCCGGCACGGCCGTCGAGGACGCAGCGCACCACGGGCAGCTCGTGTTGTTCGCCGGGTAGACGTGCGCGGGATTCATTGAGCAGGTCGGCACGCGTCAATCGTGCCAGTCCGCGTGACGCGATGTCGCGCGTCAAGTAGTTGGCAGGGCATCTTCGACTTCGAAATTGGGGTTGGCGGTACCGGCGCTGGCGTCCGGCGGGCCGGTTGTTAAGCCGGCGCTTCGGGTAGCGCCGGTGTAACGATCCGGTAGCGTGCGTGCGGGGATACGGTAGCGTTCCGACG
>NZ_JBNAFJ010000009.1:0-104423 GCF_049707015.1 Microbacterium sp. CH-015 | reverse complement strand
CCCCATCTCCACTGGCGCGGATGACCCCACCTGCCTCACCGATCTGCCTCTCACGTAGAGGGCCCGAGGAAGCGACCGCGCCTCCCGGGTCGCCCGCTACGTGGTGGAGGCGCGGGAGACGTCACGCCGATCGTCGTCGCTGCGCGAATGAACGGCGCCTCGCCTCGCCCGCACGATCACCTCACGCCCGCAACACCCCCTGACTGCGCATCGCCCGGATACGGATCCCGTCATGGACGTGGGTGAAACAGTCTGCGTCGACCTGTCGACCCGTCAACCCGCAGCTAGCCGTCGAGGTCGGTTGACGGTTCGGTCTTGGGCGTGAGTGGTGAGACTCGTGTTGCCGACCTGGCGTCGGTCATCTCGAGCCCCGCAGTCGTCAGAACACCCTTGATCGCCACGGTCGCGGCCCCGGGTGAGGCGACAGTTCGCACCTCCAAGGTGATTGCGTCGCCCGACGTCGCGCCCGCGCCCGCGTAGATCACCGTGCCGCCCGGATCATGCACTGTCACTCGAATGCCGCCCGCGCCGTCGGGGCGGGTGAATACGAGAAGACCCACCGAGCACGTGACGTGAAAGGGATCGAGCACGCCGACGATCGCCAGAAGTGACGGGCCCTGGAGCAACGTGCTCGGGCCGGCGAGGAGCACGTTGGAATCCAGCGCGAGCAGCATGTCGACGCCCGCACAGGTCATGGTCTTCGTCGCTGCTTGCGTCAGTGCGAGGAGATAGGTCTGTGGGGTGAACATGCCTGAGAGGATCGCGAAGTCCGGGTCGGTCGCCGGGGAGATCTCGATGACGCGGGCATCTTCCCCCAGGGCGAGGTCGAGGATTCGATCTGGCGTGGGGTCGGCGAGTTCATATCCGGTGAGGCCTGCGCGGCAAGCGATGACGGACTGCGCGAACGCAGCCTGCGGCTGAGCATCGGGAACGGTCGCCAGGGCCGCAGTTGCGAGCGCCGGCAGCGCCGCACTGCGCCCGACTTGCTGAAGCGTCAGCCACGCCGCACGAGCGACAACCTCGTCTTGAGCGACCGCCGTTGCGAGCGCGAGCGGTATCGCTGCCTCATCGGCGGGCACAATCGCATCGAGCGCCGCAGCTGCTCGCCCCGGGTCGCCGGCGGCAAGAACGGCCGCTGCGGGGGCGAGAGCTTCGACCGGAACCACCTGCGCGAGTATCTCGATCGCCCGCACGCAGTCGGCGCGGCCAGGGTCCGCGGCCCGCGCCCGCAAGTCATCGAGGTCGTCGAGGTCGAAAGCCAAGAGGGCCGCCGGGATTGCCTCTTTCGCTGCGACCAGCCTGTCGATCCGTTCGGTCACGGGTCTCCTCCTCAGGGCCTGATCGAGCAGTGTGCGAGCATCGCGGATGCCTGTGCAGGAGAGATCCCCACATTCGCCTCGGAGGAGCATCCCCTACCGTGCAGCGCGCACATGCCGATCCGCAGCGTCCTGCGATGATTACCGCGTGAGCCTGCAGCACCACCTGAGCGTGATGCTCGGCGATTGGTTTGCCGTGGAGGGAATGGACGCCGCCGGCTTCGTCATAAGGCCGACCGCGGGTGCTCCCGTTCGAATCCTCGCAACGGAGGCAAGCCTCAGCGAGTACGCCGCTAGAAACGCAGCCGATGGACTGCTGGCGCTCGGTGACGTGGGAGACGACAGCTCCGGCGTCCTGGCAGCGCTCGCTCTTCTTTCGGTGCACATCATGGAGACGATCGAGGCTCAAGATGGCGACGCCGTGACGCTTCTCTCCGTGGCGAACGGTGTGCTGTCAGTGCGGCGCATGCGCAGCGTGGCCCCGGAGTAGGACTCGCCGCTGCCCCCGTACGGTCCCACACCGGCCGAGCAGTCCCTGTGGGCGGCAGGGTCGATGGCGCTGTGGATCTCGTTCGCCGCCCGGATCGCCGCGAAGAGCCTCTCGCCACTGCCCGTGTCCGCTGCCCCGGTTAGCCTGGGAGAGTGACTGATCGGGGAGTGCGCGACGCGGTGTTCGACGACCCGTACGGTGACGTCCCGTGGGATGTCGACGAGCTGACTCCGCCCGACGAGTTCGACGCCCCTCCACCGCCGGATCCCGTTTTCGACGGGTATGGCGGGGCGCTCGCACGCGCGACTCGCAGCGCCTCACAGGACGCGGCGGCTCCCTCGTATCGCCCGACCGCTCCCTCCCCGGCATCCGCTCCTCGCGCGAGCGCCACCGCGAGCGCACCCGTGACCCCGCGCGCCGAGCACACCGGCAAAGACCCGCGGGCCGTGCTCAAGGAGGTCTTCGGATACGACGACTTCCGCGGCGACCAGGCGGACATCGTCGCCCACGTCATCGCCGGCGGCGACGCCGTCGTGCTCATGCCCACGGGCGGCGGCAAGTCGATCACCTACCAGGTGCCCGCGCTCGTCCGACCTGGCACCGGCCTCGTCATCAGCCCGCTCATCGCCCTCATGCATGATCAGGTCGACGCCCTCATCGCCAACGGCGTGCGCGCGGCCTACCTCAACTCCACCCAGAGCCCGACCGAGCGCGCGGGCGTCGAGCAGGCCTTCCTCGCGGGCGAGCTCGACCTGCTCTACGTCGCCCCCGAACGCCTGAGCGGCGCAGCGACCACGCAGCTGCTGCAGCGCGGGCGGCTGAGCGTCATCGCGATCGACGAAGCCCACTGCGTCAGCCAGTGGGGCCACGACTTCCGCCCCGACTACCTGGCGCTCGGCGACCTCGCCGAGCGCTTCCCCGACGTCCCCCGCATGGCGCTCACCGCGACCGCCACCCGCGCCACTCATCAGGAGCTCACCGAGCGGCTGCGCCTGCCCGCCGCCCGCCATTTCGTCGCGAGCTTCGACCGCCCCAACATCCAGTACCGCATCGTCCCCAAGGTCGACCCCCGTCGCCAGCTGCTCGACTTCGTGCGCGCGCAGCCGGCCGCCAGTGCGGGCATCGTCTACGCGCTCAGCCGCAAATCGGTCGAGCAGACCGCCGAGTACCTCCGCACGCAAGGCGTCGACGCGCTGCCGTACCACGCGGGATTGGATGCCGCCATCCGCGCACGCAATCAGAGTCGGTTCCTGCGCGAAGACGGCGTCGTCATGGTCGCCACGATCGCGTTCGGCATGGGCATCGACAAGCCCGACGTCCGCTTCGTCGCGCACATCGACCTGCCGAAGTCCGTCGAGGGCTACTACCAGGAGACCGGCCGCGCCGGCCGCGACGGCGAGCCCGCGGTGGCGTGGATGGCCTACGGCCTCGGCGACGTCGTGCAGCAGCGCCGCCTCATCGACCAGTCACCCGGCGACCGCGCCTACAAGATGCGGCTGGGCCAGCACCTCGACGCGATGCTCGCGCTCTGCGAGACCGTGTCGTGCCGCCGGCAGAACCTGCTGAACTACTTCGGCCAGGAATCCGGCCCCTGCGGCAACTGCGACACCTGCCTCGACACCCCCGACACGTGGGACGGCCTCGTTCCCGCGCAGAAGCTGCTGTCGACGATCGTGCGCCTGCAGCGCGAGCGCGGACAGGCGTTCGGCGCAGGGCACCTCATCGACATCCTCCGCGGCGCGTCGACCGACCGCATCCGCCAACAGGGACACGACAAGGTCGCCACCTACGGGCTCGGCGCCGACCTCAGCGACCAGGACTGGCGCAGCGTCATCCGCCAGCTGCTCGCCCGCGGCGTCATCGTCGCGCAGGGCGAATACGGCGTGCTCGCCGTCGGCGAGGAGGGCGCGGCCGTGCTCCGCGGCGAGGCCGCCGTGCCCCTCCGGCGCGACGTCCTCGGCCGAGGCGGCGCGACACGTGCGAAGGCCTCGCGGCGCGCTCAGGGAGCGACGGATGCCGTGGCCGACGCCGACCGCGACCTGTTCGAGGCGCTGCGGGCGTGGCGTGCCGGCGTCGCCAAGGAGCAGGGGGTTCCCGCCTACATCGTGTTCGGCGACGCGACGCTGCGCGCGCTGGCCGAGCGACGCCCGGCATCCGTCACCGACCTCGAGGGCATCACCGGGATCGGCGCGAAGAAGCGCGACGCCTACGGCGACGCCGTGCTGCAGGTCGTCGCCGCGCACTGAGCGTGCGCGGCCGTCTGACCGGCTCCGGCCCCGGCTGCCTCCGACGTCCCCATCGCTAGAAAACCAAGCATCGCGAACTTCGGCATCGCCTCGAACGAGGACTATGTCGTCGGTCGCCACATGAGCCACTTCAACCTGCTGATGGTCCCCGGCGACGCGACCCTCATCGCGCGCTGGCACAACCGGTTGCAGGAACTCGCGGCATCCACACGTCTCGGCATCCCCGTGACGATCTCCACCGACCCCCGCCACGGCTTCAGCGAGAACCCCGGCGCGGCACTGCTCGCCGGTCCGTTCTCGCAATGGCCCGAGCCGCTCGGCCTCGCCGCCACCGCCGACCCCGAACTCGTCGAACGGTTCGCCGACATCGCCCGCCGCGAGTACACAGCGGTCGGCATCCGCGTCGCTCTGCATCCGCAGGTCGACCTCGCGACCGAGCCGCGCTGGGCGCGGCAGCTGCAGACCTTCGGCGAAGACGCGGACCTCTCGGGCGCGCTCGGCGCCGCCTACGTCCGCGGATTCCAGGGCGAGAGCTTCGGACCCGAGTCGGTCAGCACCATGACGAAGCACTTCCCCGGCGGGAGGACCCCCACTTCGACTACGGCCGCGAGCAGGTCTACCCCGGCGGCCAGTTCGAACTGCACCTGAGGCCCTTCGAGGCCGTGTTCGCGGCGGGCGGCCGCCGGATCATGCCGTACTGCGGGATGCCGGTCGGCACCGAGTACGAGGAGGTCGGCTTCGGCTTCAACAAGGGTGTCCTCACGGGCCTGCTGCGCGAGCGCTACGGCTTCGACGGGATCGTCTGCACCGACTGGGGACACATCACCGATCAGCCCATCATGGGCACCGACTTCGCCGCTCGGGCATGGGGCGTCGAAGACCTCACCCCCGCCGAGCGCATGGTGAAGGTGTTGGATGCCGGGGCCGACCAGTTCGGCGGCGAGCATGACCCCTCCCTCCTCATCGGACTCGTCCGCGACGGCCTCGTGTCCGAGGAGCGCCTCGACGTGTCGGCGCGGCGCCTGCTGCGTGAGAAGTTCGCGCTGGGCCTTTTCGAGAACCCCTACGTCGATGAGGCGGCTGCCGCGTCGATCGTCGGCGCGTCCGAGCATCGCGCCGCCGGCCTCGACGCGCAGCGGGCGTCGATCACCGTGCTGTCGAACGCCGGCGCGCTGCCGTTCGCGCGCGGCGCGAAGCTCTACGTCGAGGGCATCGACGCCGAGGTCGCTGCAACGTACGGCCGGGTCGTCGCGACCCCGGCGGAGGCCGACCTCGCCCTCCTGCGGATCGCGGCGCCGTACGAGCAGCGCTCATCGATGTTCGAGAACTTCTTCCACGCCGGGTCGCTGGAGTTCCCGGACGAGACCCTCGCCCACATCCGCGAGGTCGCGGCATCCGTGCCGACCGTCGTCGACGTGTTCCTCGACCGGCCCGCGATCCTCGGCCCGATCGTCGAGGTGGCCGCCGCCGCCACCGGCAACTGGGGCGCGCACCCGACGGCCCTCCTCGACGTCCTGAGCGGCGCGGCGCCAGCGCGGGGGAAGCTGCCGTCCGACATCCCTAGCTCGATGGCCGCCGTCGAGGCGTCGCGCCCCGACGTGCCGTTCGACACCGCCGACCCGCTGTTCCGGTTCGGCCACGGCCTCTCGCTGTAGCGGGCACCGCGGCATGATGTCGCGAAAGCAGGCTGGATCGACTCCCGCGGGCCGCTGACGGTCGGCAGGATGCGTTTCAGCCTGCTTTTGCGACGTCGGCGGCGCGAGACACCGCCGCGACCGGCGCCCGACCGAGCGCCCCAGCTGCCCCGCGATGACACTGAGTCTCACCCTTCGTGGGTGTGGGTCTCACACAGGAGGGATGCCGTGGCGCGCGCGGTCGTTGTGGACGCTGCGCAACGGGTTTGCGGAGACGTTGTGGCACTCCTACCGTCGACAGTGACTCTCCCTGTCCGCTGTCGAAAGGCCCGCCATGACCGACGCCGCCGTCCGTCCCAAGAAGCCCGCCACCAGCAAGCGCACTCCCGCCGGTGGCGCACCGACCGCCGCGCACTCCGCCGACGAGGCGCACGAAGCCCGCATCCACCTCGACACCGTCACCGACCTGCTGCTCGGGACATGGGGCGAGACCCGCCGCGAGGCCCGCGAGATGATCAAGGACCCCGCGTTCTGGCGCATCGAGGGTCAGCCCATGCCGGAACACCGTGACCGCGTGCTCGGCCAGCTGCGACTCCTCGTCGAGCGGGGCGGCTCGCGCCGCGCGTTCCCGAAGGAGTACGGCGGCCTGGAGAACAACGGCGCCAACCTCGCCGGGTTCATGGAACTCGTGCTCGCCGATCCGAGCCTGCAGATCAAGTCCGGCGTGCAGTGGGGACTGTTCGGCTCCGCGATCCACCAGCTCGGGACGAAGAAGCACCACGACGCGTGGCTGCGCGACGTGATCGACCTCGAACTGCCGGGCGCGTTCGCGATGACCGAGACGGGGCACGGCTCGGATGTCGCGGCCATCGGCACCACCGCGACCTACGACCCCGCCACCGAGGAGTTCGTCATCCACACGCCGTTCCGCGGCGCCTGGAAGGACTACCTCGGCAACGCCGCGCTCCACGGCAAGGCCGCGACCGTCTTCGCGCAGCTCATCACCGGCGGCGTGAACTACGGCGTGCACTGCTTCTTCGTGCCGATCCGCGATGACGAGGGGAACTTCCTCCCGGGTGTCGGCGGTGAGGACGACGGCGTCAAGGGCGGCCTCAACGGCATCGACAACGGTCGGCTGCACTTCGACCACGTCCGCATCCCGCGGTTCAACCTGCTCAACCGCTACGGCGACGTCGCCGCCGACGGCACGTACTCGTCCGAGATCCCGAGCCCCGGCCGCCGCTTCTTCACGATGCTCGGCGCCCTCGTGCAGGGGCGCGTGTCGCTGGACGGCGCGGCGACCACCGGCACGGCGCTCGCCCTCCACATCGCCGTCACCTACGCGAACCAGCGTCGCCAGTTCGACTCCGGGGCCGGCACCGACGAGGTCGTGCTGCTCGACTATGGAAAGCACCAACGCCGCCTCCTGCCGCGGCTCGCGCAGGTGTACGCCCAGTTCTTCGCCGGCGACGAGCTGCTGCGCACGTTCGACGGCGTCTTCAGCGGCCGCGCCGACACCCCCGCCGAGCGCGAGAATCTCGAGACCCTCGCCGCGGCCCTGAAGCCCCTGTCGACCTGGAACGCCCTCGACACCATCCAGGAGTGCCGTGAGGCGTGCGGCGGCGCCGGCTTCCTCGCCGAGAACCGGCTCGTCGGCCTCCACCACGACCTCGACGTCTATGTCACGTTCGAGGGGGACAACAACGTGCTGCTGCAGCTGGTCGGCAAGCGGCTGCTCAGCGACTACGCGAAGCAGTTCAAGGGGGCGGATGCCGCGAAGCTCGCCTCCTTCGCCGCTCGCCAGACCGCGGGCAGGGTGTTCCACGGCGCGGGCCTCCGCCAGTTCGGTCAGGCCGTCGCCGACCTGGGCTCGACCGCGCGCTCGGTCGAACTGGGACTGCGCGCCGAGCAGCAGCACGACCTGCTCGCCGATCGTGTGCAGCAGATGATCGCCGACATCGCCGGGCGGCTGCGCCCGGCATCCAAGGCCTCTCCGGCCGAGGCCGCCGAGATCTTCAACGCGAACCAGGCCGAGCTCATCGAGGCGGCCCGGGCTCACGCGGAGCTGCTGCAGTGGGAGGCGTTCACCGACGGGATCGCCCGCGTCGACGACGAGGGCACGGCGCAGGTGCTCACCTGGCTGCGCGACCTCTTCGGGCTGTCGCTCATCGAGAAGCACCTCGCCTGGCACCTCATCAACGGACGGCTCTCGACCCAGCGCGCCGCGTCGGTGTCGAAGTACATCGACCGGCTCTGCCGCCGCCTGCGCCCCCACGCGCAGGATCTCGTCGACGCGTTCGCCTTCGCGCCCGAGCACGTCCGGGCGCCCATCGCCTCGGGCGCCGAGCGCGCGCGGCAGGACGAGGCGCGGGCGCACTACGCCGACCTTGCGGCATCCGGTTCTGCGCCCGTGTCGGAGAAGTCGCTCAAGAAGAAGTGACGCGGGCGCGTCGGCGCCCGTGGATACGCTGGCCGGGTGAACGACCTGCGCATCGGCCCCGACGGACTGTCCCGCTGCGGCTGGGTCGGTGACGACGCGGAGTACCGCAGGTATCACGATGAGGAGTGGGGTCGGCCGCTGCACGGCGACCGCGCCCTGTTCGAGAAGATGAGCCTCGAGGGGTTTCAGGCCGGACTGTCATGGATCACGATCCTGCGCAAGCGCCCGCGCTTCCGTGAGGTGTTCGCCGGGTTCGAGCCCGCTGCCGTCGCCGCGTTCGAGGACGCGGACGTGGAACGGCTGATGGCGGATGCCGGCATCATCCGCAACCGCGCGAAGATCCTCGCCACGATCGGCAACGCTCGCCTGGTCGTGGCGATGGCGCCGGGGGAGCTCGACGCGCTGATGTGGTCGTTCGCCCCCGCGCCGCGGGCCGAGGCCGACCGGCCGCGGGCCTTCGCCGACGTGCCGGCGGTGACCGCGGCATCCGACGCCCTATCGAAGGCGCTCCGGAAGGCGGGCTTCCGCTTCGTGGGATCCACGACGATGTACGCGCTCATGCAGTCGGCCGGGATGGTCGACGATCACCTCGTCGGCTGCCATCGCGCGCGGGCCTAACTCAGTCTGCCGCCCGCGCGCGGCGGCGCGCGGGCGCATGATTCCGCGGCGGCTCCCGCTGCCGCAGCGCGGGCGGACAGAGTTACGCACGCGTGACCCCCGAGACCGCGGCCGGGCAGGGCAGACTGTCGCCATGGCACCCGAACCGCAGCCCGCGCACATCGCCGACTCGCACGAGGTCATCCGCGTCATCGGCGCTCGCGAGAACAACCTGCAGGGCATCGACGTCGAGATCCCCAAACGCCGGCTGACGGTGTTCACGGGGGTCAGCGGCTCCGGCAAGTCCAGCCTCGTGTTCGGGACGATCGCGAACGAGTCGCAGCGCCTCATCAACGAGACCTACCCGACGTTCGTCCAGCAGTTCATGGGGCAGCTGAGCCGCCCCGACGTCGACGCGCTCGAGAACATCAGCCCCGCGATCGTCGTCGACCAGGAGCGGATGGGATCCAACGCCCGCTCGACGGTCGGCACCGCGACCGACGTGCACGCGATGCTGCGACTCCTCTTCAGCCGCATCGGCGTTCCCCACGTCGGCTCGCCGCAGGCGTTCTCCTTCAACGTGCCGTCGGTCTCCGGCGCCGGCGCGGTCACGTTCGAGAAGAGCGGCCAGAAGGTCAAGGAGCGCCGCTCGTTCGAGATCACCGGCGGCATGTGCCCCGCGTGCGAGGGGCTCGGCCAGGTCAGCGACATCGACCTCGATGAGCTCCTCGACCGGTCGCTGTCGCTCGCGGCGGGCGCCATCCGCGTCCCGGGGTACAACCCGGACGGCTGGATGGTGAAGGGCTTCACCGAATCGGGGTTCCTCGACCCCGACAAGCCCATCGCCGACTACACCGAGGCCGAACTGCACGACTTCCTCCACAAAGAGCAGACCAAGGTCAAGATCGCCGGCATCAACATGACCTACGAGGGACTCATCCCCAAGGTCACGAAGTCGATGCTGCAGAAGGACCGCGACAGCCTGCAGCCCCACATCCGCGCCTTCGTCGACCGCGCCGTCAAGTTCATGCCCTGCCCGGCATGCGGGGGAACGCGCCTGAACGACGGCGCGCGCTCGTCGAAGATCGCCGGAGTGAGCATTGCGGATGCCGCGGCGATGCAGATCACCGACCTCGCCGCCTGGGTCGCCACGATCGACGACCCGGCCGTGGCGCCCCTTGTCGCCGGCCTCACCCAGGCGCTCGACTCCTTCGTCGACATCGGACTCGGCTATCTCTCGCTCGACCGCTCCAGCGGGACGCTCTCGGGCGGCGAGGCCCAGCGCACCAAGATGATCCGCCACCTGGGATCGAGCCTCACGGACATGACCTACGTGTTCGACGAGCCGTCCACGGGTCTGCACCCGCACGACATCCAGCGCATGAACGACCTGCTGCTCCTGCTGCGGGACAAAGGAAACACCGTCCTCGTCGTGGAGCACAAACCCGAGGTCATCGCGATCGCCGACCACGTCATCGACCTCGGGCCCGGCGCCGGCCGTCACGGCGGGCGCATCATGTACGAGGGCGACGTCGCCGGGCTCCGCGCCTCCGACACGGTCACCGGCCGCCATGTCGACCACCGTGCGCAACTCAAGCCCGCCACCCGCACCCGCACGGGCGCGATCGAGATCCGCGGTGCGAACCTCCACAACCTCAAAGACGTCGACGTCGATGTGCCCCTCGGCATCCTGACCGTCATCACGGGCGTCGCCGGATCCGGCAAATCGTCGCTGATCCACGGCAGCCTGCCCCCGAGCGCCGAGGTCGTGGTCGTCGATCAGACCCCCATCAAGGGGTCGCGCCGGTCCAGTCCCGCGACGTACACCGGCATCCTCGACGACATCCGCAAGGCGTTCGCGAAGGCGAACGGCGTGAAGCCGGCGCTGTTCAGCGCAAACTCCGAGGGCGCGTGCCCGGCCTGCCGGGGGCTCGGTGTCATCATCACGAACCTCGGCTTCACCCAGAGCGTCGAGACCCGGTGCGAGCTGTGCGAGGGCTCCGGGTTCAGCGACGACGTGCTCGAGTACACCCTCGACGGCCGCACCATCGCCGAGGTGCTCGCGATGAGCGCCGACGAGGCGGCGGCGTTCCTGGGGAAGGGCCCCGCCCACACGACGCTCCTCCGCATGATCGACGTCGGGCTCGGCTACATCACGCTCGGCCAGGCGCTGAACACCCTCTCCGGCGGCGAGCGGCAACGCCTCAAGCTCGCGATCTCGATGGCGAAGACGGGCGCCGTCTACGTCCTCGACGAGCCGACGACGGGCCTGCACCTCGCGGACGTCGACAACCTTCTGGCGCTCCTGGACCGGCTGGTGGATGCCGGCAACTCCGTCATCGTGATCGAGCACCATCAGGCGGTCATGGCTCACGCCGACTGGATCATCGACGTCGGCCCCGGTGCCGGCCGCGACGGCGGCACCGTCGTGTTCGAGGGGACCCCTGCCGACCTGGTGTCTGAGGGTGAGACGCTCACGGCCCAGCATCTCGCCCGGTACGTGGACGCCTGAGCGGTCCGGTCCCGCCTCGCTCACCCCGCCGAACCCTCCCTCCCGGGACGAACCCTTATCTCCGGCACGCTCTGGGAGTGAGGGGTCGGTCCAGGGGCGAGGGTTCGCGCAGGGGGGCGGATGCCGGGGGATGGGCAGTTCTCCCCATGCCCGGCGTTTCGGTGCGCGCGGGAGTGTGACGTAGGCTAACGGCGTCTGCACGAGTGTGCGCCTGCTTCAGCACCAGGTCCCGACGCCACGCAACAACCGAGTCCGGAGGGGGAGCCGAGCCTCAATGAAGTCCTTTGCGTGGCTTCGCGCGCGTCCGCGCGCCCTCGCCTCGGCCGCTGTCGTCACCGCTGTGGCGCTCACCGTCGGCTACTTCGCCTACGCCTACGAGGGCAAGCCCACCACCGAGGTCGACCTCAACGACGGCGGCGTGTGGGTCACGAAGCAGTCGAGCCTGCTCGTCGGACACTTCAACCACTCCTCCCGCGTCCTCGACGGCGGACTGCGCACCGGCTCCGCGGATTACGACCTGCTGCAGAGCGGCTCGCGCGTGCTGGTCGTCGACGGCACGGCATCCTCCATCTCGGCGATCGACCCGGCGCGCGTCATCATGTCCGACTCCGCCGACATCGCCCCCGGCTCCGAGATCGCGATGGGGTCGGGCACCGTCGCCGTCCTGGAGCCGTCCGGGTCGCTGTGGGCGAGCCCGTTCACTGCGGTCAGCGGCATCGGCGCCGAGGGCAGCGAACCGGTCGCCGACGTGGGCGAGAACGCCCAGGTGGCGGTCGGTGTCGACGGCACGGTCTACGCGGTCTCCGCCGAAGACGGCGCCCTGCGCTCCTACGGCCCCGGCGACGAGGGCGCGACGGTCGAGAAGTCCTCGCGCACCCTCGAGGGCGTCGCGAAGGACCACGAGCTGTCGATCACCGTCGTCGGCACGATCGCGTTCGTGCTCGATCACGACACGAACACGCTCTACGGCAGCGACGGCTCGCGGGTCGAGGTCCCCGCCGATGCCGTGCTGCAGGAGCCCTCCGGCACGGCGGATGCCGTGACGCTCGCGACCCCGACGGCGCTCGTGCGCGTGCCGCTCGGCGGCGGTGACCCGGTGACGACGGATGCCGGCGGCGCCAAGGGCACGGCCGCGCAGCCCGTCTACGTCGCCGGGTGCGCCTACGGCGCATGGTCGGGGTCCGGCCGCTACGTGCGCGACTGCCCGGGCGAGGCGGACGACGTCGTGCAGGAGGTGCCCGGCATCGAGCCGACGAGCATCCTGCGCTTCCGGGTCAACCGCGACGTGGTCGTCCTCAACGACGTGTTCGGCGGGGCAGCGTGGATGGCGTCGGACTCGATGCAGCGCGTCGACAACTGGCAGGACATCACGCCGCCGGAGGGCGAGGGCGAAGAGGAGGAGGAGACCACCGAGGAGACGGTGCAGACCACCCTCCCCGAGCGCACCGACCAGAACACGCCTCCCGTCGCGCAGGACGATGAATACGGCATCCGTCCCGGCCGCACGACGGTGCTCCCGGTGCTCGACAACGACACGGACGCCGACGGCGACGTCCTCGTCGCGGCGGTCTCGCAGGTCCCGGGCTTCGGCACGGTCGAGCCGATCCACAACGGCGCCGCCCTCCAGATCACGACGCCCGACGACGCCACCGGGTCCACGAGCTTCCGGTACACCGTGCAGGACGGCCGCGGCGGCGAGGCCACGGCATCCGTCACCCTCACCGTCCACCCGTTCGACGTGAACTCCGCGCCGGTGCAGAAGCGCACGACTCCCATCACCGTCGAGTCGGGAGGCACGGCCTCGTACAACGTGCTGCCGGACTGGATCGACCCCGACGGCGACGACATCTTCCTGCTCGACGTGGTCGCCGATGGCGGTGACGAGGCCGACTTCACCTCTGACGGGCAGATCACCTACCGCGCGATCGGCGGCGTGCAGGGGCGCAAGGACGTGCCGATCGTCGTCTCCGACGGCACCGATCGCGGCGCCGGCGTCGCCCGCTACGACATCCGCCCGCTCGGCACGACCGTGCCCATCACCAACGCCGACCACGTCGTCACCCGCGTCGGGCGCTCGGTGACCGTCGCGCCGCTGACCAACGACACCAGCTCGGGCAGCGAGCAGCTGCGCCTGACCCGCGTCGACGAGGTGCCCGGCGCCACCATCACGCCCGACTTCGCCGACAAGACCTTCACCTTCACGGCGGCCGCCCCCGGGACCTACTACGCCCAGTACCTCGTCTCCGCGGGGCCGAACTCGGTGCCCGGTCTCGTGCGCGTGGACGTGCTGCCGGAGTCCAACGAGGATCTGCCCCCGGTCGCGGTGCGCGACGTCGCCCTGCTGCCGAGCGGCGGCGAGGTGCTCGTGAACGTGCTCTCCAACGACACCGACCCCGCGGGCGGCATCCTCGTCGTGCAGTCGGTCACGGTCGACTCCGGCACGGGCGTCGCCGCGGCGGTCCTCGGTCACGAGACCATCCGCATCACCGACCTCGCGTCGATCGACACGCAGGTGCGGGTCGGCTACACGATCTCCAACGGCTCGCAGTCCGCCGACGGCGAGATCGTCGTGATCCCGGTGCCCGCCCCCGCGCGACTGCGGCCGCCGGTGGCCAACGACGACCAGGTCGTCGTCCGCGCCGGTGACACGGTCACGATCCCGGTGCTCGAGAACGACTACCACCCCAACGGCGACACCATCCATGTCGAGCCGGACCTCGTGCCGCCGCTCATCGACGCCGCCGACGGCGAGGCGTTCGTGTCGGAGGACACCATCCGCTTCCGCGCCGGCGACGAGCCGAAGACCGTCTACGCGACGTACCAGGCCGTGGATTCCACGGGCCAGCACGATGCCGCCTACGTCACGATCCAGATCCTCCCGCGCAACGACGAGGCCAACTCCGCCCCGCGCCCGCGCGACCTCACCGCCCGGACGCTCAGCGCGTCTCGCGTCGAGATCCCGGTGCCGCTGGACGGCATCGACGAGGACGGCGACTCCGTCGAGCTCGTCGGCATCGCCGACGCTCCGAAGAAGGGCCGCATCGCCGAGACGACGTCGAACAGCTTCACCTACGAGGCCTACGACGACGCGATCGGCTCCGACACCTTCACCTATCGCGTCCGCGACCGGCTGGGCAAGGAGGGCACCGCGACGATCCAGGTGGGCATCGCCCCGGCCGCCTCGACCAACCAGGCGCCCTACGCGGTGCGGGATGCCGTGGTCATGCGCCCCGGGCGCGAAGTGGCGCTGCCGGTGCTCGCGAACGACACCGACCCCGACGGCGACGAGGTCGGCTTCGCCCCCGACGACGCCGTCACGGTGCCCGACGGTGTCCCCGGCCTGAAGGCGAAGACGAGCGGCAAGTACCTGCTGATCACCTCGCCCGACGAGGAGATGAACACCTCGGTCCAGTACGCGATCACCGACGAGCGCGGACTGCGCGCGACCACGAGCGTGCAGATCACCGTCGACGAGGACGTGCCGCTGGAGCGCCCCATCGCCCGAGACGACCGTGTCCGCGCCGAAGACGTGCAGGACGATGGCACCGCCGACGTCGCCGTGCTCGACAACGACGACGACCCCGACGGCACCAAGAGCGCCCTCACCGTCACGCTCGGCGCCGGCGGCGACGGCGCCCGGGTCCTCCGCGACGGCACGGTGCGCGTGACGCTCGGCGAGACCGCGCAGCTGATCACCTACACCGTCACCGACGAGGACGACCAGTCGGCATCCGCCTTCATCCGCGTTCCCGCCCTCAGCGAGCTGCCGCCGAGCCTCATCTCCACCAACGCCGTCGAGGTCAAGAGCGGCGAGACGATCGAGCTGCCGCTGAAGGACTACGTGCGCGCCGCGGGAGGAAAGGACGTCGTCATCACCGAGGCCGCCAAGGTCACGGCCGCGCACGCGAACGGCGACCAGCTGTTCACCGACCAGCGCACGCTCGTCTACACCTCCGCCGACCGCTACTTCGGCACCGATGCGCTGACGTTCGAGGTGACCGACGGCGACGGGCCGGACGATCCCGCCGGCCGCAAGGCCACGCTCACGATCCCGATCACGGTGCTGCCGCCCGACAACCAGTCGCCGACGATGGTGGGCGCCTCGATGAACGTCGCGCCGGGCGAGGAGGCGTCGGCGCTCGACCTCGCCGCGCTCGCGACCGACCCCGACCCCGAGGACCAGGGCAACCTGACGTTCGAGCTGAAGGGCTCGACCCCCCAGGGGCTCACGGCCGATGTCGACGGTACGACGCTGCGGGTCTCCGCCGCGGCGAACACGGCGAAGGGCACACGGGCGCTGCTGACGGTCACCGCCGACGACGGCGAGACCGAGCCGGCCGAGGCGACGATCTCGGTCGAGGTCACGGCATCCACCCGCCAGCTCGCGAGCGCGAACGACGACGTCATCGAACAGTCCGACCAGGGCTCGACCGAGTCGGTCGCCGTGCTCGCCAACGACGTCAACCCGTTCCCCGACAAGCCCCTCACGCTCGACAGCGCCGTGCTCGAGACCGGTGAGGCCCAGGTGACGCTGAAGGGCGACCGCGTCGAGGTCACGAGCAACAAGACCTACGTCGGCACCGTCGTGGTGCGCTACCGGGTGATGGATGCCACGGAGGACGCCGACCGCGCCGTCGAAGGCCGCATCCGCATCACGGTGCAGGGGCGCCCCGACGCGCCCGGCAAGCCCGTCGTGTCGAGCGTGCAGAGCCGCACCGTCGTGCTGTCGTGGACGCCACCCATCGACAACGGCTCGCCGATCACCGGCTACACGGTGACCTCGACGACCGGCGGCTACATGAAGCAGTGCGCCTCGACGACGTGCACCCTCGATGGGCTCACGAACAACGTCGAGTACAACTTCACGGTCATCGCGACCAACAAGGTCGGCGCCTCCGACCCGTCGGTGCCGTCGGAGACGGCGCGCCCCGACGTGCGCCCCGACACACCGGCCCCGCCGACCCTGAAGTTCGGCGACCGCAGCCTCACCGTCACCTGGGTGCCGCCGCGCACCGAGGGGTCGCCCGTCGAGTCGTACACGCTGGAGATCTCGCCGGCGCCGCCGTCGGGCATCGTGCAGAAGACGGGTGTCACCGGGACGAGCCTCACGTGGGACGGCCTGGAGAACGGCTCGTCGTACCAGGTGCGAGTGCGCGCCCACAACCGCGCGCCCGACCCCAGCGAGTTCAGCCCGTGGTCGGCAGCGATGGTCCCCGCGGCGCCTCCCGCGGCCCCCAACGCCCCGACGACGGCGCTCGTCGACCCGGTCGGCAACCAGGCGCAGATCCAGGTGAAGTGGAATCAGCCCGCGAACAACGGCGACGCCATCGCGGGGTACGAACTGCGCGTCAAGCAGGGCTCGACCGTCGTGAAGACCGTGCCGGTAGCGGCCGGGCAGACCAGCCAGAACGTCGTGGTCGACACGTCGACGACGAACTACACGTTCGATGTGCGGGCGGAGAACAAGGCGGGCTGGGGTGCGTACAGTGCGACGTCCGCGCCGCGCCGCGGCGTCACGGCGCCGGGTGCTCCGACGGGTGTCGCCGCGACGGCGGGCAACAACTCCGTCGGCGTGACGTGGACGGCGGGCGCCGCCAACGGCGCGACCGCCGGCGAGATCCAGTACCAGTACTCCGTCGAAGGCGGCGCCTGGAGCGGCAACTGGGCGTCGGGCGGCACGAACGGCTCGGGCACGATCTCGGGCAGCCAGGTCGCCAACAACGGCAGCTACTCGGTGCGCGTGCGCGCCGTCTCCACGGTCGACGGCTCGCAGTTCGCCAGCGGCGCCTCGAACACGTCGAACAAGGTGGCGCCGTACGGGCCGATCGGCAACCCGAAGGCCTCGGCCTCGGGCGGCAACCGCACGATCACGATGAGCTGGAGCTCGCCCGCCCGCAACGGTCGCGACATCACGACGCAGATCAACACCGACGACGGTCGGGGCTGGCGCACCGTCGCGGCGAGCGGCAGCGAGAGCTACAGCGTCGGCTACAGCGTGACCCGCACGATCTCGGTGCGGACGACCGCCGAGGGCCAGACGACGACGGCCTCGGCCTCGGCCACGAGCGACCCGAAGCCGGCGCCGCGGATCTGGGTGACCCGGGGCAGCTTCGAGAACGCCGGCTGCGTGAACGGCTGCTACCACTTCGTCGTCAACTGGCAGAACGCGGAAGACCTCGGCACGAAGGACGTCCGCTGCCAGGCCTCGACCGGGCGTGTCGGCTCGTACGACAACCCGGTCAACTTCAGCGGCGGCAGCGGCTCGCAGGAGCTCACCTGCTACCTCGGAGCCGACGGCTACGACGTGTGGGTGGATGTCCTGGGCTGGGGCAGCTCCGTCGACACCGAGAAACGCAACTGGCCACGCAACTAGTGCGCCGCCCATCGACCCCCGAGAACGAGGAAACCCCGACATGAGCATGACCCCGGAACAGGCGGCGTGGTTCCGCGACACCTTCACGCGCCTCGTCGACAACGTCGACCAGGCGCTGCTCGGCAAGCGCGAGGTGGTGGGCCTCGTGCTCTCGGCGATGCTCGCCGAAGGCCATGTGCTGCTGGAGGACGCGCCGGGCACCGGCAAGACGAGCCTCGCCAAGGCGATCGCGGCGAGCGTGCAGGGCACGAGCACCCGCATCCAGTTCACGCCCGACCTGCTGCCCTCCGACGTCACCGGCGTCACGATCTACGACCAGCAGAACCACCGGTTCGAGTTCCACCGCGGCCCGGTGTTCGCCTCGATCGTGCTGGCCGACGAGATCAACCGTGCCTCGCCGAAGACGCAGTCGGCCCTGCTGGAGGTCATGGAGGAGTCCCGCGTCACCGTGGACGGCGTCGCGCACGAGGTGGGCAGGCCCTTCCTCGTCATCGCGACGCAGAACCCCATCGAGCAGTCCGGCACGTACAAGCTGCCCGAGGCGCAGCTGGACCGCTTCATGCTGAAGACCTCGATCGGCTATCCGTCGCTCGCCGTGGCCGAGCGGATCCTCGCGGGCGCCGTCGACCGCAACCCCTCGGCGAGCCTGTCGCCGGTCATCACGACCGGTGCCGTCGCCGACATGGCCGACCTCGCGGCATCCGTCCACATCGATCCCGCGGTCGCGCGCTACGCGGCGCAGCTCGTCGAGGCCACCCGCGCGTCGGAGGCCACGCGTCTCGGGGTCTCGGTGCGCGGCGCGATCTCGATGATGCGGGTCGCGAAGGTGTACGCCGCCTCGCAGGGCCGCCACTTCGTGATCCCGGACGACATCAAGACCCTCGCCGTCCCGGTGTGGGCGCACCGTCTCGTGCTCGACCCCGAGGCGGAGTTCTCCGGCACCACCGCCGAGACCGTCGTCCAGCGTGCGCTCACGGCGGTCGAGGCGCCGCTCGCGCGGGCCGCGAGCTGATGACCCAGGCGCCGGAGACCCTGGCCCCGTCGCGCCGTGCGCGACGGGATGCCGGCGTGTCCGGCGCACCCGTCGCACCGGAGCCGCAGCCGGCGGACGAGGTCGCCGAAGAGGCGACGGATGTCGGGACGACCCTCGTCGCGCCGCGCGAGGCGACCCGCGGTGAGAAGTGGCGGGAGCGCGTCGAGTCGGCATGGCGGTCCACCGCCCGCGTCGGCCGTGCCGTCGCCGAGGTCATCCGCCCGCTCGGCTGGGTGCTGATCGTCGCGACCGTCGTGGTCTGGTGGCTCGCGCTCGCGTTCGGCTGGGAGGAGTTCCTCGTCGCCGCCGCCGTGCTGTCGGCCGTCATCGTGCTGTGCATCGCGTTCCTGTTCGGGCGCACGAGCTACGACATCGAGCTCGATCTCACCCGCACGCACGTCGTCGTCGGCGAACGGGCGGTCGGCGGTCTCACGCTCGTCAACAACACCTCCCGCACGATCCTGCCGTCGGAGGTCGTGCTGCCCGTCGGCGCCGGCCGCGGCGTCTTCCAGGTGCCGCGTCTCGCGCCCGCGCAGGAGCACGAAGAGGTCTTCGCGATCCCGACCTCGCGCCGTGGCGTGCTGTCGGTGGGGCCGGTCAGCGTCCGCCGGGGCGATCCGCTCGGCCTCTTCGAGCGCACCAACGACCGGCGACAAGCCGTGGACCTGTACGTGCATCCGCGCACGACGAGCCTCGACGGGCTCTCGCTCGGGCACCTGCGCGACCTCGAGGGCCTGCCGGCGCAGCACCTCTCCCGCGACGACGTGTCGTTCCACGCCCTGCGGGAATACCAGCCGGGCGATGACCTCCGCCACGTGCACTGGAAGTCGACGGCCCGGGTCGGCGAGGTCATGGTCCGCCAGTACGAGGAGACCCGTCGCTCGCACTTCGTCGTCGGCCTGTCGACGCACCCCGACGAGTACCGCGACCCGGAGGAGTTCGAGGTCGCGATCTCCGCCGCGGCGTCGGTGGGTCTGCGGGCGCTGCGCGACTCCCGCATCCTCGATGCGCGCACGCAGCACGGTCCCGTCCGCTCGATCACGGCGCGGCGCTTCCTCGACGAGCTGTCGATGCTCGAACATTCACGTCCGCGCTCCGGCGGCGTCGTCGCGCTCGCCGGGTCGATCGCCGCGCACGCCCCGCAGGCGGCGGTCGTCGTGCTCGTGACCGGATCGAAGACGGATGCCGCCGACCTGCGCCTCGCGTGCTCGCGGCTGCCGCTGGGCGTGCGCGCCCTCGCGATCGTCGCGGACGCCCGCGTGGACGCGCCGGCCCTCAAGCGCATCGGCGAGGCCGACGTCGTCACGATCGGCGACCTCGACCAGCTGCCGCGCGCCGTGCGGAAGGTGCTGTCGTGAGAGTCGCCGCCCGGTCCTCCCGCTCGACCCGCATCGTGCTGGTCGACCTGGCCGCCGCCGCGCTGATGCTGCTCGTGTCGGTCATCGGCTTCGCGCCCACGTTCGACTCGCCCCAGTACCTCGTGGCCGCCCTGGGCGGCCTCGCGCTGGGTCTCGCGCTGGCGTGGGTGGGCGCTCGTCAGCGGTGGGGGATCCTGAGCCTCGCCGGTGCGACGGTGGGCGCGTACATCGTGTTCGGCGGCGCGCTCGCGCTGCCCCACACCGCGCTCCTCGGCATCGTCCCCACCCTCGACACCCTTCAGCAGCTGGCGCTCGGCACCGTCACGTCCTGGAAGCAGCTGCTGACGACGGTGCCGCCGGTCGCGGCATCCGACGGTCACCTCATCGTCCCCTTCATCCTCACCCTCGTCGGAGGCGTGCTGACCGGCTCGCTCGCGCTGCGCGCGCGCCACGCCGCCTGGGCGCTGCTGCCGGCGGCCGTCGTGCTGGTGGCGACGATCCTGCTGGGTGTCGCGCAGCCGGCGGCGCCGATCGTGCAGGGCGTCCTCCTCGCCGTCGTCGCCATCGTCTGGCTCGCGCTGCGTCGCGCGTGGGAGCACGATCGCGCCGCCGTCCGCGTCGAGTCGGCAGGGGCGTCGGATGCCGAGTCGGTGAGGAGCTCCCGCACGCGCCGCCTCGTGGCCGCCGGTGCCGTGCTGGCCGTCGCGACCGGCGTCGGCGTCACGACCGCCGCCGTCGCCGCGCCGCCGGTGCCGCGCTACATCCTGCGCGACTTCGTCGTGCCGCCGTTCGACATCACGCAGTATCCGAGCCCGCTGCAGAGTTTCCGCGGCTACGTCCGCGACGACGCCGACACGACCCTGTTCACCGTGACCGGGCTCCCCGAGGACGGCCGAGTGCGGCTGGCGACGATGGACGCGTACGACGGCATCGTCTACAACGTCTCCGACGACGGCGCCGGCTCCTCCAGCGCCTTCACCCCCATCCGCTCGAACATGTCGCCGGCCGCGGAGGGCACGCCCGCCACGGTGCGTGTGGAGATCGGCGAGCTCGCCGGCGTGTGGGTGCCCGATGTCGGGTCGGTCCGCTCGTTCGCCTTCGACGGTCCGCGCGCCGCGGAGCTGGCCCGCACGACGCACTTCAACGACGCGACCGGCACCGCCGTGGCCCCCGGCGGTCTCGCCGCCGGCGACGCGTACACGATGACCACCGTCGTGCCCGAGCAGCCGTCCGACGCGGCACTGGCCGACGTGCCGTTCGCCGCGCTGAAGATGCCCAAGCAGACCGGCATCCCGGAGAAGATCGCCGATCTCGCGTCGAAGGCGGTCGCCGACGCCGAGACGCCCATCGAGCGGGCGCGGGCGCTGGAGAGCTGGCTGCACACCGACGGGTTCTTCAGCCACGGTCTCGCCGACGACGTCCTCTCGCTCTCGGGGCACGGGGCGAGCCGCATCACGACGCTCTTCGGCGGCGACCAGATGATCGGCGACGACGAGCAGTACGCCGTCGCGATGGCGCTCATGGCGACCCAGCTCGGCATGCCGGCGCGCGTCGTGATGGGGTGGCACCCGGGTGAGGACGGCCAGGCCGGCGCCGTCTTCACGGCCACCGGCGACAATCTGCACGCCTGGGTCGAGATCGCGTTCGAGAACGTCGGCTGGGTCACCTTCGACCCGACGCCCGACGAGGACAACCAGCCCAACGACCAGACCACCAAGCCGCGGGCCAACCCGAAGCCGCAGGTGCTGCAGCCGCCGCCGCCCGCGCAGGAGCCCGCCGACCTGCCGCCCGCGATCGCGGAGGACCGCGAGCAGGAGGACGACGAAGCCGCCGGCATCGACTGGCTCGGCCCGGTGCTGCTGTACGGCGGGATGAGCCTGGGCGTGCTGCTGCTGCTTGCCGCCCCCTTCATCGTGATGGGCGTCGTCAAGGGCGCGCGCCGCGCCCGCCGACGCAGCGCCGCACGCACCGCCGACCGCATCTCGGGCGGCTGGGACGAGCTCGTCGACTCGGCCGTCGACCTGCGTGCCCCCGTCGTCGCCGGGGCGACCCGCAGCGAGAGCGCCGCCGTCGTGGGGGCGGCATTCGCCCAGCCGCGGGTCACCGAGCTCGCCAGCCGCGCCGATCTCGACGTCTACGGCCCCGGCGATCCCGCGCCCGAGGACGTGGAGGCGTTCTGGCGCGAGGTGGACGATATCGTCGGTGAGATGAGAGGGTCTACGTCGCTGTGGCAGCGCCTGCGCGCGCGGCTGAGCCTGCGGTCGCTGCGTCGCGGCGGCACGGCGAGTCGCCCGGCCGACCTGTGGCGCGCGGCCGCCAGCGGCATCGGCGGCGCGGTGGGCGGATTGCGCACGCGCGCGCAGGGGGCGTGGGCGGCGCGGAAGGGCCGCCGATGAGCGCGCCGGATCTCGCACGCCGCCCGGCCCTGCTTGGCCGGCGCATCGGGGCGTACCTCATCGACGGTGCGGTGGCCCTCATCGTGCTGCTGGTGGCGGCCGCCGTGCTCGGCGGCATCTCGCTGGGCACCGAGGGCGGATTCCCGCTCATCGCCGCCAGCATCGGCGCCTACGTCATCGCGATCGGCTGGTTCCTCGTCTCTTCGCTCATGCAGGGCGGCGGGGGATCGATCGGCATGCGCGCGCTCGGCCTGCGGCTCGTGCGCGAGACCGACGACGCCCCGCTCGGCTTCGGCCGCGCCCTGCTGCGCAACGTCATCTGGGGCCTCGGCTCCGCCATCATCGTGGGCATGTTCTCGCCGCTGTTCGACCCGACGCCCTGGCGTCGCGGCTGGCACGATCAGGTCTCCGGCGCCGTCATGACCGACATCGCCGGTCACGGCGCGGCGGTCGCGGCGCCGGCGACGACGGCGAGCGGAGCGGAAACGACGACGGATGCCGGGGCCACCCCGCGCACCGGCATCCCCGGTCCCCTGGGGGCGCCCGCCTCGTACCCGGCGCCGTACCCCGCCCGGGCGATCGCAGCGGATGCCGCGGCCGAGCCCGACGAGCGCACCGTCATCAGTCCCGCCACGGCCGCCGCCGCACCCCCGGCCGGTGTCATCTCGTTCGTGCCGGGCGTCACCTCGCCGGGACGGCCGGCGACGGTGCCCGGTGCGGCAGGGTCCGTCGTCCCGACGGTGTCGGCTCCCGCCGCGACACCCCCGGCGGCGCCTGTCCCGCCGGCTCCCGCCCCGGCATCCGCCCGGCACCCCTCGGTCCTGCCGGATCTCGTCGACCAGACGCGCTTGTCCACGGGCGAGAAGGTCCTCGCGCGACTGGCGTGGGACGACGGCGCGACGCAGGCCGTCTACGGTCGCACGCTGTTCGGCCGCAACCCCGTGCCCGAAACCGGCGCCATGGTCTGTCCGATCCGCGACGAGACGCTGTCGCTGTCCAAGACGCACTTCGAGCTCCTCCCCGCGCCCGACGGCGACGTCGATCCGGCGCTGTGGGTCATCGACCGTCACTCCACGAACGGCGTCGTCGTGCGCCGCGGCGCCGAGCGTCGGCCGGCCGTGCCGGGTGAGCCCACCCGGGTGCGGATGGGCGATGTGCTCGAATTCGGCGACCGGCAGGTGCGGATCGAGGTCGCCCCATGATCGATGCGCCCATCCACGTGCGCGCTGCCGCCGCCTCGCACACCGGGCTCCGGCGCCGCGTCAATGAGGACTCCTTCCTCGCCGACGCCCCGCTGTTCCTCGTCGCCGACGGCATGGGCGGACACGACGCGGGGGACCGGGCCAGCGCTGCGGTCGTCGCGGAGTTCGCGCAGCTCGTGGGGGCGCCGAGCCTCGGCATCGACCAGGTGCGCGCGGCGCTGCGCCGGTCGCGCGCCCGCGTCGAGGCGATTGCGAGCGACGGGCGGGCCGCCGGCACGACCCTCACCGGTGTCGCCATCGCGGAGGTCGGCGGCGTCGGATACTGGCTCACGGTCAACGTGGGCGACTCCCGCACGTACCGCTTCGCGAACGGCCTGCTGGAGCAGATCAGCGTCGACCACTCCGTCGTGCAGGAACTGCTCGACGCGGGGCTCCTCTCCGGAGAGGATGCCGTCACCGACAGTCGGCGCAACGAGATCACCCGGGCGATCGGGGCGGGCAGCGACGGGCAGGCGGACTACTGGATGGTCCCCGCCGAGCCCGGCGACCGCATCCTGGTGTGCTCCGACGGTCTGTCCGGCGAGCTGTCGGCCGCGCGACTGCGCGACATCCTCGCCGACGAGGCCGACCCGGCCGATGCGGCCACCCGGCTGATCCACGAGGCGCTCGTGCACGGCGGCCGCGACAACATCACGGCGGTCGTCGTCGACGCGCTCGCCGTCACCGGCTACGACGACGTGTTCGACACGGCCCCCGCTGGTGCACGCCGCGGCGACGCCGACAGCGACACCCGGCCGCGCGCCGGGACGAGGGGAGACGGTCGATGACCGAGCGAACGCTGGTGCGCTACCGCCCGGCCGCGACCGGATGGTGGGTCGCCGCCGAGAACGGCGCGGTCGCGGTGCTCGCCCCGGCGGTGTCGGCGGGGACAGCGACGGCGGTGTGGCGCAAGGTCGGCGGAGGTGGCATCGGCGCGGTGATCGAAGCCCTCACCGGAGCGTTCGGCACGTCGCTCAGCGCGATCCCGCCGTTCGCGCTGGCCGTCGCCGAAGCCGGCGGCGTGCGCGTCGCGGTCCGCGGCGCCGTCGAGGTGGTCGTCGAGGGCGACGGCGGAGCCGAGTCGGTCTCCGGCGAAGGCGTCGCGACGTGGACGGAGCGGTTCCTTCCCGGCGCGACGCGCATCACGATCGTCCCTGAGCCCGCGGCCGACGCGGGCGGGGACGCGGGCGTGGGCGGGGGCGCCGACGCGGCCGATGAGAACGTGCCGCTGCGCTCCGGCGTCGTCCGCGCCGTCATGATCGTCGCGGACCTGCCCGCGGTGGTGGGCGGCGCGGCCGCGGCGGTGCCGGCGCCCGCGGCGGTGCCCGCGGCGGCGGGGGAGGCCGGGGCGGCGGCGGTTTCGGTGCCTGCGACGGCGACGGCGGCGGCCTCGGAGGCGGTGCCCGCCGCGGGGGAGGCCCGGGCGGCGGCGGTTTTGCCTGCGACGGCGGCGGCCTCGGAGGCGGTGCCTGCGGCGGCGGATGCCGAAGAGTCGACGGATGCCGGTGCGCCGGGGGACGGCGAGGAAGCGGGGGCGGCGGCGCCGAGCGAGACCGCGACGGAGACCGTCAGCCACACGCAGGATGCCGCCGACACTCTCCTGCCGATGGCGACCCAACCGCCGAGCGACGTCGACGAGCGCATGCTGTGGGGCGAGACCGTCGCCCGGCCGTCCGCGGTCCTGCCCGACGCCGGCGGTGACCACGGCGATCAGGTCGCCCTCGACGAGGGCGACCACGACGGCGAGACCATCGCGGCATCGGGCCGCCCCCGCGGTCTGCCGCCGGCACCCGTGTTCGCACCGGCCGCACCCCCGCTTGCCACGCCCGCACCGGCATCCGCGTCCGCGCCCGCACCTGCCGCGGTCGCGCTGGGCGACCACGACGGCGAGACCATCGCGGTCGCGGACATGCGGGCGATGCGCGCCGCCGAGCCCGACCGTTACGAGTCCACCGACAGCGTCCCCGCCCGGCATCCTGCACGCGGCCGCATCCGGCTGTCGACCGGGCGGGTCGTCGAACTCGAACGCCCCGTCATCATCGGCCGCCGCCCCAAGTCGACGCGGACCTCGGGATCCGACCTGCCGACCCTCGTCGCCGTCGACAGCCCGGAGCAGGACATCTCGCGCAGTCACGTCGAGATCCGCGCCGAGGGTGAGCATGTGCTCGTCACCGACCTCGACACGACGAACGGCACAGTGCTGCTGCGCGGCGGCCAAGAGCCGGTGCGGCTGCATCCGGGTGAGCCGACCATGGTGATCACCGGTGACGTGCTCGACCTCGGCGACGGCGTCACGGTCGCCTTCGAGGATCTGCCGTGAGCGCCGCGAAGCGTCCGCCCGCGCCGCCGCCGGCACTCGCGGGTTTCACGTACCTCGACGTTCTCGGGTCCGGCGGGTTCGCCGACGTCTACCTCTACGAGCAGCACCTGCCACGGCGTCGCGTCGCGGTGAAGGTCATGCTCGAGGGACGCATGGCGGGAGGCGCGGCAGAGCAGTTCACCGCCGAGGCGAACGTGATGGCGTTGCTGTCGACGCACCCGGCGATCGTCACGATCTACCAGGCGGGGGTCTCCGACGACGGCCGTCCGTACCTCGTCATGGAGTACTGCCCGCGCCCGAATCTGCAGGTGCGCTCGCGCGCCGCGGCGTTCTCGGTGGCCGAAGCGCTCCGCGTCGGCGTGCAGGTCGCGGCGGCCGTCGAGACGGCGCACCGCGCCGGCATCCTGCATCGCGACATCAAACCGGCCAACATTCTCGTCACGGAATACAACCGTCCGGCGCTCACCGACTTCGGCATCGCGAAGAAGGCGGATGCCGTGGAGTCGTCCGCCGGCATGTCGATCCCGTGGTCGCCGCCGGAGTCGTTCACCGACCAGCCGGAGTCGGGCGTCGCGACCGACGTCTACGCCCTCGGCGCGACGGTGTACACCCTGCTGGCCGGCCGGTCGCCGTTCGAGCAGCCCGGCGGCCGCAACGGCGGCGCCGATCTCATCCAGCGGATCGAGAGTCAGCCGGTGCCGCGCCTGGAGCGCGCCGACGCCCCGGCGTCGCTGCAGGCGGTGCTCGAGCGAGCGATGGCCAAGCGCCCCGGCGACCGCTTCGAGTCCGCCGTCGCGTTCGCCCGCGCCCTGCAGCGCGTGCAGATCGAGCTCGCGCACTCCGTCACCCCGATCGACATCCTCGACGACGCGCCCGAAGAGGACACGCAGGACCCGGATGCCGACGGCGAGCTCACCCGCGTCCGCGGCATCGTCTCCATCGAACCGCAGACCGGTCCGGCCGCAGGCCCCACCCGGCGGCGCG
Source organism: Microbacterium sp. CH-015 (assembly GCF_049707015.1). Taxonomy (NCBI): domain Bacteria; kingdom Bacillati; phylum Actinomycetota; class Actinomycetes; order Micrococcales; family Microbacteriaceae; genus Microbacterium; species Microbacterium sp. CH-015. The sequence goes on along the minus strand of NZ_JBNAFJ010000009.1, from coordinate 77,483 downwards.
ACCACCCCGATGCCCACGCCGCCGCGACGGCATCGTGGGCGCCGCCCGTGACCGACGCCGGCGACACGGCCGACCCGACGGTCCTGCGCGGTCCGGTCTCGATCGTGCCGGAGGCGACCGTCGCGGACACCGGGTTCGCTCCGGCATCCGCCCCCGGGGACGCGATCGACGCCGGGACGGTCCGCCGCCAGCCGACGGCCCCGCCCGCGCCGGCGACCCCGGGCTCCCCGGGTGGCCCGGGTGGCCCGGCATCCGCCGCGCCCGTCGCCCCGGCAGCACCCGACGGCACCGCCGCCGGAGCGCCCGCCGGTGGACCGGCCGCGCCGCGGTCACGTCGCGGCCTATGGATCGGCGGCGGCATCGCCGCGGCGATCGTGGTGATCGGCGGCATCGCGCTCGGCGCGAGCCTCATCGCCCCGGCGGTGCAGGAGCCGGTCGAGAGCCCCACGGCATCCGTCGCCCCGCAAGACCCCATCGGCGACGTCGTGCCGGCCGTCGCCGATCTCACCGGCTCGGTGCAGGGCGCCGATGCCGTGTTCACCTGGACGAACCCCGATCCGCAGGAAGGTGACGCCTACCTCTGGCACGTCGTCACGCTCACCGGCAACGGGCAGGACGAGCGCGTCGAGGCGACGACGGTCACCCTGCCCGCCGACCCCGGCGGCACCACCTGCATCGAGGTCACCCTGCTTCGTTCGACCGGGCGCGCCGGCCCGGTGACCCGGGAGTGCACATCGTGACCGACGTCGAAGACACCGTTCCCCCCGCAGGCGTCGCCGAGCCCGGTCCCGGCCAGGCCGACGTGACCGTCGAGTTCGCCGGCGAGTACGTCACGGTCCCCTCCGGCACCCGGTTCACGATCGGTCGCGAGGGCGACCTCGCGATCGACGACAACCGGTTCCTGCATCGTCACTTCCTCTCCCTCGAGCAGGCCGGCGGGCTGTGGTGGCTGATCAACATCGGCGCGCGACTGTCGGCGACCGTCACCGACACCGAGGGGCGCGTGCAGGCGCAGCTCGCGCCGGGCGCGCGGCTGCCGATCGTCTTCGGCGTGACGACGGTGGTCTTCTCCGCCGGCGCGACGACCTACGAGTTGTCGGTGCACTCCGCGCAGCCGGCGTTCCGCGAGACGCCGCGCCAGGTCGACGACGGCGGGCTGTCCACCATCGGGGCGGTGCCGCTGACGCCGAGTCAGAAGCTGCTCATCGTGGCGCTCGCCGAGCCGGTGCTGCGGCGCGAGGGCACCGGCATGAGCGAGCTGCCGACCTCGGCCGCGGCGGCGCAGCGCCTGGGGTGGAGCATCACCCGCTTCAACCGCAAGCTCGACAACGTCTGCGACAAGCTCGACCGTCAGGGCGTGCCGGGGCTCCGCGGCGGCGTCACGTCGTCGGCGACCAACCGCCGCGTGCGCCTGGTGGAGCACGCCGTGTCCTCGCGCCTGGTGACCCGCAACGACCTCGTGATGCTCGACGATCCGGAGCGCTACGCCTCCGAGACCCCCGCCGCCTCCCGCCCCTGACCCCGCGCCCCTGCCCTCGCCCCGCCCCGCGCCTCTCGCCCCGCGCCTCTCTTCTTCGAGTGCGCCCCTTCCCGCCGAGAGGGCCCGGTGCAGACCGTCCATAACGGGCGCACTGGGCGAAAATGGGCCCGGTCGGCGAGACCCGCGCAGCGCGCCAGCCGCGCAACCCGCGAGCCCGCGCACCCCAGCGCCGCAACCCGTCAGCCGCGGGAGTGGCCGAGGACCTTCACGATGATGCCGCGGCGGCGCAGCTCCGCGATCGCGTGCGTCTCCTCGTCCACGGTGCGCCCGAGCGCGTGCTTGTCGGCGACGACCACGACGTCCCCCGCGGTCAGGCGTCCGAACGGGCGCGTGAGGCGCTCCGACCACGTCTCGCCGGTCTCGGGGGCCGGATGCCGGAACCCCTCGATCGGCACCCCGAACCCCGCGAGGGCGTCGCGCTGCGCTGACACCGGCGGCAGATCGTCGCGCGCGACGACGAGGCCGACCAGGCGCGACCCGGCGGGGCGAGCCGCCCACCAGTCGTTCTCCGACACGATGACCGGGACGGCCTCGGTCGTCGCCGGCAACGCGACCGATTCGGCGTAGTCGGCCGGCGTGCGGCCCCCGGCATCCGCCGCGGGGGACGCCGAGACTGGTCCGTCGGTCATGAAAGCTCCTTCGCCCGGGATCCCATTCTCACCTACGCGTCGTCATCGTCGCGCAGGCGCAGCTCGAGGCTCAGCTGGTCGGCGTCGAGCTCGGCCATGCGGTGGCGCAGCGCCGCTGTGCTGAAGGTGCCGCCGGCGGAGACGGCGATGAGGCGCGTGCGCATCACCTCGATGATCGCGAGCTGCCGTTCGAGCAGTTCCCGCGCATGCGCGCTCCAGTCCTCGCTGTGCGGCTCGGCGTAACGCAGCCCCGTCCGCTGCAGCAGTTCAGCGTCGAAGGGCGTCCCGTCGGGCCGCGCGAGGTGCGCCCCCGTCGCGACGGCCGCGGCCGCCGCGGTGCGCAGCTCGTCATCGAGCCGCTCGCGCTCGTCGCTGTCGGACGCCTCGGCGGGCTCGCTCAGCCGCAGCTTGCGCACGACCCACGGGAGCGTGAAGCCCTGCAGCATGAGACTGACCAGCGCGACGACGAAGGCGATGTAGATGAGCTCGGGACGCGATTCGACCGTCCGCGGGATGGTCTGCGCGGCCGCGAGGGTGACGACCCCGCGCATCCCCGCCCACACGATGACGGTCCCGTGCTTCCATCCGAGTGGCGACGACTGGTAGTAGTCGAGGTCGGCGAGGGCCCGCGACACGCGCCCCCGCATCGAGGTGAGCCGGCGCTCGGCCTGCTGCGGACTGGGCGTCTTGCGCAGGCGTCCGCGGGGTGCCGGGCGCTCCGGCCACCCCTCTTCCGCGATCTGATCGAGACGCGCATCGAAGCTCTCCAGCCGGGAGCGGTCGGCGCGCTGTCCGCGCCGTCGCCCCGCCCACAGCAGGAACGCGACGTAGCCGGTGCGCACCAGCAGGATGATGCCCAGCGCCCCGAACGCGAGCACGGTCGGCAGCCCGATGCCCTCGTGGCGCTCGATGACGGCGTCGACGATCTGATCGAGCTCGAGCCCCATGATGAGGAAGATCCCGCCTTCGAGCACGAGCTCGACGGTGCGCCAGTTGACCTCGTCCGACAGGCGCTGCTCGGGGGTGAACCAGCGCTGCGCGCCTTGACCGGCGACGAGCCCCGCGACGACGGCGGCGACCAGGCCCGACCCGTTCAGGTGCTCGACGGGAAGGTACGCCAGGAACGGCACCGTGAAGCCGATGGCGGTGGATGCCGGGGAGTTGCGCACCCACGAGCGCAGCCGCATCGCGAGCCAGCCGATGACGGCCCCGATGGTGACGGCGATGAACACCGCCCACGCGAACGCGCCGACCGCGGAGCCGAACGAGAACACCCCGGCGGCGACAGCCAGCAGGGCCGTCCGCAGCAGCACGAGGGCGGTCGCATCGTTCAGCAGGCTCTCGCCCTCGAGCATCGTCACGACGCGCGGCGCGATGCCGAGGCGTTTCGCGATCCCTGTCGCCACGGCATCCGTCGGGCTGAGGATCGCACCGAGCGCGATGCCGAGCGCGAACCCCACTCCCGGCAGCAGCAGCGAGAAGAAGAGGCCGAGCACGAGGGAGGTCACGACGACGAGCACGACGGCGAGCCCCGCGATCGGTGTGAAGTCGCGCCGGAACTCGATCGCGGGCAGGCGCACCGCCGCGGCGTACAGCAGCGGCGGGAGAATTCCGACGAGGATCCACTCCGGGTCGATCTCGGGGACGTCGATGAACGGCATGAGCCCGATCGCGAGTCCCAGCGCCACGAGCAGCAGCGGGCCGGCGACGCCGAGCCGCTGCGCCAGCGTCGTGACGACGGCGACCGCGACCACGCCGATGAGGATGACCAGCAGCAGGTCCATCGGGTCAGATCACGCCCAACTCGCGCACGGCGTCGCGCTCCGCGAGGAGCTCGGCGACCGACGCGTCGATGCGGGCGCGGGCACGGGCGTCGATCTCCAGCCCGTCGACGATGCGGTATCCGCCGCCGTCGCTCGTCACCGGGAACGACGAGTACACGCCCTCCGCGACGCCGTACTCGCCGTGCGAGAGCACGGCGGCGCTCGTCCAGCCCGACCCCGTGCCGAGCACGCTGTCGCGGACGTGGGCGATGGCCGCGTTCGCCGCTGACGCCGCGGATGACGAGCCGCGGACGGCGATGATCTCCGCGCCGCGCTTCGCGACCCGGGGGACGAACTCGTCGTCGAGCCAGGATGCCGCGGCATCCGCCCCGCCGAAACGCTCGGCGAGCGCGTCGGGCACCGGCCGTCCGTCGACGGTCGCGTGCGACACGTCGGGGAACTGCGTGGCGGAGTGGTTGCCCCAGATCGTGACGTTCTGAATGCCGGCGCTTCCGGCGCCGAGGGCGGCGGAGAGCTGCCCGACGGCGCGGTCGTGGTCGAGGCGTGTGAGGGCGGCGAAGCGGTCGCCCGGGATGTCGGGGGCCGCCGCCGCGGCGATCAACGCGTTCGTGTTGGCGGGATTGCCGACCACGACGACGCGGATGTCGTCTGCGGCATGCGCGTTCAGCGCGGCGCCCTGCGGGCCGAAGATGCCGGCGTTGGCGGCGAGCAGATCGGCGCGCTCCATGCCCGCGGTGCGCGGGCGCGCGCCGACGAGCATCGCGATGTTCGCGCCGTCGAAGGCGGTGGCCGCGTCGTCGGTGATCTCGACGGACTGCAGCAGCGGGAACGCGCAGTCCTGCAGTTCGAGAGCGGCGCCCTCGGCCGCCTTCAGCCCCTGCGGGATCTCCAGCAGGCGCAGCCGCACCGGACGATCGGCTCCGAGCATGTCGCCGGCGGCGATGCGGAACAGCAGCGCGTAGCCGATCTGGCCGCCCGCGCCGGTGACGGTGACTGTCGTGGCATCCATGGATCCGAGCCTACGGCTGTGCTGTCACAGGCGGTACGGTGAGCGCATGACATTCAACAGCAACGCCGACGTGAGCGGGAGCGGCGCGAAGCGGCGCGGCCCCGGCGGCGGAGCGGTCGCCGGCGGCGTCGGCGGGCTCGGCGCGATCGCCGTCATCCTCTTGCAGCTGTTCACGGGCGGCGACTTCTCGAGCCTGCTGGGCGGCTTCGGCGGCCAGGCCTCGCCGGCGCAGGAGACGGAGATCTCGGACTGCGAGACGGGCGCCGACGCCAACGCCAGCGACGCCTGCCGGCTCGCCGCCGGCTCGAAGGCCATCAACAGCTTCTGGGCGTCGGTCGTCCAGGGCTACCGCCCGCCGCAGCTGATCATCGTCGACGGCTCGACCCCGACCTCGTGCGGCACCGCCTCCAACGCGACCGGCCCGTTCTACTGCCCGCCGGAGGAGACGGTCTACATCGATCCGACGTTCTTCGACGTGCTCGCACAGCAGTTCGGCGACGAGGCGGGGCCGCTCGCGCAACTGTACGTGCTGGCCCACGAATACGGCCACCACATCCAGCAGATCACCGGAACCTTCGACCAGTACCCGAACAACGGCACCGGACCGACGAGCAACGGCGTGCGCACCGAGCTGCAGGCCGACTGCTTCGCCGGGGCCTGGGTCGCCAACGCCGCCCAGCAGACCGATGCGAAGGGCGTCCCGTTCCTGCAGGCGCCGACGGAGGACCAGATCCGCGATGCGCTGGATGCCGCGGCCGCCGTCGGCGACGATCACATCCAGGCGCAGTCCGGTCAGGTGAACCCGGAGAGCTGGACGCACGGCTCCAGCGAGCAGCGGCAGCGCTGGTTCGCGACCGGCTACAAGAGCGGTGTGTATGCCTGCGACACCTTCGCAGTGGGGAGCAACCTGTGAGCTCATCCTCCGGACCGGCGCACCTCGACGGCATCCTCTATCCCGAGATCGAACCGTACGAGACCGGCTTCCTCCTCGCCGGCGACGGGCAGCGGGTGTACTGGGAGCAGTCTGGCAACCCCGACGGCAAGCCGGTGGTGTTCCTGCATGGCGGACCGGGCGGGGGCACGTCGCCGTGGCAGCGGCGGTTCTTCGACCCGGAGCGCTACCGGATCGTGCTGTTCGACCAGCGCGGCTGCGGCCGCTCGACGCCGCACATGAGCGCGCCCGACGCCGACTTGCGCTTCAACACGACGTGGCATCTCGTCGCCGACATCGAGCTGCTGCGGCGCAACCTCGGGATCGAGCGGTGGCAGGTGTTCGGCGGGTCATGGGGCTCGACCCTGGCCCTCGCGTACGCGCAGACCCACCCCGAGGCCGTCACCGAGCTCGTGCTGCGCGGCATCTTCACGCTGCGCCGCCACGAGCTGGAGTGGTTCTACGAGGGCGGCGCGTCGGCGCTGTACCCCGACCTCTGGGAGAGCTACCTGGCCCCCATCCCGGTGCTCGAGCGCTCGCGTCTCATCGAGGCGTATCACCGCCGGCTGTCCGACCCCGATCCGGCGGTGCATGAGCCCGCGGCGGTCGCCTGGACGACGTGGGAGGCCTCGACGCTCACCCTGCTGCCCGACCCGGAGCTCGTCGCCTCGATGGCCGAGCCCACGGCCGCGGTCGCGTTCGCCCGCATCGAGAACCACTACTTCATGCACGGCGGGTGGCTCCGCGAGGGGCAGCTCATCGAGGACGTGGGGGCGATCCGCGGCATCCCGGCGGTCATCGTGCAGGGCCGCTACGACGTGTGCACCCCGATCATGACCGCGTGGGACCTGCACCGGGCGTGGCCGGAGGCCGAGTTCGTCGTCGTGCCCGACGCCTCGCACTCGGCGACCGAGCCCGGGATCGCCCGCGCGCTGCGCGCGGCGACCGACCGCTTCGCCTCCTGACCGCCGCTTCGCCCCCAGGTCCCGCCGAACCCTCACGTCCCGGCCGACCCCTCATCTCTGTGCGCGCGTGGACGTGAGGGTTCGGCGCAGGGGTGAGGGTTCGGCGACCTGGGAACGCCGTGCCTGCGCGCGGCACGCTAGACTGGACGGACTTGCCGCACCGAATCCGGTGCGCTCGCGTCGTAGAGCGCTTCCCTCGCCGCCCGGCCCCGTCCGGATGATCGGCTGACATTCCTTGTACGGCGACCCTGTGCGCATACGCGCAGAGGCCACCGATCCGGGCGCACCTGCCCAGAAATCCCCTCATGTCTGACATCACCTTCGGCGCGCTCGGCGTGCCCGCCCCCCTGCTCGACGTCCTCGCGAAGGACGGCAAGGCCACGGCCTTCCCGATCCAGGTCGACACCCTGCCTGACACGCTCGCCGGCCGCGACGTGCTCGGCCGCGGCAAGACCGGATCGGGCAAGACGCTCGCCTTCTCCATCCCCATGGCTGCGCGCCTCGGCGGCGCTCTTGCCGGCGGGTCGCGCCGCGCCGGCCGCATCCTCGGCCTCGTGCTCGCCCCGACCCGCGAGCTCGCGACGCAGATCAACGCGACCCTCGAGCCGCTCGCCGCGGCGTATGGCCTCAAGACCACCACGATCTTCGGCGGCGTCAACCAGAACCGCCAGGTCGCGGCCCTGAAGGACGGCGTCGACATCGTCGTCGCGTGCCCGGGGCGGCTGGAAGACCTCATGAAGCAGGGCTTCGTGAAGCTGGATGCCGTGGAGATCACCGTCATCGACGAGGCCGACCACATGGCCGACCTCGGCTTCCTCCCGTCGGTCACGCGCATCCTCGACAAGACTCCGCAGGGCGGTCAGCGCCTGCTGTTCAGCGCCACGCTGGACAACGGCGTCGACAAGCTCGTGGGCCGCTTCCTGCAGAACGAGGTGCTGCATTCCGTCGACGAGGCCAACTCTCCCGTCGCCGCGATGACCCACCACGTCTTCCACGTCGCGGGAGCCGACGAGAAGAAGGAACTCGTCCGCACGCTCGCGTCGGGCACGAGCCGCCGCATCCTCTTCATGCGCACGAAGCACCACGCCAAGAAGCTCGCCCAGCAGCTGACGGCGCAGGGGATTCCCGCGGTCGATCTGCACGGCAACCTGTCGCAGCCGGCACGCGACCGCAACCTCGCCGCGTTCAGCTCGGGCGCCGCGAAGGTGCTCGTCGCGACCGATGTCGCCGCCCGCGGTGTGCACGTCGACGACGTCGAGCTCGTCATCCACGTCGACCCGCCCATGGAGCACAAGGCGTACCTGCACCGCTCGGGCCGCACCGCGCGTGCCGGCGCCGAGGGCTCGGTCGTGACGATCGTCATGCCCGGCCAGGAGAAGGACGTCAAGGACCTGCTCCGCAAGGCCGCCATCTCGGTGGCCCCGGTGCGGGTGTCGGCGACCTCGTCCGAGGTGACCGAGCTCGTCGGCGAGGTCGCCGCGTACGTGACGCCCGCGCCCAAGGTCGAGCAGCCCGCTCGCGGTCAGGGCGGCGGCCGCAGCCAGGGAGCGAACGCCCAGCGCAAGCGCGCCGCGCGCGAGGGCCAGGGTGCCGCCCGCGGCGGTCAGGGCGCCGGCCGCGGCGGTCCGTCCGCGCAGCGCGCCGACCGCTCGGGTCGCCCCGCCGCCGCTCGCGACCAGGTGCGCCACGACGGCTCCGGCCGTCCCGCCGCCGACCGCACGCACGGCTCGGGTCGCGCCGCGGCGCAGCCCGCCGCGGGCAACGCCCGCACCACCGGCCGCCGCGCCTCCCACGGCGGCGCGTCCGGCGGCAAGCTCATGGTCGGCTCGGTCGTCCGCACCAACGGCGGAGGCCAGCGCCGCGGGCGCTGACCTCAGCGCCGCGGGCGCTGACCCCGGCTCCGCGGGGGCGCTGCCCCCGCCTGCCGGGGCCACCGCCTGCCCGGGCCCCCGCGGGACCTCGTCAGCGACCCCGCAGAAGGTCGGCCGTGCGCTCGCCGATGACGATCGCGGGCGCGTTGGTGTGGCCGCGGATGACCGTCGGCATGACCGACGCGTCGGCGACCCGCAGCCCCGCCACGCCCCGTACGCGCAGCTCGGGGTCGACGACGGATGCCGCGTCCTCTCCCATGCGCGCGGTCCCGACCGGGTGGTACAGGGTGTGGGAGTAGCGCCGCAGCGACAGCTCGATCCGCTCCTCGGGCGTCATGTCCTCGCCGCCGGCGGGCTGCACCCAGCCGCCGGTGGTGACGGACCGAAGGGCGTCGGTGGCGATCAGCCGCTCGCACTCCGCGAGTCCTGCCCGCAGCGTCGCCGCGTCGATGCCGTCGGGGTCGGTGAGGTAGCCGGGGTCGATGACCGCGGGCTCCGCCGGATCGGCGGAGGCCAGCCGGATCGTGCCGCGGCTGCGCGGCCGCAGCAGGATCGCCCCGACGGTGATGCCCTCCGCGGGCAGCGGCACGAGACCCTCGCCGACGTACGGGGCCGCCGCGAAGATGATCTCGATGTCCGGAAGGCCGGCGGCGGCGCCGACGCGGTCGGCGACCTCCGTGCGCGCGAACCCGTACGCCTCGGCGACGTTCGAGGTCAGCATGCCCCGTCGCGACGACAGGTAGCGGGCGAGCTGCGCCGGCTTCTCGGCGCCGTACAGCGTGCCGCCGCGGGCGGCGGGCGCGAGGCCGGCGACGAGATGATCCTGCAGGTTCTCTCCGACGCCCGGGGCGTCGACCCGCACCGCGATGCCGTGCGCGGCGAGGTGCGCCGCGGGGCCGATGCCGCTCAGCATGAGCAGCTGCGGGGTGTTGATCGCCCCGCCGCACAGGATCACCTCGCGCCGCGCCCGCACGTGCCGCGTGAGGCCCGCGAGGTCGACGTACACCCCGGTCGCCCGCGGCTGGAAGCCTTCGCCTGCGTCGGGGTCGGCGAAGGTGACCCGCCGCACGAGGGCGTCGGTGAGCACTCGCAGGTTGCGCCGCCGCGCCGCGGGGCGCAGGTACGCGTCGGCCGTCGATGCCCGGGCGCCGCGGTGCTGCGTCACCATCGTCTGGGAGAATCCCTGCCCCGCGGGCAGGTTGGCGGGGGTAACCGGATGCCGGAGCTCGCGCGCCGCGGCGAGGAACGCCGCCGTGTGGGGGCGCGGGTCGCGCTGGTGCTCGACGGCCTGCGGGCCGGTGACGCCCTGTGTGGCGTCGGCCGGGTCCTGGGTGCGTTCCACGCGCGCGAAGTACGGCGCCAGCGCCTGCCACGACCACGTGTTGCCGGCGACCGTCGCCCATTCGTCGTAATCGGCAGCGAACCCGCGCACCCACATCATGGCGTTCAGCGACGACGATCCGCCGAGCGTCCGGCCCCGGGGCCAGTAGACGGTGCGTCCCTCGAGTTCGCGCTGCGGGACGGTGTCGTAGTTCCAGTCGTAGCGGCCGCGGAACAGCTTCGAGAACGCCGCCGGGATGTGAAGCTCCAGTGCCCGGTCCACGGGCCCGGCCTCCAGCAGGATCACACTCACGGCGGCATCCTCACTCAACCGTGCCGCGAGCGTGGCTCCCGCCGACCCCGCGCCGACGACGACGTAGTCGGCCTCGAGCGCCGGCGCGCCTCGGCGCCGGCCGCGGGGGCGATCAGGCACCGAACGCCTTCACGAGCGTGACCGCCATCTTGGCCCAGTCGCCGTCGATGCGGAATCGCGTGAACCCCTCGCACACCGCCGCGCCGGTGCGAGACGTGACGAACCACGGCGGTTTCGGCAGCACCGAGCCCTGCGACAGCGCGCGGCCGCCGACCATCGACGACACCGATCGCGGGAACGGTCGGAAGGGACCGCGGACCACCGTGCGCTCCACGCCGTCGAGCAGGAACGCGTTGTGGACGACGCCCATGCCGCTCGGGGCATGTTCCAATGTGCCGCCGGGGTAGGCGCCCCACGTGGCGGTCGGCGTGAGGAAGCCGAACGCGGTCCAGGCGTTCAGGGCGACGGTCCCGTAGCGCAGCTCGGCGATCGCGTGCTCCACGCCGTCGCCGAGCGCGGCCTGCGTGACGGGGTCGATCAGGACGTTCGCGCCCAGCGTCCCGGTCAGCCGGTCGTTGGCGTGGCGGACCGCGGCGTCGAAGAACTCCTGCCCCGTGCCCGGCAGTGTGACCACGCCGAGCACCGGCGCGAAGTACTCGGTGGTCTCCAGGTCGGCGGCGTCGGTCTCGGTGGTCTCCACGAGCGCGCGCGTCCCGCCGCCGCACCACGCGGCATCCGGATACGAGGCGCGCGCGGTGTCGAGCCGGCTCTGGCTGTGCGGGTACCAGACCGGGCGCGAGGGGGCCCGGTCGTAGGCGGTGCGCAGTTCATGCAGGAACTCCCGCCGCTGCGGCCAGTCCGCCGAGATCAGCACGACCTGGCCGGCGATGCAGTTGTGCCCGCTGTTGTGCAGGCGCATCGTCACGATGTGCTCGGCCTGGAAGCGCAGGTCGGCGCGCGACCACGATCCGGGCACCACGATGATGGGCGAGACGCCGCCGAGCTCCGCCGAGATAGGCGCCTTCAGCAGGGGTCGCCCCTCCCGCCGCCGACGGGTCGCCGCGCCGCCGGTTCCCCAGACGATGGCGCGGAAGGTCGCCTCCGATCCGGTGATGTGCACGTGCGAGATCGACGGATGCTGCGTGAGATAGGCGCCGATATCGCCGCCGCCGCGAACGATGCGCAGGAAGCCCGGCTCGATGAGCGGCGCGAGCGCCCGCTCGAAGATCGGCACCATCGCGTCCTGCGTCGGGTTCACCTTGAGGATCGACACGCGGTTGAAGGCGACCAGCTCGTACAGCACGTCGAGGTACGGGATCGAGGTGATGTTGCCGGCCCCGAGCACGAGGCCCACGCCGCCGGAGGCGGCGGGCTCGCGCTGTCCGAGCCCGGCGGTGCGTCGCGCCTCGGCGGCCGTGACGCCCGGCTGCAGCCAGACCTCGGTGGAGTAGCCCGACAGCAGCAGCCGGTCGGTCGCCGTCAGCGGCGACGTGTGGACGACCGTGCGCCCGCCGGGGGCGGTGCCGAGCCGTGCCTTCTCGATCGGCGAGCGGCCCGCCGCGAGGGCGCCGAGCGTGTCGGCATACGCGTCGAGCGCGACGAGCGCCGCGTACGGCCCCGACAGCCACTCCTCGCCGCGCAGCGGATGTCCGGGGGCGAGTCCCTTGGACATCGCCGCGGTATCGGCCCACTCCGCGGCGACGGCCGCGGTGGACACCCGCAGCCGCTGCATCAGCGTGCGGCGCTGCCCGAGGCTCAGCAGGCTCCAGGCGCGGGCGCCGGTCTGCAGCTCGGTGATCGCGGCGTCCAGGGGTGCGCGCACGTCGGCCGCGAGCTCCTCGTCCGCCGCGCGCTGGGGTGCCTTCGTCGTGTGTCCGCTCGTGGCCACGGCTTCTCCTTCGATTCCGTTCGCGCCGCTGCCGGCGCGCTCAGTCTACGTCGGCGGCACTACGTGTCAGCCGGCGTGCGACTCGATGTCGTCCCGCCGCAGCCGGTACCGGGCGAGGGGGATGAGGCTGAGCAGCACGAGGGCGGCCGGCAGCACGCTGAAACTCAGCACGATGCCCGCGACCGCGGCATCCGGCTGGGTCACGTTCTCGCCCGCGGTCCGCTCGACGTAGCCGGACGCCGCCAGCACGACGGCGAGGACGGTCGCGCCGAGCGCGAACCCGGTCGTCTCGCCCGCCGTCCACACCCCGCCGAACGCCCCCGCCCGACCCGGGCCGTGCAGGCGCGCGTCGTGGCTGATGACGTCGGGGAGCATCGCCATCGGCAGCGACTGCATGCCCGCGTAGGCGATGCCGGCGACGGCAACCGACGCGTAGAGCCAGGTCCCCGGCGCCCACAGCGCGACGACCGTGGAGCCCGCCGCGACGAGGAAGAGCGTCGCCGCGAGCGTGAACGCACGCTCCTTGCCGATACGGCGCGCGAGCACGCCCCACGCGGGAGCGGCCACGAGGGCCGGGGCGATGAGCGCGACGAACAGCAGCGTGACGGCGTCTTCGCTGCGCAGCACCCACGTCGCCAGATACTGCGCCCCGGCGAGCATGAGACCGGTGGCGAGCGCCTGCAGAACGAAGGTCAGCAGCAGCGCGCGGAAGGGCTGGCGGCGGCGGAGGGTCTCGAAGGCGGCGCGGAAGTTGTCTCGGATGCCGCCACCCGGCGTCGAGGCATCGCGCCCGATCGGGTGCACCGGTGCGTCCCCGACGCTGTCCGCGACGAGGGTCGCCTGCTCGGCGGCGCTCGTGCCGGCGGCGGCCATCGCGGAACGGGCGCGCAGTCCTCGCTGGGCGACGGCGGTGGCCACCAGCATCCCGACTCCGATCGTGACACCCGCCACGACACCCATCAGGAGGTACCCCGTCGTCGGGTCGCCGGTGGCCTTGCGCAGGAGCGGCCCGCCGGCGCCGAACAGCAGGATCGCGAAGGTCAGCACGACGACGCGCCAGGTCAGCAGCCGCGTGCGCTCGTCGTAGCGGTCGGTGAACTCGGCGGGCAGGGCGATGTACGGCACCTGGAACAGGCTGAACGCCGTCGCGGTGAGGACGAACGCGACGAGCACCCAGACGGCGCCGGCCGCGGGGGCGAGGGCGGGCGGCACCGCGAAGGTGAGGGCGAACAGCACCGGCAGGCTGATCGCCCCGACGAGCATGAGGCGCCGGCGCGAGCCGTGGCGCGCGAGGTCGGCGTCGCTCAGCGCGCCGACGACGGGGTCGATGACGACGTCCCACACCTTCGCGACGGTCACGATGACGCCGGCCATGAGGGCGGCGACGCCGAGGCTGTCCGTCAGGTAATAGGTGAGGACGAGGCCGGGCAGGGTCGCGAACCCGCCGGTGCCGATCGAGCCCGCGGCGTAGGTCGAGATGGTCGCGCGCGAGAGCCTGCCCCCGCGCAGGACCGGTGCATCGATGCCCATGCGGCCACCCTAACGGTCACCGCGCGGGCCGCCGCGGTCAGATGAGGGAGAGCTCCCGCAGCTTCGCCTCGACGTCGGCGTTGGTCGGCTCGACGTGGTGCGACGCGTCGGGGTACACGACCACGGGGATGTTGGTGCGCCCGGAGATCTCGCGTGCGACGTCGGCGGCGGCCGGGTCGGCGACGAGGTCGACGTACGTGTAGGCGATGCCCAGGTCGTCGAGTTGCTTCTTGGTGCGGATGCAGTCGCGGCACCAGTCCGCGCCGAACATCGTGATGGGGGTGTCGGAGGTCATGACTCCAGCGTACGTCCGCCCGCCTGGGCGACGGCCGGTTCGGCGGCCGCCACCGCGGCCATGCGCTTGGGGGCGTAGACGACGAGGGCGTGGAAGACGAAGCGGACGACGAACGCGGCGAGGAGTGTCAGGGCGGCGGCCAGGACGCTCGGCACGTGCGCGCTCTCGACGAGGACGCTCATCACCGGGATGCGCACGAGGGCCTCGATGTTGTTGAACGTGAACGACTTGATGAACCGCGACCGCATGCGGCCGGACTCGGCGCGCATGTCGGCGAAGACGAGGTACTCCAGCAGCAGGAAGTTCGCGATGATCGTGATCTCGCTCGCGATGATCGCCGCGACGACGTACTCCATGCCGAGGCGGATGAGCCCCCACATGATGATGAGGTTGGCGATCGCCCCGACGCCGCCGACGAGGGCGAAGGCCGACATGCGGCCGAACCGGAGCATCGCGAGCTGCGTGAGGAAGCGGATGCCCTGCGTGAACGACGCCTTCGACTCGCCGGCGAAGCGGGTCGCGAACGCGAAGGGGATCTCGCCGACGCGCATCTGCCGGCGGGCGAGGATCTCCAGCAGGATCTTGAACCCGCGCGGCCGCAGCTGATCGAGCTCCACCGCGTCGCGGTCGACGAGGAAGAACCCCGTCATCGGGTCGGAGCAGCCGTGCAGCTTCCGCGGGAACATCGACTTCGTCAGCGCCGTCGAGGCGCGCGAGACCGCCGTGCGGGTCGCCCCCGCGAGGCCTCCCGAGGTGCCGCCGGCGATGTAGCGGCTGGCGACGACGACGTCGACGTCGCCGCGAGCGGCGCGGTCGACCATGCGGGGGATGTCCTCGGGCGGATGCTGCAGGTCGCCGTCCATGACCAGGCACCACCGCGCCCGCGCGGCGTGGAAGCCCTCCAGCACGGCTCCGCCGAGGCCCGCGTCGGGGGCATCGCGGTGGATGAGCCGGACCGGGAAGTCCGCGGCATCCGCCACCTGAGCGATGACATCGGGGGTCTCATCGGTGGAGTCGTCGACGAAGACGATCTCGAAGTCCGTCCCGGCCAGGGCCGCTCCGATGCGACGGACCAGCTCGGCGACGTTCGGCCCCTCGTTGAAGGTGGGGACGATGACGGACAGTTCCATGTCGGCGGCTCACGATCGTCTGGGGGACGGGATCGTCTCAGCGTAACGGCCGGTCTTACGGCCTGTCCTGTGTGTGATCTGTCAGTTCGTTATGCGACACGCAGGTGTCACCTGTCGTTCACCACGGCCGCGGCGGGTGCCGCGGCTCACCCGATGAGGTCCTTCAGAGCGGCCACGCCCATGCCGAAGTTGATGCGCACGCACGGCAGCGCGAGCTTGTCGGAGCCGACCGAGACATAGCCCTGCTCGATCGTCCGCGCCATCTCGAACCCGGCCATCGTGAGGCCCTGCTTGGAGCGGTCGTCGTAGTGCCCGTACGGGTAGGCCATGATCTCGGTCGCGCCGGCGGTGACGCCGATGCCGCGCAGCGCCTCGGCGGAGACGGTCATGTCGGCGGCGATCTCCTCGGGGGTGAGGTTGACCATCTGGCCTTTGCCGTTGGCGCCGGCGGTGTGCATGTTGGGCGGTGTGCATGTTGTTCGTGTGCGAGCGGGGCAGGATGAACCGGTTCTGCGGCACGGCCCCATCGCCGGTGATGTCGAAGGAGGTCGCCATCACCTGGAGCTGCTCGTTGATGGGTGAGGCCATCGTGAGCCACGTGGGGTCGGCGTCGTCGTCGGTGATGATGACGGAGTGGTCGGGCAGGTACAGGGCGCCGTCGATGAAGGCACTGAGTTCGTCCCACGTGGGCAGGTAGAACGCCTGATCCTTGATGTACTGCATCGAGGCGCGGTAGTCCTCGATGTAGGAGTAGTTGCCGCGCAGCCATCCGCTCTCGCCCTCGGGCTTGTCGGTGAACTGGTGGTACATGAGGATCGGGATCCGCGCCTTCGCCGCGGTCACCGCGTCCGGCGTCGTCCACGCGCCGTAGAGCGTCACCTGCTGATCGGTGCACGCGACGAGGTTGGAGCCGTTGACGCGCGTGGCGGGGTTGCCGGCGCCGGTGGCGGGGTCGGCGGATGCCGCGGCCGCCGCCCCGGCATCGGGGTACCAGCCGGCGAAGGCGCGGCCGTCGGCGCGCGGGATCGGCAGGTGGTCGTAGAGCCGGTCCTGGATCTGCAGCTGCGGGTCGAGGGTTGCCCCGTCGAGCGTGAAGCTCACGGCGCACACCCCCGGGGTGGCGGCGTTGTCGGCCAGCAGCTGCTCGGCGGGCGTCAGCGGCGTCGGCGTCGGGGTCGGCGACGGCGCTTCGGCGCTCGGTGCGCCGGTCGCGGGATCGGCCGAGTCGGCGGCGCACGCCGCGAGGGCGGTGCCGGCGAGGGCCAGCAGGATGCCGCAGGTCAGCGTGCGGCGCAGCGCCCCGGCCGTGCGGCGGTCACGGATCGTCGTCATGTCGTCCCCTCACGGCGCCCCAGCGCCCGGCTCATCGTACGGCCTGCGGCGGCCCGAATCCCCGAGGCTCGGGCGCGTCCGTGGTCGCCGCCGGACCGCGTGTCAAGTCCCTGGTGCGGCCGGGGCCGATCGCGTGTGCTGGAGGCATGGCGGAAACGGGGCTGGGGGTGCGCGGGGACCGGTCTGCGCGGCAGGCGGAGCACGCCGGGCTCGCCGCTGAGGGCCGCGTGCCGGGCGAGGCGGATGCCGTCACCTTCGGCATCGAAGAGGAGTTCGTCTTCCTCGACCGCCGCACCCTGTGCACCGTCGACGTCGGCGTCGTGGCCGTCGCCGACCTCGGCGAACCGGGATCGAGTGCCGTCGTACGCGAGTTCTTCCCGTCGCAGATCGAGTTCGCGACGCCGATCTGCACGCGGGGTGCCCAGGCGCTCGCCGCGCTGCGGGAATTCCGGGGGCGCCTGGCGGAGTGGGCGGACGATGCCGACGTGCTGGTCGCGGCATCCGGCACGCCTTTCCGCACCGTCGTCGGGCCGGCGACGTGGCACGGCCGCTACGCCGTCATCGCCGACGACATCGCCGGGCTCGCGCCCGAGCATCAGCTGAACGGGCTGCACGTGCACGTCGGCATCCCCGACCGCGACGCGGGGGTGCGGGCGTCGAACTTCCTGCGGCCGTGGCTGCCGGTGCTGCTGGCGCTGTCGGCGAACTCGCCGTTCTGGCAGGGGCAGGACACCGGATTCGCCAGCTGGCGCGCGATCCACAGTCGCCGGTGGACCACGCACTCCACGCCGCCGTACTTCGCCGACGCGGCCGAGTACGACGAGGCGCTGGAGCGGCTCGCGGGGGTCGGCGCGACGTCGGATGCCGGGACGATCAACTGGTACGCGCGGCTTTCGCGGGCCCACCCCACGCTGGAGGTCCGGGTGTGCGACGCGCAGCTCGACCCGACGTCGTCAGTCGCGCTCGCCGCGATCATCCGGGCGCTCGTGGCCACCGGGTTCACGCGCGAGACGCCCCGGCCGCAGCGGTATGAAGGGTTCGACGCGGCGCAGTGGCATGCCGCGCGGCACGGCATGGCGAGCACCCTCGTCGACCCGGTCACGGGGCATCCGGTGCCGGCGGTGGTCGTCGTCGAGGCGCTGCGCGAGCTCGTCGCCGCGCACCTCGACCCGGCGGAGGCGCGCGCCGTCGACGGGTTCCTCGCCCATATCGCCCGCTTCGGAACCGGGGCGGCGCGGCAGCGCCGCGCACACCATCGCCGGCAGCTGGCGGAGTTGTATCGCACACGACTGGCGGGGGAGTGAGATGACCGAAGAGCTCGGCACGGCGCTGGAGACGCCGGCGGTCACCTGGCACGAGCCGGAGGCGCCCCGGCATCCGCTGGTCCACACGCCGGCGTCGCCGCCGGTGCGCGGGCTGGTGTGGGAGCTCATCGACCTCGACTGCTACGCCGTCGGCCGTGACGGGGTCGCGCTCGGGTTCGTCGATGTGGTCGGCCGCGTGTACGTGTCGCTGGCCGGGGCGCGGTACTGCCGGGCTGTGGAGGTGGCGCAGTCGCTGAGCTTCGAGCGCGCCGTCGCGGCGGTCGTGGCGGCTCACGGCGGGCGATGACCGGGCTCGAGCCCCGCGCGGTGCGGATCGGGACCTCGGGGTGGAGTTACGACCACTGGCGCGGGCACCTGTATCCGCCCGGGACGACGTCGGCGGGCCGGTTGGATGCGTACACGGCGGCGTTTGGCGACGCCAATCTCGACTGGTGGGCCGAACGCATCGCCGAGTGGCGCGGCGCGGGGCACGCCGTGGTCGCCTACTTCAACAACGACGGCGCCGGCCACGCCGTTCACGACGCGCGGAGGCTGGTGGCTCGGCTGATGTCATGAGGCGTGCGCGGCGACCGGGCACGAGGCGCAGGATGCCGCGTGGGGGACGACCTCGAGGCGGGCCGGAGGGATCTGGCCGCCGCATCGCGCGCAGATGCCGTAGGTCCCGGCATCCGCCCGGTTCAGCGCCGCCGTGATCTGCTCGATGACGGCGCGGTGCGAGGCCGCGGTCTGGTAGGCGACGGGGTCGACTGTCGGCAGCGCCTGCGGTTCGAGCTCGCGGAGGATGTCGAGACGCTCCTGGAGGTTGTGTTCGAGCAGCTGCTGGAAGAAGGCGACGTCGATCACGTCGCCGTCGACGCGGGTCTGGGGTGTCATGGCGTACTCCTTGGGGACGAAAAAACGCGCCGCAGGTGCGACGCGCTGGGTGACCGGAGGATCCTTGGGTGCAAGGGATTACGGAGGTCCAGCGCGGGAGGCCGACCGCACGAGCGAGCCGCGGCCGTTGGGCTGGGTGATCCGCCGGGGCGGGAGCACCTCGTGGCGTCCGCCTGCGATGTCGGCCGCACCGGTGAACACCGCAGCGTCGCAGGGACGCTCGGAGAGCACGATGGGGGCCGCCATGGTCATGGCCATCACCATAGCCGGGACCGCAGAAAAGGCAAGTCGCGGGGTTTTTCTGCGTCAGTTGACTTCCTCTGGGAAGTGGTTATGGTCGGGGGTTCACCCGCCAGCCAACAACCAGGGGAAGCAGGTCGTCATGTCCGGTAAGTCGCCGAACGCACGCGGAACGAAGAAGGTCGCGCAGGCCTCGATCAAGGAGAAGAGGGCCGCCAAGCGCGCGAAACGCGAGTCGGACCTCATCAAGCCGCGCAAGGGGGCGTGACCGGCGGCGCGGTGCCCACCGACCTGCCCCCGGGAGCTACGGCACTCGTGCGCCGGGGCGCTCGCAGTGGATCGCCCCGACCGGCCGGAGACCGCGTTCCGCGCGGCGGTGGACCTCCATGACGCGGAACCCGGCATCCTCGAGCGCTCGTTCCAGAAGGTACGCGGGCCAGCGGTAGGCGGGCGCGATCGCGTGATCGAACGCCTCGAGCGCGTCGCCGTCGAAGTATCCGAGCAGGAGGCTGCCGCCGGGGCGGAGCGTCCGCGCGAACTCGGCGAGGGGAACGCCGATGCGTGACGGGCCGTGGTGGATGGTCGAGAACCACGCCAGGACGCCGCCGAGAGCCCCGTCGGGCTCGTCGATCGCGTCGATGCTCGCCACGTCGAAGCGGATGCCGCGGTGGGTGGCCCGGCGAGGCGGCGGTCGTGTCTGTCACAGAGCGAGGCTATCGAGGGCGCGTCCGCAGTAGTCTTCGGGCATGTCGTTGCTGCGCACCGTCGTGTTGCCCGCGCTCGGCGCGATCGCGGTGCTCACGGCCGTGGGTCGGACGATCCGGTTGCTCGACGGTGACGATCCGCGTGAGGATCAGGCGGTACGCGCGATGCAGACCGCGTTCGGGCACGTTCCGGCCGGCGCGGATGCCGGGTCCGTGGATGCCTCTGATGCCACCGGAAGGCGCGAGCCCGTCGACCGCGTCACGGCACCCTTGTCGTGGTACTCCGGCGTGCCGCAGACGATCGCGAACGGGGCGATCTGGAGCGGCGTCACGTGGATGCTGACGCGCAACGGCCGCGCGGCGGCCGCACCCGTCGCGGCGCTCACGCTCGAGACCGCGTGCTTCGTGGCATCCGCGGCTCTCGTGCGCCGGCCGCGACCCGAGGCCGTGTGGCGTCCTGAGCAACCGCACGCGACGTCGTCGTTCCCGTCGGGGCACACAGCGGCCGCGTTCGCGCTCCACGGCACACTCGCCAACCTGCTCGATCGCCGCGGCGCCCGCGGCGCGCGGTTGGTCGGCCCGCTTCTGCGGTGCGGCGTTCCCGGGGCGATCGCGTTCTCGCGCGTGTACCGAGGGCAGCACCACATCTCGGACACCGTTGCCGGTGCGCTGCTGGGGATATGGAGCGCCGCGGTCGTGCGGCGGACGCTGCTCTCGTCGTAGATCAGCGAGAGAAGGAGAGTCCCCCGGTGGACATGTTCGAACCGGAAATCCGCCCTCACCGGGGCAAAGCAAAACCCCGCCATGTAGAAGCTAGGCGAGGGTGGGTGTCAGTTGATGCTCGATTGCCGCACGATTCCGCGGAAGTCGTGCTCGTTGGTGATGGCTAGTTCTCCATGGTCTCAACCGAGTTCCCGGCCCGTGACCGGCACTCGTTTGCCAGCTCCGATCTTGGAGGTACGAGCCGCGGTACAAGAGGACCGGCCCCGCGGACGACTGGGAGGAGCGGCCGAACAGCTTCGATGTCGTCGTGTACGCCTTCCTCGTCCATTTGATCGATGAGCGGGATTACGAACTCATCGCCCGACATCACGAACAGGAGGACGGGAGAGCTCGATAGACCCGCGGACCTTCGCTCTGATAGTGGAGTTAGGGCCGAGGTCGCGCTGCGTCGGCGTGCTCAATCTCCCCCTCGGCGGCGGACGTTGCGCACCAGGTCGCGTCAGGTGGCACCCCGGCACTGGTGTGTGCCGAAGAAGCAGTCCCTCACTCCTTCGGCCGATTCGCAGGGCAACTCGCCTATCGCCGCCTAAGTATCCGCAAGATCAGGAGTAAGACGTCACTTCGCGAGGTGAGTGAGAGCCGCGCGCACCAAAGCTGCGGTTGTCATCTCCTCGGCGATTCGAGGGTCGGCCGTGAGGATGCACCCGAGCGCATCATTGGCTGTGCGCTGCGTCCAGCCGAGGGGGACCTTTATCTGCGGTTGGGGTTCGCGATCGGGGAGTTCTCGGACTGATATCCCTCAGAGGCCGACCGTGGCCATCATCGGCCGTCGAATAGATGGCGATACTCTGCGTAGCCGGCGGACTCGAGGTCTGCGAGCGGGACGAACCGCAGCGCGGCGGAGTTGATGCAGTAACGCAGCCCGCCGGCATCCGCGGGCCCGTCGTCGAACACATGGCCGAGGTGGCTGTCGCCGTGGGCGGAGCGGACTTCGGTCCGCTTCATCCCGAAGGAGGTGTCGGAGTTCTCCACGATGTTCTCGGCACTCAGCGGCTTCGTGAAACTCGGCCAGCCGCATCCACTGTCGTACTTCTGGGTGGACGCGAACAGCGGCTCTCCTGACACGATGTCGACGTACAGGCCGGGCTCGTCGTTGTCCCAGAACTCGTTGGCGAATGGCGCCTCGGTGGCGTTGTGCTGTGTCACGGCGAACTGCTCAGGTGTGAGTGCAGCAAGAGTCTCGGCGCTTCTCGAATACTTGACCATGGTTGCTCCTTGTCGCATCGACGATCGTGACAACTCCGATCCTGGTGCCGATGCCGTCGCGTAGCTTCCGACTCCTGATGCAACGTCATGAGAGTGCTGTCGAGAGCCGAGGGGGTGACGCGTGCGTCGATGAGTTGAGGACGGCGCACGCGTCACTCGCCACCGGCCCGGAGGATTCAGCCTTCGAACGTGTCAGGATGAGGCCCGGTGCGCCCCTCCCGGTCCAGTGCATCGATGGCGTGGATTTCGTCGGCGCCGAGGTCGAAATCGAAGACGCCGAGGTTCTCCGCGATGCGTGCCGGAGTGACGGACTTCGGGATCACGACCCTGCCCTGTTGCAGATGCCAGCGCAAGACGACCTGAGCGGGCGTCTTCCCATGGCGGGCGGATGCCTGCAGCACGGGGCTCTCGGCGAGGATGGCGCCCTGCGCGAGCGGACTCCACGCTTCCGTGACGATGCCGAGCCGGGCATTCGCATCCTCGACAGCGCGGTTGCGCAGTGCGGGATGTAGCTCGATCTGGTTGATCGCGGGAGCAATGCTCGCGGCGGCGGTGAGAATGTCGAGGTGGGAGGGTTGGAAGTTCGACACACCGATGGCTCGGACCCGTCCGTCTCGATAGAGGCTCTCTAGAGCCCGCCATGAGTCGACGAACAGCGCTCGGGCCGGCGATGGCCAGTGGATGAGGTAGAGATCGAGATGGTCGACGCCGAGTCGTGCGACCGTCGCGTCGTACGCGCGGAGTGTGCTGTCGTATCCCTGATCGCTATTCCAGAGCTTCGACGTGAGGAAGAGCTCTTCGCGCGCGACGCCCGACTCAGCGACGGCACGGCCGACGCCGGACTCATTGCCGTAGATCGCCGCGGTGTCGATGCTGCGGTATCCGGCGTCGATCGCAGTGCGCACCGCCGCGGTGGTCTGCTCGTCGGGCACCTGGAAGACTCCGAAGCCGAGTTGTGGCATTCGGACGCCGTTGTTGAGGGTGATCGTGGGAATGGTGGACATGATCGGTGGCTCCATCGTTCGGGCGTGGATCAGTTGACGACTGCGGGCATCGCCGGCGCGTCCGTGGGTGTGGTGCGTGCGGCCTGGTGCGCGGCGACCACGACGACGATGAGGGCGAGGGCGGTGATCGCGGCGCCGATCCAGATGGGTGATGTGTAGCCGAGACCCGCGGCTATGCCGATGCCGCCGGCCCAGGCGCCGAGCGCGTTGCCGACGTTGAACGCACCGATGTTCGCGCCGGAAGCGAGAGTGGGGGCGTCGCCGGCGTATAGCATGATGCGGCTCTGCAGGCCGGGGACAGTGCCGAACCCGAACGCCCCCATGAGGATAAGCGCCGCGATGGTGACGATCGAGGAGCCGGCGAACGCCGCGAACAGGGCGAGGACGACCACAAGCGCGGCGATGAAGCCGATGAGCGTGCCGTCGATCGTGCGGTCGGCCAGGCGTCCGCCCCACCAGTTCCCGGCCACGAGGCCGAGACCGAAAAGGACGAGGAGCCAAGGCACCGTCGTGGTCGCGAAGCCGCTGACCTCGGTGAGGGTGTAGGCGATGTAAGTGAAGGCGCCGAACATGCCGCCATACGCGAGCACTGTGGTCAGCAGGGACAGCCAGACCTGTCCGGACCGGAACGCGTGCAGTTCGTCGCGCAGCCGCACCGTCACCTGCGGCCCAGATCCCACCGGAACGAGGGCGGCGATGCCGATGAACGCGATGACGCCGACGGCGGAGATCGCCCAGAATGTGGATCGCCATCCGGCCTGCTGACCGAGGAAGGTGCCGAACGGAACGCCGAACACATTCGCGGCGGTCAAGCCGGTGAACATGATCGCGATGGCGCGAGCCTTCTTGTCCGGTGCGACGAGCCCGGCGGCGACGACGGAGCCGATACCGAAGAAGGCGCCGTGGCACAGGGCAGCGATGATGCGACCCAGCATCGCGATCCCGTACCCGGAGGCGACGGCCGTGAGCACGTTGCCCGCGATGAACAGCACCAACAGGGAGAGCAGCACTGGCTTACGGGGGAGGCGGGTCGTGGCCGCAGTCAGCCCGAGCGCGCCGACGACAACGCTCAGGGCGTACCCGGAGATCAGCCAGCCGGCGGTAGCCTCGTCGACGCCGAAGTCGCCCGCGACTTCGGGTAGCAGCCCCATGATCACGAATTCCGTCAGTCCGATTCCGAAGGCGCCGACGGCGAGCGCGATGAGTCCGAGTGGCACGGGGTTCTCCTGTTACTCTTAGAGGGGATTAGTTGTAATCGCGGGATATTGCGATCGCGGGCATAATACTTGCACACGCAAATACAAAGCGCAAGCAAGTAAGTGGAAAGAGGGCCGTCATGGGCATTGCCGACGATGCCGTCGAGGTGCGTGCGCAAGGGTGGCGCACCTTGGCTGCGCTTCACGGGCTGATCGAGACGGAGCTCGAGCGAGCGCTGACGCGCGCCGTGGACCTTTCGGTGGTCGAGTACACGGTGCTCGACGCGCTCAGCCGCCAAGATGGCTGGCACATGCGGATGCAGCAGCTCGCCCGCGCCACCGCTCTCAGCCCGAGCGCGACCACGCGCCTGGTAACGAGGCTCGAGGACCGCGGCTTGCTGACCAGAATCCTCTGCGCGGACGATCGGCGTGGCATCTATACCGAGCCGACCACCGCTGGCCGCGAGCTCTACCACCGGGCAAAGCCCGTCCACGACGAGGCGCTGCAGGCTGCGCTGGAAGAGGCCCGCACGCGGCCGGAACTCGAGGGCGTCGTCGACGCCCTGGGATATGCAGCACTGCCGGCGGCGCGCGCCAGCAACTGAGTCCTTCTACGTCGCCACGGCCGGACGAGCGTCGAGGTATCTGTGCGGCAGCGCTTTCGCTTCTCGTCGCAACGTCCCTCGTCATGAGTCGAGCAACCCCTGCCACCGACGGCCGTCCTGGTGACGGTGCGGTACGACGTCGCTGCCGAGGACGCCGACATGTTTCTGCGCCTGATGGGCGAGGTCGAGCAGAGCCGCTACCGGACCGGTGCGCGGAAGTGGCGACTTCTGCAGCGAAGCGGTGCGCCGGAGGAGTACATTGAGGTGTTCCGCGTGGGGTCGTGGCGTGAGTATCGCGATCAGCTCCAGTCGCGCAACACCCGTTTCGACGCCGATCTCCTTCAGCGGGCGCGCGCCCTGAGCGCCCATCCGCCGATCGTCGAGCACCTCAGACCGATCGAGGTTCGACCGCCGCACGGTCGGCGACGCGAGCGGTGAGGCCGGGGCTCACGCGGTGTCGGCGCCGCGTCGCATCACGAGCGATGCGGACACTGTTGCGATCAGGGTGAGACTCGCGAACACGAGGAGCACGAGGGTCTGCGGCGCGAAGGTCAGCACCACGCCGATCGCGATGGCAGGCAGCGCGAGTCCGCAGTACGCAACGAGGAAGATCAGTGCGAGGGTCTCGCCGCGGCGGGTCGGTTCGGCGATGCTCGCGGCCGTCGCGATGGCGGACTTGAAGAGCACGCCGACCCCAACCCCGGCGACCACGCCGCCGATGAGGAAGACAGGGAGAACGGCGATGACCGCGCCCACAGCGATGCCCGTCAGCCCCAGCGCACAGCAGATCGTGGCGATCGTCAACTGCGTGCGCCGCGTGCGGCCCGCGAGCACCACTTGGCCGGTAGCCGCCGCGGCAAACACCGCAAAGGTCGTCGTCCCTGCCAGCAGATGATCGGGCGCAGCGAAGGTGCCGACGAGGATGGTCGGAGCCAGCGACGTGAACAGCCCGAAGACGGCGAAACCTGCGAACGCGCCGAAACCCGCGGCGACGAACACCGTGCGTGACGCGGCCGGGGCGGACAGGCGCTGCGGGCGGTAGGTGCGCGCGGCGGCGACGGTGTCGACCGTCTCGGGCACGGCGGTCACGGCGATCGCGCAGACGATGAGGACGACGAGGAAGACGGCGTGGGGGAGGACGAGGGGGTCCGGGAGGAACTCGGCGAACAGTCCGCCGATCAGAGGACCCAGCGCTAGGCCGCCGAGGTTCGCGGCGCCGGCGACGGAGGCGGCGACGATGCCGTCCTCGGTCGGCTTCGCCTTCGCGCGCAACTCCCCGAGGTGCGCGGTCGCGGTCGCGGTGAGGATGCCGACGCTGACGCCGTTGATCAGTCGTGCGGCGAGAAGCCCCGGAACGTCCGTCCACACCAAGAACATCACCGCCGACAGGGCTGAGACGAGCACGGCGATCGTCAGCATTCGGCGGCGTCCGGTCCAGTCGCTGATGTGCCCGACGAAGAAGAGGCTGATGACGACTCCGACCGCATATGCGGCGAAGATCAGGGTGATCATGGTCACGGGGAAGTGATCCAGGTCCTGGTACAGCGGATACAGCGGCGTGGGAACGGTCGAGTACGCCATCACGAGGAGGAACGTGGTCGCCACGATCCAGAACGCGACGCCGTGCGGGATCCGGGCGCGTGCTCCGGTGACGGTGGGACGGACGTCGGTCATCACAACAGCCTCCTGTTCCGGCGCGCGTCGAAGTGAACGCGCATCGCTCCCTGTCTATGCCCACGGCCAGTGCGCGGCGCACGACTCTCATCCAGAGTTCTCCCGACACCCGTCGAAAGCGGGCGTCTACCGTGGTTCGTAGAGTGAGACAGCGGACGCAGGTCGCGACCCGCGTGAAGGGATGATGAGGACGCATGGCACATGGAGCTTCCGAGGCATCCAGCAGGCGGGTGCCGCTGGACGCGCAGGCCATCGACGCGCCGTTGTCGCAGTCGGCGGTGTTCCTGGTGGTCACGGTGCGCGATGCGCCCGAGGCGATCGAGATCGTGCGGGACGTTCTCTCGGACGTGGCGGGCTTGATCAAGACGGTCGGGTTCCGCGACCTCGACGCGGCGCTCTCGTGCATCGTGGGGATCGGCGCCCAAGTGTGGCCGAAGCTCACCGCGCGCCCGTTGCCGCAGGAGCTGCATCCGTTCCGAGAGTTCCGGGGCGCGTCCCACACGGCTCCGAGCACTCCGGGCGATCTGCTGTTCCACATTCGGTCCGGGCGGCGGGACCTGACGTTCGAGTTCGAGCGCCTCCTCATGGATGCCCTCGGCGACGCGGTCTCCATCGAGGACGAGACGGAGGGGTTTCGGTACTTCGATGCCAGGGACCTGCTGGGCTTCGTCGACGGCACGGCGAACCCCGTCGGGCCCGATCTTCCCGCCTCGACGATCGTGGGGGAGGAAGACCCTGCGGGCGCGGGCGGCAGTTACGTCGTGGTGCAGAAGTACGTTCATCCGCTCGCGGCGTGGAACGCCCTCACCACCGAGCAGCAGGAGGCGATCATCGGCCGCCGAAAGGCCGACAACGTCGAGCTCGCCGACGCCGCTAGCGGGCAGAAGGCGCACAAGACCCTCGCCACGATCACCGGCGCTGACGGCGAGGAGCAGGACATCCTGCGTGACAACATGCCTTTCGGAAGTCCGGGCACCCAGATGGGCACCTACTTCATCGGATACGCGCGCTTCCTCGAGGTCATCGAGAAGATGCTCGAGCGCATGTTCATCGGAGATCCGCCGGGCCTGCACGATCGCATCCTCGACTTCTCGACAGCCGTGACGGGATCGACCTTCTTCGCGCCGAGCGCCGACGTCCTGGCAAGCCTCGGCGGGGACGCCGGCTGAGCTTCGCGCAGCGATCACCGAGAAAGCCCACACAACAGTACGGAGTATGAAATGGTCGACGACCACATCGCTGAGCCTCCTGAGCTGACCGGCACCGTCGATGAGCGCGTGCGAGCACTCGCTGCGCTCGAGGCCGCCGCGCCGCTTCCCGCCGATTGGCTGCTCCGCGAACTGAAGTCATCGCTGCGCGCCTGGGCCGAGGCGGCCACACGCGACGACATCGAGATCGAGGCACACGCCGACTATTAGGCCGTGTTGCTGGGCACGTGGCGCGGTCCGCACCGAGCCGACTCCAGTGGACGGAATGCGCGCAAATGCGCGACTTGTCACGGCTCCCTGTGGCTCAGATTGTCGGGACCGTCGTCCGTCGCTCGTTTCGGAGGAGTTCCGGCACATTCCCGGCACAATCGCCTCACGCGACCCGTGGCTGGTATCCGCGAGCGACGTTTCGTCTCGCTACGCTCGCTCAGTGACCGAGCAGAAAAAACCCACGCTGACCAGGTAAAAAGATGAACCCCCTCCGTGTAGAAGCCACCTCGGGGGTTCAGTGGCTCCGACGGGCGTCGATCCCGTGACCTCACGATTTTCAGTTGTATGCGCCGGGTTGGTGGGCGCTCACAAGTGCTCGTTTGCCGCGTGATTCCGCGGAAGTCGTGCTCGTTGGTGGTGGCTGATCGTGGGTGGTTTGATCTGGGTTTCCGGCCCGGGACCGGCCCATCGCTCGTGCACTCGTCGTCGAGTGCAGCATGATCGACCGCGGAGTCAACAGTCGCGGGAAAATCCAGCCGCGACGATTCATGTGAAGTATAGTGTGAAGTGTGATAAGTGAGTCTGATGGCCCGTTCGCCCGGAAGCACCAAGAAGTTCATCTTGAGCGAGCACCGCTTGTGCGAGTGCTATGTCAGGTCCAATGGCCCGAGCACACGCTACTGTCCACGCGCTTTTCGGCGGTCGCCGAAGAAATCGGCACCAGGCTATCGGACGAGTATCCCCTGAGCCCAGTGACACAGGGGATCTCGTTCGAGCTCGATACTCAGACTGGTCAGGTCCGACCCCAAGCGGTTCCGGCCGTGCGGCAGTGGGTATCAGTAGACGACACCTGGTGCGTCTACTTCGCGCCAACTTTTGTCACGCTCGAGAATCGCGGAGCGTACACCTCGCGGCAGGACATGACGCAACGCTTCGCCCGCGTCTTGAGCGTGGTCTCTGAGTTGACCAGCCTTCCGGCCGCCCAGCGGGTCGGCTGGCGATACGTCAACAGGATCCACGATCCCCTCGAGTATGCGGATCTCGGAGAGTTGGTGCATGCCACTGTCCTCGGGGCAGGTGCCGTGCCGGCTCCGTCAAACGTCGAATTAGTTCACTCGTTCACCGAGTCGCTATTTCGTTCTGACCGTGGAAACTTACTGGCGAAGTGGGGATTCATGCCGCCTAACGCGACCCATGATGCCAGCCTCGCCGCGGTTTCCAATCCGAGCTGGATCCTGGACATCGACGCTTTTGACGAGAGTCGAAGTGCTTTCGACCCCGCGCAACTGTTGGAACGGCTGGAGGAACTCACCACTCTCGCCTACGGCTTCTTCCGGTGGTCGGTGAAAGAATCATTCATAGACAGATTTGGGGGATAGGTCGTGCTGGCTACTCTTGACTCTCCGCCGCGCGCGCTGGGTGTGACCAGCGGCGACTACGCCCTCCATTCAGACCTCCCCAAGCACTCCCCAGTTCTCTTCTTCGTCGTGGGGGCTGCGACGGCGACCTCGGTTCTCCTTGGCGCGCCTGCTGCAATGCCTTCGGTGGTGAACGCGACATCGATCGTTCAGCGAACACAGGCGGCGACGACGCCGCGGGTTGTGGAATCGACCGCTGAAACAGTGAGACGCGTACGTGAAAGATCCGGACTGACTTGGGACCAGTTTGCGAAAGCGTTCAATGTCTCGCGTCGCGCGGCTCACCACTGGGCGTCGGGTGGAAATCTCAGTGCCTCGAACTCCGCGCTCCTCGTCGAGTTTGATCGACTGCTGACCGCCGTTGATTCAGCAGACCCGAGCGAAGTTCGGAGCCGTCTGATCAGCGCTGATAGCTCAGGTGAGAGTCCCTTGGAGGCATTCCGGAAGCTTGCGCTGAGCGCATTCGCTGAAGCTCAGCCGCGTGTGGTTGCACTGGAAGCGGCACTGGACCCGAGCTGAGTGTGGACGATGATGAGCGTCTCGACGCGTTTTGCCGCGAGCTGCGTCAGGGAGACGTCCTCGGGTTGCGGCAGATTTACGTGGGATCGGAGCTTGTTGAGTGCCCTGATGACGTGATCATCATTTCGCAGACCTGTGACCTCGTCCGTCCAAAGGACAGGCCGAACATCGTGGTAGCCAAAGCGGTCCGCTTAGATTCTGCAACAGCGAGGGATGCACTCCGCGGTAAGCGGCCGCGGTGGGTGGCTGTCGAGGAGAAGGTTGATGGTCTCTTCGCTGATCTAGAGATGGTGTCGTCGATCTCGAAGTCAGCCGCGATGGAGCTGTCAGTTGAGCGATCTATCCCAGACGAGCAGTGGGCAGCCCAACGGCGCTTTGCGCAGAGGGTCGGTCGCAGGTTCTCACGGCTCGCCTTGCCGGACAACATCGTCCCGTGGTTCGGCGGGCTCAGTGACTTGGTCCTGAGCAAGGCAGGGAAGCCGAACAGTCCGCTCGGTCGCGCGATCGAGATGATCGCCGAAATACGGGTTGCGGCTGATGACTGGACCAGGGACGGCGCGTCGGTAGAGCTGTACATCGTCCTGGAGCCTGGAGAGCTGCCCTTGCTGTCGGAGGAGCCAGCTGACTGGAACCCGTCTGAGGCTGACGAACTGCCCGCCGGAACGATCGCGAGCGTGGCCGAGCGACTGTTTCCCGACAAAGCGCCTCGGCCGACCGGTGAACGGCGCAACGCGCTGTGGTGGCAACTCGCAGACCTTCTCCAAGCCATCGTGGTTCCAACGGGGCCTTTGTCGGAGCTGTCAGCTGTGCGCAATGCGGTCAAGGCGGTGGCTGTTTCGATCGTTGATGAGACCGAATTTACGATGGCGCAGTACCGTCGGTCGGACGAGCTCGACCTGTCTCATCTCTCGCCACCTTTGCCGCGCATCAGCGACGGCGGTGCAGGAGAGCAGGAAGCGTGAGGAGCGCCCGGACCGCAGCGTAGCGAGGACCGGACGCACCGCAGCGCTTCCTGCTCGCCTTGCCGGCCGGAGGCCGGCCTTGAACGAGTAAAGAAAGTTCTCACACACGGCTTGACGGACCGCCGGTGTCTGGCGTCGACAGTAAAGTCGGACTGTGACCGATGAGCCGACCACGCCGCTGAGCGATGCCTATCTCGAAGACTACGTCTCGGGCCTCCAGGTCAGGAACACTCCCGAAGAGCGGGAAGCTGTCCAGCCGTTCTCGCGGCTCCTCGTTGAAGACTACGGCTACCCGAAGTCACGCGTTCAGACTCGTCCTCAGCATCGCGTGAAAGCACGGCCGAGCGACCGCGCGAAGGAGTATCCGGTCGACATCGCGGTCTTCACCTCCGATGCACGGACCGAAGAGAACTGCTACATCATCGTCGAGTGCAAACAGAAGAACCGTAAGGACGGACGTACCCAGCTCGAGGACTATCTGAGGTTCTCGCGGGCGCGCCTCGGGGTGTGGTTCAACGGCGCTCAGACTTTGTTCCTCTTGAAATCTGAGGCTAAGGGTCGGGTGACCTTCGAAGAGGTGCCCAACATCCCCAAGTTCGGCCAGCGAGTCGAGGATGTTGGCCAGTTCCGACGTGAAGACCTCAGACCGGCCTCGAACCTCAAAGCTGTCTTCAAGTCCATTCGCAACTATCTCGCCGCTAATGCCGTAGGCATCACGAGGGATGAAGTGTTCGCACAGCAGATCATCAACTTGATCTTCTGCAAGATTTACGACGAGCGATTCACAAAACCGAACGACATGGTCCAGTTCCGTGCCGGCCTCGACGAGGACACGCGCGAGGTCAAGAAGCGCGTGGAGGGCCTCTTCGACCGAGTGAAGGATCAGTACGAGGATGTGATCGCGAAGAGCGATCGGATCGAGCTAGACAGCAAGTCCTTGATGTACGTCGTCGGCGCTCTACAGCAGTTCTCGCTCAGCGAGAGCGAGCGTGACGCCGTGGGCGAGGCGTTCGAGACCTTCATCGGTCCGTCGCTCAAGGGGCCTCAGGGTCAGTTCTTTACGCCTAGGAACGTCGTGCAGATGGTCGTCGACATGATCGACCCTCGTCCCGGGGAGAAGATCATTGACCCCGCATGTGGCTCGGGTGGATTCCTCGTGGAAGCGCTTCGGCACGTATGGCGACACATCGATCAGCAGGCCGCTGACTACGGGTGGCCAGACAACGAGCTTTTTGCGGAGAAGCAGAAAGCAGCAATAAGCAACTTCCGCGGCATCGATAAGGACGACTTCCTTGCGAAGGTAGCGAAGGCTTACATGGTGCTGCTCGGTGACGGGCGCGGCGGCGTCTTTTGTGAGAACAGCTTGGACGCGCCGAGTTCCTGGTCATCGAAGACTCGCGATGGAATCCAGCTCGGAACGTTCGATGTCGTACTTAGCAACCCGCCCTACGGCAAGAAGCTCTCGATTGATGAAGTTGAGACACTGCAGCGATTTGAGTTAGGTCACCGCTGGACATCCGATCACGGATCGTTCAAGAAGGGCAAGGTCGCCGATAAGCAGGCGCCGCAGATCCTGTTTGTTGAGCGCTGTCTTGACCTGCTCAAAGACGGCGGCCGCCTCGGCATTGTCTTGCTCGAAAGCGTTTTCGGTATGCCCAAGTACCGTTACGTCATTGATTACATGCTCAAGCGCGCGGACATCAAGGCCGTCGTTACGATGCCCGAGGATCTATTCCAGCCCAATACGCACGCTAAGACCGTCGTCGTGATCCTGCAGAAGCGAGGGCCGCACGATACTCCCAGCAGTGCACCCATCTTTATGTGTGACGTCAAGTGGTGCGGGCATGACTCTCGAGGGAACCCCACCTACCGAGTCGAGAATGGCGAGCGCACGTTGCTCGACGATGTGCCACGGGTCGCAGCACTCTACAAGCAAGGTCCAGGCGCCGAGCCGGTGTTAGCGTGATCTCGTTCTGGTTGAGTCCGGCAGAGGTGCGGGACGTAACGTACATACCGAAGTATTACTCGCCTGAGGTCGATGCCCTACTGGACGACCTGGCGCGTGACTATGAAGTCTTCAGCGTCGCGGAGTTGGTTGAAGCTGGCGCGCTCGCACTTGCCACGGGCCACGAGATCGGCAAGCATGCCTACGGCACAGGCGACATCCCGTTCGTTCGCACCAGCGATATCCCGAACTGGGAGATCAAAGTCGCTTCGAAGCAGGGGGTGTCAGAGGACGTCTACCGGGAGTACAGCGCTCGACAGGACGTAAAGCCCGGCGATCTGCTGTTAGTTCGGGATGGCACCTACCTCGTCGGCAACTCGGCCGTGGTTATGCCTGAAGACGGAGACCTGATCTATCAGTCTCATCTCGTTCGTATGCGTGTGCTCCCCAACAGCATTGGACTCGATCCTTACCTACTTTTTGCCTCGATGAACTCTGCGATTACGCAGGCGCGCGTGCGCGCGCTGCAATTCACCGCGGACATCATCGACACGCTCGGCCAGCGCGTGGGGGAGTTGCCTGTACTAGTGCAGCGCGACGAAGCGAAGAGGCTAGAGACGAGTCGGATCGTGCGCCGGCTACTCGAGAGACGCGCTTCGTTCAAGCGGACTATTGCCGGGTTCGGTGCGGCTATGGAGCAAGTTCTGCTTGACGGCGACGACGCGGAGCTGAGCAAGCTGGTGTACGGCGACGACGATTCAAGCAAGAAACATCACAGAGCCCCGGCAGTTTCGTCAGAGATGGGACAGTTCCAGGCCTTCTGGAAGTCGCCGGACGGTATTCGAGGGGGTATCTACCTCCCGACCTATTACGACGTATCCATTGATCGCGAGCTCGATGCGATGAAGGACAACTGTGAGCTCATCACGATAAATGAGCTCGTGGAGCGAGGGGACCTGACTCTGTCTACGGGCCACGAGGTTGGCAAGATGGCTTACGGGACCGGAACCTATCCTTTCCTCCGAACGACCGACTTCTCCAACTGGGAAATCATCCACAATCCGAAGCAGGGTGTCTCAAAGGAGATCTTCGACGACTACCGACGGAAGCAAGACCTTCGTGAACTCGATGTGTTGCTTGTGCGGGATGGCACGTACCTCGTCGGCTCATCCTGCATCGTGCTTCAGGATGACGCGGCGAGCCTCTACTGCGGGGGCCTCATTCGCGTGCGAAGCACGAGCGAGGGTCTCGATCCCTTCCTGTTGTTCGGGCTTCTGAACTCGTACATCGTGAAGCGCCAATTCAGAACGAAGCAGTTCACCCGAGACGTTATCGACACGCTCGGCCAGCGAGTTCTCGAGGTCGTGCTGCCGGTACCGCGTTCGCCAGAGCTTCGCACCCTTATCTCCGGCTTGGTTGAGACCGTCGTGCGGGCGCGGGTTGGAGCGCGCGTCAGCCTTCGCGAAGTCTTCGACTCATACGGGCCAGCGGAGGATCGCACGCTCGCGAGTTGAATCAGCCCGTCGTTCGGGCCGGAGTCGGTCGCTTCCGTGTGACGTAGCCGTCACGTCGTGATCTATTTGGCTCGCGGGCGCCGTACGCGGGTTGTCTTCGCGTTGGAATCAACCGGCTTGATGTCACGCGCTTCGAACCGTCGCTGCCAGTCCTCGAAGACAGGCAAAAGGTCGGGCGCGCGGTTCTCCAGAGTCCGCGTCATGAAGCTGCCGAGATCGGCGATCGGTCGCGTGATCCGGGCATCCGCGGGGTTCCGAGGGAAGCCCAGCCTTCGTGACGCGTCAGACCCAAAGGAGGCGTCGAACTCTTCGGCAGCGAGCTCGCGCATTCGGTGGCGGAGGTTGAGCTGCTCGTCGAGTGCAGGCGTAACTCCGCTGAGGTCGTCGTCGATGACCGACACGAGCGGCTCGATCCGGGCGGAATGGGTTGATCGAGGTTCGGCCATGCAGCGACGCATCCCATGGGCAGCGTCCGTGCTCCGTGCAAGGGTGTGCAGTGGAAGGGAGGCCCATGGAGACTGCGATGGACATCGTTAGACGGGCCCAGCGGGGCGAGATCGATCACGACGAGCTTGTCCGCGTCCTCAAGACCTGGCACTACGAGCCGCAGTACAAGACAACAGGGCTCGCTGATGACTGGGAGTCGGTGCCGAACAGCTTCGACGCGGTCGAGTTCGCATACATCTCCGATCTGCTCACAGACGAGGACTACGCCGCCATCGTGAAGGTAGCGCCGGCTGCAGAATCGAGTGCGAACGGCTGAATGCGCCGATTGCGCCCTGTCCTCCAGGCGCCGCCGATAGCCTTCGGTCGTAGACGTTCAACGAGGTGACGATGATCAGACTGACCGACTTCCTGCCGGTACCCGAGCCCTCTTCGACCAAGCTGAAGTTCAACATGCGAGCAGGCGGCGGTGGCGGCGAAGCGTGGGACCTCCTCATGGACGACCACGAGGAGTGGCTCAACATGAGTCGTTGGCGGACCAAACAGACGAACAACAATCTCGGAAACTCCCGGTACCTCCTCGCTTGGGCGCAGTACTACCCCTACGGCCCGCAGTACTTCATCTTTGGCGGATTCTTCAAGGTCACACCGATCGTTCCGGCGGCGATCAACGCGTACGGGTACGACCTTGAAGCGCTGCCGTTGCATTCGGAGTTCATCAAGCGATTGATCATCAAACTCGAGCGTCCGATCGGCCGAAACGTCTATCTCCGCAAGTACGAGAGTGTTCAGGATCAACTTGGACCGGAGGTGTACGAGCTCGCACCAGATACGAAGCTCGGAACGTTCCCTGGCTACCAGAACGTCAGACTTCGGCATCACGAGCTCCAGCGGATCATCGCCAACGACGAGCCGAGCTGGCGTGACGCGCTCTCGAGCGTCAAGGGCGTGTACGTGATCACCGATCTCAGCGACGGGCGACTGTACGTTGGATCCGCGTCGGGCGAGGCGAACGGTCTGTGGCAGCGGTGGGCGGCTTACGCGCACCTGAAGAACCTCACGGGTGGGAATCGCGAACTCGAGAGGATGCGACACGATCTCGGAGACGGCCACATCGTCGGCAACTTCCAATACTCGATCCTTGAGATCTTCGATCCGAAGACGAAGGACGAGGTCATCCTCAAACGCGAGGCCTTCTGGAAGCAGGCGCTCGACTCACGCGCTCATGGCATGAACTTGAACTGACGTCCGCGAGAGCGGTGTTCGCTGAGACTGTGTCAGCGGGTCTGCTCGGTCAGCTCCTGCCAAGCTCGCTGAAACTCCTCGACGCGATCGAGCCCGCGGGCGGAAGCGGACCTCACTTGACCGACGCGCACCACGACGCCGTTCGTGTGGGCGCGATGCTTGCCAGCCTCCTGCACCTCACTGGCTGTCCACTCGCGTGCAGCGATGACCCCGTCGTTTTCGCCGTCTACGAGCAGGAAGATGCAGACGTCGAAGCCGAAGGAGCGAATCGGCGAGAACACCGCGGACGGGCTGGTGTCTGAACGAATCGCACGGACCTTCACCTGCACTTTTCGTCCATCATCGGCGACAAGGTCGTAGGACTTCTCGGAGTTGGGAGCAAGGAGCCCGTCGTAGACGATCGCGGCGCAGTACTCGGCCAGGTCTCCAATCGGCGCGTTGTTGGTTCGCACGAGCCCGCGGTAGCGAAGCTCCGCGAGGATGCCGGCATAGCGGCGGAGCAACTGACCGACGGTGATCTGGGCGAGCTCATCATCGACGCCCGTCGGAATCGCTATCGGTGACTGATCATCGCTGTGCGCGAAATGCTGGCGAACCAGCTCGGCCTGCTCGTCAGTCATGACCCAAGCCATGCCGGCTTCCGCAGGGTGCCGCCAGCTCTGTCGCCGCATCCACGCGCGAACGGCCTTCGGGTCGACGTCGAGTTCGTCGGCGAGCTGTCGAACAGTAAGCGATGAGGCGTCCATATCTGCACCGTATCTGAGCGCTAACCGGCCCCAGACCGGCCCAAGCCGCCGACGAGGCCAGCGAATCGGCATCCGTCTGAGCCGTTTCGACTCGCTGCGCTCGCTCAACGCCCGGGGGATGGAGCCATATGCGCCAGCGAGAAAACCACCCCTGACCAGGGAAAGCAAAACCCCCGCCATGTAGAAGCTAGGCGAGGGTTTCTGGGACCGTTGTAACGACGGTCCGTGTGGCTCCGACGGGCGTCGATCCCGTGACCTCACGATTTTCAGTCGTGCGCTCTACCAACTGAGCTACAGAGCCGCATGGCGAGAGCCATGTCCTAGACGAAAGGCCCTCTTCAAAGAAAGGGCCCGTCGCTTCAGAGCGACCCTGACGGGACTTGAACCCGCGACCTCCGCCGTGACAGGGCGGCACGCTAACCAACTGCGCTACAGGGCCATGCGTATTCAATTGTGTGTCGGAGAGTGACCCCAACGGGATTCGAACCCGTGCTACCGCCGTGAAAGGGCGGCGTCCTAGGCCGCTAAACGATGGGGCCGAGCGAACCCGGAGGCTCATTCTTACCGACGCTCAAGCATACGAGATAGTCCACTGATTCGGAAATCGAGGGCGTGGGATGCCGCTGGAGAGACAACCGGCGACGAGGATGGCCAGGCGGATGCCTCTCGCCGCCGCCCAAATCGACCCTGGGCGGATGTGACGAATGTTGTTAGTGTGGCGTGTGTTGTCCGTGTGACAAGTGCGACCCGACACCGCGACGAGAGGGAGCGACGACGTGCAGCTCGACGAGCAGATTTCGCCCGACGACTGCGGCTGCGCGCCCACCCCCCGCGAACGGCGCGCCCTCCGCAACCCGATGAGCCGCCGCATGGCGCTCGGCCTGGGTGGCGTCGGCATCCTGAGCCTCGGTGCGCTGGGACTCACCGTCGCGCCCACCGCCTTCGCCGCCGACTACCCCTCGTGGGACGACGTGCAGCGCGCCAAGAACAACGAGGCGGCGAAGGCCAGCGAGGTCTCCCGCATCGAGGGGCTCATCGCCTCGCTGCAGGCCGACGTCGCCGCCAAGCAGGCCGAAGCCGAGCGCCTCGCCGGCGAATACCTCGCCGCTCAGGAGGCGTACGAGACCGCCGCCGCCCAGGCCGAAGAACTCCAGGCCCAGGCCGACGCCGAAGACGCCCGCGCGAAGGAGACCGCCGGTAAGCTCGGCCGCCTCGCCGCGCAGCAGTACCGCTCCGGCGGCGACGACGCCGCCCTTGAGCTCTTCTTCTCCGGTTCCGCGGCGACCGCCGACGACCTCCTCGCCAAGCTCGGCACCATGGACCGCCTCGTCGCCGCCAACCAGGGCGTCTACGCCGACGCCGTCGGAGCCCGCGACAACGCCAAGAACCTCAGCAACCAGGCCCAGGTCGCCCGCGACGAGCGCGACCGGCTGCAGAAGGAAGCCGAGCAGAAGATGCTCGCCGCGCAGGATGCCGCGGTCGCAGCCCAAGCCGCACTTGACGCCCAGAACGCCAATCTCGACACCCTGCAGGCGCAGCTCGCGGCCCTGAAGGACACCACCGCCAAGACGATCGCCGACTACCAGACCGGCGTCGAGGTGCGTCGTCGCGAGGAAGAGGCGCGCAAGGCAGCCGCCGCAGCGGCCGCCAAGAAGGCCGCCGAAGAGGCCGCTGCCGCAGCCGCCGCGGCTGCCGCAGCCGGTGGTGGTGGCGGCGGAAGCAGCGGCGGTTCGGGCGGCCAGGCCGGCACCAGCGGCTGGGTCCGCCCGGCATCCGGGTACATCAGCTCCTGGTACGGCAACCGCGGCACCATCTGCGGCAACGGCTACTGCACCACCGGTCACCGCGGCATAGACTTCGCGACCAGCTGCTGGTCGCCGATCTATGCGGCCGCCTCGGGCCGGGTCATCGTGGCGCAGAAGCTCAGTTCGTGGGGCAACTACGTCAAGATCCAGCACGGCGACGGCACCGTCACCGCCTACGCGCACATCGCCGACGGCGGCTACAACGTCGGCGTCGGCCAGTCGGTCGGCGCGGGCCAGGTCATCGCCTACGTCGGCAACACCGGCGCCTCCAGCGGCTGCCACCTGCACTTCGAGGTGTGGATCGGCGCGGACCGCATCGACCCGGCGCCGTTCCTGCGCGCCCGCGGCATCTCCGTCTAGGCCTTGCGCCTGGGCGCATCCCCGCATCCCGCCCGAGAAACGACGAAGGGCGGATGCCGCGGCATCCGCCCTTCGCGTCGACGTGACGTCAGATGGTCTTCGGTGCGTGGCCCTCACCCTGCGTGGCGGTCTGCGCGCCCTCGGCCTGGAAGCGCTCGAACGCTTCCGACACGAGACGCTCCGCCTCGGCGGCGCCGGCCCACTGGTCGACCTTGACCCACTTGCCCGGCTCGAGGTCCTTGTAGTGCTCGAAGAAGTGGTTGATCTCGCCCTTCGTCCACTCGTCGAGGTCGTCGACGTCCTGGATGTGCGCCCACCGCGGGTCCTTCGCCAGCACCGCGACGACCTTGTCGTCGCCGCCGGCCTCATCGAGCATCTTCAGCACGGCGACTGGACGGACCTTCGCCATGACGCCCGGGTACAGGTCGCGGTCGAGCAGCAGCAGCACATCGAGCGGGTCGCCGTCCTCGCCCAGGGTGTCCTCGAAGAAGCCGTAGTTGGCGGGGTAGCCCATCGGCGTGAAGAGCACACGGTCCAGGAACACCCGTCCGGTGCCGTGGTCGACCTCGTACTTGACGCGGCTGCCGCGCGGAATCTCGATGACGGCGTCGTATGCGCCCATGCTGGTGCTCCTTAGGAAGAACGGGTGGATGCCGGGAATAGCCTAGTCGCGGCGCCCGCCC
Organism: Microbacterium sp. CH-015; assembly: GCF_049707015.1. Taxonomy (NCBI): domain Bacteria; kingdom Bacillati; phylum Actinomycetota; class Actinomycetes; order Micrococcales; family Microbacteriaceae; genus Microbacterium; species Microbacterium sp. CH-015. The sequence continues at coordinate 38,277 of NZ_JBNAFJ010000009.1, read as the reverse complement.
GGGCCGTATTCAGTCTGGCCGCGTGCGGGGGCGCGCGCCGGCCGCGTGGTTCCGGGGTCGCCGCGCCGCCGGGCCCGCGTCCAGACTGAGTTACGCCCGCCCGCCCCGCGGCACCCGCCGGTAGCCCACCCGCCGCCGGTACCGTGGAGGTGTGGACCATCGCCCGAGCCTCGATCCCGCCGTCGCTGCGATCCGCCGGGCGGTGCGCGCGGCTCTCGCCACCGTCGAGGGACCGGTCCTCGTGGGGCTGTCGGGGGGAGCGGACTCGCTCGCGCTCGCGGCGGCCGTCGCCTTCGAAGCGCCGAAGGTGGGGCTCCCGGCATCCGCCGCGGTTATCGACCACGCCCTGCAACCCGGGTCGCACCGTGTCGCCGAGCGGGCCGCCGAGGCGGCGGAGTCGCTGGGGCTTCCCGCCCGCATCATCCGCGTCGACGTCGGCACGGAGGGCGGACCCGAGGCCGCCGCCCGCGCCGCCCGCCGGGCCGCGCTTCTCGATGCGGCCCGTGACGCCGGCGCCGAGGCGGTGCTCCTCGCGCACACGCTCGACGACCAGGCCGAGACCGTCCTCATCGGCCTCGCGCGCGGATCCGGCGCCGCGAGCCTCGGCGGCATGGCCCCCGACCGCACCGAGGACGGCATCCGCATCCTCCGTCCCCTCCTCGACGTGCGTCGCGCCGCGACCCGCGCGGCCTGCCTCGCCCAGGGTCTGCCGCCGTGGAGCGATCCCCACAACCTCGACCGGCGGTTCCTCAGGGTGCGCGTCCGTCAGGACGTGCTGCCGGTCCTCGAGGCCGAGCTCGGCCCCGGCGTGGCGGAGGCGCTCGCGCGCACCGCGGACCAGCTGCGGGAGGATGCCGAGGCCTTCGCCGACATGATCGACGAGACCATCGAGGACATCGTCGAGCACGCCGAGGCCGGCATCGCCGTCTCCGTGCCCGCCCTCGCCGCCAACCCGCCGGCGCTGCGGCACCGCATCATCCGCCACGTCGTCGCCAGCGAGTTCGGCGAGAGTCTGAGCCGCGCGCAGACCCTCGAGGTCGCGCGCCTCGTGACCGACTGGCACGGCCAGGGACCGATCGACCTGCCCGGATGCCGCGCGCACCGTGCCGGCGCTCGCATCGTCTTCGCGGCTCGCTGACGGCGTCGGGCAGGCGACGCGCTCGCCTAGACTCGACCCATGCGCGCCGCCGAGATCTCGGACCAGCTGACCACCGTCCTCGTCACCGAGGAGCAGATCCACGCGAAGCTCGAGGCGCTCGCCCGCCAGGTCGAGAGCGACTACGACGGCAAGGAGCTGCTGCTGGTCGGGGTGCTCAAGGGGGCGGTCATGGTCATGGCCGACTTCGCCCGGCAGCTCAAGCGCGAGGTCACCATGGACTGGATGGCTGTCTCGTCCTACGGCGCCGGCACGAAGTCGAGCGGCGTCGTGCAGATCCGCAAGGACCTCGACACCGACCTCACCGGCAAGCACGTCCTGATCGTCGAGGACATCATCGACTCCGGCCTCACGCTCTCGTGGCTGCTCGAGAACTTCGCCTCCCGCGGTGCGGAGTCGATCGAGATCCTGGCGCTGCTGCGCAAGCCCGAGGCCGCCAAGGTCGAGATCGACTGCCGCTACGTCGGCTTCGACATCCCCACCGACTTCGTCGTCGGCTACGGGCTCGACTACAACGAGCGCTACCGCAACCTGCGCGATGTCGCGGTGCTCGCCCCGCACATTTACAGCTGACGCGGGGCGGTCCCTGAGCTTGTCGAAGGGCGGTCCCTGAGCCTGTCGAAGGGTTCGCCTGTGGCGAATGCACAGACCCCACATAGTCGCGCCGCGATAGCCTGAGCGGATCATGGACTTCAAGAAGCTCACGCGCAACCCGTTCCTGTACGTGTTGCTCATCGGCGCCCTCCTGCTGATCGGCATGTCGCTGATCTCGACGCTCACCGGCGCGAAGCAGATCACGACGCAGGAGGGTCTCACGCTCCTCAAGGGCGGGACCGTCACCGAGGTCACCAACACCGACGGCGATCAGCGCGTGGACATGACGCTCTCCGACGCGTACGAGGGCGCGACGCAGGTGCAGTTCTACTACGTCGGCGCCCGCGCCGACGAGGTGCTCACCGCGATCGACGCGGCGGCGCCCAAGGATGGCTTCAACGACGTCGTGCCGCGCACGACGTTCTTCGAGAGCCTGCTGTCGCTGCTCATCCCGATCCTGCTGCTGGGCGTGCTGTTCTGGTTCTTCTTCTCCGCCGCGCAGGGCGGCAACAGCAAGGTCATGCAGTTCGGCAAGTCGCGCGCGAAACTCGTCACGAAGGAGACCCCGACGGTCACCTTCGGCGACGTGGCCGGTGCCGACGAGGCCATCGAGGAGATGCAGGAGATCAAGGACTTCCTGAAGGATCCCGCGAAGTTCCAGGCCGTCGGCGCCCGCATCCCGAAGGGCGTTCTGCTGTACGGCCCTCCCGGAACCGGCAAGACCCTGCTCGCCCGCGCCGTCGCCGGCGAAGCAGGCGTGCCGTTCTACTCGATCTCAGGCTCCGACTTCGTCGAGATGTTCGTCGGCGTCGGCGCCAGCCGCGTGCGTGACCTCTTCAATCAGGCCAAGGAGAACGCCCCGGCGATCATCTTCATCGACGAGATCGACGCCGTCGGCCGCCACCGCGGCGCCGGCATGGGCGGCGGCCACGACGAGCGGGAGCAGACGCTCAACCAGATGCTCGTCGAGATGGACGGCTTCGACCCCAAGGCATCCGTCCTCGTCATCGCGGCGACGAACCGTCCCGACATCCTCGACCCGGCGCTGCTGCGCCCCGGCCGTTTCGACCGCCAGATCGGCGTCGACGCGCCGGATCTGAAGGGCCGCCAGAAGATCCTCGAGGTGCACGGCCGCGGTAAGCCGCTCTCGCCCTCGGTCGATCTCTCGGTCATCGCCCGCAAGACCCCGGGCTTCACCGGAGCCGACCTCGCCAACGTCCTCAACGAGGCGGCGCTGCTGACGGCCCGCTCCAATGCGCAGCTGATCGACATGCGCGCGCTCGACGAGGCCATCGACCGCGTCATCGCCGGTCCGCAGCGCCGGACCCGCGTGATGAAGGACAAGGAGAAGCTCATCACCGCCTACCACGAGGGCGGCCACGCCCTCGTCGCGGCGGCGATGAACCACTCCGACCCGGTCACCAAGATCACGATCCTGCCGCGCGGCAAGGCTCTCGGCTACACGATGGTCATGCCGCTGGAGGACAAGTACTCCGTCACCCGCAACGAGCTGCAGGACCAGCTCGCGTGGGCGATGGGTGGCCGCGTCGCCGAGGAGATCGTCTTCCACGACCCCACCACCGGTGCCAGCAACGACATCGAGAAGGCCACCGGCATCGCCCGCAAGATGGTCACCGAGTACGGCATGACCACCGAGGTCGGGCCCGTCAAGCTCGGCCAGTCCTCCGGCGAGGTGTTCATGGGCCGCGACATGGGTCATGGCCGTGACTTCAGCGAGCGCATCGCCGAGCGCGTCGACCAGCAGGTGCGCGACCTCATCGAACAGGCGCACAACGAGGCGTACGAGGTGCTCAACGCCAACCGCGACATCCTCGACAAGCTCGCCCTCGCGCTGCTCGAGAAGGAGACGCTCGACCACCTCGAGATCGCCGAGATCTTCACCGACGTCACGAAGCTGCCGCCACGCCCGCAGTGGCTCTCGAGCCAGGAGCGCCCGGTGTCGATGCTGCCCCCGGTCGACGTGCCGCGTCGCCACGAAGCGGGGCTGGCCGCCGCATCCGTCGCCGATCCGGCTCCGCAGCCGGAATCCGCGCCGCAGCGGCGCCCGAGCGGGCAGGCGCGACCCGCGACCGCCTAGGCTCGAGACGTGGCCGTCGATCGAGACCGCGTCGCCGCAGCCGTGCGCGACATCCTCGCGGCGATCGGGGAGGACCCCGATCGTCCGGGGCTGAAGGCGACCCCGCAGCGCGTCGCGGACGCGTACGCGGAGTTCTTCGCGGGGGTGGGGGAGGATGCCGCGGCCCCACTCGCGCACACGATCTCCGTCTCCCGCGGGCCGGCGCCGGACACGCTGCCCTCCGGCGCGGTGCTGCTGCGCGACATCCGCTTCCGCTCGGTGTGCGAGCACCACCTGCTGCCGTTCGCGGGCCGGGCGCACATCGCGTACCTCCCGGGTGAACAGGTCGTCGGGCTCGGCGCGCTGCCGAAGGTGGTCGACACCCTCGCATCCCGCCCGCAGGTGCAGGAGCGCCTCGGCGAGCAGGTCGCCGACACGATCGCCGGTGCCCTCGACGCGCGCGGGGTGCTCGTGGTGCTCAGCGCCCACCACGAGTGCGTCACGATGCGAGGCGGACGTCAGCCGGATGCCGCGACCGTCACGATCGCCGCACGCGGCGACCTGGCCGAACCCGCCGCCCGCGCCGAGATCATGATGCTCCTGACCGGAGCCGGGTCGTGACGGCGGTGCGACCGTGACGCTCATCATGGGCATCGTCAACGTCACCCCCGACTCGTTCAGCGACGGCGGACGCTACCTCGACGCGGATGCCGCCGTCGCCCACGGCCGCGCGCTGCGCGCCGCGGGGGCCGACCTCCTCGACGTCGGCGGGGAGTCCACGCGCCCGGGCGCGGCGCGCGTCGACCCCGACATCGAGCGCGCGCGGGTGCTCCCGGTGGTCGCCGCGCTCGCCGCCGACGGCGCCGTGGTCAGCATCGACACGATGAACGCCGCCACCGCCCGCGCGGCGGTCGACGCGGGCGCACGCATCGTCAACGACGTGTCAGGCGGACTCGCCGACGCCGACATGCTGCCGGTGGTCGCGGCATCCGGTGCCGACGTCGTGCTGCAGCACTGGCGCGGGCACTCCGCCGACATGTACGCCGATGCCGACTACGGCGACGTCGCGCGAGATCTCACCGTCGAGCTCGGCGATCGGATCCGCGCGGCGGCCGCCGCCGGGATCTCACCCGACCGGGTGATCCTCGATCCGGGCATCGGCTTCGGCAAACGCAGCCCCCAGAACTGGCAGGCGCTGCGCGGCCTCGACCGCATCGTCGCGCTCGGGCCGCGGGTGCTCGTCGGCACGAGCCGCAAGCGCTTCCTCGCGGAGGCTCTCGACTCCGACCCCGCCGCGGTGCCGCGCGAGCGGCGCGACCTCGCGACCGCCGTGACGAGCGTGCTCGCGGCGCAGGCCGGGGCGTGGGCGGTGCGCGTGCACGATGTCGCCGCGACCCGCGACGCGCTGCGGATCGCCCGCGCCTGGCGAGAGGGAGGGGAGTGAGCGATGGATGCCGCCGATGAGATCACGCTGACGGGGGTGCGGGCCTTCGGGTACCACGGCGTCTACGACGAGGAGCGTCGGCAGGGGCAGGAGTTCACCGTCGACGCGACGCTGCACCTCAGCACGACGCGCGCTGCCGAGACCGACGACGTGGCCGACACGATCCACTACGGCGAGGCGGCCGAGCGGATCGCGGCCATCGTCTCGGGCGCGCCCGTCAACCTCCTCGAGACCCTCGCCCAGCGCATCGCCGACGAGCTGCTGAGCCGCGACATCGTGCGCATGGTCACCGTCACCGTCCACAAGCCCCAGGCGCCCATCCCGGTGCCGTTCGGCGACGTGTCCGTCACGATCCGCCGCGCGCGGCCCGCGGCGCCGTCCGCTCCGATCGGGGCTGCCCGGTGAGCCGCCGCCTCGCGCAGGGTTACCACGGCGTCGCCCCGGCATCCGCCCCCGTCGAGACCGTCGCCGTCGTCGCGCTGGGCGCGAACCTCGGCGACCGGGCCGCCACGCTCGACGCCGCCGTCGCCGACCTCGCGCGGATGCCGCTGACCACCGGCATCCGCGTCGCCGAGCCGATCGAGACGGTCGCCCTCACGCCGTCGGGGCCGGATGCCGCCGCGCCCGCCTACCTCAACACCGTCGCTCTCGTCACGACGCGGCTCGCGCCGTCGGTGCTCCTGTCGTTCCTCCACGCGATCGAGGAGCGCCACGGCCGTCCGCCGCGCCGCGCCGGCGATGCGCGCTGGCAGGACCGCACCCTCGACCTCGACCTCATCGCCTACGGCGACGTCCGCTCCGACGATCCCGCGCTGACCCTGCCGCACCCCCGCGCGGCGGAGCGCGACTTCGTGCTGGAGCCGTGGCTGCGGGTCGACCCCGACGCGGTGCTCCCCGGCGCCGGACGGGTCGCCGACCTGCGCGCGCGCCTGGCCGGTCACGACGAACCGAGGTCCTCGTGAAGCGCACGGGTGCGGGGGTCCTGATCGCCGCCGTCGCGATCGGGGTCATCGTCGGCTTCGGCATCGACCAGCTGCTCACCGCGGTCGGCCGGCCGACGTTCACGCCGTCGCTGCTGCTGCCGGTGCTCCTCGTGCTGCTCGGCGTCGCCCTCGTGCTGTTCGCCCTGCCGATCCGCCGCGCCATCGTCGGCACCCACACGCGACCGCTCGACCCGTTCCGCGCCGTGCGCGTCGCGATGCTCGCGAAGGCCTCGAGCATCGTCGGCGGCATCGTCGCGGGTGTCGCCGGCGGGCTGCTGGCGTTCCTGCTGACGCGGCCGGTCGCCCCCTCGTTAGGCTCGACGGGTGCCGTGATCGCGGCGATCGTCGGCGGCCTCGTGCTCGTGGCCGCCGGGCTCTATGCCGAGCACCTGTGCACCATTCGGAAGGACGACGATGACGACCAGCCCGGACCTCCCTCACCCCCCGAGCCCGGACTCGGCCTCTCCCACCACGACTGACGCGCCGGAGACGGCGCCCGACGCCGCGGGCGCCGCGACGGCGCTGGATGCCGGGACGTACGACACGATCCTCGAGCCGCGCGGTGCGGGACGTCTGCCGCTCGGCGACGGGGTCTGGCACCAGATCTCGCGCAACTACGTCATCGTCCAGCTCATCTCGACGGTCGCCTTCCTCGCGCTGATCGTCGCCGTTGCGCTCGTCGTCGGCCTCGTGCTGCATCAGCCGTGGGTGTGGATCCCCGCCGGCGTCGTCGCCGTCATCACGCTGTGGACGCTCGCGATCCTGCCGCGTCAGGCGCGCTCGATCGGCTACCAGCTGCGCGAGGACGACCTGGTCTTCCGCCGCGGCATCCTCTGGCAGCGCATGGTCGCCGTCCCGTACGGCCGCATGCAGCTGGTCGACATCACGCACGGCCCGCTGGATCGCGGGTTCGGGATCGCGCAGCTCAAGCTCGTCACCGCCGCCGCCGCGACCGGCGTCACCATCCCGGGCCTCACCCAGGCCGCGGCCGAACAGCTGCGCGACACGCTCATCGCGGTGGCCGAGACCCGACGGACCGGGCTGTGACCGACCCGTCGGCCGTCGCCGACGTCCGCTCGCCGCTCAGCGACGGCGAATGGCATCGCCTGCACCCGCTCACCCCGGTGCTGCGCGGGGGACTGTTCCTCGTCGTCGTGATCGGCATCGTCATCGCGAACCTGCGCGACCGGGTGATCGGGTGGGTCATCCCCGGCTTCAGCGACTTCGAGCAGTACGAGGGCGATCCGGTGGACTACGTCGTGTCCAACAACCTGATCGTCGTGGCGGGGCTCGTGATCCTCGCGGTGCTCGCGCTGCTGCTCGGCTGGTTCTACGTCTCGTGGCGATTCCACACGTTCCGCATCACCGGTGACGACGTGGAGGTGCGCACCGGCATCCTGTTCCGCACGTATCGCCGGGCTCCGCTGGATCGTGTGCAGGGCGTCAACCTCACCCGCCCGATGATCGCGCGACTGCTCGGCGCGGCCAAGCTCGAGGTCGTCGGGGCGGGCCTCGACGCGAACGTCAAGCTCGAGTACCTCTCCACGCCCAACGCCGAGGCGGTGCGCGCCGACATCCTGCGCCTCGCCTCGGGCCGCCAGCTCGCCCAGGCCCAGGCCGCGCACGAGTCCGGCGCGCTGCCGCGCACGCGTGCCGCCGCTGCGGCCGTGACCGCGGGCCTCACCGGGCTGATCGACGGCGCCGAGCAGCCGGTCGAAGAGCCGGCATCCGTCGTGCACATCCCGCCGGGGCGGCTGATCGCCTCGCACCTGCTGTCGGGCGCCACGATCGGACTGCTCGTGTTGATCACGATCGTCATCGTCGGCGCGGTCGTCGGAACGCCCTGGGTGCTCTTCACCATCGTCCCGACCATCATCGGTTTCGGTGCGTACTGGTTCCGCTCGATCACGCGGTCGCTGCGGTACTCGATCGCCCCGACCTCGTCGGGCGTGCGCATCACGTTCGGCCTGTTCACGACGATCACCGAGACGTTGCCGCCGGGCCGTGTGCACGCGTTCGAGATCCGTCAGCCGGTGATGTGGCGCGGCTTCGGATGGTGGTCGATCCGCGTCAACCGGCTGTCGGGACGGTCGGCGACCGACACGCAGTCGCAGCAGTTCGCCGAGGTGCTGCCCGTCGGCACGCAGGCCGATGTGGAGCGGGTGCTGCGTCTGTTCCTGCCGGGGATCTCGCCCGAGCAGTGGCAGGAGCTCGTGACCAACGGACTGCTGGGGCCGGCGGCGGGCGACCCGTACACCACGACGCCGCGACGCGCGCGCTGGCTGCGGCCGCTGTCGTGGCGGCGCAACGGGTTCCTGCTCACCCCCGACGCGCTGCTGCTGCGTCACGGCGTGTTCTGGCGGTCGCTGGTCATCCTGCCGCTCGCGCGACTGCAGTCGGTGCGGATCTCGCAGGGGCCGGTCGATCGCGCGCTGCGGGTCGCGAACCTCACCGGCCACACGGTGCTGGGCCAGGTCTCGGGCACGCTCGGGATCGTCGACCGCGACGACGCGTACGCGGTGTGGCAGCAGGTGGCGAAGGATGCCGTGGCCGCCGCGGCCGGCGACCGCTCGCACCGCTGGGACGCGGAGGTGGAGGTCGGCGCGGATGCGGCGGCTGCGGGGGTTGCGGGGGTTGCGGGTGGAGCGGATGCCGTGGACTCCGGAGCGGGCGCATGAGCGGGGCGAGCCGGCTCGGGGTCGGGGTCATCGGCGCGGGACGCGTGGGACCCGTGATCGGTGCGGCGCTCGCGGGCGCGGGCCACGCCCTGCTGGGCATCACGGCCGGATCCGACCCGGAGCGGGTCGCGGCGATCCTGCCCGGGGTGCCGGTGCTCGACGCGGACGAGATCGTCCGGCGCAGCGAGCTGGTCGTCATCGCGGTGCCGCATGACGAGCTGCCGGGGCTCGTGGCGGGCCTCGCCGAACTCGACCAGTGGCAGACCGGTCAGCTGGTGCTGCACACCGACCCGTCGTGGGGGACGGACGTCCTCGCGCCGGCGGCGCGGCGAGGGGCGATTCCGCTGGCGGTGCACCCCGCGGTGACCTTCACGGGAACGAGCATCGATCTGCGTCAGCTGCACGACGCCTTCGCCGCGGTCACCGCGCCGCCAGCCGTGCTGCCGATCGCCCAGGCGCTCGCCGTCGAACTCGGATGCGAGCCCGTCGTGATCGCCGAGGCCGACCGCCCCGCCTACGGCGAAGCCATCGCCACGGCGGCCGAGTTCTCGGCATCCATCGTCCGCCAGTCCACCGCGCTACTGCGTCAGGCCGGAGTAGAGGAGCCGGGGCGATACCTCTCCGCGCTCATCCACTCCGCCGTGGACCGCGCGCTGCAGGACGGCGCCCCGCCCGTCCCCGACGTCTAACTCGGCGGAGCGTGAGGGGCGTGCAGGCCCGCTCGGTAGAATCGAACGTCGATTCCGAGGAGCCCCCGTCACCATGAGCGAGACCACGTCAGCAGTGTCCAGCGAACAGGCGGGCGACCTCGCCGTCGAGGACGTGCACGAGCAGAAGGCCGTGCGGCTGGCCAAGCGCGAACGGCTGTTGGCCGAGAGGGCGGATGCCGCCGGTGGCGCCTATCCCGTCGCGGTCCCCGTGACCGACACGATCGCCGAACTGCGCACCCGCTACGCGGAGCTGGAACCGGGCGCCGAGACGGGTGTCACCGCCTCCGTCGCGGGACGCGTCGTCTTCAGCCGCAACACCGGCAAGCTCTGCTTCGCATCGCTGCAGGCGGGCGACGGCAACCGCATCCAGGCCATGGTGTCCCTCGCCGAGGTCGGTGAGGAGTCGCTGCAGGCGTGGAAGGACCTCGTGGACCTCGGCGACCACGTCTCGATCACCGGCCAGGTCATCTCCAGCCGCCGCGGCGAGCTGTCGATCATGGTCACCGACTGGGCCATCGCGTCGAAGGCGCTGCTGCCGCTGCCGAACCTCTACACCGAGCTCAGCGAGGAGAGCCGGGTCCGCTCGCGCTTCCTCGACCTCATCGCCCGCGACCAGGCTCGCGACACCGTGATCGCCCGCGCCAAGGTCAACGCGAGCCTCCGGCAGACCTTCGCCGCGCACGGCTTCCTCGAGGTCGAGACGCCCATGCTGCAGGTGCAGCACGGCGGCGCGGCGGCGCGGCCGTTCGTGACGCACTCCAACGCCTTCGACGCCGACCTCTACCTCCGTATCGCGCCCGAGCTGTTCCTCAAGCGCGCCGTCGTGGGCGGCATCGACCGGGTCTTCGAGATCAACCGCAACTTCCGCAACGAGGGCGCCGACTCCACCCACAGCCCCGAGTTCGCGATGCTGGAGGCCTACCAGGCGTACTCCGACTACAACGGCATCGCCGACCTCACGCAGGAACTCATCCAGCAGGCCGCCGTCGCCGTCGCCGGGTCGACCACCGTCACATGGGCCGACGGCGCCGAGTTCGACCTCGGCGGCGAGTGGGACCGCATCTCGATGTACGACTCGCTGTCCGCGGCATCCGGTCGCACCATCACGCCGGAGACGTCGATCGACGAGCTGCGCGCGCTCGCCGCCGAGGTCGGCGTAGAGGTCCCCGAGAAGGTCGCGACGCACGGCAAATACGTCGAAGAGCTGTGGGAGCACTTCGTCAAGGACGGGCTCGAGCGCCCTACGTTCGTCATGGACTTCCCCGTCGACACCAGCCCGCTCGTCCGTGAGCACCGCTCGATCCCGGGCGTCGTGGAGAAGTGGGACCTCTACGTCCGCGGCTTCGAGCTCGCCACCGGCTACTCCGAACTCGTCGACCCGGTGATCCAGCGGGAGCGGTTCGTCGAGCAGGCGAAGCTCGCCGCGCGCGGCGACGACGAGGCCATGCGCGTGGACGAGGAGTTCCTGCGCGCGCTCGAGCACGGCATGCCGCCCACGGGTGGCATGGGGATGGGCATCGACCGGCTGCTCATGGCGATCACGGGCCTCGGCATTCGGGAGACCATCCTCTTCCCCCTCGTGAAATAGCCGCGGGTGGCGTTCTCGCTCTGGCTCACGCTGGTGCTGGCGTGCGTCGTCATCAGCTTCACGCCGGGCGCCGGTGCCATCAACACGATGGGCAACGCCCTGACGCACGGGTTCCGCCGCGCGATCTGGGGGATTCTGGGGCAGCAGGCCGCGCTCGTCGTGCTGATCGCCGTCGTCGCGCTCGGCGTCGGCGTGCTCGTGGCCTCATCGCCGCTGCTGTTCGCCATCATCCGGTACGCCGGCGCGGCGTATCTGGCCTACCTCGGTCTGCGCCTGTTGCTGCGCCGTCCCGTCGTGGCGGTGGCGGATGCCGGCGACGCACCCGCCCCGGCCGAGTCGCGCTGGTCGATGTTCCGGCGCGGATTCTGGGTCAACCTCCTCAACCCGAAGGCGATCGTCTTCTTCCTCGCGTTCCTCCCGCAGTTCATCCGCCCGGGTCAGCCGCTGCTGCCCCAGTACGCGACCGTCGTCGTCACCGTCGTGGCCGTCGACATCGCCGTCATGTGGGGCTTCTTCGCCGTCGCGGCGCATGGATTCCGTCGCTTCACGCGCACGCCGCGCGGGCAGCGCGTGGTCGATCGCGTGTTCGGGAGTCTGTTCGTCGGGGTCGCGCTCCTCCTCGCCTTCATCCACTGACGGCGGTCGCCGCTCGGTCTCACTCGGGCCGGAATGCCCAGTCCGGCAGGTGCCCGGCCGCGACGAACGACCGCACGATCTCGGCGAGTCCGTGGCGGCGCTCGATGCGCAGCGCCTGCGCCGCATAGCGGTCGGCGTGGGTGGAGCGACCGAGCGCCCACGCCAGCCAGCCGCACACCGCCAGCGCGCCGGCGCGCCGGGCCTTGGGCAGCAGCGCCGCGACCACGCGGGCGAGCTCCAGCGCCCCCTCCAGGCGCTGCGGGTCAGGACGCCGCCCCTCACCCCACATCACCGAGGCGAGATCCGACGGATACTCCGCGCCGTCCTCCCACTTGCGCTGCGCGTCCATCGCGACATCGCCGCCCGCCTGGTCGCTCGCCCACTGCACCAGCGCGACATCCCGCAGGGCGGGCCGGCCCAGGCACCAGCCGATCATCGCGGCGCGCATCGGCGCGAGCGACACCGGGTTCCACTCCAGCGCCTGCTCGAACAGCGAGGGCAGGTCGTCCAGCTCGCACGCCGCCTCCAGCGCCGCCGGGTCGATGCGCGGCGACGCGGATCGACTCGCCGCCGCGGACGGCGCGATCCCGCAGATCGCCGTCAGCGCCGCGTCGAGAGCGCGCGCCGCCTGCGCGACCGCCGCACGTGCGGCGCCGTCCGGCTTCGGCAGCGCCGCGCCGCTCGCCTGATCACCGACCGGTGCGGCGGTGCCGCCCGGTCCGTCGTGCGTGACGAGCTCCGTCAGCGGGCGGCCGCCGGGTGCGAGGTGCCGGTCGAGGTAGGACCCCCACCCGTCCGCCGCGACGACGAGGGCATCGGCGATCGGCAGCCCGCAGGCGTCGGCGCGGTCGCACAGCGACTGAACGAGCGCGCGATGGGGCAGGATGCCGGTGACCGCGGCATCCGTGTACACCACCACCATCGCGCCGTCGGCATCCGCGATGCGGCACGCCATCCCGACGACGGTCGCGGCGACCGCGTCGGAGGCTGCGCCGGCCGGGTCGGCGGGGAGATCGACGCGCATCGCGCCGAGGCTGCGTCCGCGGCACATCGGCACGACGACAAGGCTGCGTGACGGGACGAACCCGAGCAGGTGCGGGACGAGGGACAGGAACTGGGCCGCGTCGGCGGCTCTCACGATGGTCGGCATGGCGAGATCCTGCTCGCGTCGGCCGGGCGATGGGGGCCGGGAAGGCCGAACGGTGTACAAGTCGTCGAACCGGCCGCCTGGGGAGAGGGCGATGAACCGCGCGTACCATGGAGGCATGGATGCGTTCTGGACCGCTGCCGCGTGGTCGCTCTTGCCGACCGTCGTCGTGCTGGGTCTGTTCGTGTTCGTGTTGCGCTCGATCCTGCGCATGGACCGCACCGAGCGCCGCGTGTACGCGCGGATCGAGGCCGAGGAGCGCGCCAAGCGCCGTCCGGCGTCAGCGGCGGGCACCGACACCACAGTCTGAGGTCGCCGCGTCGGCGGCACTGGGTACGCTGAACCCGGGGCGACGTGCGCGCCCGGGCTGAGGAGTGCGGGTGCTGAACATCACCGTCGACTGGACGTGGACCTGGTGGGTCGTCCTCGTCATGATCGTCGACATCACGATCCGCGTCCTCGCGGTCATCGTCATCCCCCGCAATCGGCGCCCCACGGCGGCGATGGCCTGGTTGCTTGCGATCTACTTCATCCCCATCATCGGCGTCCTCCTGTTCGTGATGATCGGCAACCCGCGCCTGCCGCGGGTGCGCCGCAAGAAGCAGCAGCAGCTGAACGACTACATCCGCCGCACCAGCCACGGACTCGACCTCGGCACGCTGCGACCGAACCCGCCCGTGTGGTTCGTGCAGCTCGTGCGCCTGAACCGCAACCTCGGCGCCATGCCGCTGTCGGGCGAGAACGACGCGAAGCTCATCGCCGACTACGAGGGCAGCCTCGCCGCCATGGCGCACGCCATCCGACAGGCCCAGCGCTACGTCCACGTCGAGTTCTACATCCTGCAGGCCGACGCGACCACCGACGACTTCTTCCGTGCGCTCGAGGAGGTCGCCGCCCGTGGGGTCACGGTGCGCGTGCTGCTGGACCACTGGGCCAACCGCAGCAAGCCGTTCTACAAGCACACCTGCCGGCGCCTCGACGCGATGGGCGCCCAGTGGCACCTGATGCTGCCGGTGCAGCCGCTCAAGGGCAAGTACCAGCGCCCCGACCTGCGCAACCACCGCAAGCTCCTCGTGGTCGACGGCCACGTCGCGTTCACCGGGTCGCAGAACGTCACCGATTCGACGTACAACCTGCGCAAGAACATCAAGCGGGGACTGCACTGGGTGGACATGATGGCGCGCCTGGACGGCCCCGTCGTGGCATCCGTCAACGCGGTGTTCCTCAGCGACTGGTACAGCGAGACCGACGAGGTGATCGAGGGCATCGAGCTGTTCGACGTGCGCACCGGCACGGGCGACCTCGACTGCCAGGTCATCCCGTCCGGCCCCGGGTTCGAGTTCCAGAACAACCTGAAGCTGTTCATGACGCTGCTGTTCGCCGCGCGCGAGAAGATCATCATCGTCTCGCCGTACTTCGTGCCCGACGAGGGGCTGCTGCTGGCGATCCAGACGGCGTGTCAGCGTGGCGTGCACGTCGAGCTGTTCGTCTCGGAAGAGGGCGATCAGGCGATGGTCTACCACGCGCAGCGCAGCTATTACGAGGCTCTGCTGCGCTCGGGCGTGAAGATCTGGATGTACAAGCGGCCGTTCATCCTGCACTCCAAGTCGATGTCGATCGATGACGAGGTCGCCGTCATCGGTTCGAGCAACATGGACATGCGCAGCTTCGGTCTCAACCTCGAGATCTCGCTGCTCGTGCGCGGCGAGGAGTTCGTCTCGCAGCTGCGCTCCGTCGAGGATCACTACCGCGCGCTCAGCCGTGAACTGACCCTCGAGGAATGGATGCAGCAGCCGCTGCGCTCGACGGTGCTCGACAACCTGGCGCGGCTCACCTCTGCGCTGCAGTGACTGGTCCGCAGCAGCGATTCGCTATCGGCGCGTGATCGGTTCCGCGGGACCTTTCCAGGGCATCGGGGCAGGATGGGCATCATGAGCACCCGTCGCACCCTCGCCCTGTTCGCCCTCATCGGTGCCGGAGCGCTCGCGCTCGCCGGCTGTGCGTCGTCGCCGGCCACGCCCTCCTCGTCGGGATCCGGTGCGCCGGTGGTCGGTGGTGAGCTCGAGGTGGATGCCGGGTGGCTCGACGGCGGTCGCATGGTCGCCCTCGTGACCCAGGGATCGTCGACCTGCGTCCCGACCGCGACGGACGTCACCCTGCAGGCCGACGGGTCGGTCGCGGTGACGCTCGAGGACCCGGCCGGCAACGTCGCGTGCACGCGCGACTACGTGCCGCGCGCGTCGCTGGTGGCGCTCCCCGACGGGGTGAACGCCGGTGCCGAGCTCGACCTCGTCGTGACCTACGGCGAGGCCCGCGGCGACACCGACCTCGACGCCTACTCCGGTGCCGCAGTGGCGGAGTTCTCGCCGTCGGCAGGCTGGATCGACGACGAGCAGTTCGCGATCCTCACCTGGGGTTCGTCCTCGTGCCTGCCGGTCGTGGAGTCGGTCGCGGCAGACACGGCGTCGAGCGCAACGGTGGTCTTCGCCGAGCCGGCCGCCGACCAGGTCTGCACGATGGACATGGCCCCGCGCGTGACCCTCGCGCAGGTCGACGGGGTCGACGACGACAACGCGACGGTGACCCTCACCGGTGGCGGTGCCGAGTTCGCGACCCCCGTCACCATCCCCATCGCCGGGGACTGACCCGCGGCATCCTTCGGGTGCAGGCGGTCCTGCTGGCGACTGCCTGACGCGGCTGCCTCACGCAACTGCAAGGGATTCGCGCCAACACGCCGCATCAGGGCGGTGATCAGCGGCGTGTCGCCCGCGATCCCTCGCAGGTGGATCCCGCCGGCCCACCCGTCGTCAGTCGGCCCGCACGAGCAGCTCGCCGACCTCGCAGTCGAGCACCCGGCAGATCGCCGACAACGTCGAGTAGCGGATCGCCCGCGCCCGGTCGTTCTTGAGGATCGAGAGGTTCACGACCGAGACCCCGACGAGCTCCGACAGCCGTGCGAGCGTCATCCCGCGTTCGGCGAGCAGTTCATCGAGCCGACAGTGGATGCCGGTGGCTTCGTCCTCTTCGGCAGGCGTCACACGAGCCCCTCGGTCTCGCGCTGCAGCGCCTCGGTCTGGTGTTGCAGGGCAGAGCCGTAGCGGAACACGACAGCGAGGGCTGCGAGGGCGAGCGCGACCGCGGCCGGCCACAGCGGAACGGTCAGATAGAAGATGCCCTGTGTCGTCAGTTTGCCACCCTCTTCGGGAGCAGGAAGCACCTCGAACGCCGCGAGGGTGCGCCCGATGCCGACGACGAGGTCAGTGACCGTCCCGAGCACGAGGATGCCGACCGCCGCCCACGCGAACGACCGTGCGGCGACGCGGCTGAACGGCGAGCCCTTCCGCGCCTGCCCCACCAGCACCACGATCAGGACGGCGGGAAGCGCCATCAGCAAGACCCCGAGCAGCTGCCCGAGCGCCATCACGACGCGCGTGCCGAGCGTCAGGTGCGCGACCGTCGCGTCGACCGAGTCGGCCGTGGCGCACAGGAGGACGGGTGTGTCGCCGCCGGGGTCGTCGCATCCGGGGGTGCCGATGCCCGGCCAGTTCGCAAGCGCCACGGGCATCCCCGAGACCGAGATCTCGGTCTGTGTGAACCACTGCCAGATCGTGAGCCCGAGGCCGAGCGCCATGAGGAAGAGCCATCCCTGTGCGACCGAACTCGCGGCATCCAGCGCCACTGTCGTGCTGCCGCGGCGGCGTGCGATCCATACGGTCACGGCGCACAGCACGGCGACCACGGCGACAAAGACGCCGATCCACAGCAGGCCCTCGCCGAGGTTCTGGGTTCCGATGCTCACGACATCCTCCATATCGAGAATCGTTGTTATCGACAAACGATATGTATTCCGCCGGCTGGTTGTCAACGTTGGCGCCGGCGCGCGTTCCGAAAGCAGGCTCGATCGCCCGTTTCGGGTCCGTTGGAGCGCGAACGTATCGATCCAGCCTGCTTTCGGACGAGGAATGACGGTGTCCGCGGCGGGGAGGGGCGCTGCGCGCCGACGCCACCCCATCCATCACGCCGACGGCGAACACGGGCATACCGGCATCCGCGGCTCGTTAGCCTCTACGTAGGCGCCAGAAGACTCGGCGCCGTGAGGAGCTGACGATGTTCGAGAGATTCACGGACCGTGCCCGTCGCGTGGTTGTGCTCGCCCAAGAAGAGGCGAAGATGCTCAACCACAACTACATCGGCACCGAGCACATCCTGCTCGGTCTCATCCACGAGGGCGAGGGTGTCGCCGCCAAGGCGCTGGAGTCGCTCGGCATCTCGCTCGATGCCGTCCGCGAGCAGGTCCAGGACATCATCGGTCAGGGCCAGCAGCAGCCGACCGGGCACATCCCCTTCACGCCGCGCGCCAAGAAGGTGCTCGAGCTGTCGCTGCGCGAAGCGCTGCAGCTCGGCCACAACTACATCGGCACCGAGCACATCCTGCTCGGCCTGATCCGCGAGGGCGAGGGTGTCGCCGCCCAGGTGCTCGTCAAGCTCGGCGCCGACCTCAACAAGGTCCGCCAGCAGGTCATCCAGCTCCTGTCGGGCTACCAGGGCAAAGAGCCCGCGGGGGTCGCCACCGGAGCCGGCGAGCAGAACGCGCAGTCCGCCCAGGGTGGCTCCGCCGTGCTCGACCAGTTCGGCCGCAACCTCACCCAGGCCGCGCGCGAAAACAAGCTCGACCCCGTCATCGGGCGCGAGAAGGAGATCGAGCGCGTCATGCAGATCCTGTCGCGCCGCTCCAAGAACAACCCCGTCCTCATCGGCGAGCCCGGCGTCGGCAAGACCGCTGTCGTCGAGGGCCTCGCGCAGGCGATCGTCAAGAACGACGTCCCCGAGACACTGAAGGACAAGCAGGTCTACTCGCTCGACCTCGGCTCGCTCATCGCCGGGTCCCGCTACCGCGGTGACTTCGAGGAGCGCCTGAAGAAGGTCACCAAGGAGATCCGCACCCGAGGTGACATCATCGTCTTCATCGACGAGATCCACACGCTCGTGGGCGCCGGTGCCGCCGAGGGCGCGATCGACGCGGCATCCATTCTGAAGCCCCTCCTCGCGCGTGGCGAGCTGCAGACGATCGGCGCCACGACCCTCGACGAGTACCGCAAGCACTTCGAGAAGGATGCTGCGCTGGAGCGCCGCTTCCAGCCGATCCAGGTCGCCGAGCCGAGCCTGCCCCACGCGATCAACATCCTGAAGGGGCTGCGCGACCGCTACGAGGCGCACCACAAGGTGCAGATCACCGACGGTGCGATCGTCGCGGCGGCGAACCTCGCCGACCGCTACATCAGCGACCGGTTCCTGCCCGACAAGGCGATCGACCTGATCGACGAGGCCGGCGCTCGCCTGCGCCTGTCGATCCTCTCGAGCCCGCCGGAGCTGCGCGAGTTCGACGAGAAGATCGCCAAGGTCCGCGAGGACAAGGAGCTCGCCAGCGAGGAGCAGGACTTCGAGAAGGCCGCGTCGCTGCGCGACGAGGAGAAGTCACTGCTCGCCGAGCGCCTGCGCCTCGAGAAGCAGTGGCGCTCGGGTGACGTCGCGAGCCACGCGGTCGTCGACGAGGGCCTGATCGCCGAGGTGCTCGCCCAGGCCACCGGCATCCCCGTCTTCAAGCTCACCGAGGAGGAGACCAGTCGTCTCGTCTTCATGGAGAAGGCGCTGCACCAGCGCGTCATCGGGCAGGAGGAGGCCATCGCGGCCCTGTCCCGCACGATCCGCCGCCAGCGTGCGGGCCTGAAGGACCCGAAGCGTCCCAGCGGTTCGTTCATCTTCGCCGGCCCCACGGGCGTCGGAAAGACCGAGCTGGCCAAGGCGCTCGCCGAGTTCCTGTTCGACGACGAGTCGGCGCTGATCTCGCTCGACATGAGCGAGTTCGGTGAGAAGCACACCGTCTCGCGCCTGTTCGGTGCCCCTCCCGGGTTCGTCGGCTTCGAAGAGGGCGGCCAGCTCACCGAGAAGGTGCGCCGCAAGCCGTTCTCGGTCGTGCTGTTCGACGAGATCGAGAAGGCCCACCCCGACATCTTCAACTCGCTGCTGCAGATCCTCGAAGAGGGTCGTCTGACCGACGGTCAGGGCCGCGTCGTCGACTTCAAGAACACCGTCATCATCATGACGACCAACCTCGGTTCGCAGGCGATCGCCGGTGGCCCGGTCGGGTTCCAGGTCGAGGGCAACGCGCAGACGACGTACGAGCGGATGAAGGGCAAGGTCGACGAGGAGCTCAAGCGTCACTTCAAGCCCGAGTTCCTCAACCGCGTCGACGACGTCATCGTCTTCCCGCAGCTGAACAAGGACGAGCTCCGTCAGATCGTGGGCCTGTTCACCAAGCGCCTCAGCGAGCGCCTGCTCGACCGCGACATGACGGTGGAGCTGACGGATGCCGCGAAGGACAAGCTCATCGAGATCGGCTTCGACCCGACGCTCGGTGCCCGCCCCCTGCGCCGCGCCATGCAGCGCGAGGTCGAGGACCAGCTGTCGGAGCGCATCCTGCACGGCGAGCTGAACAGCGGCGACCACGTCAAGGTCGACGCCGAGAACGGCAAGTTCGTGTTCGAGCACGGGCCGCGCGGCGAGAAGGTCGCGGTCGGCGTCGGCGCCGCCGGGGCGATCGAGGCCACGCCGGACATCGTCGCGGGGAGCTGACCCGGTCGGAGAACCACACCGAAGGGCGGATGCTGCGGCATCCGCCCTTCGGTCGTCTGCCCGGCTGGCGCCCGGCTGGGCGTCCTGCTGGCCGTCGTGCGGCCGGATGCCAACGCCGGGTGTCGGCCGATTCTTGTTGTGAAAGCAGGCTGGATCGCGCGGTCCGGGCCCGCTCGGGCCCGAGAAGGCGGATTGAGCCTGCTTTCAGAACGCCGAACGCCCGGCGGCAGTCAGGGGATCTGGTAGATCCGCACGGTCGAGTTCTGGTGCTCGACGTACAGCGCGTTCGTCAGCTCCCGGTACTCGCCGTCATAGTTGTGGCTGATGAAGTACACCTTCGGCGGGCCGCCCGGCACATATTCGACCTTCGACACGGTCATGGTGTGGTCCATGCCGGCCTGCGTCTCACCCCAGCTGAACACGCCGACGTCGCCGACGCGCACGCGGTCGAGGTCAGCCTCGGTCGCGTAGGTGAAGCCGAGCTTGTCGAAGTAGGCGGCCATGGGGGCCGTGGCGATCCACGGCTTGGATGCCGTCCACATCGCGCCCTCGGAGTACCACGTGCGGTCGGTGTGCCAGCCGCGCGCGATCAGCCCCTGGCTCGCGAAGTTGGTGCAGTCGCCGCCGTACGGGTTGTAGTCGCCCCACTCCGCGCTGTTGTAGTCGAAGACGTACTGGTGCAGGTAGGCCATCTGGGCGCCGACATCGCCGCCGGTCGGCTGCGTGTTGGTGCCCGCGGATGCCGCGATCAGCCCGGCCCGGTACGCCTCGGCATCCGCCTTCACCGCCTCCACGGCCTGCTGGGTCGCGACCATCGCCGCGTCGGCCTCGGTGGCGGTGGTCGCTTCCCGCAGCGTGACGGTCGCCTGGTACAGCGCGTCCTCGGCGGGGCGTCCCGCGTCGCTGTAGTCGCCGAGCACCGCGAGCGCCTGATCGGCCGCGGCGGCCGTGTCGAACGTCGGCGCATCGACGGCCGGGGTGACCTGCGGCGCCGACAGGGCGGCATCCGCCTCGGGTGACGCGGACGTCGTCGGATGCGGCCGCTCGCCCAGCGACCGGACGAACCCGAACACGCCCACCGTCAGCGCCGCGATGATGACCACCGAGATCAGCACAGCCGCGCTGCGGCGCCGTCGCATCATCCTGCGGCGGCGCGCTGCTCGGGTGATCGGCGCGGTGGGCACGGCCCCGACACTAGCAAGATCGCTGGGAAGCAGCCTGACGCCCGGCCGCCAGGCGGTGCCGCGGCGCGTCAGACCGGCGCGACGTCGACCGAGACTCGCAGGGTCGAGCGCTTCGCCTTCGTGAAGATGATGCCCTTGACCGGCGACACGTCGCCGTAGTCGCGTCCCCACGCGACGGTGACGTAGCGGTCGTCCGCCCACTGGTCGTTCGTCGGGTCGATCGCGAGCCACTGGTCGGTGCCGGGCAGCCACACCGCGAGCCACGCGTGGGAGGCATCGGCGCCGAAGACGCGCTCCTTGCCGGGCGGGGGCTGCGTCGCGAGGTAGCCCGAGACGTAGCGGGCCGCGACCCCGTGGGAGCGCAGGCACGCGAGGGCCACGTGGGCGAAGTCCTGGCAGACCCCGGCGCGGGCGGCCATCGCGTCGGCGACCGAGCTCGTCACGGTCGTCGCGGTCTTGTCGTAGTCGAAGTCGCGGAAGATCCGCTGCATGAGGTCCGTCGCCGCCTCACCGATCGGCCGGCCCGGGGTGAGCGAGACCGCGCCGTACTCGGCCGCCGCCGGCACGTGCCGCACGCGGGGCGACTCCAGTGCGTATTCGACCGCCCGCCACGCCCCCGACGTCTCGGGGTGGAGGATCGGCCGGGCATCTTCCCACGGCCGCGCCAGCGCGTCGGGGTCGTAGGCCGGGTCCTCGACCGTGACATCGCTCGTCGCGGTGATGGTCAGCGCGTCGTGCGGCTCGGTCAGGTGGAAGAACGTCGCCGCGTTGCCGAACGCGTCGACGTCGGGTGCGATGTCGCCGGGAACGGGGTCGAGCTCGACGGCGGATGCCGACACGCGCTGCCATGGCAGATCCCGGGCGACCAGGTGGAACTGACCGACGCTGTCCTGCACCGGCTTGCTGTAGGTGTAGGCCGTGCGGTGCCACACGCGGTACGACCTCATGCCCGGCTCTCCATCAGCTCGATGAGCGACAGCTCCGACATCGGGACGGCGGGCGGCCCGCTCTCGAAGTGCAGGTGCGTCACCGCGACCGACAGCTGTTCGAGTTGCGCGGTCACCCCGCCCAGGAACTCCACGAGCGCATCGCGTCGGCCGTCGGAGACCGCCCCGAGGGCGCCGATGTCGGCCGCCGCCAGCTCGGTCTCGAGGTGGTCGAGCAGCCGCTCGGCGCGCGTGGATCCGGTGGAAGCGGGCATGGCCGCCAGGTGATCGCGCAGCGCCGCTAGCGCGAACGCCAGCGAACGCGGGTTGCTGGGGTCAACCAGCAGCAGGTCGAGCACGTCGGCGGCGCGCACCGAGCCCCGGTACCGGCGCCGATGCGTGACGACGCTCTCCGATGCCACCAGCAGGCCTTCCAGCACGCTGCGGGTGGCCCGGGCATCCTGCCGGTGCGCGAGGCCCGTCGACAGCAGCACGCTCAGCTGCAGCCCGCGCTCGAGGAAGCGCCCCGCCTCGATCATGTGCCAGCCGGAATCGCGGATCATGTTCGCCGTCACGCCGTACAGCGACAGCATGGCCGCGAGCATGCGGCCGGCCGACTCGGACGTGCGGTGCGGGTGCGCGGAGGTGCGCAGCGCCCGCAGGGCGCGGTCGATCGTGGCGAACACCCGCCATGTGTCTCCGGACAGCTGGTCGCGCACACCCTCCATCGCGTCGCGCAGGCGCGCGATGGAGTGGGCCGCCGATCCGGGGCGGCTGCCGTCCAGCAGCAGCGAGCGGAACTCCGCCTCGGGGTCGAGTGAGCGCATGCCCGCCAGGCGCCCCAGCACGTCAAGGAGCACGCGAGGGCTCGCCGCGACGACGCCGGCGGGGCCGTAGGCGCCGGGCTGGTCGAGCTCGGCCTGCGCGGTCAGCAGCAGGCGCAGCAGGTCTTCGGTGCGCTCGGCGTAGCGCCCGGTCCAGAACATGTCGGCGTGGGCGCGCGGGGAGAGCGGGGGGATGCTGCGCGCCGCGGGCAGCGGCGCGATCTCGCTGAGGTTCTGATCGGCGTCGTCGGATGCCGCCTTCAGCACCCACACGTCCTTCGTGCGCGGCAGGGCGTCGGTGCTCTCGCGCACGGTCGCCAGACCCCCGACGAGCGGCCGGTAGGCCGAGCCGTAGCGCAGCGTGAAGCCGCGCAGGGTGAGCGGCATGGCCGCCGCGCGGGCGCCCGGTCCGCTCCCGCCCGCCGTCGCGTTCCACACCGGGGTCTGCGACAGCGGCAGCTGCGTCTGGCCGACGAACCGATGCGGCGCCGCCGCGATGCGGGCCGCGAGCTCGACCCGGTCGAGGTCGGCGAACGCCTTGCGCGGCTCGTCGATCGTGCGCACCAGCAGCGTGTCGTCGCCGGCGCGCAGCCGTGCCTGCACCTCGCGGAGCGCCTCGGGGTCGCCGCACCACAGCGTCGGCACCGAGGGGATTCGCAGCTGTTCGCCGAGCAGTCGCTCGCACGCCGCCGGCAGGTAGGGGAGGAGCCCCGGGTTCTCGAGCACACCGGCGCCGAGCCCGTTCACGAGGCGCACGTTGCCCCGCCGCACGGCCTCCGCGAGGCCCGCGACGCCGAGCCGCGAATCGCCGCGCAGCTCCAGAGGGTCGCACCACGCGGCATCCACTCGTCGGATGATGACGTCGATGCGGTCCGCGGGCCGGGTGCGCGGCCAGCCCGCCGGCTTCATCCACACGAGCCCGTCGCGGACCACGAGGTCGCTGCCCTGCACGAGCGGGAAGCCGAGCGCGTTCGCGAGGAAGGCCTGATCGAAGGCGGTTTCGCTGAGGGTGCCGGGCGTGAGGATGACCACCCGGGGGTCGTCGATCGCCTCGTCGACCGAGGAGAGCAGCGCCGCCCGCAGCGCCGAGAAGTACGGGTCGATGCGGTGGAGGTCTCCCTCCTGGAACAGGTCAGGCAGCACCTGCGAGATCACCCGCCGGTTCTCCGCGGCGAAGCCGAGACCCGACGGCGCCTGCACCCGGTCGGCCAGCACGTGCCAGTCGCCCGCGGCGTCGCGGCCAAGGTCGGCCGCCGACAGCAGCAGCGGGTGCGGATCGACCGCGCTCGCGCGCGCGAGCGGGCGGGTGAAACCGGAATGTCCGAACACGACGGCCGCCGGCACGATGCCTTCGCTCAGCAGCGACTGCGTGCCGTACAGGTCGACGAGGAGGGCGTTCAGCAGCTCGGCGCGCTGCGCGAGACCGACCTCCAGCGGCGCCCAGGCCGCCGGATCGAGCACGAACGGCACGGGATCGAGCTGCCAGGGCTGTGCCCCCGACTCGCCGCGCACGTACGAGACGCCGTCGTCGGCGAGGAAGCGCGCGATCTCGCCGTCCACGCGGTGCAGGTCGTCGGACGTCAACGACAGCGCGTGCGCGGCGAGGGCCTTCCAGCCCGGACGCAGCGCGCCGTCGGCATCCACGAACTCATCGAACCGGGACACGTCGCCGGCGGCGGCGAACGGCAGCGTCGGCTGCGACATCGTCGCGGCGTAGTCACGCAACACACTCACGCTGGCGTCCCCTCCCGGGTCCAGCGTAGGGGGCAATACAGTGGGTCGGTGACCTACAACGTGCGCGCTGCGCGGACCTCGGACGTGCGCGGCATCCTCGCCCTGCTCGACCCGTGGGTGCAGCGGCGCGTGCTGCTGGGCAAAGAGGTCGTGACGCTCTTCGAAGCGGTGCAGGAGTTCGTGGTCGCCGAGAGCGACGGCGAGCTGATCGGATGCGGTGCCCTCCACGTCATGTGGGAGGACCTCGGCGAGATCCGCACCCTCATCGTCGCCGACGGCTGGCTGCACCACGGCGTGGGGGGAGCGATCGTCGCGAGCCTCGAGGCCCGGGCGCGCGAGCTCGGCCTCGCGCGCCTGTTCTGCCTGACCTTCGAGGTCGACTTCTTCGCCCGGCGCGGGTTCTCCCCCATCGGTGAGCAGATCGTCGACCCCGACGTGTACTCGCAGCTGCTGCGCAGCCCCGACGAGGGCGTCGCGGAGTTCCTCGATCTGGCGCACGTGAAGCCGAACACCCTCGGCAACACGCGGATGCTCAAGCACCTGTAGCGGCCGGTCCGCGCGTCTCGGGCGGGGCGGACGGCACCGCGGCCTAGCCTGGAGGGGTGAGCACCCCGACGCGACGCCCCTCGCCCGCCGTTTACCGGCGCCGGCGGCTGGTGGCGCTGCTCATCGTGCTCGCGGTCGTCGCGGCCGTCGTGCTGGCCGTCTGGCAGCCCTGGAACGGAACGGCGGTGCCCGCGGCATCCCGCACCCCCGGCACCACGCTGTCGACGACGGCTCCGCCGGTGACGACGGATGCCGCGGCCACCCCGGAGCCGACCGCACCCGTCGAGACCTCGCCCGCGCCGGATCCGTCGGAGGCGACCGAACCGGCCATCGCGGCCTGCTCGACGGCGGACATCTCCGTGCAGGCCGTCACCGACAAGGACGCATACGGGTCGGGGGAGCTGCCGCAGCTGTCGATCACGCTGTCCAACGAGGCCGCCGTGCCGTGCCTGATCAACGTCGGCACCGCGACGCAGTCGTTCGTCATCACGAGCGGGAGCGACACGTGGTGGCGGTCCACCGACTGCCAGAGCGAGTCGAGCGACCAGGTCGTGCAGCTCGCCCCGGGACAGACCGTGTCCAGCGTGACGCCGCTGACCTGGGACCGGACGCGCTCGTCCGTGGACACGTGCGGCGCTGCGCGGCCGCAGGCGCCCGCGGGGTACTTCCACCTGTCGGTGTCGATCGGGGGGATTGAGGCGGCGGACACGAAGGTGTTCCAGCTGCGGTGAGCTTCGCGGGATTCGCCCGGCCGCGGTGAGCTGCGCGGTGCGGGGGCGGTAATATACCCGTTTCTGAGAGGATTCTCACGGTTTTTCCACGGAGGAGGGGGCACAGATCGACAAGATCGTGCGTAACCTTGTAC
This sequence comes from Microbacterium sp. CH-015, assembly GCF_049707015.1. Taxonomy (NCBI): domain Bacteria; kingdom Bacillati; phylum Actinomycetota; class Actinomycetes; order Micrococcales; family Microbacteriaceae; genus Microbacterium; species Microbacterium sp. CH-015. The sequence goes on along the minus strand of NZ_JBNAFJ010000009.1, from coordinate 12,552 downwards.
TCAGCTCCTGAATGAGAGTCCCCGTCGTCCCCAGCGGCGGTCGCCGGCGCCAACCCCAGTGGCACGGTTTTCGGACATTCCGCTCGGTGAGTTTTGGCCCTCTCGATCCTCCCAGTCCCCAATGTGGGGATCGAGAGGGCCCCCCTTTTGGGACGGGGCTTTCGTGAGGCGCGGCTCTCGCGGCGGGCGGTGCTTCGGGCCGGGTTCTAAGCTGGAGCGATGGCCGGTAAGAAGCGTTCGAGGTCGTCGGAGCCCCTGGAGTTCCGCAACACCCAGCTGGCCGATGCGCTGCAGACTCAGGACATGGCGGCGCTGGCGTTCGCACTGCGGCACGGACCCACGGTGGTCCCGCTCCTGCGTCCCGGTCAGCGCGACGATCCCCGCGACAGCGGCGAGGTGTGGACCTATCGCGACCCGAAGACCGGCGATGTGGCGCTGCTGCTGTTCAGCGACGCGGTGCACAAGCCGGCGGCGCTCCCGCCCGCCGTGGCGCTGCAGTCGCCCGCGTGGCTGCGCGCATTCCTCAGCGCGCACGAGGCGGAGATCACCACGGTCTTCTTCGACATCGCAGGGCCCCACCCCATGCAGGCGACGCCCGCGGACCTCATCGCCGCGCTCGACCTCGACGCCTGACCCGCGCCGCGTTGAGCACGCGGTTCCTGTCGACGCCGCCGGTTGATCCCGGCTCGTCCGACGCATCGTGTCGATACCGGGCTGGGTAATCGCCATTCGCGTCGGATGAACGCGCTCGCCCGCGGCGCCCGCGGTCTCGGCTGCTCCTCCGCCGCGGTGCGGCGTCAGAAGGTGGGGTCGTCGCCCGGGTCGGCGGGATGCCGGTGCGCCAGGTCGCGTAGCGCACCGCTCAGAGTGCGGGATGCCGTGTCGATGACGTTCCGGTATCCCAGTCGCGCGGCCTCGGCCTTGCGCTGGTCGTGCTGCGTCACCGCTCGCACCTCACCGGCCAGACTCAGCTCGCCGATCGCCACGAGCTTCGCCGGAGTGGCCCGGTTCGTCACGGCGCTCGCGACCGCGAGAGCGATGGCGAGGTCGGCCGCGGGCTCCACCAGGCGCACCCCGCCGACGGTGGAGACGTAGACGTCCTGGTTCGACACCGTGATCTTCGCGCGCTTCTCGAGCACCGCGAGCACCATCGCGACGCGGGCGGCGTCGACGCCGCTGACGATGCGCCGCGGGTTGGGGCCCGAGGGCGCGAGGGTCAGCGCCTGCACCTCCACCGGCAGCGCACGTCGCCCTTCCAAGGCGATCGTCACGCACGTGCCCGGCTCGCGGGAGCCGTGACCGAGGAACAGTGCGCTGGGGTCGGGCACCTCGACGATGCCGCGGCTGGTCTGCTCGAAGCATCCCACTTCATCGGTCGCACCGAACCGGTTCTTCAGTGCCCGGACGAACCGCAGCGCCGTCTGCCGGTCGCCCTCGAAATGGCACACAACGTCGACGAGGTGCTCCAGCACGCGGGGGCCGGCCACCTGGCCGTCTTTCGTGACGTGGCCGACGATGATGACGGGGAGGTTCCGCTCCTTCGCGACGCGGATGAGGGTCGAAGCGACCTCGCGCACCTGGCTGGGGTGCCCGGGCGCCCCGTCGACGAGGCTCGAGGCGACCGTTTGCACCGAGTCGACGACGAGCAGCTCGGGCTGCGTCTCGTCGACGTGACCCAGGATGGTCGCGAGGTCGGTCTCGCTCGCGAGGTACAGCTCGTCGTGCAGGGCGCCGGTGCGCTCGGCGCGCAGCCGCACCTGGCCGAGCGACTCCTCGGCGCTGACGTACAGCACGCGTCGGCCGGCGCGGGCGCTCTGCGCCGCGACCTCGAGCAGCAGGGTCGACTTGCCGACGCCCGGCTCACCCGACAGCAGGATCGCGGCCCCCGGCACGATGCCGCCGCCCAGCACCCGGTCGAACTCGCCGACGCCGGTAGTGCGACGCGGCGTCTCGCGGGTGTCGATCGTCGTGATCGGGCGGGCCGAGCGGGTAGGGGCCAGCGGCGCGACGGCGTGCACCGGGGTGGTGGCGGTCGCCTCGACGACGGTGCCCCACTGCTGGCATTCGCCGCAGCGTCCCACCCACTTGGCGCTCGTCCAGCCGCACTCGGTGCACCGGTACGCACTCGTGGTCGCCGCGCGCTTGGATGCCATGGAGCAAGGCTAGCCGCGGCATCCGACACCACGCGCCGCCAAGCCGACCCGCCCGCGCGGCGTGTCAGCGCAGCGAGTCGGCGATCTCGCGCAGCGCGTCGGCGGAGTGGCGGAACAGGCCCAGCTCCTTCTCGTCGAACGAGGTCTGGCGGATCGGCTCCGCACCGGCGGCCGACACCACCGACGGCACCGACAGCGCGACGCCGCTCACGCCCTGAAAGTCGTCGAGCACGGTCGAGACCGGCATGACGGCATGCTCGTCGTCGAGGATCGCCTCGACGATGCGCGCGCTCGACAGGCCGATCGCGTAGTTGGTCGCGCCCTTGCCCTGGATGACCTTGTACGCGGCATCGCGCACATCCACCGCGATCTGGTCGAGCTCTTCGACGGTGAACTTCGGCTGGCCGTCCAGCGGCTGCCAGTCGAGGATGGGCACCGTGCCGATCGTCGCGTGCGACCATAGCGGAAACTCGGTGTCACCGTGCTCGCCGACGATATAGGCGTGCACGCTCGAGATCGACACGCCCGCGCGCTGTGCGATCTTCCACCGCAGGCGCGACGTGTCGAGCACCGTGCCGGAGGCGAAGATGCGCTGGTAGGGCAGGTCGGTGGTCTCCTGCGCGAGCACCGTCAGCACGTCGCACGGGTTGGTCACGATGACGAAGACCGCGTCGGGGGAGGCCTCGAGCAGCTGGGGCATCATCGACTTCAGGATGTTCGCGTTGACGCCCGCGAGCTCGATGCGGGTCTGGCCGGGCTTCTGCTTCGCGCCGGCGGTGATGACGACGACGTGCGAACCGGCGGTGACCGAGATGTCCGCGCCGCCGACGATGTCGCTCGATCCGGTGAACTGGGCGCCGTGGGCGAGGTCGAGCACCTCGGCCTCGGTCTTTTCGGCGGCGATGTCGTAGAGGGCGACGTGGCGGGCGGATTCCCGGATGAGGGCGGCGTACGCGACGGACGACCCGACCGCTCCGGCACCGACGACAGTGAGTTTCGAGTTCTCGATAACGCTCATGGGTTCAGTCTGGCAGTGACCGGATGCCGGGGCTACCGTGGCGGGGAGATCTGGTGCTCGCGCGGATTGCGGATGCCGACGAGCGACACCACGCCGCCGATCGCGAGGAGCACGGCGGTCACGATCGCCGCGCGATGGAAACCGGCGAGGTCGAGCGCACCGCCGGTGATCGCCGCGAGCGCCGCGATCGGCAGCAGCCCGGCGACGCGGGCGACGGCGTTGTTGACGGCCGAGGCGATGCCTGAGCGCGCCGGGTCGGCGGCACCGAGGATCGCGGCTGTGAGCGGCGACACGGTGACCGCGAGGCCCAGGCCGAAGACGATCATCGCGGGCAGCACCTGCCACCAGTAGTCGAAGTCGTCCCCGACGAGCAGGAGCAGGAGGGCGCCGACGGCCATGACGATGGGACCGACCGCCATGAACAGGCGCGGCCCGAACCGGCCGGCGAGGGCGCCGCTGCGCGAGCTGAGTGCGATCATGAGGAGCGTCGTCGGCAGGCTCGCGAGGCCCGCGAGGGTCGCGCTGAGCCCGGCGCCCTGCTGCAGATAGACCGCGAGGACGAAGCCGTTCAGCGACAGGGCCGCGTAGACGAAGAGGGTCGCGAGGTTGCCGGCCGAGAAGTTGCGGCTGCGGAAGAGGTCGAGTGGCAGGATCGGGTGCGCGACGCGGCGCTGTCGCCACACGAAGCCTGCGAGGAGCAGGATGCCGGCGAGTCCCGGCATCCAGATCCACGGCGCTGTCCAGCCGGCGCTCGGCTGCTCGATGAGCGCGAAGACGGCGGCGCCCAGGCCGAGCGTGCACATGAGGGCGCCGAGGATGTCGATGCGGGCGCCGGGCGCACGCTCGTCACGATGCGCGAGGCGGGGCAGCAGCCACAGCGCGAGCGCGATGGGAACGACGTTGATGACGAACGCCCAGCGCCACGACAGGTAATCGACGATGAGCCCGCCGACGAGCGGCCCGACGATCATGGCGCCGGTCGTGGCGGCGGTCCAGATGCCGATCGCGCGCGAGCGCACCGGGTCGCGCATCGTCGCGGTGATGAGGGCGAGGGAGCTCGGCACCAGGAAGGCGCCGGCCGCGCCTTGGACGGCACGCGCGATGACGAGCAGCAGCGGATCGGGCGCGAGCGCGACGGCGACCGAGGCGATGCCGAACCCGATGAGGCCGATGCGCAGCACGAGGATGCGGCCGAAGGCGTCGCTGACGGCGCCCGCGACGAGGATGAGCGCGCCGAGAGTGACGAGGTAGGCGTCGACGGTCCACTGCTGGGTGGAGAGGCCCCCGCCGAGATCGCGGGCGATGGCCGGCAGGGCGACGTTGACGATCGTGGAGTCGAGGAACGCGACGAACGAGCCCAAGATCGCGACCGTCAGCACGAGGCGCTGCGGCGGCGTCATCCGGTCGGTCATCCACCCACGCTACGCGCAGGGTCGGACCCGCGGGCCGTCGGATTCCGAGGAGAAAGCACGATGACGACGACGGGATGCCGGAGCTCGCTCCTCGGCATCCGCCATCTCCTCGGGATCGTGCGCGTGTCGCGGCCGACGGCGATGGTTCGCGGCATCGGTCGGCGTGTCGTAAACTGGACGACGGTGACGTGTCCGAGCGGCCGAAGGTGCAACTCTCGAAAAGTTGTGTAGGGTAACCCCCTACCGTGGGTTCAAATCCCACCGTCACCGCCAGAAAAACACCATATCAGCGCTCCTTTCGAGGGGCGCTGATTGGCGTTTGGGTAAAGAATGGGTATGAATTCTTTACCCATTCCCGCTCGCAGAGGCCCGAGATCGCCGCCGAGGCTTCGCGTATTCCCGCCTGTCACCAGGACTTTCCTACGGCTGGCAACCCTCACTTACGGTGGGAATCTCGCCCACGGTAGGTGACGTGCATTCGATCGGCGTGCGCCGGTGTGTTTGTTGGCCTCTCGACAGGCCACCGGCGGTCGCAGGCGTAGTCAGAATTGGCCACGCGATTGACGTACCTCGATCGGGCATCATTCCGGGCGGCTCAATCGAGCGGCCGCTCCTTTCGCCCTTGAAGATGTGACAGTCGCTCTCGCGGATGTACGGTTCACCACCGGCTTGCGTGCCGGGTGAGTAGCCCGTCGCGCCTGCGAATCACGGGATACCGCGGACGCCGCGTCGGGCGAGGTGCGTACGCTTCCTCTATGAGCCGACACCCCGACAATCCCTACTGGTGCGCGGTTCACGACAACCCAAAGTCCATCGCCCGACATGAGTGGGATGACGCAGTGGCGGCGGGATTCGTCACTCCCGAGCATCTCGCGGCCCGCGTCCGTGGAATGCTCTCGCACGCGATGGACATAGCGGGAGCCGCCGGCTACGACGCCGACGGTTTCATGATCTCGCTAACCGCCGCAGGTTTTCGTATGTCCGACCGCATCCGGATTGACGTGCGAAGTCATGATCACGATCCTCCGCACGCGCACATAGTTGTAAAGGGCGAACCCGGGCTAGACGTGCGGGTGAATCTTGAGACGGCAACGCTGCTGGACCCAATGCCAGCCGGGATGGCAAAGTTGGGCCGACGAATCGAGGCCTTCGTCGCTGAGAATCGGGTCACGATGCTCGGAACCTGGGCAACCTACCGCGCAAGCGATCTTGAACCGTGAGGGACCTGTCCTCCAGCCGCGTTGACGCAGTTCTCGCCCGCCCAAGCACCAGAGCGATCCTCTCCACATCTACGAGCCTGTTTCGGCCTCCTCAGCCGTCGAGAACACAGCCTTTCCACGCTCGTTGAACGTCAGGTGATAGAGGTCGCTCCATTGTTGGATCTTCCACATAGCGCCGTCTTCACGGTGGTCCTTGAGCAGCGTCCCGCTCCCGTCAATGATGTGGAGTGCGAGCAACCGAACAATCATCCGCGTGATGATGCTGATGAGATGCGACACCGGTGCGTCGGGGAACTCGCCACGGTCGAAGTGCTTGATGTCGTTGTAGGTGTTGACGACCGCCTTCGCGAGAGACGCGTAGTCAGCGGCAATCGTTCCCCACTTCACCTCAAGGAGGTGGAGGCAGCGGTACACGTTCGTGGCGGTCGTTGTCGCGCCGTATTGGTTGCATGTCGCCTCTTCACCGTCCCGCCTGCCGATGAGCTGCCCTGCGGCTTCAATGCTCATCGAGGTGGAGATAATCACGTCCTCCGTGAACGCATCTCGCCTACCAAGCACCCCCACCGCTGGGAGGATGAAGCGTCTCCACGGCTCGTATTGCTCAGCCCAAGTGGTCAGCCCTGCCTCCCCGATCTCAGGCAGACGGGCGAGCAGCTCGTCAAAGTCATTTCGTTTGGGTCGGGGCTGCTCATACTCGCGCACTGTGTGCCTACTGATGAGGTCCTCCCGCGGCCGCGACAGGATGGTGTTCCCCAACGAGCGCATCACGATCATCTCGTCAGCCACCTGATGACGCCGGAAGTGAACAGGACGACCCGAGAGAAGAGTGACGAGGCTCACGATCTTGCGTTGCTCGGCTAGGACGTGTCTCCCAATGACGGCGTCAAGTTGTGGAGACTTGTGATGTGAACCGGTCAGGCAACGGAGGCAGCAGCATCGACCACGTATGGGCAATACGGGATGCTGTTGCGGCGGACGTGATGCGGATATGTGAGTTCGGAGATGCCCACATACGGCGGCACTATGCGCCTCTGATTGGAGACGACGCCGCGGATCGGCAGGTCGTGGACTGGTGGAACGAGGTGCAGATCCAGTCGGCTGTAGCCCGTGGTCTGGTAGTCGTTGCAGAAGCCGCGGGTGACCTCGTCGGCGTAGCGCAACGCGGGTGGAACGGGTCTGATCACGTGCTCTACAAGCTCTACCTTGATCCTGACCATCAAGGGCGTGGGCTCGGGCCCGCGCTTATCGACGCTGTCATCCGACGGCTCCCCTCGGACACGGCGAGGCTGTGCGTCGAGCACTTCGCGGGTAACGTGCGCGCCGCGGCCTTCTACGAGCGCGAGCACTTCATCGTCGAACGGATTGCGCGAAGCGATACAAGCTCGGCGCTCGATGTCGTGTGGCGCGCGCGGGCTCCCTGATCACTGCCCGACAACCGCGCTGCGCAACTGGTCCGTCAGCTCGCGGCTCATAGCAATCTTGTCCATGTGAGGATGGCGCAGAGGGCGAGACCGGCGCGGTAGGTGATGGCGAGCTTGTCGAACCGGGTGGCGATGCCACGCCACTGCTTGGCAAGGGCGAAGAACCGCTCGATCACATTGCGGCCGCGGTAAGCATCAGCGTCGAGCCCAGGTGGGCGTCCGCCTCGGCTACCGCGTCGCTTTCGTGCGGCGATCTGGTCTCGCTTGTCCGGGATCACGGCCTTGACCTTGCGGCGGCGAAGCTCGCTGCGGAGGACACCGGTCGCGTACGCGCGGTCGGCAATCACGGCGTCAGGTCGGGTCCGCGGGCGACCCGGTCCGAGTCGAGGGACGTGGATCTCGCTGAGCACGGCAGCGAGCATCGCGCCGTCGTTGCGCTGCCCGCCGGTGACGATCGTCGCGAGCGGCCGGCCGTGCCCGTCGACGGCTTGGTGGATCTTCGTGGTCAGCCCGCCGCGAGAGCGGCCGATGCCATGACCAGGGGGCTCAACCTCGTGCCAGGGCAGATTCTTGTGATTCGATCCCGCCCCCTGTGTCCTGCTCGGGGCGGGTGGTGTTCGTCGCGTGCTGATGCGCACGCGCGATCGTGGCATCGATCGACACGGCCCAGTCGATCTTTCCGGCGGCATCGGCTTCGGCGAGAATCTGCGTCAGCACCCGGTCCCACGTGCCGTCGCCGGCATACCGGCGGTGCCGCTTCCACACCGTCTGCCACGGACCGAACGGCTCACGAGGCAGGTCCCGCCACGGGATCCCCGTGCGGAACCGGTACGCGATGCCCTCGACAACCCGCCGGTTGTCGCCGAACGGGTGACCGCGGAGTCCCGCGTTCGACGGCAGCAGCGGCTCGATCCGCTCCCACTGCTCATCCGTGAACACCCGATACCGCGAGCCCGTCGACCTCATCCAGCCAGCGTCCCGCAATCCCCACCGAACATATGGGAGACACGCCCTAGGTGATCAGTGAACGGTCGCGGGGTTGGAAACGAGGAAGTCAGCACAACGCTTTCAGCGATGTTCAGACCACCATGCGGATCTTCCTCCGGGTGGTCGGTCTTCCACTGCGTGACGAGCTTCATCGTGGCTTCGCCCTGCCGCCAAGTCGCCTCACCACCTGACCGCACCCGGACAACGAGACCTTGCGTCAGTCCTTCCTCATCCCTCTCGGATTCGGTGTCGATGCCGTAGAACCGAGTCCACTCACGCAGGCCATCAATCTCGCTCCGGGCTTCACGAACCTTGAACTTCTCGTCAAGTGGGGCTTCGCACTGACCTAAGAGCGTCTCGGACGGGCGCAACTGCCCCAACGAGACCCCCGACCTGACCGAAGTTCCCTGCCAACGGATGCCGTAGAGACCCACCACGCCACTTGGTGTTTCGAGGATGAGGTTCTCCGGCGGCGTCTGCTTCTGAAACCACTCATCAATGTGGTTAAACTGCCCGGTTTGGTCGTAATGAATGTAGGGCACCTCAACCACGACACCCCTGCCGTGCTCCATCTGCAACGTCGCGCCTGTATAGGGGGTGCCGTCGACTCCGTCGACCAACAACCCCGCGACTGATTGACCGAAACTGAGCGCGATAGACATACCCGCAGTGTACGAGCGCACTCAGGCGGGGCTTTAGGTCTACCGTTTCCCGTCCGTGTCCGCAGACTTGACCGCCGTGGGGAACTGATCCTTGAACGCTTCCGCGAACGGCACCCACCCCTCACCAAGCTCCTGATCCATCTCAGGCGGTTCAGGTATCTTGCCGTCCTCGCCGTACTCCGCGACGAACACCTGCGTCTTCACGGCAATCTCAGTCTCGGTGACCACGACATCCTCCTCGAAGACATCGCCAAGGTCAGGGAGCATGCCGTCAGCATTCAAGCGTTCGGTGATGGTCAGTGTCACCATCGCTAGCATCATCAGCCGGACAACAACGGGCACAGCAGCTCGGTAGCGTTCCTCGACCCCGAACACCTGCCCTTCTTCTCGGCGCTCCGTGTCTGCGTGAACGACATCGCCGTAGATCCACGAGAACGCCAACGCGTTGTCGCTGATGCGCGTCTCAGGCTCACCGTTCATCTGCACCCGTACTTCGTAGAAGCCGAGGCTCTTCCCCTTCGGATTGGTCTTCGCCCACTGTCGCTTCATCTCCCTTATTGACTCAAGCCCGGTCGCAGAGAGACCTGCCTTCTGAGCGAAGTAGAGGAGAGCGTTCATCACCTTCGCGTGATAGGTGTCCTCCGTGTTGAGGATCAGTGGACGAACCCGAGCAGCAGCGCTCTCGACCTGCTCTTCAGGAGGAACCTTCATCGTCACTCGCATGTCCCCTGTCTCAGGGGTGTAGTGGATGGTCATCTTCGGGTTCTGAAGCTCCATGAGCAACTTGGCGTCTTGAGCAAGGGAGTGCGCTCTGATGCGCCGCGCACGAAGAACGAACGACTTGAGAGCTTTCAGGTGCCGCTCTTCGTGGTTAGCCATGCGGACGATCTTATGGACCGTAGGGACAGAGAACGAAGTCGAGAGAAGAGAGAGCCACAGCGGTGGATCGCACGCAAAAGGGGCGCGGCTCGACCAATGGATCGCTACTGCGCGGCCTCGCTACTCTCCGCTCAGAGATCGCCGTAAGCAATGGGAGCAAGAGCGAGCAGCGACCGAAAGCGGTCGGCACCTCCAGACTTCTGTGCGAGAGTCAACGCTCCGACGGAGGCAAAGGCGTCCGCTACGTCGAGAGCGTCCGTGATGACGGCGGGATCGGGGGCGACAATCGTCGTTCCATCGGGTCGCGAGTACGGCTTCATCAGTTCATTAGCCGGCCAGCGCTTGCCGTGTGCAGCCCCGGCGCACGTTCGCCACACTCTCTCGATATGCGGGCGATCATCCAGACGTTCGTCGTCTGCGACCAATGCTGCCCACTTCGCGGCGCCCCGGATTACTTCGAGGTATGAGGGGGCCTTGAACATCTGCTCGTCAATGCCGAGGAACGCCAGGGACGCAGAGCGCCCATCGCGGATCGCCTGCTTCCACTCCGCGGTGGTTGCGGCCTTCTGCTGCTCATCCAAGTCCCATAGAAACAGCCGGACATGCCTCTCGGCCATCTCCCGCGCGGTAGTGGCAGAAAGCACCCAAACCGCTTGAGCGGCGCTCTCCATCGCGGCGCGTGCGATCGTAAGCGCGGGCCGAAGTCGGATCACGATCTGCACGTCCGGCGTGGGCCGGAGGGGCGTGGCGTAGTCGGCCCAGAGCAAGAGATTGTCGTATGCGGCGGCAAGGAACGAGCGACACCAGTCGTCGACCGGGTAACCCGGCACGAAGCGCGACGCCTGCGCGATCTGCGAGGCAGGGTCCGGCGGATCCAGACGGGCGACCGCGTACTCGAACACGCGCGCGCCGTAGGCGATCTCTTTCCATCGGTCAACCTGCGCATCGGTGAAGAATCGCGTCTGTTCCGTGGTCACGCGGCGAGACTATCCGTCTGGAGCACCCGCCCGGGATGCGCACGTAGCCGATACTCCTCGCGGCGGGCTGCTCCTCGTGCCAGCCCGGACTCATTCACCCCGAGAGATCATCGTCGCTAGGGTTATGCCCCATGAGCGATCCGCAACGACTGACGGGGAGGACGGCAGTACCGTGATGGGATGCGGGGTTATGTGGTCGATGAACGTGACTCGGCTTGGGAGAGAGATGACGCTCGTTACCGGGTCTACGTTTTCGAGGGCGCCGGCAACGCGGTAACGACATTTGATCTTGAGGGCGCGACCGTCGAAGAGGCGTTGGAGACGGCGGCGGCGATGTCGGGTGATGACGAGCGGCTGTGGTCGTTGGCGCTGGTCGAGGATGACGCGCGTGGTCTTCGGGGGCTGATCTGGCTGTCGGGTATGGACTACAACGACCCGCCGGGTTCGGCGCGGGAGTGGCAGCGCCGTCGACAGATGCAGGATCGGTATCTGTTGGCTCGCAGTCGTCGCGGCGAGACGAATGTGCTCCCGAACGGCTTGCGACTCATTCGAATGTTCCCCGAGTGGGTCACTGGCTGGCCACTGTGGGAGAGCTTCTCCGACGAGTACCACCTGACGGGTTCTGATCTAGGCCTCTCGCCGGAGCTAAGTGCGGCTCTCTGCGCGTGGAATGAGGCCTGGCAGTCTCGGGACGTGGACGACCCTTTGCCTGAGGGTTGGGAGGACCGCGGACGAGTGCTCGTCGCTCGGCTCCGATCAGAGCTTGAGGGAGTCGCAGAGGTACGACCCGAGTTTCTCCAGGATTGAAGGATTGCGGCGCACCGAGGCTCCGTGGGCGATCGTTGCGCGTGGCGGGGTTGAGGTGATGTTCCCAGCCAGGGTCAGGTGGTTTCCCCCGTAGGAACCGAGCGGCGACCGATTGCCAGCCATGCGACCGAACCGACGAGTGGTACGAGGAGGACGATGACCGTCCAGATCAAAACTTGGGTCGCAGTGAGACGTCGGGCCGAACGGGCGAGCGTCACGAGGGCGACAACTGCGAGCGCGATGACAAGCGCGGCAACGACCGACCAGACGATGTCATAGCCAGCGGGGATCAACGGATTGTGTTCGTCGCTCACCCCGCCACCCTACGGGGGATCGCTCGCGAGCCGGTTGAACTCGGCCCGAGGACGCACTGTGACGCTCCACCAACGCGCAGTGCCCGTTTAGGGATCGCGATCGCTCAGTGCAGGTCGATGACGATGCGTCCGTTGTCGAGCCCTTTGTCGCCGGGGCTCGGCGCGTGAGCTGGCACCTCGACTTGAGCTTCCCATTGCGCGTGGGCGTCTTCCGCTGACGGCCGCCATACGGCATCGAGCGCGGAACCGAGACCGCCGCCGCCGATGCCCTTCTCCCACCTTCTACGCGTATCGCGATGGATGAGCGGTGCGAGCGCGAGGAGACTCGCCGTCGCAACCACGATGACGGCGACCGCAATCACCGAGCTAGCATCCACCCGGAGATTCTCCCACCGGCACCTCCTCCTGGTCAGGGTGCCCGCGGCCCCACCTCACCCGTGCAGTGCCCGCTTGAGGATCCCGCGTACCGGGTGCGGTTCTGAGCTATCTCGTTAGGATCGCGCGCGTGCTTACCTCGGGGTCGAGGTCCAGCCGGCGCAGGAGTTGGGCGTTGAGGGCGACGACGAGGGTGGACAGGGACATAAGGATCGCGCCGACTGCCATCGGCAGCACGAATCCGATGGGGGCGAGGATGCCGGCGGCGAGCGGTACAGAGATCAGGTTGTAGCCTGCGGCCCACCAGAGGTTCTGCTTCATCTTGCG